>JADLGE010000017.1 GCA_020849475.1 Gammaproteobacteria bacterium
CACGTCACCGCTGTTGGCGGTGAAGAGATAACGGGTGAAACCGCTGGGTGCACTGTTCAGGAAGGTATCGTTACCCACGCGCCAGCCGCCGTTGACGTTGATGGTATTGACGTCGCCGACCGTGCCGCCGGTGTGCCAGGACAGGCGGTTGGTACCGTCGTCGCCGGCGCTGCCAAAGCCCGGTGCGGAATTGGTATCCGCGGAGTTCTGGCTGATGGCGAAGCCGGCAGGCGCGAAGCCCATGGAAGAATTGTTGAGATACCACTCGGCGCCGTTGGCCGCATGGGTTGAGTTCTGAGCTGTGAAGGTCAGCACGTCTGATTTCAACGCCCAGGCCAGCAGTTGGATGGCTGTCGAGCCATCACGGGTGCCAGCCAGCATCAGCATGTCGCCGGAGCAGTTGGCGACTGCCGCACCGAGGTTGAAGCTACCGCCGTAGTCGCCAGAAAAGCACTGGCTCCAGCCGCCGCCTGTGACGGTGCCGAAAGCCACGTTCTGCTGCGGGCCGACGGGTGCATAGGAGGGCATTGCCGTGGCGGTGGCAGCGGCTGCGAGCAGCGCGGCGCCCGCCAGGGTCTTGGTCATGAGTTTGGTTTTGTTGGTCACTTTGCTCACCAGATAGTCCGTGATTGATTAAAGATCCTTTACTGCTACCCATCCAGATGGGCTGCTTGCCTACAGGAAAGCAATGCATGTGCCATAAAATTTAATTAACTGATCTATAAAAATATTTTTCTATATTGCAAGCAACCTGGGCGCTGGCAACTGGCGGATCTGTAAAAAATCTCAGAATTCGGGGGGGATCAGGGCCGTTCAGGGCTGCTCAATGGACATTTCGCGATCGACCGCTTCGACGACCTGCTCGGAGCGGCTGCCGTCCGCCCATTCGACGACCAGCGATTTCACCCGTGTATCCCGACCGAGCCCGAAATGGGCGACGGGGTCGCTGGCGCTGAGATAGCTGCCGCTGGCATCCACGCGCCGCATCTGCGCTTTCTGGCCGTCGACCTCGAGATGGACCACGGCCTGGCTGCCGACGCGTCCGCCCTGCTTGGAATGCAGGCGCACGCGCAGCCAGTGGCTCAAGTCAGGATATTGCTCGCGTGCCTGGTTGAGCCACAGCCGCGCCGGGCCGTTGTTGTTGGCGACGACCATATCGATATCACCGTCCCGGTCGAGATCGCCGGTGGCGACGCCGCGGCCAACCATCCGTTCCGCCAACAGGCCGGTGTCGCTTTTCACTTGGGCGAACGTGCCCTGGCGGTTATGCAAGAGCACGTTCAACTGGCGGAAGGGGTAGGGCTCGCCGCGCTGTGACTCCATGGCGGTGACTGCGCCGTTGGTGACGAAGGCATCCAGCCAGCCGTCGTTGTCGAAATCCGCGAAGCACACGCCAAAGCCGGTGTGGCCGACGGTCGCGCCGAGCACGTTGCTCTGACCGGCGGCGTCGGTGTAGGCGTCACCGGCGCCGCGTCGATAGAGGTTGGCGCCCTCGCGCTGGAGATTGGTTTTCAACACGTCTTCCTGGCCGTCGTTGTCGACGTCGCCGATGGCGATGCCCATGCCAGCCTGAGCCTTGCCATCGAGGCTGTAGGCCATGCCCATGGTGAGGCCCTCTTCGGTGAAGGTGCCGTCACCGTGGTTCATCCACAGAAAGCTCGCCGCGCCGTCGTTGGCGACGTAAATGTCGGGCCAATGGTCGCGATTGAAATCGCTGATGGCGACGCCGAGGCCCGGACCGGCATGGGCGCCGATGCCCGATGCCTGCGTGACATCCTTGAAGTGCTGGCCGCCTTCGCTGTGATAAAGCCTAGCGATGGACGGCGGAAAAGCCTGCGGCCCGCAATAGTCGAGTTCAGCGGCGGGATTGCGGCACTTCTTACGCTCGACCGTGGTGCCGTGCACGTAGTGGGTGATGAACAGATCGAGCCAGCCGTCGCGGTCGTAATCGACGAACGCGGCGCTGGTGCTCAACTGCTCGTCTTCGATGCCGAGCCTGGCCGAGACATCTTCGAAATGCCCGTTGCCAAGGTTGCGATACAGCACCGCGCGGCCGACGCCTGTGACCAGCAGGTCCGGCGCGCCGTCGTTGTCGTAATCGCCGACCGCCGCGCCCATGCCGTCGAACACCACGCCGACACGAGCCTCGGCGGTCACGTCGACGAACGCGAGTTTGCCGCCTGGCTTGAGATCGTTGCGATACAGGCGACTGCCGTGGCTGACGCCGTCGGCGAGCGGGAAGGTGGCGTCGGCCATGGTCTTGTCGGCGTCGACAAGACCGCCCTGCACGAAAAACACATCGAGGTCGCCGTCGCCGTCGTAGTCGAGCAGCGCCACGCCCGAGCCCATGATTTCCGGCAGGTAGTATTCGCCGGTGGCGCCGTTGAAATGCTTGAAGTCGAGGCCGGTGCTGGCGCTGGCGTCGATGAAGGACGGTTCGGCTGCGGGTTTCGCCGTCGCGACGGCCGGCGTCTTGCCATCGTCATTACCGCAGGCGCTGAGCAAACAGGCGCCCATCAATACACAGAGTTTCTTCATGGCGTGGTCTTCATGAGTAAGGGCAGCACGGTGAGCATGCCGACGCGACGCGCCCGCTCGATGGCCTGCGTACGAAAGGATGTCCAGGCCGCTTCGGCGTGCCGCGCCGCGTATGCCTGCGTGACCGAAACCAGCGCTGCGTTGGCCTCGGGCCCGGGACGCAAGACTTCAAGAAACGCGCGCTCGGCCGCCGCCTGCTCACCCTGCTTGAGATAAATGGTGCCAAGCATGAGCCACGAGCGCGGCGACTGCGGGGCGATGGTGCTGGCCTTGCCGTAGTTGGCCAGCGCGGCTTCGAAGTCGCCCGCTTCATAATCGAGCAGGCCGAGATTCTCATAGGACGTGTAATGCTCGGGATCGAACTCGATGGCTTTTTGAAAATGCGCGCGCGCCTGCTCGCGCTTGCCGTTGATTTTGAAATACAGGCCCTGCGTGTTCTGCAACTCGGCCGAGGCCGGGCTGAGTGCCAGCGCCTGCTGGTAATGCTTTTCGACCTTGTCGTGTTCGCCGAGATGGGCGTAGCAGGTGATGAGGTTCAAGTGGCCGACCAGGAAGGACGGGTCTTCGCTGGTGGCCTCTTCGAGCAAGGCCGCGGCTTGCTTCCAGTTGCCGGCATTGGACGCTTTGACGCTGCGTGCGAACAAGGCGAGGTGGTTACGATTTAATTCCTTGACCGCATCCACCAGCGCGTCTTCGAACGGCGGCTCCCAATTGCGATTGACTTCATAAGCCGCCAGATGCTCCTGCGCGCGCTGCTCTTCGCCGACGGCGCGGTAGGCGCGCGCCAAGGTGAATTGCGCCGGTCCGAAATTCGGCAGCGCCTCGACCAGGCGTTCGAGCAGCGCAATGGCTTCCTGGTGTTCACCGCGCGCTTCCAGCACGCTGGCGAGGCCGAACACGGCATTCGGCTGGTCGGGGTAGGTTTTCAACAGCGCGCGATATTGCTGTTCGGCGGCCGGCATCTGCGCCAGACGACGTAAGGCGTCCGCGCGTCGCAGCATCGCCTGCGGGTGGCCGGGCTGTTTGTCCAGCACGCGCGCAAACTCATCAACGGCTTGCGTGGCATTGCCGGTCACGGTGTGCATCCAACCAAGAAGATAAGGCGCATCGACATCGTCAGGAGCCAGCGCCGCGGCCCGTTGCAACATCACATCGGCCGCTTCGAACAATTCGTAGGCAAGCAGGGTCTTGGCGTAGGTGAGATTGACGGCCGCGTCTGTCGGATGCGCATCAAACGCCGCGCGCGAGGTCGCCAGTTGGGTGCGTGGGCCGGGCGTCAGCGGTGCGGCGTTGACGGTGGGCGGTGGCGGCAACGGCGCGCCGGGCCCGGATCGGCCGCAGGCGTTCAACAGGGCGAGGCCCAGCAGCAGAAGCAGGATGCGCACTGCGATTGCGCGCCGGGAAAGAGTGAACGTCATGGACGACAACACGCCGTGGGTCAGGGTTGAGTGAGCATTTCCAGCGGCGCACCGCCGGCATGTGCATGCCGCAGCACGTAGCCGTGGCCGGGCTCGAGGTTTTTTGCACTGCTGCGCGTGCCATCCGGCCAGGTGACGTTGACCTCTGACGGGCGATCGTCGGCGCCGAGGCCGAAAGTCACCGGCAATTCAACCTGCGAGAGATAACTGCGCGCCGGGCTGACTGTCGTCACTTGATGATGGCCGGCCGCGCTCACCAGCTCGACGCGCGCGCCCAGCGCTTCGCGCGCGCCGGCTGGGCCTTCCAGGCGCAGGCGCAGCCAGTGTGTTCCAGCCTGACTGTCATTGCGAAACAGGTGAGCGCGATCGCCGGCCTGGGCTATCACGAGGTCGAGGTCACCATCGCCGTCGATATCGGCGTAGGCGGCGCCGCGCCCGACCAGATCCTGCGCGAGGCCGCCGAGTTGTGCCTTCGGCACGTCGAAAAAGCGTCGGCCGCACTGCGCGGCCACGCACTGCCAGAACAGCTTCGGTGTCTGGCGGTAGTGCTGGCTGGCTTGCACTTTCGAGATCTCGTTTTCGATATGGCCATTGGCCTGAAACAGATCGAGCGCGCCGTCGAGGTCGGCATCGAAGAACAACACACCGAAGGTCAGCACGCTGCGGCTGGCGGAACCGATGCCGGACAGTGTTGCTTCATCGGTGAAGGACAGCGCCTGCGTCGCGCTGTCTTGCGCAAACTGGCTGACATAGAACGAAGTCATTTCGTTGGCAAAGTTGCCGATGGCGATGGCGAGCTTCTGGCCCGAATCGAGATAGGCGGCGTCGATGCCCATTGCGCCGGTGGCGTTGCCGGCGTTATCGAAAGCAAGCCCGGCCTGGGTGCCGATGTCCTCAAAGCTGCCGTCACCGCGATTGCGGAAGGCGAAGTTCTGCACCGTATCGTTGGCGACCACCAGATCGGGCCAGCCATCGTTGTCGATGTCGACCACGCGCACGCCGAGGGTTTTACCGACGGCCACGCCGGTCGCTGGATTGATGGCATGCAGCCCTGCGCTCTTGGCAATTTCGGTGAAATGGCCGTGGCCGTCGTTGCGATAGAAATAGGGCTGCGCGCCTTCGAAATTGGTCGGTGGTCCGTAGGCGCGGCCGAGGCCCGCGAGGCGAAAATCGAGTTTCAGATCGATATCGCGCGACCAGTGCACGTAGTTGCCGACGAAGAGATCAAGGTCCCCATCGCGATCGAAATCCACGAACGCCGCGCTGGTGCTCCACGCATCGGCGCCGCCGCCCACTCCCGCTTCAGCGGTGATGTCGTCGAAGCGTTTGCCGGCCTTGTTGTGCAAGAGCTTGCTGTGGCCAAGGCCGCTCAGGAACACATCCGAATAGCCATCGCCATCGACATCGCCGACCGCCACGCCCATGCCGTAGAAGCGCAGGTTCATGCCGGTTTCGGCGCTGACATCCTCGAAGTGACCATGTCCATCGTTGCGATACAGCGCGGTGGTGGCGGTGGCCTGCTCAGGGCTGTCGGGCCACGACGTTGAATTGACCAGCAACAGATCCTGGTCGTTGTCATTGTCGTAATCGAAAAACGCTACGCCGCCGCCCATGGTTTCGGGCAACAGGCGTTCGCCACGCGCGCCATTGCTATGCACGAAGTGCAGGCCGGCGCTGTCGGTGATGTCGCTGAATGGAATGGCCGGCGCCTGTGGCGCGCGCGTCGCGGGCTTGGCGGTCGGTAAGGCAACTTCCGGTGCAGCGTTCGGCACGGCCGCCGGCCGTTGCCACCACCACAGGCCGCCGCCGATGACGGCCAGTCCCAGTAGGAGCGTCAACGAACGGCGAAAGGCGACCGCGATGCGTGCATCAGCGGGGTTGTTGTTTGGGTTCACCGGCTCAACTCCGCGCGGCTGTTGTAATCAAGGCGCGCGGCAGACGCGGCGTCATTCGTTGCGTCAGGCGCTTTCAAGGGATAGACCACCACCGCTTCCGCGGCGCGATTGGCGGCAGGGTCGCGCAGGCGTGCGGCGGCCACCGCATGATCCCGTGCGTTGTCGTCGACGCGGTATTGCTCATAGCGTGCGCGGAAGGTTTGCGCCTGTTCGTTCTGACCAAGCCGTGCGTAGACCTGCGACAGGCCATAGAGCGCGGCGGTGTTCTCCGGATCGAGCGTCAGCGCTGCGTCGAAATGCTTGACCGCGGCTTCGAGGTCGCGCGCCTGCGCCGACGCATCGCCGCCCTGGCGCGCGCGTTCGTAATAGGCCTGGCCGAGCGTCACGTGCAGGCGGTAGTCCCTGGAAAAATCGAAGCCGCGTTTTTGTGCTTCGGCAAAGCCTGTCGCCGCCAGTGTCTCGAGCGCGGCGATGGCATCGTCGTAGTAGCCATTCTCGATATTCGCGAGCGCGGTGTAATAGGCGAGGCTCCAGGGCAGCACGCTGTCGTCCTTGGGCACGCTGGCGAGCGTGCTGGCGGCTTCGTCGATGCGTCCTTCGTTGAGATACACGCGCGCGAGATTGAGCGCGCCGACGCCCTTGCCGGCGGCCGCGACTTGTTTGAACGCGTATTCGGCCGGCCGCAGGGCGGCGCGATTGGGCTTGCGCAAGAAGCCGATGCCGTAGTCGTTCCAGCGTTCCCAGGCCGGCACTTTGCTGATGGTGCGCGCATCAACCTCACCGGCAGCCGGCGCTGCGCTTTTGCCAACGCGCAGTTGCACGCTGTCGTGGGCCATTTCGACTATCGGCAGTTGATTGACCGCGTCGGGCTGTTCGTTGAAGAGCGCGGCGAACTGCGCGTCGAACTTGCGATATTGCACGCTGGCATCGATGGTCAAGGGGCCATCGACATCGGCCGGCACCTCCAGGCGGTACTGCGCGACATCGGCCGCGCCGGGCGGAATCTGGTGATCGTAGACGCGCGTGAAGATGTCCTCGACGTTGCGTCTGTCGATGCGCTTGCCGTCGCGGTCGATGACGTAGGCGTTGAGGAAGTGGGCGTCGGCGTCGACACTGCGTTGTGGTTCCTTGAGCGCGCCGCTGCGGGCAATCACACGCTCGCCGGCGCGCAGCGTCAGCGCCAACCAGATCTCGTTGGAATCGATGGTGCCCTCGGTCAAATGGTGCCCCACGCCGACGGTGCGCAATACCACGTCGACGATGTAGGAGTGGCCCGGCTCGACGCGCATGCCGTTTTCGAGCGGCGCCTGTGCGGGCTGGCTCATGTCATCGGCTTCGTGCAGCGCGAAGATGTCGACGCGCATCGCCTTCTTGAGCATCGCCTCGTGCTTTTTGTTGACCTCGGGCGGCAGGCCGAAGAAGGTGCTCAAGGCGGTATTGGCGGCCGGGAACTGGTGATCGTGCAGCACCGTTTTGCCTGGCGTGGTGGCGTCGGGCTGGGCGCCGAATTCATTGGAGGCTGTGAGTGGCATGTGGCAGCCAGCGCAGCGTGGCACGGCTTTGGGCGGATAGTAGAAACTCTGCGTGCCATGACCCGATACGCCGGACAGCAGGTAGGAATCGTAATGGTTCTGGCCACGCAGCCACTTGTAGTGATTGAGCGCGCGCGGCAGGTTGACCTTGTGGCAGGTGCTGCAGAACTCCGCCGACTTGTGCACCGGTTTCAGGAACGTGCGCTTGTGAAACTGCGGCTTGGCCTTGACCAGGGTGTGATTGAGCCATTTCAGCAAGGGCACATCGCTGCTCGCAAACGGATAGTGCGTGGGGGCTTCAATGATGTAGTCGCCATTGCCGCGCGGACTGCCGACGCCAACGATGCCGTGGCACACACTGCAGGTGATGCCGGCATGGGCGGTCGGGTGGGTCTCGTCGTTGAAGTCGCTTTTGTCCAGTGCACCCGAGAACAGCGGCACCGGATCATGGCAGCCGGCGCAGAAGCGGTTGGCATGGGCGTCGTTGTGACGTTCGAGCGCCACCTTGCGCGTGTTGCGCACCGAGAAGCGATAAGCCGGATTATTGAACGACGCGTAGCGATGCGCGCTCACTGACCACGCGGCATGGGAATCGCGATGACAGTCGCGACAATAGTCATCCATCATGAGCACGTTGGCGGCGATGGGCTGCTGATTGCTGGTCTGCGCCAGCGACGGATAGTAGACACGCTGTTCATCGGCGAGCGGCGCGCAGTTGGCGGCGGATGATGGTGTTGAGGTCGCTGCGCAGGGCACGCTGGCGAGCTCCGCGGTGGCGCGCGGATAGTGGGAAAAGAGTGCTGCCGCGACCGCCACCACGCACGCCGCCGTCCATGCCAGGCCACGCGTCCAGCGTATCGGCGGGCCGGCCAGTCGATGCAGGATGAAGCCCCAGATCACGAGCAAAGGCGTGATGACATGCAGCCAGTAGGCGAAGTCGCGGCCGGTGGGGTTGCGCAATTCAACTAGAGGAATGTCGCGTGTCAGGCCAAGGCCGGTGACCAGCACGATGGTCGCCACCAGCAGCAGGCCGATGCCGGCGCGCACGGCATTGCGATTGGGGTGTCGCCAGCCGCGCTGCGCATGCATGACGCCATAAGCGATGAACGGCACGATGATCCCCACGCCCAGCACCAGGTGGGCGAGGAACATGTTGAGATAGAAAGTCGTCTCGAGCGCGGTGTCCAGCCAATGCTCGAGCAGCGATACCGCGGCGAGATACACCGAGTTGAGTGCCAGCAGGCCGAACAGCACGAATACTAAGGCCAGCAGACGGTGCAGGCGTGGACCGAGCACCGGCAGGCGCGCGCGCGGGTCAGTCATCGTTCGCTGCCTTCGAAGCGCAGGTTGTATTGGGCATTGAGCGCGACACCTTGGGCGCGCAACGGCGCTGCTATGCCCGCCGTGCGGGGCAGGGGAGTAACGGTGCCGCCATCGCGCGTGTAAAGGTCACCGTCCTTTGTGTAACCGCGCAGTTCGAGGACGAAGTGGCGGGTGCTGCCGGGATCAGCGTCCGCCATGGCCGGAAACTTTAGGTCAAGCTCTTCACCGGGGCCGATGATGGCGAAGCCGTCATCGACGTTGGCGGTCAACGCCCGCACTTCACCGAAGGCGCTGTAGAGGCCGACAGGCGTCAGGCCGTCCCAGAACGGCGCGCGCCGCGTGTAGTCGTAATCGACGCGACCGTGGGCGTCGGTGAGACGCGCGGCAAAGCCGGCTTTCCTGAGTGTCACGCTCGACGCCGCGAGGCTCGCGCGCCCGGTGTGAGGCGCCGACTCCGCGTACACCACGGAGAAGCTATCCCAGTGCACTTCCAGGGTGCCGCGCAGACGCAGGGCCACGGTGTGCGCGGGCAAGGCCGTCAAGGGCAGGCTGATCTGTCGCGACGAGCCGCCCGGGTAGCCGAATTCGTTCTGCACGCTATGCCATCGGCCATCGGCGTCACGCGCATCGAGACTCGGCGCGACATAGCGCTTGCCCGCCTGCCAGGCCGCGAACACGGTTTGTGAATAGGGGTATTGAACCCAGCCGTGGGCGACCAGCACGGGATGCGCGCGCGCGCTGTCAGGCGGATTGATCTCGGCGCCGAACTCCAGCACCACCTCGCTCGGCGCCTGTAACAGGCCGATGAAGCGCGGGTCGCGTGGCGGTAGCGGTATGGTCTGGCCATCGGCGCTGTGCGCGACCGGCGTGACGTCCTGACCTGCCGCCATGACGCGCTCCGGCGTCAGCGCCGTGCGGTAGAAGAGCGGCTGGGTGCTCGCTGCGTGATGGTTATCGTTGGCCCGCTCATCGATGAGCATCGACCAGCCCGAGGGCAGGTCATATACATGCAGCCGCACGGCATCGAGATAGGCGCTCTCGGCCTGCGGCTCGGTGAGCTTGAAGCGATACACGCCATTGCTCACCGCGACGCGGGCGGCATCGAGGTGCAGGAATTCGAAGGGGCGCGGCTCATCGTACTGCCGTGGTGAAGTGAGATAACCGAGAGCCGCCACGCCGAGGGTGTCGCTGACGAAGCGGAAGCGTTGACCGTCCCACACGAACAACACCGGGCAGCTCGACATCTGGCGCTGGGTTTCGACCAGCTTCGTGACCGCGCCGGGCTGCACGTCGAGCTCGGTTTGATAGACGCCGTCGGACCACGTCAGCGCGACGAAATCGGCCTTTTGCTCGCCGCCGAGGCCAAGCAGCAGCGGGCGCAGGCTGTGGCCGGGCGTGGAATCCAGCGGTTCGCTGCTGGCCATTACCCAGCGCGCGCCGGCCCGCAGCCGCACCTGGGCGCCGATGCCCGCCGCATTTGAGCGCATGCCCGCGCCCTTGTCGGCACGTCCGGACAAAGACAGGCCGATGAAGGCGTGACGTCCCGGCCCGGGTGGCAATTGGCTTAACTGGACTGTGCCGTCTGCGCCGACAGCGGCCGCCAACAGCGACGGACCTTGGCGCGCGCCGGCGCCGACCAGGCTCGTCAAGGCACTGGCCGCGCCGCCGGTCGAGGCCTTGAGCGTGCCGTCGCTGCTTGCCACCACCTGCACCGACGCCGGCCCCGATAGCACGAGCTCCGGCGTGCCATCGCCGTCGACGTCGCTTGCTTCCAATGCCTGCATGCCGGGCGCTTGCGCCACGTGCGTGGCCCGCCACTGTCCGTCGCTGCCTGGCTGCCAGCGTCGCACTTCGCCATCGTCGTCGAGCCCGAACAGTTCAACCTGGCCATCGGCGTCGCTGTCGGCCGCCGCGAGCGCCAGCAGCGGCGCCTGTTCGAGGGCCGCATAGCGCGGCTCCTGGTGATAGGCCCACATCCTGTCGTTGACCAACACCTGGTGGGGCGGCTGGTCATTGATGACCAGCAGGTCGAGATCCTGGTCGCCGTCGATGTCGGTCGCGAGTAGCTGGCGCGCGTGCGCCGCGCCGTTCTGCAGCGCCGGCTGGTCACTCGACAGGCGCCGGAATGCGCCGTTGCGATCGTTATTGAATATCTCGGCATGCTGGTCGCGCGCGACCACGAACAAATCCACATCGCCATCGTGGTCGGCATCGACCATGGCCGCATCGGCGCACTGGCCGGGACCAGCGCTGAGTCCCATGGCGGCGGTGACGTCCTGCCACTCGCCGGCCTGGGTCTGTCGCCACAGCTGGCTGGCGCCGTTGCGGCACAGGTAGGCATCGAGCAGACCATCGTTGTCGATATCACCCCAGGCCACCGCAACGATGTTTTCGACAGCGTCGAAGGCATGGGGCGTGATCGTCACGCTGCCGTCAGCCTTACCGAGCAGCAGCGTGTTGCTGTGCTCGCCAGCGCCGCTGATAAAAATATCCGGCACGCCATCAGCGTTGACATCGGCGACCGACAATCTCGGCGTCGCAGCGTGCGCGGTGAGCGAGGCCAGTACACGCGACGCGCCGAACACCGGCCCGGCGGGCAAGGGCTGTGCTGCAAGCCGCGGCTGCACCGGCGCCATCACTTCCGCCTTGGGGCCCATGCGCGTGTATTTGAATTCCGCCAGGCGCGCGCGCGGATTGTTTTCGAAGCGCTGGTAGGTGCCGAGCATGGCGTCGGCGTCGGCGCCGCGTCCCAGGGAGCGCAGTGCGGTCGAGGCCGCGTAGTAGGCGCTGCGCAGATACGGATCGCGCTTGCTGGCCTGTTCGAAGCGCGCCAGGGCGTCGCCAAACTGGCCGCGTTGCAGCAGCACCTGGCCGAGGTAGTACTGCGCGTAGGCGTCGGCGGGATCGGCCTCGACCACTTTGCTCAAGTTCTCGGCGGCGGGCTCGAGCTCGCCTTGATAAAGGTGCAACAGGCCGCTGACGTAATGGGCGCTGACATGCCTGGCATCTTTCGCCAGCACGGCCGCCGTGAGTGCGAGCGCGGCCTCGACATCGCCGTCCTGCTGGCGGTTCAAGGTTGCGATGGCAAGATTGACCTGGCCCTGCAGCCAGTCGGGCTGACGCGCGGTGAGTTCGCTGAACGCCTGCACCGCGCCGGGGTAGTCGAAGCGCCCCATGAGCGCGACGCCGCGGTCGTTGAGCCGCGTCGCCTGGTCGTCGAGCGGCGCGGACGGGCCGCCACAGGCGCCGAGCAACAACAGGACGATGATGAGCATGGCGCTGCCGCTGGGCAGCGGCGGCCGTCGTGATCGGCGCCCGAATAAAACGGGGCTGCGGTCACTGCCAGGAAGAGCGCAGGGGCACGGCATGTCCATCGCCTCGCGGCTACTCCCGATGGCATTGAAACAGGAAACGGATGAGACAGGGATGGTAGCGCAAGCGGTCGACCCGGCGCAGCCGGCGGCGCTACGCCCGCCCGCGGTCGCCGTCCGCCAGCGCATGCACGCACCTCCACCACGCGCCGCCAGCTTCCTTGCCGAACGCGTGCCTGTTCCGTTTGACACTGTCGGTTCAAGCAGTTAGCTTTGCCGGTTCTTGTAATCCCACCGCATGTCAGCGAATACCGCCGTGAGCACTGGATTTTCCCGTATCGATCGCCTGCCGCCCTATGTCTTCAATGTCGTGGGCGACCTCAAGATGGCGGCGCGCCGCCGCGGCGAAGACATCATCGACTTCAGCATGGGCAATCCCGATCAGCCCACGCCCAAGCACATCGTCGACAAGATGATCGAGGCCACGCAGCGAGGCGACACCCATCGCTACTCGGTGTCGCGCGGCATTCCCCGCCTGCGCCTCGCCATCTGCAACTGGTACAAGAGCCGCTACGACGTCGACATCGACCCCGACAAGGAAGCCATCGTCACCATCGGCTCCAAAGAAGGCCTGGCCCATCTCGCCATGGCCACCGTCGATCGTGGCGACGCGGTGCTGGTGCCCAATCCCGCTTACCCGATACATCCCTACGGCTTCGTGATCGCCGGCGCCGACATCCGCCATGTGCCGATAGGGCCGGGCGTCGATTTCTTTCATGAACTCGACAGCGCCATCAAGAACTCCTGGCCCAAGCCCAAGATGCTGTTGCTCAATTTCCCGAGCAATCCGACCGCGCAGTGCGTCGATCTCGATTTCTTTCACCGCGTGGTGGCGGTGGCGCGCGAACACAATATTTACGTGGTGCACGATCTGGCCTATGCCGACCTGGTGTTCGACGGTTACCAGGCGCCGTCCATCATGCAGGTGCCGGGCGCCAAGGACGTGTGCGTGGAATTCTTCACGCTGTCGAAGTCCTACAACATGCCGGGCTGGCGTATCGGCTTCATGGTCGGCAATCCCGATCTGGTCTACGCGCTGGCGCGCCTCAAGTCCTATCTCGACTACGGCATGTTCACGCCCATCCAGATCGCTGCCATCGCCGCACTCGAAGGCCCGCAGGAGTGCGTGACCGAGATTCGCGACATGTACCAGCAGCGCCGCGACGTGCTGTGGGAAGGTCTGCAGTCGGTCGGCTGGGAAGTGGAAAAGCCGCGCGGCACGATGTTCGTGTGGGCGCAGATTCCGCAAGCCTGGCGCGCCATGGGTTCGCTGGAATTTTCCAAACTGCTGCTGTCGGAAGCCAAGGTCGCGGTATCGCCAGGCATAGGCTTCGGTGAATACGGCGATGACCATGTGCGCTTCGCGCTGATTGAAAACGCCCATCGCTCACGCCAGGCGATCCGTGGCATCAAAGACATGCTGCGCAACGGCGTCGGCGTGGGAGGCTGAGTCATGGCGCGACGTCGTGTGCAATTGCCGCCGGTCAAGATCGGCGTGCTGGGGCTGGGCACCGTAGGCTGCGGCACGCTCAACGTACTGGCGCGCAACCGCGATGAAATCGCGCGTCGCGCCGGCCGCAATATCGAAGTGGTGGCGGCCTCGGCCCGCGACCTCGACAAACAACGTCCGATAGACACGCAGGGCATACGCCTGACCACCGACCCGTTTTCGGTGGTCGACGATCCCAGCATTGAAATCGTCGTCGAGTTGATCGGTGGCACCGATCCGGCGCGCGAGCTCGTGATGCGCGCGCTCGACAATGGCAAGGACGTGGTCACTGCCAACAAGGCGCTGATTGCCCTGCATGGCAATGAAGTTTTCGCCCGCGCCCAGGCCCAGGGCTTGACCGTCGCGTTCGAAGCGGCGGTGGCCGGCGGTATTCCGGTTATCAAGACTCTGCGCGAAGCCTTGGCCGGCAACGCTGTCGAGTGGCTGGCCGGCATCATCAACGGCACCTGCAATTACATGCTGACCGCCATGAGCGAGCGCTCGGCGGACTTCGCCGAAGTGCTGGCCGAAGCGCAGGCACTTGGTTATGCCGAGGCCGACCCGTCGTTCGACATCGACGGCATCGACGCCGCGCACAAGCTCACCATCCTTGCCTCCATCGCCTTCGGCATACCGCTGCAGTTCGACAAGGTTCACGTCGAGGGCATACGCAATATCACCCTCGACGATGTGCGCTACGCCGAGGCTTTGGGCTACCGCATCAAGCACCTCGGCTTCGCCAAGCGCGCCGCCGCCGGCATCGAACTGCGCGTGCACCCGACGCTGGTGCCGCGCCGCGTGATGCTCGCCCATGTGAACGGCGTGATGAACGGCATCCTGATTCGCGGCGACGCGGTCGGGCCCATGCTGTTGTCGGGCGCCGGCGCGGGCGCCGACCCGACCGCTTCTTCGGTGGTGGCCGACATCGTCGACGTGGTGCGTGCCCTGACCGTCGACCCCAACAACCGCGTGCCGCATCTCGCGTTTCGCGCCGACAGCCTGTCGGAAGCGCCGATACTGCCGATGGCGGACGTCGAAAGCGCCTACTACCTGCGCTTGTCGGCGGTCGACCAGCCGGGCGTGCTGGCCGACATCACGCGCATCCTGGCGGATTTACGCATCAGCATCGAAGCCATTCGTCAGCCGGAAGCGGCCGACGGCGACGCCACGGTCTCGATCATCATTCTCACCCACCGTGTTGGCGAAGCGGCTATGAACGCGGCCGTCGAACGCATTGCGCGCCTGTCCGGCATCGGTGCCAACATCACTCGCATCCGCATGGAGGAATTCGCGTGAGCGCGCGTTATTCGGGACTCATCGAACGCTATCGCGACCGCCTGCCGGTCACCCCGTCCACGCGCATCGTGAGTTTGTGCGAAGGCAATACGCCGCTCATCAAGCTCGAGAACATTGCACGCAAGCGCGGCCGCGGCTGCGAGATCTATGTGAAGTTCGAAGGCCTGAACCCGACAGGCTCATTCAAGGACCGTGGCATGACCATGGCCGTCACCCAGGCCGTGAGCGAAGGCGCGCAGGCCATCATCTGTGCGTCTACCGGCAATACTTCGGCGTCGGCCGCGGCCTATGCGGCGCGCGCCGGCATTCGCTGTTTCGTGTTGATCCCGGAAGGCAAGATTGCGCTCGGCAAACTGGCGCAGGCCATGATCCAGGGCTCGGTGGTCATCCAAATCAAGGGTAACTTCGACGACGGCATGCGCATCGTCAAGGAAATGGCCGATGTCGCACCGGTGACCATCGTCAATTCCATCAACCCCTATCGCCTGCAGGGCCAGAAGACCGCCGCCTTCGAAATCGTCGATGCGCTTGGCCGTGCGCCGGACTATCACTGCATCCCGGTCGGCAACGCCGGCAATATCAGCGCCTACTGGACGGGCTTCAGTGAATACGCCGGCGTCAAACCGGCGACCGCGGCCTGCGCGTGGTGCGATGACCAATGCAAGTTCGAACGTCCGGCCGTGACCGACAGCCGCCCGGTAATGCTCGGTTACCAGGCGGCGGGCTCGGCGCCTTTCATCGCGGGTCATCCGATAGAACTGCCGGAAACCGTGGCGACCGCCATTCGTATCGGCAATCCGCAGTCCTGGGACCTGGCGTGGGCGGCGGCGCGCGAATCGGGCGGCGAATTCAAGAGCATGACCGACGAAGAGATCCTGAAGATTCAGCGCGAGCTTGCCGAGCAGGAAGGCATCTTCTGTGAGCCGGCCTCGGCCATCGCCTTGGGCGGTGCGCTGCGCGACATCGAGAGCGGTCGCATCAAGGAAGGCAGTGTCGTGACCTGCACGCTGACCGGCCACGGTTTGAAGGATCCCGATACCGCCATCAAGCAGAGCGCCGGCGGTGTGATCGAGATCCCGGCCGAGAGTGATGCTGTCAAGCGCGCCATCCTCGACCATCTGTAGGACGGCGCGCCCGACGGCGGGCCGTTGTCTGGCGCCATTGCACGCAGGGACCGACGCGTTCCCGCGTGATTGACTGCCATCATGAATGCCCGCCTCGACGTCCTCGCTCCCCATCTCTTTCAGCAACTGCTGGGTGTGCCCGATGACGCGTCAACGTTGCGCGTGGCACGCGTACTGGCACGCGGTGAACTCGAGCGCCGCGTCGCGACGAACATCGACAGCGCGCTGCTGGCGTGGTTCGGCTGGCCATCTTGCGCCGGCCTGGCCAGCCTCGGCGCCGCCCGTGATCTCAATGCTGCCTCTGCCGCCCATTGGCTGCGCGCCGACCCGGTCCACCTGCGCGCCGATGCCACGCGCGTGATCCTGTTCGACGCCGCCAGCGTGGGTCTTGACGAGGCCGAGAGCGACGCGCTGCTGGCGCATCTCAACGCCGGCTTCGCGGCTGACGAAATGCACTTCGAACGCGGCGCCGCGCCGACGCGCTGGTATGTGCGCACGACGATGCCGATGGCCACGGACGCCGCTACTCCTCGCGCCCTGTGCGGCTCGACGGTCGAGGACAGTCTCGGCGCGCTGCGCCGCGCAGGCGCCTTGAACCGCTACATGACTGAAGCGCAGATGCTGCTGCACTCGGCGC
>JADLGE010000018.1 GCA_020849475.1 Gammaproteobacteria bacterium
AAGATACCGTCCGAACTTGGTGGCAAAGCTGGGTGGCGGGGCAGCTAATCTACGCTACGTGCTCAAGGCAAAAGGTGCGAACCGGCTTGTCCCCGCCACCTCCGATGATCAGTCGGAGCTGCTCTACGCACATCGTAGAGCCAGCGAGGTATAAGGTGCGAATTCATCCGCACATTCGAGTGTGCGCACCCTCGAATGTACGGATGAATTCGCACCTGCGCGTACGCGGCAATCACGGAGCGTTCAGCGCTCCGCTTCAATCTTCGCCTTCAGGATGGCGACGGTCTGCGCCAGCGGCAGCGCCTCGGCGTTTTCCGCGGTGCGTGCCTTGTATTCCAGCGTGCCGGCGTCGATGCCGCGATCGCTGACCACCACGCGGTGCGGAATGCCGATGAGTTCGAGGTCGGCGAACATCACACCCGGCCGTTCGTTGCCATCGTGGAACAGCACATCGATGCCGGCGGCCTTGAGCTCGGTGTAGAGCTGTTCGGCGGCGGCTTTTACCTTCTCCGATTTGTGCATGCCGATGGGGGCAATCGCGCATTCGAAGGGCGCGATGCCGACCGGCCACACGATGCCCTTGTCGTCATGGTTCTGTTCGATGGCGGCCGCGACGATGCGCGACACGCCGATGCCATAGCAGCCCATCACCATCGTGACGTTGGCGCCGGTGTCGTCCAGCACGCGCGCTTTCATGGCTTCCGAGTACTTGGTGCCGAGCTGGAAGATATGGCCGACTTCAATGCCGCGCTTGATGGCTAGCGGGCCGCTGCCATCGGGGCTGGGGTCGCCGGGCTGGGCGTTGCGCAGATCCGCCACTTCCGGCTCGGCGGCGTCGCGGCCCCAGTTCACGCCGGTCAAGTGGAAGCCATGCTGGTTGGCGCCGCACACGAAATCGGCGAGCGCGGCGGCGGCGCTGTCGGCCACCACCTTGATGGTGAGATTGCAGGGCCCAAGCGAGCCCGGCCCGCATTTCACCACCGCTTCGATTTCGTCCGCGCGCGCCATGCGCAGCGGGCTCGCGACACCGGCAAGCTTCTGCGCCTTGACCGCGTTCAGCTCGTGATCGCCGCGCAGCACCAGCGCCACCAGACCGCCGTCTTCGCCGGCCACCATGAGGGTCTTCGCCACCTGGCTCGGCTCGACTTTCAGAAACGCACAGACCTCGGCGATGGTGTGAGCCTTGGGCGTCGCGACTTTCGTTAACGCTTGCGCGGCCGCCGCACGGGGCGCGGCCGGCGCCGGCGCCGGCACCATTTCGACGTTGGCGGCGTAGTCGCCCTCGGTGCTGAAGGCGATGAGGTCTTCGCCGGAATCGGCCAGCACATGGAATTCGTGGGACTTCGAGCCGCCGATGTTGCCGGTGTCGGCCAGCACCGCGCGGAAGGTCAGGCCGGCGCGCTCGAACACGCGGCTGTAGGCGCGGTACATGTCCTGGTAGGTCTGTTCCAGCGAGGCGTGATCGAGATGGAAGGAGTAGGCGTCTTTCATCAGGAATTCGCGCGCGCGCATGATGCCGAAGCGTGGCCGCACTTCATCGCGGAACTTGGTCTGGATCTGGTAGAAGTTGGCTGGCAGCTGCTTGTAGCTGTGCACTTCGTTGCGGATGAGGTCGGTGATGGCCTCTTCGTGGGTCGGTCCGAGACAGAAGGCGCGGTCGTGACGGTCCTTGATGCGCAACAGCTCCGGGCCGTAGTGCTCCCAGCGCCCCGATTCCTGCCACAGCTCGGCCGGCAGCACGCCCGACATCAACACTTCCTGGGCGCCGGTGGCGTCCATCTCCTCGCGCACGATGCGCTCGACCTTGCGCAGCACGCGCAGGCCGAGCGGCAGCCAGGTGTAGATGCCCGAGGCGAGCTGGCGAATCATGCCGGCGCGCACCATGAGCTTGTGACTCACGATTTCGGCGTCGCCCGGTGCGTCACGCAGGGTCGGGATGAGGAGTTTCGATATGCGCATGGGAGTGGGTTGCCTGGCTCGTGAAGTCAAAAAACGCTAGGGCCGGCATTCTCAAGACTTCGGCCGGACCCTGCAACCGCGCACCGGGTCCGGGCGCGCGCAACTTCACCGTGATTTTTCCTTGACCCGCCCATCGATCATGCGTAGCGTTCCGCCCTCGCTCTCCATCGTTGGTTCGCCATCCACGGCGACACCTGTCAACGAAGCGCCCGGACGCAACCACGCGAACGCGGCAATGAGGGGAGAGCGGAGCGTGGATAACAGCCACGTTTACGACTAATCCCGAGCACGACAGGGCTCGAACAGTTCAAAGGCGGTGATGACTATGACAGAGCGACTGCGTGGTGCGGAGATCTTCGTGCGTGCCCTGGCCGACGAGGGTGTGGAGTTCCTGTTCGGCTATCCGGGCGGTTCGGTGCTGCACATCTACGACGAAATCTTCAAGCAGGACAAGTTCAAGCACATCCTGGTGCGTCACGAGCAGGGCGCGACCCATGCCGCCGACGGCTATGCGCGTTCCACCGGCAAGCCCGGCGTGGTGCTGGTCACCTCCGGCCCCGGCGCGACCAACTGCGTGACCGGCATCGCCACCGCCTACATGGATTCGATTCCGATGGTGGTGTTCACCGGCCAGGTCTCGACCGCCCTGATTGGCAACGACGCCTTCCAGGAAGTCGACTGCATCGGCATCACACGCCCGTGCGTGAAACACAATTTCCTGGTCGAGCGGGTCGAAGACCTCGCCGCCACCATCAAGAAGGCGTTCTTCGTCGCGACCACCGGCCGTCCCGGCCCGGTGGTGGTCGACATCCCCAAGGACGTCACCGCCAACGTCGCCGAGTACAGCTACCCGGCAACGGTCGAGATGCGCTCCTACAAGCCCAATCTCAAGGGCCATCCCGGTCAGATCAAGCGCGCCGCGCAGCTGCTGGCCACCGCCAAGAAGCCCATGATTTACACCGGCGGCGGCGTGGTGCTGGACAACGCCGCGGCGGAACTCACGCAGTTCGCGCGCCTGTTGGGCTTCCCGGTCACCAATACGCTGATGGGCCTGGGCGCCTATCCCGGCACCGACCCGCAGTTCATCGGCATGCTCGGCATGCATGGCACCTATGAAGCGAACATGGCCATGCACCACTGCGACGTGCTGTGCGCGATCGGTGCGCGCTTCGACGACCGCGTGACCGGTGACCTCGCGAAGTTCTGCCCCGAAGCCAAGATCATCCATATCGACATCGACCCGGCTTCGATCGCCAAGAACGTGCCGGTCGACGTGCCCATCGTCGGCAGCGTCGGCCACGTGCTGCGCGATCTCATCGAAGTGTTGCAGACGAGCGGTGTTGCGGCCGTCAAGCGCGAAAGCGATGCGTGGTGGCAGCAGATCAATGAATGGCGCGCGCTCGACTGCCTGCGCTTCGACAAGACCAGCGACAAGATCAAGCCGCAGGGCGTTATCCAGCAGCTTTACAAAGCCACCGACGGCGATGCCTACATCACCTCCGATGTCGGCCAGCACCAGATGTGGGCCGCGCAGTTCTATCCCTTCGACAAGCCACGTCGCTGGATCAACTCGGGCGGCCTCGGCACCATGGGCTTCGGCATGCCGGCGGCGATGGGCGTGCAGCTCGCGTTCCCCGATGCGACGGTGGCCTGCGTGACCGGCGAGGCGAGTTTCGTGATGTGCGTGCAGGAGCTCTCGACCTGCCTGCAGTACGGGCTGCCGATCAAAATAGTGAGCTTGAACAACCGCTACATGGGCATGGTGCGCCAGTGGCAGGAGTTCTTCTATGACCGTCGCTATTCCCATTCCTATATGGAATCGCTGCCGGACTTCGTGAAGCTGGCCGAGGCTTTCGGCCACGTTGGCATGCGCATCGAGAAGCCGGGTGACGTGGAAGGCGCGTTCAAGGAAGCGTTTGCCATGAAGAACCGCCTGGTGCTGATGGATTTCATCACCGACCAGACCGAGAACGTCTATCCCATGATCGCGGCCGGCAAGGGCCAGCACGAGATGCATCTCGCGCCCGAGCAGGCCGCCGCGCCCGCCGAGCGTGAGCTGGCCTGAGGACGGACACCATGAACGAAAGACACACGATTTCCATCCTGCTCGAAAACGCCGCCGGTGCGCTGTCGCGGGTGTCGGGCCTGTTTTCCGCACGCGCCTATAACATCGAGTCCTTGGCGGTGGCGCCGACCGAAGACCCGACGGTGTCGCGCCTGACGGTCGTCACCAGCGGCTCGCCGCAGATCATCGAGCAGATCACCAAGCAGCTGAACAAGCTGGTGGACGTCATCAAGCTCGTTGATCTCAACGAAGGCCCGCACATCTCGCGTGAGCTGATGCTGGTCAAGGTGCGCGCCGCGAGTCCGGACCACCGTGCCGAGGTCAAACGCCTGGCTGACATATTCAAGGCCGAAGTGGTCGACATCACCGATATCAGCTTCACTCTGGAATTGACCGGCTCCCCGCAGCGCCTCGACGACTTCGTCGAAGCGGTGGGCGTGCGTCACGTGATGGAAATGGCGCGCTCGGGCGTGCTGGGCCTGCTGAAAGGCAGCAAGGCCTTAAAGGCATAACGGACTGGAATTCGATCTTCACTCTCAAACAGGAATGCAACCATGGCAATGAACATCTACTACGACAAAGACGCCGATCTCTCGCTCATCCAGGCACGCAAGGTGGCCATCATCGGCTACGGCTCGCAGGGCCATGCGCATGCCAACAATCTCAAGGATTCCGGCGTCAAGGTCGTGGTCGGCCTGCGCCCGGGTTCGTCCAGCGCGCAGAAGGCGGCCGGCGCCGGTCTCGAAGTGGCGTCCGTTGCTGACGCGGTGAAGTCCGCCGACGTGGTGATGATTCTCGCCCCCGACGAACATCAGGCCGATCTCTACGCCAGCGAAATCGAGCCCAACATCAAGCAGGGTGCGGCGCTGGCTTTCGCCCATGGCTTCAACATCCACTTCGGTCAGGTCGTGCCGCGCGCCGATCTCGACGTCATCATGATCGCGCCCAAGGGCCCCGGTCACCTGGTGCGTTCGACCTACCAGCAGGGCGGCGGCGTGCCGAGCCTGATTGCCATCTACCAGGACGCTTCCGGCCAGGCCAAGAACATCGCCTTGTCCTACGCCTGCGCCAACGGCGGCGCACGCGCCGGCGTCATCGAAACCAATTTCCGTGAAGAGACCGAGACCGACCTCTTCGGTGAGCAGTCGGTGCTGTGCGGCGGTGTCACGGCCCTCATCGAAGCCGGTTTCGACACCCTGGTCGAAGCGGGTTACGCGCCGGAAATGGCCTACTTCGAATGCCTGCACGAAGTGAAGCTGATCGTGGATCTCATCTACGAAGGCGGCATCGCCAACATGCGCTATTCGATTTCCAACACCGCTGAATACGGCGACTTCACCCGCGGCCCGCGCATCGTCACCGATGCAACCCGCGCCGAGATGAAGAAGATCCTGTCGGAGATCCAGAACGGCGAGTTCGCGCGTGAATGGATAGGCGAGAACCGCACCGGCACCGCGGTGCTGAAGGCCAAGCGTCGCAACGCCGCCGCCCATCAGATTGAAGAAGTGGGTGCGCGTCTGCGCGGCATGATGCCGTGGATCGGTAAGAACAAGCTGGTCGACAAGAGCCGCAACTAAGGCGGGTAGCATTCCTTGTGGGTGCGAATGAATTCGCATCTGCAGCGACGCACAGCGGAAGTGCAGGCGGGGCAAATCCGCCTCTGATCGATCATAATGGCGGCGTCATCTCGGCGTCGCCGCGCCTATCGGTCAACGAGGTCAGCCCATGCAAGTCGTGTCTTCACCGCCACCGGACGACCCACCGGAAGCGCCATCGCCCCTGCCGCCGAACAAACGTCGCGCCGGCATCTACCTGTTACCGAACCTCTTCACCACCAGCGCCCTTTTCGCAGGTTTCTACGGCATCGTCGCCGCCATCAATGGCCGCTTCGAAGCCGCCGCCATCGCCATCCTGGTGGCCATGGTGTTCGATGGCATGGACGGCCGCATCGCGCGCATGACCAACACTCAGAGCGATTTCGGCGCGCAGTACGACAGCCTCGCTGACATGGTGTCTTTCGGCGTGGCGCCGGCGCTGGTGATGTATGAATGGGCGTTACGCGACCTCGGCAAGCTCGGCTTCGTGGTGTCGTTCATGTATGCCGCTGGCACGGCATTGCGCCTGGCACGGTTCAACACCCAGGTCGGCGTCGCCGACAAACGCTATTTCCAGGGGCTGCCAAGCCCCTCGGCGGCGGCGCTGGTCGCGGCGCTGGTGTGGTTTGGCGATCACATCGAGGCGCGCGACGCCGGTCTCATGACCACCGCCGCGCTGTTCATCACCACCGCCGCGGCGCTGTTGATGGTCAGCAACATGCGCTACTACAGCTTCAAGGAACTCGATCTGCACGGCCGCGTGCCATTCGTGGCGGTGCTGGCGGTAGTGATGGGCTTCGTGCTGATCTCCATCGAACCCGCCAGCGTGCTCTTGATCATCTTTGGCGGTTACGCGGCCTCGGGGGTGTTCGAGACCTTGAAGCAGCGGCGCAAGCGGCGGGCCGAGCGGCGCGAAGGCAAGAGCGCCGCGCCGCCAAGCGAACCACCGACGGCGTAGATGGGTCTTCGCAGGTGCGAATCCATTCGCACGTCGACCGCGGCGAGACACGGTTTGTGCACCACGAATGGAGAGCCGCTGCATGAGTGAGAGTCCGCGTCCCTTTACGCTGCATCTCGATGAGCCGGCGATTGCCGACCTGCGCACGCGCCTCGCGCTGACGCGCTTCCCCGATCAGACGCCGGGCGAACCCTGGGCCTATGGCACCAACGTCGCGTATGTGCGCGAGCTCGTCGACTATTGGCAGCACCGTTTCGACTGGCGCGCCCAGGAAGCGCGGCTCAACGCCTTCCCGCAGTTCAAGGTCGCGCTGGACGGCATAGAGCTTCACTTCCTGCACGTTGAAGGCAAAGGCCCCAAACCCTATCCATTGCTGCTGTCCCACGGCTGGCCGGGCTCGGTGTTCGAATTCATGGACATCATTCCGCGCTTGACCGATCCGGCACGTTTCGGTGGCGATGCGGCCGATGCCTTCACGGTGGTGGCGCCGTCATTGCCGGGCTACGGGCTGTCGTTCGCGCCCGGCCAGAAGCGCTTCAGCATCGAGATGATTGCCGATTGCTTTGCTTCGCTCATGACCGACGTGCTCGGCTATCAACGTTTCGCCGCGCAGGGCGGTGACTGGGGTGCGTTCATTACTTCGCGGCTCGGCGCGGTGCATGCGGACAAGCTGCTCGGCATTCATCTCAATCTGCTCGCGGTCAGGCGCGACGCCAAGATGCTCAATAATCCGAGTGAGGAAGAGCGGGATTTCATCGCCAAGCTCGAGCACTGGCTCAAAGAGGAGACCGGCTACCAGTGGATCCAGGGCACGCGTCCGCAGACGCTGGCCTTTGGTCTGTCCGATTCACCGGCCGGCCTCGCCGCCTGGATAGTCGAGAAGTTTCGCGCCTGGAGTGATTGCAACGGCGATGTAGAAAGCGTGTTCAGTCGCGATCACCTGCTCGCCAATATCTGTCTCTACTGGTTCACCGGCGCCATCGGTTCGAGCTTCTGGCCCTATTACGCACGCATGCACAGCCCATGGCCGATCCCCGATGGCGGCGTCGGCGTGCCTACCGGCTACGCGGCGTTTCCGCGCGAGATCCTGTCACCACCGCGCAGCGTCGCCGAGCGCATGTACACCAATATCCAGCGCTGGAGCGTGATGCCGAAAGGCGGGCACTTCGCGGCCATGGAGCAGCCGCAGGCATTGGCGCGGGAGATCACCGAGTTCTTTCGGCCGTTGCGCACCTGATAACGCGCCAGCGCAGGTGCGAATGAATTCGCACCTGCATGTCTGGTTGGAAATTCGGTGCCCGCAGTCTGACATTCAATGGCGCGGTTGGATTCGCAACCGCAGGCAGCCCAATCTCTCCCCTCAGCCGTCGATGGCGCCGCCCGGCGCCGGCGGCACGCCGTGCGCGCGTATCCATGCCCGTCGCGCTTCGAAAGGCTGGCTGACATAGTCCTTCATGCGTGCCATGGCTTGCGGCGTGACGATGGTCTTCAGCCATTCCTCGGCCTCGATGCGCAGGCCTTCTTCCATCGGCAGATTGGCGCCGCGATTGATGGCGCGCTTGGCGCCGATCACGGATACCGGCGACTGCGCGGCGAGGCCTTCGGCAATTTCGATGGCGCGGGCGCGCGCGTCATCGGCGACTTCGGTGACGATGCCGAGCGCGAGCGCGCCCTGCGGGTCGACGGTGCGGCTGCGCATGAGGAAATCCATGGCGCGGCCGTGGCCGATGATGCGCGCGAGGAGCTGCGAGCCGGTGCCGGTCAGGATACCGAGCGCGACTTCCGGAAAGCCGATGCGGTAATCGCCGCGCTGCGCAACGCGGATATCGCAATTCAAGGACAGCTCGAGCCCGGCGCCCATGGTGTCGCCGGTCATCGCCACCACGATGGGTGTATCGAGATAGGCCAGCGAGCGCAGCAAGGTGTGATAACCATTGATCAGGCCGTAGGCCATGGCGCGCAGCTTGTCGGGTTGGTTTTCCCAGGCCACCAGTTCTTCGACGCTGTAATGGGTGATGTAGCGATCGCGCACCGCGCCCGTCAACACCACCGCGCGCACGGCCGGGTCGCGCCAGCTTTCGATGAGCGTCGCGAGTTCCGCGGTCGCCTCGCCGACGAGGTAATTGGTCGGCGGATTGTGGTAGGCGGCGATGACCACCGCGCCGCGTTGTTCGACTTTCCAGAACTTCATTGGATGCTCCCCTCGCTATGGCAGGCAGGAGATCAATACCCGCCCGTCGGCGTCGCGTCGATCCCCCAATGCCGCTATCCTATCGCGGCCCCTCGCGCCCTCGGCGCCGCGCGCGCAACCGGAGAAACCCATGGCCAAAGACCGTTTGATCATTTTCGACACGACGCTGCGCGACGGCGAACAAAGCCCGGGCGCGGCCATGACCCAGGCCGACAAGATTCGCATCGCCAAGGCGCTTGAGCGACTGAAAGTCGACGTCATCGAGGCCGGCTTCCCCATCGCGAGCCCCGGTGATTTCGAAGCGGTGCGCGCGGTGGCGCGCATGATCAAGGACTGCACGGTGTGCGGTCTCGCTCGCACCGCCCATGAAGACATCGACCGTGCCGCCGAGGCGCTCAAGGACGCGCGCTCGATGCGCATCCACACCTTCATCGCGACCTCGCCCATCCACATGAAGAACAAGCTGCGCATGGAGCCCGAGGCGGTCATCGAAGCGGCCGTCAGCGCCGTCAAGCGTGCGCGTCAGCACACTGACAATGTCGAATTTTCGGCCGAGGATGCCAGCCGTTCGGAAATGGATTTCCTGTGTCGCGTGGTCGAGGCCGTGATCGCGGCCGGCGCCACCACCATCAATCTGCCGGACACCGTCGGTTATGGTTTGCCGGAATCCATCGGCCAGTTTTTCCGCACCGTCATCGAGCGTGTGCCGAATGCCGACAAGGCGGTGTTCTCGGCCCATTGCCATAACGACCTCGGGCTTGCGGTCGGCAATTCGCTGGCCGCCATCGGCGCCGGCGTGCGCCAGGTCGAGTGCACCATCAACGGTCTCGGCGAGCGCGCCGGCAATGCCTCGCTGGAGGAAATCGTGATGGCGGTGCGCACGCGGCAGGACGCGTTCAACTGCGACACGCGCATCGAGACCAGCGAGATCTTGAATTGCTCGCGCCTGGTGTCGAGCATCACCGGCTTTCCGGTGCAACCCAACAAGGCCATCGTCGGCGCCAATGCCTTTGCCCACGAATCGGGCATCCATCAGGACGGCGTGCTCAAGCATCGCGAGACCTACGAAATCATGCGCGCCCAGGACGTCGGCTGGAACACCAATCGCATCGTGCTCGGCAAGCTGTCGGGGCGCGCGGCGTTTCGTTCGCGTCTGAAGGATCTCGGTATCGAGTTTTCGCGCGAACAGGATTTGAATGAAGCTTTCGGGCGCTTCAAGGAACTGGCGGACAGAAAATCCGAGATCTACGACGAAGACCTGCAGGCGCTGGTGTCCGACAGCGCGCCCACCGAGACCCGCGAGCGCATCAAGCTGGTGGCCATGCGCAGCGAGTCCGCCACCGGTGAAGTGCCGTTCGCGGCGGTCACGCTCAACATCGACGGTGAAGAGCGCTCGGCGGAAGAGAGCGGTGACGGCCCGGTCGATGCCGCCTACAAGGCGGTCGAATCCATCGTGAAAAGCGGCGCCAATCTGCAGCTGTTCTCGGTCAACGCCATCACCACCGGCACCGATTCCCAGGGCGAGGTGACAGTGCGGCTCGAACATGCAGGACGCATCGTCAATGGCCAGGGCGCCGATACCGATATCATCGTCGCGTCGGTCAAGGCCTATATCAATGCCCTGAACCGCATCCTGTTCCCGGTGCACCGGGAACACCCGCAGGCGCGCGAACACGGCTGAGCGCTGACATGGCTGCGCTCGATCAACGCCGCCAGGCGATGCTGCAACGCATGGGCGTCGATGTGTGGCGGCCGCGTGACGAAGTGGCGGAGATTGAAGCGACGCCGCTCGACGTGGCGCAAGCCGAGGCGGACAGCGAAGCGCAGGCGTCAAGCACCGTGCCGCCGCCGCGCGAACTGTCCGCGCCCAGCGCATGGGTGTCAGCAGCGACGCTCGATTGGCCGGCGCTCGCCGCCTGCGTCGCCGACTGCACGCGCTGCGAACTCAGCCGCACCCGCACCCAGACCGTTTTCGGCGTTGGCGACCGGCAGGCGCGCTGGCTGGTGATCGGCGAAGCGCCGGGCGCCGAGGAGGACAAGCGCGGCGAACCCTTCGTCGGCCGCGCCGGGCAGTTGCTCAATGCCATGCTGGCGGCGATAGGTTTGGCTCGCGAGGCGGTCTACATCGCCAATATTCTGAAATGCCGGCCGCCGCAGAACCGCGATCCCAAGCCCGAGGAAGTGCTGGCCTGTCGCGATTATCTCGACCGCCAGATAGCACTCATCCAGCCCACCCTCATTCTTGCGGTCGGCCGCATCGCCGCGCAGAATCTGCTCAAGGTAGACACGCCAATAGGCCGCATGCGCGGGCAACTCCACCATTACGGGGCGCGGTCGATACCTGTGGTCGTGACCTACCATCCCGCCTACCTGCTGCGCACCCCCAGCGATAAGCGCAAAGCCTGGGACGATCTCTGCATGGCGCTCGCCACCTATCGCGAGCGCACGGCCGGTTTGCCATGAGCGCCCAACCCAAGACCGACAGCGCCGTCATTCGTCCCATGCGGGACGAGGACATCGCGGCCGTGCAGGACATCGAGCGGCGCGCCTACGACTTTCCGTGGTCGGCCAGCATCTTTTCCGATTGCCTGCGGGTCGGCTATTGCTGCTGGGTGCTGGACACCGGCGCCGGGCTCGCGGGCTACGGCATCATGTCGGTGGCGGTCGAAGAGAGCCACATCCTCAACGTGTGCGTGGCGCCCGAGGCGCGGCGCCAGGGCCACGCGCGGGCCATGATGAACCATCTCCTGCATACCGGCGCCGAGCACGGCGCACGCATCGCCTATCTCGAAGTCAGGCCATCCAACGCCGGCGCGCTGAAGCTCTATCTCGACCTGGGTTTCCGCCATGTCGGCACGCGGCGCGCCTACTACCCGGCGCGCAACGGCCGCGAGGACGCCTTCGTGCTGAGCCTGCCGCTGGTGCCAAAAACGTAAGTGCGAATTTATTCGCGCCCTCGTTGAGGGATCATGGGCACTGTGGTGGTTTGAATGTCAGACTGAAGTCTGACGTTCACAAGGGCATGGCGACCGCGGCCCGGAGCGCGCCGGCGAGTTGAACGCTCCGCCCTGAACGGCTAACCTCAGGCCTTCCAGAACAACAACATCGGGATTTCATCCGGCATGAAACGTACCGCCCTGCTTGCCTCTCTGTCCGGCGCCATGCTCGCCGCCCTGCTGGCCGCTGGGCCGGTGGCCGCTTTCGAACTGGCGCCCGACGCCATCACCATCGAAGGTGGCATCACCGAAGACCGCGTCGATGCCGACCGCTACGGCGCCAACCTGCGCTGGGACATGAAGCCGCAATGGTTCCAGGTCGGTGACTGGCACATGGTCAGCTTCGTCGAGTTCGGCATCAATTTCTGGAACAGCTCCAAAGGCCGAACCAATCAGGACGAGCTGTTCGATTTCGGCCTGACGCCAGTGCTGCGTTACGAAATGGACCCCAAGCGCGGTTTCGCGCCGTTCATCGAGGGCGGTGTGGGTGTGCACCTGCATACCCGCAACGAGATCAACGACAAGGATTTCGACATTCCCTTCGCCTTCGGCAGCCACTTAGGTCTCGGCGCGCGCTTTGGCGAGGGCGGCAAGTACGAACTCATGTATCGCTACCAGCACCAGTCCAACGCCGGCCTCGGCGACAGCAACCCCGGCATCAATTTCCATGTGATGTCACTGGGTATGCATTTCTGACAGCGTAACAGCTGACGCATGCGTGCCACCGGCACGCATGCTTTTCGGTAAACTGTCGCGATGAACTGGCCCACCCTCGAGCATTTCGTCGGCAATACCCCGCTGGTGCGCCTGCAGCGGCTGCCCGGCAATACCAGCAATGTGATCCTCGCCAAGCTCGAGGGCAACAACCCGGCAGGCTCGGTCAAGGACCGACCGGCTCTCAGCATGATCAAGCACGCCGAAGCGCGTGGCGACATCAAGCCCGGCGACACCCTCATCGAAGCGACCAGCGGCAATACCGGCATCGCACTGGCGATGGTGGCGGCCATGGCCGGCTATCGCATGATTCTCATCATGCCCGACAACATGACGGCCGAGCGCCGCGCCGCGATGCGCGCCTATGGCGCGGAGCTCGTGCTGGTGTCAGAAAAGGCCGGCATGGAAGCAGCGCGCGATCTGGCGGCCGCCATGGAAGCGCGTGGCGAAGGCCGCGTGCTCGACCAATTCGCCAATCACGACAATCCGCTCGCGCACTACGGCAGCACCGGGCCCGAGATCTGGGCCGACACCCACGGCCAGGTCACGCACTTCATCGCCACCATGGGCACCACCGGCACCATCATGGGCAATTCCCAGTATCTCAAAGCCCAGAACCCGGACATCCAGATCATCGGCGTGCAGCCGGGCGACGGCGCGCGCATCCCCGGCATCCGTCGCTGGCCACAGGCCTATCTGCCGAAAATCTACGACGCCAGCCGTGTCGACCGCATCATCGACGTGACGCAGGCGCAGGCCGAAGACATGACCCGTGCCATGGCGCGGGAAGAAGGCATCTTCTGCGGCATTTCGTCGGGCGGCGCGATGGTCGCGGCGCTGACGGTCAGCAGTGAAGTGCGTGATGCCGTCATCGTCAGCATCGTCTGCGACCGCGGTGATCGCTATCTCTCCACCGGCGTGTTTCCCGACTGAGCACACCCGCGAGCGTCCTGTCATGAATGTGTTCGTGTTCGATATCGAAACCGTGCCGGATGTCGCCACCGCGCGCCGCCTGTGGAATCTTGACGAACTCGACGATGACGGCGTGGCGGCGGTGATGTACTCCAAGCGTCAGCAGGAGACCGGCGGCGCCAGCGAATTCCTGCGCCACCACCTGCACCGCATCGTCGCCATCTCGGCGGTGTTCCGTGAACAGGAACGCTTCAACGTGTGGTCGCTCGGCAGCGAGGAAGCCGACGAGGCGGAACTCATCCGGCGCTTCTTCGAAGGCATCGAGCGCTACACACCGACGCTCGTATCGTGGAATGGCAGCGGTTTCGATCTGCCGGTGCTGCACTATCGCGCGCTGTTGCACGACATCGCCGCGCCGCGCTACTGGGATACCGGCGATGATGATCGCAACTTCCGCTACAACAATTACCTTGGCCGCTTTCACTGGCGGCATATCGATCTCATGGATGTGCTGGCCGGCTACCAGGGCCGCGCCACCGTGCCGCTCGATCAAATGGCGGTGATGCTGGGTTTTCCCGGCAAGCTCGGCATGCACGGCAGCGAGGTGTGGAATCAATTTCGCGCCGGCCATCTGAAAGCCATCCGCGATTACTGCGAGACCGACGTTCTGAACACCTATCTCATCTATCTCAAATTTGAATTCATGCGCGGCAACCTGACTGCCGGCGCCCTGGGCGAGGAATTTCAGCGCGTGCGCCAGTTTCTCGGCGGCCACGACGCTGAACATTTCGCGACTTTCCTCGCCGCCTGGGACGCCAGCCATGGCGGGTAATCGCCGCCGCCGCGATGCCGGCCGCGCGCCCGCGCAACTGCTTTCCCTGGAAATCGACAACCTGTCCCACGAGGGACGCGGTGTCGCGCGCCATGAAGGCAAGACCGTGTTCGTCGATGGCGCGCTGGCCGGTGAACTCGTCACCGCGCGCGTGTTGCGCAAGCATGGCCGCTATGACGAAGCCGAGACCGCCGCGGTGTCGCGCGCCAGTGCCGCGCGCGTCACGCCGCGCTGTCCGCATTACGGCGTGTGCGGCGGCTGCAGCTTTCAGCATGCCAGCGAAGCGCTGCAACTCGAACACAAGCAGGGCGTGCTGCTCGAACTGTTACGTCACCAGGGCGGCCTCGCGGCGCGCCAGGTGGCGGCGCCGATCACGAGTCCGCAATGGGGCTACCGGCGCAAGGCGCGTCTTGGCGTCAAGTACGTGACCAAGAAAGGCGGCGTGCTGGTCGGCTTTCGCGAACGTGCCAAGCCCTATGTCGCCGAATGCCATCAATGCGACATTCTCGATGCGCGCGTCAGCGCCGCCATTCCCGCGCTGCGCACCTTGATAAACGGGCTTTCGATACGCGACAAGCTGCCGCAGATTGAAGTCGCGGTCGGTGACGATGAAGTGGTGCTGGTGCTGCGCCACCTGGCGCCGCTGACGGCCGACGATCACGCTGCGCTGGTGGACTACGGCGCGCGCAGCGGCTTCATCTTGTTGCTGCAGCCAGGCGGCTACGACACTGTCGCGAGCCTCGACGGTCAGCCGCCCGCGCCGCTCACCTACCAGGTCGAAAACGAAACCATCGCCTTTCTGCCCACCGACTTCACGCAGGTCAATGCGCACATCAACCAGCAGATGGTGGCGCGCGCGCTCAAGCATCTCGATCTCAAGCCCAGCGACACGGTTGTCGACCTGTTCTGCGGCGTCGGCAATTTCACGCTGCCGATAGCGCGTCGCGCCGGCACCGTGCAGGGCATCGAAGGCGAGGCGGGCCTGGTGGCGCGCGCCCGCGCCAATGCCGAGCGCAATGGTTTGAGCAATGTCGAATTCGCCTGCGCCAACCTCGAAGACCCGCAGGCGGTCGGCGCCCTGTCGCTGGCCCATGCCGACAAGCTGCTGCTCGACCCGCCGCGCGCCGGCGCGCTGACGCTCATCGAAGGCCTGCGCTTCGATCAATGCCAGCGCCTGGTCTATGTGTCGTGCAGCCCGGTCACCTTCGCCCGCGATGCGGCGGTGCTGGTCGCGCGTCACGGCTTCACCCTGGTCGAGACTGGCATCCTCGACATGTTCCCCAATACCGCCCATGTCGAGTCCCTGTCGCTGTTCGTGCGCGAGTGATTAGAGCCGGGCTTGCCTGGCTCGCGCTGTGCCTGCTGCTGGCGGCCTGCGGACAGCGTGACGACGACGCCATTCGCGTCGGCATTCCGACCGCGCCGTTGACCCTCGATCCACGCTACGCGACCGACGCCCTGTCGGCGCGCGTATCGCGCCTGCTGCATGCGCCGCTGGTTGAATTCGACGCCGCGGCGCAGCCGGCGCCAGGGCTCGCAAGCTGGCGTCGCCTCACGCCGACCCGCTATGAATTCACGCTGCGCGATGACGCCAGCTTCAGCAATGGCCGGGCGCTGGTCGCCGATGACGTGGTCGCCACCTATCGCGCGGTGCTCGATGCGGCGCTGGCCTCGCCGTTGCGCGACGCGCTGCGCAACATCGCTGACGTGCAAGCCGTGGACCCGCGACGCGTGGTGTTTGAACTGCGCCATGCCGATGCGCTGTTTCCCGGCACCCTCGCCGTCGGCGTGATGGCGGCCGAGGAGGCGCGTGCACCACGCGATGCCTGGCAACTCGCGAGTGGCGCTTTCACACGCGAGCCGTGGCGTATCGATGGCGATGTGGGGTTGCGCCGACGCGTCGATGGTGCGCGTATCCAGTTGCGCGTGGTGAAAGACGCGACGGTGCGCGCCCTGCAGCTCATCGCCGGTGAAATCGACATCGCGCAAGGCAACCTGCCGCCCGAGATGCTGCGCTGGCTGGCCGGGCGCGATGGGCTCAAGGTCATCGAACAGGCCGGCGCCACGATGTCCTATCTCGGTTTCAACCTCAGCGATCCGGTGCTGGCCGACAGGCGTGTGCGCCAGGCGCTAAGCCATGGCATCGATCGCGCGGCCATCGTGCATTACCTGTTTCGTGATCTTGCGCAGCCGGCTGCGAGCCTGCTGCCGCCCGCTCATTGGGCGAGTCCGGCCGACATCGCGGTGCCGAGCTACGACCCGGCGCTGGCGCGGCAGCTGTTGCGCGCGGCGGGCTATGGTGAAAAGCGCTTGCTTGTTCACTACAAGACTTCCGCCGATGCTTTCCGCCTGCGCCTCGCCACCTTGCTTGAGGCGCAGCTGCGCGACATTGGCGTGGATTTGATCATCGACAGCTTCGACTGGGGCACGTTCTACGCTGACATCGGCGCCGGCCGCTTTCAGCTTTATGGCCTGTCGTGGGTGGGACTCAAATTGCCGGACATCTACCGTCAGGCCTTCCACAGCGCATCTCGCCCACCGGCCGGCCTCAATCGCGGGCATTACGACGAGCCCGAACTCGACGCGCTCATCGAAGCGGCCGAGCAGAGCAGCGATGAGACGCATCGACAACTGCTCTATCACGCCATCGCCAGACGCCTGTTGTACGATGCGCCCTATGTGCCTCTCTGGTTCGAAACACAGACCGCGGTGTTGCGCGACGACATCGCCGACTACAGCATCGATGCCGATGGCAGTTTTGATGGCCTGCGCACGGTGCGGCGGCTGACACACCATGACCGTCATTGATCATCTCGAAATCGATATCTCACGCCAGACCCTGCGCAGCTTCGCCGCCGGCCGTGAGCAGCAGTGCTACAGGGTGTCGACCGCGCGCAATGGCGCCGGTGAAATGATGGACAGCGAACGCACACCGCGCGGGGCGCACGAAATTGCCGAGAAGATCGGCGCCGGCTGCGCCGCCAACACGGTGTTCGTGGCGCGCCGTCCCACCGGTGAAATCTTTGACGCCGAACTCGCCGCGCGTTTCCCTGGTCGCGACTGGATTCTGACCCGCATCCTGTGGCTGGCCGGCCGCGATCACGGCTACAACTCCGGCGGCGAGCGCGATACCAAGGCGCGCTACATCTACATCCACGGCACGCCCGACAGCACCGCGCTCGGGGTGCCCGGCTCGCGCGGCTGCATACGCATGCGCAACGCCGATATCGTGGAATTATTCGAAGCGGTGTCGGTCGGTACGCTTGTCGACATCATCGCCTAGCGTCGCCCGCGGCGCGGCGTTTCAAGCCGCGCGCGAGGCGGCCGCTGTGAAATCCGAAGCACGGTCTGCCCGTGTGTGTAATGCGAGGCTGGCCATGCCCGACACCCTTCGAGCTCATCGAATGATTCATGCGCGCCCTGTCTGGGGCTGCGTGCTGCTGCTGGCGTTCGCCTGCGCCCCGCCGATACGCGCCGCCGATGCGGCTTTCACCTGGGCCAGCTTGAGTGGCGAGCAGCAATACATCCTGTCCGGCTTTGCGGCGCGCTGGGCCAAGCTCGATGTCGCGACGCGGAGCTCACTGGTGGCGCGCGCCGATGCGCGCAGCATGAAGGTCGGTCCGGCGCCGGTGGCGAGTGGCGACGCGGCTGAAAAAGGCAAGACCGTGGGCAAGCCTGCCGCCAGCTACAAGTCCTCACGGCGGCGCCGCAACCTGTCGGTGGCGGAGGCGAGTCTGTCGGCCCACAGCCTGCGCCTGCGTCGTGCGCTGCGCGATCTGCCGGGCCTGAGTGTCAATGAGCGCCGCGCGCTGCTCGAGCGCTGGGGTGATTTGACCAGCAGGGAACGTCTCAAAATGGTGGAGCGCTATACCGGTAATTCTGACGATGACGAGGCGCTGCGTTTGCAGCAGGCCCTGGCCGACGGCAGCCTGTCCAAGGCCGATCTTGCGCGCGGACTGGCCAGCGGCAAGCTCGATGCCGGCGATATCAAAGACGCCCTGAATCGCGGCAGCCTGTCCGCCGGAACGCTCAAGGAAGGCATCGCCTCCCGCAGTATCTCGGCCGAAAACGTCGAGCGTGTGATGCGCGAGGGCAATATCGAATCGAAGACCTTGAGCAACGCCATCGACCACCACCGCAGCCCGTCCGACGGCGTGCCCACCACCCTCAGCCCGTCTTCGTCGCCCTGACCGCCAGCGCCCGTCTGCGGACTTTTGTCACGAAAGGTGAACTCGCCCATCAAGTCCGACTGACGGCGGCCGACACAGCCACAGCAAGCACCCGGAGCGACCATCAAACGACTGCGCTCACGCAGCCGCGGGGCCGCTACCAGAATAATCGTGCGCCTCGCCCAGGCCGGAGTCATGTTCATGCAAGCCAGTCCCATGTCCACATCCCCGTCCACGTCATCGACGCGCGGGAGCGCGAATTCAGTGCTGCCCGACTGGACCGCGGTGCTCGCCAGCGCCGTGCGCGGCAAGCCGCTCGAGTACCTGACCACGGTCCATCCTTGCTTCATCGACGGTGTGCGCACCCTGGTCCACCGGCGCGGACTGCAACAGGAGAGTATCGACATGTTCCGCAAGCTCAAGGCCTATGCCCAGCGCCACGGTTTTGCCCTGCGCGAAGACCGCCGCAAGCGCGAGCTGACCTGTCGCGATGAGCGACGCCGCCTGGCGCCGGTGCTGCTGTTCGCCGCCGGCCTGCTTGGCCAGGGCGTGCATGCCGACGAAGGCGCCCTGCGCGACCAGGACATCACCGTGGTGCCGACCATCGACGTCATCGGCGAGCGCGTCACCAGCGATCGCGCCTACCTCATCGAGGCCGGCAAGCGTTTTGTTTCCAAGCCCCATGGTTCGGTCGAATTGATCCTGGGCATCGCCAACGAAGTGCGGGCCAAGGGCGAAAAGCACCGCGTGCGCACGCGCGGCATTCAGATGCCGAGCGAATACGCCGAGAGCTTCGTCGACCGCTACGATTACACCTTGCCCACCAGCTGCGGTGAGCAGACTTTCAGTTACTACGAAGGCGACGGCTTTGCCGCTCTCGGCTATCACGCCGGCCGCGGCGCGGTGATCCTCGACGTGCTGGCGGGCGGCGGGCCGTTCTCAGCGCCGCGCCTGTGGGGGCCCTACGACCAAGTGTTGAACGCCAACATCCGCATGGATCTCATGATGGGTGATGGCTTGAAGGATGGCATGGGCCTGCTGCAGGCCTCGTACAAGATTGGTCTCGTGCCGGTGATGCGCACCGCGACCAAGAACTACTACGGCGAGCTCTACTCCCGCGCGGTGCTGGACGCCGCCGTATGCGTGATGCCCGATGCCCCGCAGGTGCGTCAGGCCGGCACCGAGACACCGCCCAAGGTCGATGATCACGGCTGAGCCAACGCTCATTCGGACCTTCCTACCGCGCCGTTCAAGGTGCGAATGAATTCGCACCTACCAGTTCATTCCCCTTTGGTTCGCGTGCGCTCTTCCAACAGCGCGCGTGCCAGCTTCTTCACTTGCACATCGTACAGCGCGAGCTCGCCGCCGGTGCGCACCGCCGCGATGGCGAGGCGCCCGACCAGCAACAACAGCAGGATCGCTATCAGCCAGGCCATGAAGTAGGAAAAGCGAAAGCTGGCGGGCGGCGTTTTGTCGGGCGTGTCGGCCGTGCGCGCGGGCGGCGCGAGGCCCGCGCGATCACTGGTGTCCAATTGCTGCTGGCCGTTCTGGGTGGCGCGCGACAGGGTCAGGTCGAGATGCGAACCCTGTTCGACCGCCTGCGCGAAGCTTTCGATGTGGGTGGGTGAACGGTACAGCGACCAGGCGCTGAAGATCACGGTCAGGGCCACGATCAGACCCACCACCATCAACACCAGGCCGAAACTGCGCACCACCAGGTTGAGCATGCGCTCGGCTTTATCCATGCCTTCGAGCGGCGGGGGATCCTGATGAAATTCGAAGCGTGCCACATCGACGATTCTACACGAGGCCGCGCGCCGCCAGTTCATACGTCATCACTCGCGAGGGAGCAGGGCGGGCGCTAAAGTAGCCGCGCCTATGTTCGAGCTACGCACCCTGGGATCGCGACTCGCAGGCGCGGCTGCGGTCGCGCTTGGTGTGTCGTTCATGGTTTTTCTGTTGCTGCACTGTGTGCCGGGCGATCCGGTCGACGTGATGCTGGGCGAGTACGCCGCCGCCGCCGACCGGCTGGCGCTGCGCGCGCGCCTCGGGCTCGACCTGCCCCTCGCCGAACAATGGTGGCATTTCCTGCGCGGTGTGCTGCACGGTGACCTCGGTGTATCGCTGGTGAGCAGCACACCGGTAGCGCAGCTTCTGCTCGAACACTTCCGCTACACCGCGCTGCTGGCGGGCGCGGCCTTGCTGCTCGCGGTGCTGGCGGGCCTGCCCCTGGGCGCGCTCGCCGCCCTGCATAGCGGTCGCGCCTGGGACGCTGCGGCGAGCGTGGTGGCGGTGCTCGGCATGTCGATGCCGAGTTTCGTGCTGGGTCCGCTGCTGATCATCATCTTTGCCGTGCAACTGCGCTGGCTGCCGGTAGGCGGCGCCGAACACGCGGCCGGCCTGGTGTTGCCGGCCGTGACCCTTGCCAGCGGTCTTGCCGCGGTGCTGGCGCGCATGACCCGCGCCGCCATGCTCGAGGCCCTTGCGCTACCCCATGTGCAGGCAGCGCGGGCGCGCGGCCTCGCGGAGTGGCAGGTGGTGGTCGGGCATGTGTGCCGCAATGCCGCGCTGCCGGTGGTGACCGTGCTGGCGCTGCAGCTCGGCGCACTGCTGGGCGGTGCGGTGGTCACCGAGACGGTGTTCAACTGGCCGGGTCTCGGGCAACTGCTGGTTGAATCGATCGCGCGCCGCGACTACCCGGTGGTGCAGGGCGCGGTGCTGCTGATCGCGCTGACCTATATCGCACTCAACACCGTGGTCGACTTCCTCTACCCGCGCCTCGATCCGCGCATCGCCCTCTCGGCATGAAACTCGGCCTGCGCCTTGCCGCTGTGATCGTGGGTGGCTGGTTGCTGGTGGCGATCGCGAGCAGTCTATGGCCGCCGGCCGCTGTAACGGTGTCCCTGCCCGACATTCTCGCGCCGCCGGGGACGGATGCGCTGCTGGGGCGGGACGATCTCGGCCGCTCGGTGCTGGCGCGGCTTGCCGCCGGCGCGCGCATTTCGTTGGCGGTGGCGGCGGTGGTGGTGACTGTGACCGCCGTGCTCGGCACCGCGCTCGGCCTCGTCGCGGGCTTTTGCGGCGGCGTCGCCGACAGCCTGTTGCTGCGCCTGACCGACGTGTTCCTGGCTTTTCCCGGCATCCTGCTCGCGATTGCCCTGGCCGGCGTGCTGGGGCCGGGTATCGGCAACGTGATGATTGCGCTCAGCGTGGTCGGCTGGGTGGGCTTTGCGCGCCTGGCGCGGGCCCAGACCTTGAGCGTCAAGCAGCGTGATCACGTGCATGTCGCCCATGCCTTGGGAGTCACGCCGCTGCGCATCGTGCTGCGCCATGTGCTGCCGCTGATCGCGGGGCCCTTGATAGTCGAAGCAAGTTTCGCCTGCGCGGCGGTGATCGTGGCCGAGGCCGGCCTGTCCTTCCTCGGGCTCGGCGTGCAGCCGCCGACGCCGTCGTGGGGCAACATGATTCGCGACGGCGCGCGCTATGTGCTGGTCGCTCCGCATCTCGTCATCGCACCGGGTGTAGCGCTCGCGAGCCTGGTGGTGGCCATCAATCTGCTTGGCGATGGCTTGCGCGATCGGCTCGCGCCGCAACGCCGTTAGGCGCCTGCCAGCGCGCACGCGTCGCGTTACACTCTGCGTCCCTTACCCACCCGCCAATGCACCAACGCCGGACGGAACGCAATGCTCGGACCTTTGATGATCGATATCGACGGCACGTCGCTGACGCCGGCCGACCGCGAATTGCTGCGGCACCCGCTGGTGGGTGGCGTGATTTTGTTCGCGCGCAACTATGTCGACCCGGCGCAGATTCTCGAGCTGACGCGCGCCATTCATGGATTGCGCGAGCCGAAACTCGTGATCGCGGTCGATCAGGAGGGCGGGCGTGTGCAGCGCTTTCGCGACGGTTTTTCAGCCTTGCCACCGCTCGCCCGCCTCGGCGAACTCTACGAGCGCGACAGCCACGCGGCGCTGGCGCGGGCCGCCGATTGTGCGTGGCTCATGGCCACTGAGTTGCGCGCGGTCGGCGTAGATTTCAGCTTTGCGCCGGTGCTGGATTTGTTCACGCCGCGCAGCGCCGTGATCGGCGACCGCGCGCTCAGCGCATCTCCACAAGTGGTGGCGCGACTGGCGCGCGCCTACATCACCGCCCTGCATCGACGCGGCATGGCGGCGGTCGGCAAGCACTTTCCGGGACATGGCTGCGTGGCGGCCGATTCCCATCATGAGCTGCCGGTAGACGAGCGCGATTTTTTCGATCTCGAACAGCACGACCTCGTGCCGTTCCGCGCGGCGGTGGCGGCCGGCATTGAAGGCATCATGACCGCCCATGTGCTTTACCCCAAGGTCGACAGGCAGGTCGCCGGCTATTCGTCGTACTGGATTAAAGATGTCTTGCGTAACGACATGGGCTTCACCGGCACCGTGTTCAGCGATGACCTCAGCATGGCCGGCGCCGATCTCGGCGCCAGCTACGCCGATCGCGCACGCCAGGCGCTGGCCGCCGGCTGCGACGTGCTGCTGATTTGCAACCATCGCGCGGGCGCCATCGAAGTCATCGACAGCCTGCCGGTCGAACCCTATCCGCAGACCCAGGTGCGCCTCATGCGCATGCATGGCCGCGGCGCGACGCCTTTGCTGGCCGACCTGCAAGCCGATGCGGAGTGGCAGGCAGCGGTGGCGCGCGTGCGCAGTCTCGACCCCGACCCGGAGTTCGATCTCGGCGACAACAATGTGCTGGCGTGAACGCCTGATCTTCATTCCGCTGCTGCTGTGGGCGTGGCTGACCGGCGTCGCCGCCGACGAGCTGACGTGCGCGCCGCTGCAACGCGCGGCGCCCATCGATCGCAGCGCGGTCGTGCATGGTCACGGCCTGCTGTGGAAGGTTAGTGGCGCGAGCGCGGGCGCGAGCTACCTGCTCGGCACCATGCATGTCGCCGAGCCGCGCGTGATGAAAATACTCGAACGCGCGCGGCCGCAGTTCGATGCCAGCCACACGTTTGCGATGGAAGTGGTGCTCGACGCGCCGGCCATGCACAAGCTCGGCCAGGCGATGTTCTATCGCGACGGTCGACAGCTGTCGGAGGTGGTGGGCGTGCCCCTGTTCGCCAGCATCGCGCGGCATCTTGGTGATTACGGCGTGCCGCCCACCCTCGCGCAGAGCATGAAGCCCTGGGCGGCCTTCACCACCTTGAGCATGCCGGTGGGGGCGGGCGCCGAACCCCTGGACCTGCAATTGATGAATGCCGCCCATGCCGCGGCCAAGCAGGTGGTGGGCCTCGAAAGCGTCGATGAGCAGCTCGCGGTGTTCGAGAACGTCGCTGAAGGCGACCAGGTGACGATGCTGCGCGAAGTCGCCTGTCACTACGAGGTCTTTCAACACGAACTCGACGAGATGGTCGAGGCCTACGTGGCGCGCGACCTCATCGCGCTCATCGAGCAGTCCGAGCGTTACGACAGCGAGGGCAAGGAAGCCTTCATGGACAAGCTTTTGTATGAGCGCAATGCGCGCATGGCCGAGCGCATGCTGCCCCTGCTCGGCGCCGGACAGGCCTTCATCGCGGTTGGCGCGCTGCATCTGCCGGGTGAGCGCGGTGTGCTGCGGCTGCTGGAAAAACAGGGTTACCGGGTCGAGGCGCTATACTGAGCGCGCACGGCAGGTCGCCGTCTGCGAGAGATGAACGTGAACATCCCCTTCGTCAAAATGCATGGGCTCGGCAACGATTTCGTGTTGCTCGATCAGCGTGAGCGCCAGTTTGGCTTGAGCGCGGCACAGATTGCCCAGCTTGCCGACCGCCGCTTCGGCATCGGCTGCGACCAGGTGCTGTCGCTCGAGACCCCGAACTCGGCGGCCGCGGCGGTGCGCTATCGCGTCTACAACGCTGACGGTTCGAGCGCCGAGCATTGCGGCAATGGCGTGCGCTGCGTGGCGCGCTACCTGGCCGGGCGCGGCGAGGCGGCGGCCGGCAAAGTGCTGGTCGAAATAGGTCAGCAAGTGTTTGAGCTCAGGTTGCTCGACGATGGTCTGGTGCGTGTCGACATGGGCGCGCCACGTTTCACGCCCGCCGACATCCCGCTCGCGGTGGACGCCGAGGCCGACAGCTATCCCTTGTCTTTCGACGGCCAGGCGCTGGCTTTCGGCGCGGTATCGATGGGCAATCCCCACGCGGTGTTCGAAGTCGCTGCCACCGACAGCGCACCGGTAGCGGCGCTGGGCGCGCTGCTGCAGGACCATGCGCTGTTCCCGCGCCGCGTGAATGTCGGCTTCATGCAGGTCGTGAGTCCCGAGCACATTCGCCTGCGCGTGTTCGAGCGCGGCGCCGGCGAGACCCTGGCCTGCGGCACCGGCGCTTGCGCGGCGGTGGCGGTCGGCCGAAGATGGCGCCGGCTCGGCGCCGAGGTGCGTGTCACCCTGCGCGGCGGCGAGCTCACCATCGCCTGGGACGGTCATCGCGATCATTCTTTGTGGATGACCGGCCCCGCCACATTCGTATTTGAAGGAAACATGGACCTATGAGCTCGCCCAGCCAGCCGGACGCGCCCTCGTCGGCGCCTGTCGACGCCGCGGACGTCGTCGCCTACCTGCGTCGCCATCCGGCCTTCCTGGTGCAGCATCCGCAGCTCTTGAGTGAATTGAGCATTCCCCATGAGACCGGCGCCACGGTGTCGCTGGTCGAGCGTCAGGTGGGCGTGCTGCGCGACGAGAACGCGCGCCAGAAAAAGCAGCTCGATGACCTCATCCGCCACGCGCGGCACAACGAGCAACTGACGCGCAAGATACACAGCCTGGTGCTGACGCTCATGAACGCGGTCGGGCCGCAGGCCATCTTCACCTGCCTGGACCGCGGCCTGTGCGCCGACTTTGGCGCTGAGCGCGTGGAATGCCTGATTTTCGCCGAGTCGGCGGCGCTCGACGCGCAAAGCCTCGCGCCCTTCGTCGGCGCCGAGGCGCCAGCGCGCACCGCCTTCGCGCCGGTGCTGGGCGCGCGCAGCTCGGCCTGCGGCATGCTCGAAGATGCCCAACGCGAAGCCTTCGACGCGACCTTCAAGGGCTCGGCGGTGGTCATGCCACTGCTCGGTCAGGGCTGGGACGGTGTGATCGTGTGCGCCAGCAATGACGCTGGACGTTACTCCCCTGACATGGGCACCGAACTGCTCGACTACCTGCGTGAAGTCGCGACGCTGCTCATCGCCCCGTGGGTGAAGCGCAAGCCCCAGGCCTGAACGAGGCGGCGGCGGCCGCGCGCCGCGCCGACCTCGCTGATTTCCTGCGCACCCTCGCGGGTCGCTCGCCCCATACGCTCGCCGCCTACACCCGCGACCTTGAACAGTTCCTGGCGTGGCTGGACGCCGAAGGCGTTGGCGAGTGGGGCGAGGTCGACATCCATTGCCTGCGCACCTATGTCGCCAGCCGCCATCGCGGCGGTCTTGGCGGCGCTTCGCTGGCGCGTGCGCTGTCGGCCATGCGCGCCTGGTTCAGACATCTCGCCGCGCGCGGACTGCTCAAGGCCAATCCGGCCCAGGGCCTGCGCGCGCCGAAATCACCACGGCGATTGCCGCGTGCACTGGACGTCGACCAGGTCACACGCGTGCTGGAACAGGACACCGACAGCGTGCTGGCGTTGCGCGACCAGGCGATGTGGGAGACGCTCTATTCCTGCGGCCTGCGCGTGTCGGAGCTGGTGGGGCTCAATCTCACGGACGTCGACCTGCGCAGCCATGAAGCGCGGGTGCTGGGCAAGGGCCGCAAGCAGCGCGTCGTACCCATCGGCCGCCATGCCCGCGAGCGCCTCGCCGCCTGGCTCGCGGTCCGCGCCAGCCTGCTGCGCGACGCCGATGAGCCCGCGGTGTTTCTCAATCACCGCGGCCAGCGCCTCTCCACGCGCGGTGTGCAGAACCGCCTGGCCCACTGGTGCCTGGCCCATGGCATCGACATCAAGCTCCATCCGCACATGCTGCGCCATTCCTTTGCGTCGCACCTCCTGGAGTCGTCGGGCGATTTGCGCGCGGTGCAGGAACTGCTCGGTCACGCCAATATTTCCACCACCCAGATTTATACCCACCTCGATTTTCAGCGCCTGGCCAAGGTCTATGACGAGGCCCATCCGCGCGCGCGCAAGCGCTCGCCATAGCGGGCAGGCGCAGGCCATCGTGTACAATCCAAAGCCCATGTCGAATAAATCTTCTGTCGTGTTGCACGGTACTACCATTCTGTCTGTCCGCCGCGGGCGTGACGTCGTCATCGGTGGTGACGGCCAGGTGTCGATGGGTGACACCATCTTGAAAGGCAATGCGCGCAAGGTGCGCCGCCTCTACCAGGAGCAGGTCATCGCCGGTTTTGCCGGCGGCACCGCCGACGCCTTCACGCTGTTCGAACGTTTCGAAGGCAAGCTCGAGGAGCATCGCGGCAACCTGTTGCGCGCGGCGGTGGAACTGGCCAAGGACTGGCGCACCGATCGCATGTTGCGACGGCTGGAAGCGATGCTGGCGGTCGCCAACCGCGACCATTCCCTCATCATCACCGGCACCGGCGATGTGATCGAGCCCGAGCACGACATCATTGCGATTGGCTCGGGTGGTAATTTTGCGCGGGCCGCGGCGCGCGCACTGCTGGCCGAGACCACCCTCGCCCCCGAGGCCATCGTACGGCGCGGCCTCGCCATTGCCGGCGAGATCTGCGTGTACACCAATGGCCACATCACCATCGAAGCGCTGACCGACTGAGTGCGACACCATGGGCATGAGCAATCTCACACCACAGGAAATCGTCGAGCAGCTCGACAAGCACATCGTCGGCCAGGCTGACGCCAAGCGCGCAGTCGCCATCGCGCTGCGCAACCGCTGGCGGCGCGCGCAGATAGAGCCGCAATTGCGCAACGAAATCACGCCCAAGAACATTCTCATGATCGGGCCTACCGGTGTCGGCAAGACCGAGATTGCGCGGCGCCTTGCGCGTCTCGCCGGCGCGCCCTTCATCAAGATTGAAGCGACCAAGTTCACCGAGGTCGGCTACGTCGGCCGCGACGTCGATTCGATCATTCGCGACCTGGCCGATATCGCCGTCAACATGGAACGCGAGAGCGCCATGGCGCAGTTCCGCAGCCAGGCCGAAGACGCCGCCGAGGAGCGCATTCTCGATGTGCTGCTGCCGGGCCCGCGCACGTTTGGCGAGACCGCGCCGGAAGATGAGTCGGCCACCCGTCAGCGCTTTCGCAAGATGCTGCGCGAGGGCAAGCTCGAAGACAAAGAAATCGAAATCGAAGTGAACGCGGCGGTCAGCGGCGTCGAGATCATGGCGCCGCCTGGCATGGAGGAGATGACCAACCAGCTGCGTGGCATGTTCCAGAACCTGGGCCAGGGCCGCAAACGCAGCCGTCGCGTGCAGATCTCCAACGCGCGCAAGCTGCTGGTCGAGGAAGAGGCCGCCAAACTCATCAACGAAGAGGACATCCGCGCGCGTGCGCTCGACAACCTCGAGCAGAACGGCATCGTGTTCCTCGACGAAATCGACAAGGTCGCACGGCGTTCCGACAGCCATGGGCCGGATGTCTCACGTGAAGGCGTGCAGCGCGATCTGTTGCCGCTGGTGGAAGGCTGTTCCATCAGCACCAAGCATGGCATGGTCAAGACCGACCATGTGTTGTTCATTGCCAGTGGCGCGTTTCATTTCGCCAAGCCGTCGGATCTCATCCCGGAATTGCAGGGCCGCCTGCCCAACCGCGTCGAGCTCGCGCCGCTCACCGTCGAAGACTTCGTGCGTATTCTCACCGAGCCCGATGCGTCCCTTACCCGTCAGTACAAGGCGCTGCTCGCGACCGAGAACGTGGCCCTGGAATTCACCGCCGACGGCGTCGCGCGCCTCGCCGAAATTGCCTGCGCCATCAATGAGCGCAGCGAGAACATCGGCGCGCGGCGTTTATACACCGTGATGGAAAAGCTGCTGGAAGCAGTGTCGTTCACCGCGCCGGGTCTCGACGGGCAGCAACTGACCATCGACGCCGACTACGTCAATCGCCACATCGGACGCCTGGTGGCGGACGACAACCTTGCCAAATACATCCTCTGACATGGCCAGCCACTTTCCCGTCGATATCAAGCTCCATCAGCAATCGCGCAAGCTCGAAGTGACGTTCGACGATGACAAGCGTTTCGAGTTGTCCTGCGAGTTTCTGCGCGTCCATTCGCCGTCCGCCGAAGTGCGCGGCCACAGCCCTGAACAGGCGGTGCTGCAGACCGGCAAGGAGAACGTCAACATCAAGGACATCGAAGCGGTCGGCAACTACGCCGTCAAGCTGGTGTTCGACGACGGCCATGACACCGGGCTTTATACCTGGGACTACCTCTACGAACTCGGCACGCGCCACACCGAGTACTGGCGCAAATATCTCGCCGCCTTGAGCGCGGCCGGTATTGCACGCCAGGGCGAGGGCGCCTGACGGTGGGTGACGCGCCGCCGCCAGAGTCTGATACGGACGAAACGCAGTTCGGTTTCGAACGCGTGCCGACGGCGGCCAAGACCGCGCGCGTGAAGCGCGTGTTCGACGCGGTGAGTCCGCGTTACGATCTCATGAATGATTTGATGTCGGCCGGTCTGCATCGCCTGTGGAAACGTTTCGCCGTTGATCTTCTCAAGCTCCGCCCCGGCCACGTGGTGCTCGATCTGGCCGGTGGCACCGGCGACATCGCGCGTTTGCTGGTCAAGCGCTTTCCCGGTCAGAACCGCGTGCTGGTCAGCGATATCAATGCGCAGATGCTGTGGCGTGGCCGCGATCGCGCCCTCGACGCCGGCCTCGTCGACGGCCTCGAATACGTGCAGGGCAATGCCGAGGCGTTGCCCTTCGCCAGCAACAGCATCGACCGCGTGACCATGGGCTTTGGCCTGCGCAATGTCACGCACAAGGACCAGGCGCTCGCCGAGATCGCACGCGTGCTGCGACCGGGCGGGCGTGTCGCGGTGCTGGAGTTCTCGGCGGTCAAGACGCCGTTGCTGTCACGCGCCTATGACTTCTATTCCTTCCAGGCCTTGCCGCGACTCGGCCAGTGGGTGGCGGGCGACGGTGACAGTTACCGCTATCTGGCCGAATCCATCCGCGTGCATCCCGATCAGGAAGCGTTGAAATTCATGATGGAGCGCGCCGGTTTCGAAGACGTGCGTTACTACAACCTGCTGGCGGGTATCGTCGCCGTGCATGTCGGCTGGAAATATTGAGATGAACGGCACAGCGCGCGAGCCCAAGGATTTCGTCGATCCCCTGCTGTCGCGTTTCGAGGACGCACTGTCGCAGGCCCTGTCAAAACTCCTGCACAGCAATGCCGATACCGCCGCGCGTCTCGCCGCCCTCGAGGGCCGCGTCATCGAGATTGCGCTGCGCGACAGCGCGCGCAGTGCCTATGCCTTGCCAGGCGCCGACGGCGTCAAGCTCAAGCGTCGCCACGACGGCCCGGTGGCGGTCAAGGTCAGCGGACGCGTGGCGGATTTTCTGGCCTATGCGCGCGCCAGCCGACGCGGCGATTCACTCGGGGCGGGCCGCATCGAAATCGCGGGCGATCTGGCCGTCGCGCAACAGGTGCAGGCGCTGCTTGCCGAACTCAGCATCGACTGGGAAGAACTATTGTCGCGCACCATCGGCGATGTGCCGGCGCACCAGGTCGGGCGCGCGGCGCGCGCGGTGTTCGCGTTTGGCAGGCAGGCGCTGGCGAAATTCGAGCGCGACACGGCCGATTTCTTGAAGCATGACAGCCGCATGGCAGTGAGTCGTCAGGACCTCGAGCAGTTCGGCCGGGCGGTGTTCACGCTCGCCGATGATGTAGACCGGCTTGAAGCCCGTATCAAACGGCTCAATGAACGCGGACCGCGCTCATGATCCTGGTGCCGCAGTTTCTGCGTGTGATCGCCATCCAGCGCGTGCTGATCAAGCACGGTTTCGACGAAATCATTTTCTCGATGCCGAAGTTCGCGCCCTTTGGGTTCATTCTCTACCTGCTGCCGTGGAACTGGAAACGTCGTCATTACCTGCCGCGCGCCCAGCGCCTGCGCGCGGTGCTGGAAGATCTCGGCCCGCTGTTCGTGAAATTCGGCCAGATCCTGTCCACGCGTCGCGATCTCCTCAACGACGAATTCGCCAACGAACTGGCCAGGCTGCAGGACCATGTGCCGCCTTTTCCCGGCACCCAGGCGCGCGCCATCGTCGAGCGCGCCTACGGTCACAAGCTCGACAGGGTGTTCGAAAGTTTCGATGAAACACCGCTGGCCTCGGCCTCGATTGCGCAGGTGCATTGCGCACGGTTGCTCGACGGCCGCGAAGTAATAGTGAAAGTGGTGCGGCCGAATCTGCGCAGCACCATCGATAAAGACATCAAGCTCATGTACCTCCTGGCCGAGGCCGCCGAGCGGCTGTGGGCGCGCGGCCGGCTGCTCAAGCCCAAGGTGGTGGTGGCGGAGTTCGAAAAGACCCTGCTTGATGAGCTCGACATGATGCGCGAAGCGGCCAACTGCTCGCAGTTGAAGCGCAATTTCGCCGGCTCCGACCGCATGTATGTGCCAGAGGTGTTCTGGGATCACACGCGCGAGAACGTGCTGGTGATGGAGCGCGTGACGGGCCTGCACATCGGCGACATCGACGGCCTGCGGCGCGCCGGCGTGGATCTCAAGATGCTGGCCGAGCGCGGCGTCGAGATCTTTTTCACCCAGGTGTTCCGCGATCACTTCTTTCACGCCGACGTGCATCCCGGCAACTTGTTCATCCTGCCGGGTGAGAACGGCGAAGGGCCGCGCTATGCGCCGGTCGACTTCGGCATCATGGGCTCGCTGAGCGAGTTCGATCAGCGCTATCTCGCCGAGAATTTCTCGGCCTTTCTCGACCGCAATTATCGTCGCGTCGCGGAGCTGCATGTTGAATCGGGCTGGGTGCCGAGCGATACGCGGGTGGATGAATTCGAGTTCGCCATCCGCGCCGTATGCGAGCCCATCTTCGACCGCCCGATGAAGGACATCTCGGTCGGCAATCTTTTGCTGCGCCTGTTTCAGACCGCGCAGCGCTTCGAGATGGAAATCCTGCCGCAGCTTCTGCTGTTGCAGAAGACCATGGTCAACGTCGAAGGCATCGGCCGGCAGTTGTACCCGGAGCTCGATCTATGGCGCGCGGCGCGTCCGTCGCTGGAAAAATTCATGATGGAGCGGGTCGGCGTGCGACGCCTGTTCAGCGCCTTCAAGGCCAGCGTGCCGCACTGGGTCGACCGGCTGCCGGAACTGCCAATGCTGACCGTCGAAGTGCTGGATCAATTGAAGAGCGGGCGGCTCAAGGTACAGACCACCGACCCGAAGCTCGATGAGATTCGCCTCGAAATCCAGCGCCTGCAGCGCCGCATCACGCTGGCGCTGGTGGGCGTCGGCTGCGTGGTGTGCGCGGCCATCCTGCTGTCGGTGAAAGACTCGGCAACGACGCCCATCGGTCCGTTGCCCTTGAGCGTGTGGCTGATTGGCGCGCTGGGCGCCATCGCGGCCGTCGCATCCCTGAAGAGCGGCCGACGCCGCGGGCGTTGAATTTGCACCTGCCGGTGCGACTTCATTCGCACCGGCAGAAAACCCTCAGGGCGCGGCAGCGCCGCGCTTGCTGTTCAGCATCACCATGCCCTTCAACATGTTGAACGCTTCGTAGAGCTCATAGTCGCGCTCGGCCAGCGGGCTGTTGTCGGCGTCGTCCTTGCCCTCGGCCTTGTTCTTGCCGTCGTTGGGCTGCTTGGCCGCGTCGCTCTTGTCCTTGTCGGTGATCGGATTGGCGAGGTGACGGCTCAAGTCGGCTTCCTTGACGGTTTCGACACCGCTGCTCTTGATCGACGAGACCTTGACCTTGTCGATGACGATGTCGGGCTTGATGCCCTCCGCCTGGATTGAGCGACCGTTAGGCGTGAAATAGCGCGCCGTGGTGAGCTTCAGGGCCGAGCGGTTGTTCATCGGCAAGATGGTCTGCACCGAGCCTTTGCCGAAACTGCGGCGGCCCATGATGAGGGCGCGGCCACGATCCTGCAGCGCGCCAGCGACGATTTCCGAGGCGGAGGCCGAGCCTTCGTTGATCAGCACGATGAGCGGCGCGCCGTTCAGCATGTCCGGCGGCTTGGCCGAGAACTCGAGCTTGGAATCGGCCACGCGCCCATCGGTGTAGACGATTTTGCCGGACTCGAGAAAGGTGTCGGAAATCGAGACCGCCGCACCGAGGATGCCGCCCGGGTTGTTGCGCAGGTCGAGAATGAGGCCGTTGAGCTTGTCGCCGGACTTGGCTTTAAGTTCACCCAGCTGCTTGATGACATCATCGCCGGTTGCGGCCTGGAATTGCGATACGCGGATGTAGCCGAAGCCGGGTTCCAGCAGCCGGCTGCGCACGCTTGCGACCTTGATCAGCGCACGCGTCAGTTTGAAGGTCAGCGGCTTTTGCTCGCCCTCGCGCATGATGGTGAGCGTGATGTCGCTGCCGGGCTTGCCGCGCATCTTCTTCACCGCGTCGTTGATCGACATGCCCTTCACGAGGGTGTCGTCGAGCTTGATGATGGTGTCACCAGCCTGCACTCCGGCCTGTTGCGCCGGCGTGTCGTCGATGGGCGAGATGACTTTGACGAAGCCTTCTTCCATGCCGACTTCGATACCCAGACCTCCGAATTCGCCGGACGTGCCTTCCTGCAGGTCGGTGTAGTCATCGGCGTCGAGGTAGGCCGAATGCGGATCGAGTCCCGACAGCATGCCGCGCATGGCGTTCTCGATGAGGGTTTTGTCGTCGATGGCTTCGACGTAGTCGCTCTTGATCTTGTGCAGCACTTCGACCAGCACGCGGATGTCATCCACTGGTATCGGTTCGACCGGCGCCGCTGCCGGTTTGACCGCGCTGCTTTCGCTCCCCTGTTCAGGCTCGGCGGCCGCGCCCGCGCCGCCATCTTCGGCGTAGGCGCACAGACTGACGAGGGCGGTCAACACCAGCGAGGGGAGGGCGCGGCGCACGATGGGCTTCAGCATGGAGGATGATCACTCATGGTTCGTTCGTCGGTATGAGGGCCTCGCGGCGCGCGAGTTCCGGCCCGCCACAGCGGCTTTGCAGCATACCGGCAGCGCGGCTGAGGGGATAGAGCGGTTCGTCGCGTGTGCGGACACACACGCGACAGAGCAGAATCTCAAGCGGCGTTTTGCGCGCCGGCTTTCAGCGCGACCAGTGGCCTGCCGGTCATTTCGCGCGGGATCTCGATGCCCATCAGCGCCAGCATGGTCGGCGCGACGTCGACCAGACTGCCGTCATCGGCCATCTCGGCGGCGCGGCCGACATAGACCAGCGGCACCACGTTGCTGGTATGCGCGGTATGCGGATTGGTGCTGCCGTCGCAATGCTCGCGCATTTTCTCGGCATTGCCGTGGTCGGCGGTGATGAGCACGTCCACGCCGTGCGCGCGCGCGGCGGCCAGCACTCGACCGAGACAGGTGTCCAGCACTTCGATGCACTCAACGGTGGCGTCGAAATTGCCGGTATGGCCGACCATGTCGGCATTGGCGAAATTGCAAATGATGGCGTCGTAGACCTCGCTGTTGAGGGCATCGACCAGTTTGTCGGTCACTTCCGCGGCGCTCATGCCGGGCTCGAGATCATAGGTCGCGACGTTGGGCGAGGGCACCATGATGCGGTCTTCGCCTTTGAATACGTTCTCTTCACCGCCATTGAAGAAGAACGTGACGTGTGCGTACTTTTCGGTTTCGGCGATGCGCAACTGGCGCAAGCCGTGTTGTTCCATGACGGCGCCGAAGGTGTTGACCAGGGCGCTGGCATCGAAGGCCACCGGCAGGTCGAACTCTTCGCTGTAATTGGTCATGCACACGAACTCGCCGAGGGCCGGCACGCGCGAGCGCGGGAATTTGTCGAAGCCCGTGCTGGTCAGTGCGCTGGTCAACTGACGGGCGCGGTCGGCGCGGAAGTTGGCGAAGATCACCACGTCGCCATCGGTCATCTCATGATGGGGCTGCGCGGTCGATTCAATCACCGTGGCGGTGACGAATTCATCGGTTTCATTGCGCGCGTAGGCTGCCGCGAGGGCGCTCTCGACATCGCTTGCGCTGTGTATGCCGCGGCCATTGACCAGCAGTTCGTAGGCGGGCGCGACGCGCTCCCATTTGTTGTTGCGATCCATGGCGTAGTAACGGCCGACGATCGACGCCACCCGTGTATTACCGAGAGCGCGCGCGTGGGTATCGAGACGTTGCAGGGTCGCGGCGGCGCTCTGCGGCGGCGTATCGCGACCATCGAGAAAGGCATGCACATAGACGCGCTGCACGCCCGCGGCATGGGCGAGATCCATGAGCGCGAGGATATGGTCTTCATGGCTGTGCACGCCGCCCGGCGAGGCGAGGCCCATGATATGCACGGCGCGATTGTTCGAAGCGGCCTTGGCGCAGGCGCCGGCCAGCACCGGGTTGCGCGCGAATTCGCCGTTGGCGATGGCTTTGCCGATACGCGAGAAGTCTTGATCGATCAGGCGCCCGGCGCCGATGTGCATATGCCCCACTTCGGAATTGCCCATCTGCTGATCCGGCAGGCCGACATCGGTGCCCGAGCAGCGGATGAGGCCGTGCGGACTGTGCGACCACAGCTCATCCCATACTGGCGTGTGTGCGCTGTGAATGGCGTTGTACTGCGGGTCCTCGCTATGGCCCCAGCCATCGAGGACGATCAACATGACAGGGTGTTTGGCGTGCGGCATCGGGCTGGTTCGGCTGTGGTTGTTGAGCGGGCTTGTCGATTCGCGGAGCGGGGTTTGAGTGTATCATACGGCCGCGCGCGGACCGCCGCGCGACACACAGTGTTACTCTCGGCCCTCACCCGCATCCGTCCTTCATCATCATGCAACATTTGAGCGAATTCGCCTTGAACCACTGGATGCTGGTCACAGCATTTTCAGTGTTGTTGGGACTCCTGGTGGCCAACACCATCACTACGGTCGGCGGCATCGCGACCCAGGAGGCGGTGTCTCTGATCAATCGCGAAGGGGCGGTGGTGGTCGACATCCGCAGCGCCGAAGATTTCGCCGCCGGTCACATCATCGACGCCGTGCATTTTCCGCTGGCGGACTTGCCCAAAGTCGGTGAAAAGCTCAAGAAGCTTGGCAACAAGCCGATCATCGTGTGCTGCATGAGCGGCAATCTCGCCGGCCAGGCGGCCCGCGAACTCAAGCTTCAGGGCTTCAGCGAAGTACACGCACTGAAGGGCGGCATCAGCGCCTGGCGCGCCGACAACCTGCCGGTAGCCGTGGGCTAGACGCTGGCCTCGAACATTCACTCGTTCCATTCAAGAAATTCACGCACGGGAGCCCGACGGTCATGGCGGACGAAAACAACGCGCAGGCGGCAGCACAACAGGCCATCACCGGCCAGCTCGCCATCCAGAAGATTTATGTGAAGGACGTCTCGTTCGAGGCGCCCAATTCGCCGGCGGTCTTCACCGGCGAACTGAACCCCACCGCCGACGTGCATTTCGCCAACCGCACCACGGCGCTGGATGCCGAGAACCACGAGGTGGTGCTGACGGTGACGGTCAAGGTGCGCCAGGAAGAGCGCACGGTGTATCTGGTCGAAGTGCAGCAGGCCGGCATTTTCACCGTCCGTGGCTTTCCAGAAGAACACCTGGGCGCGATCCTCGCGACCGCTTGCCCGAACACCCTGTTTCCCTTCGCGCGCGAAGCGATTTGCGATCTGGTTACCAAGGGCGGTTTCCCGCAGTTGCTGCTGGCGCCGGTCAATTTCGAAATCCTCTACGCCCAGGAACTGCAGCGGCGCATGGCCGGCAACAACGCTCCCCAGGGCGCATCCCACTAAGCCCGGGCGGCCGTCATGACGCACGCGCCGGTGCTGGTGATAGGCGCGGGTGCCTGGGGCACCGCGCTGGCCAGTGTCTGCGCGCGGGCTGGCCGCCAGGTGCTGCTCTACGACAAGGATGCAACGACCATCGCGGCGCTGGCCGCGACGCGCCGCCATCCGCGTTTTGCGAGCGAGGTTGAACTCGACGCACGCATCACGCCGCTGGCGACATTGGCGGACTGCCCGGAGCCGGCCTTCGCCATGCTGGTGGTGCCTTATCAGGTCATGCGTTCGGCCCTGCGCGATGTGCACGCCGCGCTGCCGATGCTGCGGGCGGTGGCCTGCGCGAGCAAGGGCTTCGAACTCGAAACAGGCATGATGGCGCATGAAATTGTCGCCGACGTGCTGGGCCCGGCACTGCCGTTCGCGCAGGTTTCAGGGCCCAACTTCGCGGTCGAGATCCTGCGCGGCAGCCCGGCCGCCATCACCATTGGCGCGAGCCAACCCGCGCTCGGCGCCGAACTCGTCAATGCCATGCACGGTCCGGCTTTCCGTCCCTACTACACCGATGATGTCGTCGGGGTCGAGATTGGCGGTGCGCTCAAGAACGTGATCGCCATCGCCGCCGGCATCGCTGATGGCCTGGCACTCGGCGCCAACACCCGCGCCGCGCTCATCACGCGCGGCCTGGCCGAGATCGCCCGCTTCGGCATCGCGCGCGGCGGGCGTATGGAAACCTTCATGGGCCTGTCCGGCATGGGCGACCTGGTGCTGACCTGCACCGACAACCAGTCGCGCAATCGCCGCTTCGGCATGGCGCTGGCCGAGACCGGTTCGGTGGCCGCTGCCCAGGACCGCGTCGGCGCACTGGTCGAGGGCGTGACGACGGCGCAGGCCATCGCCGCCATGGCCACGCGTGAGCAGATTGATATGCCCATCGCCGCCGAGGTGGCGCGGGTGCTGGCCGGCGCCACCTCGCCGCGCGAAGCGGTGCGGGCGTTGCTGGCGCGCGACCCGACTGCCGAGACGCGCTGAACCGCCGCCGCCCTAAAGTTCCCGTGCCGCCCGCCGCTAGTCCGACGGACAGCCTTAACCGGTTGTCGCCATCAGGACTGGAGGCCCTATCGTGGAGAAACTGCAGAATCGCTTTTCCTTGAGCGACACCATCTCGGTGATCGTGATACTCGGCACCTTGTCGGCATTCGCTCTGCCGGGCTTCGCCAACGTCGAGCGCGAATCGCGCCAGGCGGCGCTCGACGAGCTGACGAGCGCGATGCGTAATTCCACCGCGCTCGTGCATGCCGTGTGGATGGCGACCGGCGCCAACAGCGCGACGGTGATGCTTGAAGGCCGCGAAGTGAAGGTCAACGCCCAGGGCTATCCGGCTGACGAGAGCGCGCTGCGCGTCGCGCTGTCGCAGGATCCCGTCGGCCACGGCTATGTGCTGAGCGGCAATGGTTTCGCGCCCGCCGACATCACCCATCCCGGCGCCTGCACTGTCAGTTACGACACCTCGGTCAATCCCCCGCTGATAAGCTCGCCGGCGCTGCTCGACTGCGAATGACGCGCGCCGCCTGAATTGGGGCGCTGCCGACGGGTGGCGCCTATTCGAACTCTCCCTCGACCCCCGCGTTGCCCGCGTAGGCGTGCTGGCGCCACGCTTCGAACAAGGCAATCGACACCGCATTGGACAGATTGAGACTGCGGCTGCCCGCCACCATGGGAATGCGCACGCGTCTTGCCGGCGGCACCGTGGCCAGCACCGTAGCGGGCAAGCCTCGCGATTCCGGCCCGAACAGCAGGGCGCTGTCAGCGGGAAATCGAATGTCCGACAACGAGGTCGCGGCCTTGGTCGTGAACGCGAACAGGTTTACCGCGCCCAGACTTGCGAGACAGGCCTCGAGCGACGCGTGAACCCTTAACTCGGCGAACTCGTGGTAATCCAGACCCGCGCGTCGCAGTTGGCGATCGTCCAACGTGAAACCCAGTGGTTCGATGAAGTGCAGACGCGCGCCGCTGTTGGCGCACAGCCGTATAATGTTGCCGCTATTCGGCGGAATTTCCGGCTCGTAGAGGATGATGTTGAACACGGTGAAAACTTCAGGCGCGGTTCGCGGATGGGAGACCGGTCATGCGGGATGAGGCGCGGCTGGCCATCGATTTATGTGGACTGCGCCTGCGCACACCCTTGGTGTTGCTGTCGGGCTGCGTGGGTTTCGGCGAAGAGTACACGCGGGTCGAAGGCTTTTCCAACGCCGACGCCGGCGCCGTGTGCCTGAAGGGCACGACCCTCGCGCCGCGTCTCGGCAACCCGGCCCATCGCGTCTATGAGACGCCGGGCGGCATGTTGAACGCCATCGGCCTGCAGAATCCCGGCGCGCGCGCGGTGGTCGACGACATTCTGCCCAAGCTCGATTTCACTGAAACACGCTTCATCGCCAATGTGTCGGGCTCGACGGTCGAAGAATACGAAGAGGTCACGCGCATCTTCGACGATTCACCGATAGACGCCATCGAGATCAATATTTCCTGCCCCAACGTCAAGGAAGGCGGTGTGACTTTCGGCAATGACCCGGACATGTCGGCGCGCGTGGTGGCGGCCTGCCGGCGCGCCACCAACAAGCCGCTCATCACCAAGCTGTCGCCCAACCAGACCGACATCGCCAACAACGCACGACGCTGCATCGAGGCAGGCACCAATGGCTTCGCCGTGATCAACACCTTGATGGGCATGGCCATCGACATCGAAGCGCGACGACCGGTGATCGGCAACAACCAGGGTGGCGTGTCGGGGCCGGCCATCAAGCCCATTGCGGTATTCAAGACCTTTCAGGTGGCGCAGGTGGCGCGGCCGCTGGGTATTCCGATCATCGGCCAAGGCGGCGTGACATGTGCCGCCGATGCCATCGAGTTCCTGCTCGCAGGCGCCACTGCCGTTGGCGTCGGCACCGGGCTCTTCTACGACCCCATGCTGCTGAAGTCCATCAACGTCGGTCTGCTTGATTACCTGGACCGCCATGGCATGGCCAGCGTCGGCGAATTGAGCGGGGCCCTCAAGTTGAATGGTGCGTGAGACTCGCCTAGTCGCGCGTCAGGCGTTTCAGAAACACGCGCATTTCCTTGGCGGCCTGAATATCGCCGCGCTTTTGCGCGACCTCGATGCCCTGCTCATAGGCGCGCCGCGCTTCGTCATCATTACCACTCGCGGCGAGCGCCTTGCCAAGCAGTTTCCAGGCGGCTGAATAGTCAGCGTCCAGGCTCACCGCGCGCCTGAGGTGCTCGGCGGCCTGCGCCGGCGCGTCTTCGAGGCAGGCATTGCCGAGGCTGAAGCGCAACAGGGCGGTCTCGCCCTGGCTGGCGAGCAAGGCCTCGAGTTTTGCGACTATTGGTTTCACGGCGCCAGCCGCGCGTGCGCGGCGTTCACTCGCGACCTTCATCCTTGATGCGCTTGGGATCGATGCCGAGGCTGCGCAGCTTGCGATAGAGATGCGTGCGCTCGATGCCGACCCGCTCCGACACGCGGCTCACGCTGCCATTGAAGGCGCGCAGCTGATATTCGAGGTAGGCCTTTTCGAACTGCTCGCGTGCTTCGCGCAATGGCATGTCAAAGCCCGGCAGCAGCGGCTCGGCGCTGAGCTCGGGTGTGAGCCCCAGCATCGCGTTCACTTCCGAGACTTCGACCTGACCGGTGCCGCCCAGGATCAGCAGGCGCTGGATGAAGTTCTTCAGCTCGCGCACATTGCCCGGCCAGTCGTAGTCCTGCAGGCGATGACGCACGGCACTCGCCAGGGCCCGGCGCGGCAGGCCTTCGCGGGTTTCGAAATAGGTGAGGAAATGATCGACCAGCTCGTCGATATCGCCGCGTCGCTCTCGTAGCGGTGGCACCGCCAGCGGCAACACGTTGAGGCGGTAATAAAGGTCTTCGCGGAATTTGCCGGCGGTCACGAGCTCGGCGAGATTGCGCCGCGTGCTGGCGATGATGCGCACATCGACCGTCACCGGTTCACGCCCGCCGACGCGCAGAAAGGACTGGTTCTCCAACGCACTCAGCAGACGCGCCTGGGTGCTCATGTCCATGTCGGCGATATCTTTCAGGAACAGCGTGCCGCCGTTGGCGAGTTCCAGCGAGCCGAAGCTGACCTTGCCATTGTCTTCGATGCCGAACAGCTCGGCGTCAGGATTCTCGCGGGCGAGACCGGCGACGCTGACATTGATGAAGCGATTGCCGGCGCGGCTACCCTGGTTGTGGATGAAGCGCGCGATGGTTTCCTTGCCGACACCCGATTCACCGCTGATGAAAACGCTGGTCTTGTGATCGGCGATGCGTCGCCCGTCGGCGCGCAGCTTTTCCATCTCGGGGCTCGAGCCTATTGGCTCATTGGGCGACTGGCTGCGTGCGCGCAGGCCGATGTTTTCCGACACCAGGCTCGCGTTCTCGAGCGCGCGCTGCACGGTCACCAGGATCTTGGCGATCGAGAGCGGCTTCTCGATGAAGTCATAGGCGCCGAGGCGCGTGGCTTCGACCGCGGTTTCCACCGTGCCATGGCCGGACATCATGATCACGGGCGTGTCGACGGTGGTGCCGTCGGACCATTCCTTGAGCAGGGTGATGCCGTCGGTGTCGGGCATCCAGATGTCGAGCAGGATCAGATCGGGGCGGCGCTGACGGCGCGCTTCGCGTGCGCGTTCGGCGTTTTCAGCGATCGTGACTTCGAAGCCCTCGTCTTCGAGGATTTCCTTCAACAGGCCACGGATGTCGGGTTCGTCGTCGACAACCAGAATATGGGCGGTGGTCATACGGCGTCCTTCATTGGTCTCGGCTCGTTCTGTGCCGGCTCTTTGTCTAGCGGCAGACGGATGATGGCGACCGCGCCCTGGTCCTGGTTGTTACGCAAGGTGACGACGCCGTTATGTTCCTCGACGATCTTCTTGACGATGGCCAGGCCCAAACCGGTGCCGCGTGCCTTACTGGACACGTACGGCTCGAAAATGTTCTGCAACAACTGCTCGGGCAAACCATCGCCGCGGTCCTCGATGCGGATCTCGACGTGGTCCGCCTGGGCGTATTGGGTGGTCGAGGTCGAAATAATGATATGCGCATTTGCCGGCTCAGGCGACGCCTCGAAGGCGTTCTTGATGAGGTTGTTCATGACTTGGCGCAAGCGCGTGACGTCGCCCGAGAGCGGCGGCAGATCGGCGGCCAGATGGGTTTCGACGGTGGCGCCGGGATAGGCGCTGCGGAACAGTTCGATGACACCTGACAACAGCGCGTTGATGTCGACCGCGCCGCGACTGATGGTCGGCGTCTTGGCGTAATCCGAGAAGGTGTTGACGATGGCCTTCATGGTGTCGACCTGCTGCACGATGGTGCTGGTCAGGCGCTCCAGTGCCTCGCCGTCTTCGGCGCCGAGCTTCTTCAGGTATTTCTGGCGCAGTCGCTCGGCGGCAAGCTGGATGGGAGTCAGAGGATTCTTGATTTCGTGGGCCAGGCGCCGCGCCACTTCCGACCAGGCGGCGTCGCGCTGACCCTGGATGATGGCGGTGATGTTTTCAAACACGATGACATAGCCGCGCGCGGCGTCGCCCTCGGCGGCGAGCGCGGTGCCGCGACACATCAACACGCGACGACCGTCCGAGGCGAAGAGCGTGATCTGCTCCTGCCATTGGCGCCGTTGCTCCTCGATGAGCGGCGCCAGCGCCTCGGCCAGCGGCAGCAGATGCGGATCGGCCTGGCAGGCGGCGAGGAAGGACGTGCCGGGGCGGGCCTCATCACCAAGCTCGAGCATGTGCGCGGCGGAGTCGTTGAGGGTGGTGATGCGCGCCGAGTCGTCGAGCGCGATGACGCCCGACGAAAGCTGCCGGAGCACCGTGTCGAGATATTCGCGCTGGGTCTCGACCTCGACACGCGCGCGGCCGATGCGTCGTGTCATGTCGTTGAAGGAGCTGACCAGGAAGCCCATCTCGTCATTGCTCTGCACCGGCAGACTGGTGGTGTAGTCGCCGGCCGCCACGGCCGCCGTGCCGGTCGCCAGATCGCGTATCGGCGCGGCCAGACGCCGTGCGGAGTAGAACGCCGCCCAGACCGCCGTCACGATGCTGAACAGCAGCACCATGGTCAGCGTCATGGCAAAGCTCAGTTTCAGTTTGTCGCGCAGGTAATCGAGCTCGTGATACTTGGCATAGGCATCTTCGACGGTGGCGGCCAGTCGGTTGAGGCGCGGCGAAATCGGATAGAGCGCATGCAGCACGCGGCGCTGGCCTGAGCCCGGTGCGACGTTGACGTTGACCACCACGCGCACGAACAAGGTGCCGTCGCGCAATGGATCGAGTCCGATGTAGCTGCGTCCCTGGCGGATCTGCAGCAGCACCGCCTCGGCCGGCAAGTGCGGAATGAGATCGGAAATGCGACTGCTGGTGGCGAGCGGTTCGCCGTCGCTGCTGAGCAAGGTCAGTTCGTCGGCGCCGCTGTGCGCGCGCATGGTGTCCAGCACCGCCGGACCGGGTGTCCACGCGCTTGCGACCACGATGCTGTCTGGATCACGCAGGGCATCGAGGTTGAGCGTGGTGCGCTCCGGTGCGCCCTGGCTGATTTCTTCAGCCATCGCTTCGGTCTGGGACAGCAACTCGCGCATGCGCAAATCGAGTGCTTCGCGACCGAGTTCCAAGGCGCCTTCCAGCGCCTGGCCAATCTGCACGTCGAACCAGCTGTCGATGCCGCGCTTCAAAAAGTCCAGCGAGAATGAGTAGAGCACGGTCACCGGCAGCACCGCCAGCGCGACGAAGATCACCAGCATGCGCAGCGTCAGTCGCGCGCCGGGTTCTCGTGCGCGCAACTGCCGGGCGAGGCGCCGTACGTTGATGCTGATAAGACCGATGAAGGCCAGCAGTCCCGCGGTGTTGGACAACAACAGCACCGAGTAGAGCGCGCCGAATCGCGCCGAGTTCTGCATCGCCGCGCTCATCAGCACGAGGCTGCCGAGCAGCGACAGGCTGAGCAGCGCGACCGCGCCCAGCATCACGGTGCGCGGGCGCTTTACTGCTGGGTTTGCCATTTGAACCAGCCGCTCGACATGTGCCAGCCCGGTGAAACGTAGGCGACCGGGATCAGCGGCCCGGGCAAGGATCGGATGGCAAGGCGCAGGCGCATCGAAACTTCCAGCGCCTGCTCGCCCTCGAGCTGGCGTGCCTCGGCGATGGGCAGATTACGGATGCGTCCCAAATCGTCTATCGCCAGTTCCAGCGAACCATGGATGCGTCGGTCACCGGTGATCTGATCGGCAATGATGTACTGCTTGCTCAAGGCGTGGCGTTCAATCACGAATTCGCGATGCGCGCTCAGCAACTCGGTGTCCCACAGCAGTTTGCGTGGGCGCGCAACGCGAATGTCGAGCTCGATGGTGATCGGCACGCCGCTGTTGATGGCATTGATCGCGTCGTCGCTGAATTGGAAATCGGCGTCGGCATCGATCATCACCATGTCATTGGTGATGTGCTCGTTGGCGGCGGTCAGCGTGATGGTGCCAGCGTGGGCGAGCGGCAACCACAGCAGCATGAACAGCAATGACAACCGCAACGAGCAGGACAGTGACAGCATGACAGAGCGTTTCAACATGACGGTTGCTTGATCAGGAGGCAGTAGTAGAACCCATCCATGGCGTCTTCGCCCGGCAACACCTGGCGACCGTGCCGGGTGACATGCCCGGCATCCATCGGCAGCGGCGCCGTTCGCGCGTCAGGCTGAAGGCCGAGCAGGCTGTCGATGACATCGTCGTTCTCGGCACGCAGCAGCGAGCAGGTGGCATAGAGCATCCGGCCACCGACGGCGAGCAAGGGCCATAACGCCAGCAGCAAGCGGCGCTGCTGTTTGCCGACTTCCAGGACATCCTCGGCGCTGCGCCGCAGGCGAATGTCGGGGTGACGGCGCATGACGCCGAGTGCGCTGCACGGCGCGTCGAGCAGAATCTTGTCAAAGGCGCGGCCATCCCACCATGCCGATGGCTCACCGGCGTCGCCGGCGAGCACCGTGCAATGCAGTTGAAGGCGCGCGAGATTTTCCGTGACGCGCGCCAGGCGTGCGGTGGACTCATCAAGCGCGAGGAGATCCAGGGTGGCGCCGCCGAGCTCGAGCAGATGCGCGGTCTTGCCGCCGGGTGCGGCGCAGGCGTCGAGCACGCGCTCGCCGGCTTGCGGCGCCAGGATCTGCGCGGCGAGTTGCGCCGCCTCATCCTGCACTGACACGTAGCCGTCGTTGAAGTGCGGCAGGCGAGTGACGGCCCTTGCTTCATGCAAGCGCAGCGCGGTGCGGCTATGGCGCCCGACTGTATAAGCGATGCCTTGTTCGCTCAGCAAGGCGGCATAGGCCTCGCGCGTGGTTTTCAGTTGGTTGATACGCAGCGTGAGAGGCGCTTCGACGTTGCTGTTGGCAAAGACACTGCGCCAGTCATCGGGCCAGTCGCCGCGGACACGATCCAGCAGCCACTGCGGAAACTCACTGCGCGGATCGGGAAGGACATTTGCGTCGGGCGCGTGGCGCAGCGCCGCGCGCAGCACGCCGTTGACCAGACCGCACGCCCAATCCTTGTCGAGTTCGCGTGCGCCGTCGACGGTGGCGGACACCGCCGCGTGACTTGCCACCTCCATATGCTCGAGCTGATACAGGCCGACCAGCAGCAAGGCTTCGAGGTCGGCATCCTTGCGACGCAGGGGCTTGGGCATGAGCGTCGCGAGACGCGCCTTCAGTGCGTGGTAGTGGCGCAGCACGCCGAAAGCGCATGCCTGGGCGAATGCGCGGTCACGCTCGTCGGCGATGTCAGACAGCGCGGCGGGCGCGGCCTGCGACAATGAACGTCCTTCGTGCACGACCGCGTAAACGATTGCGGCGCTCGTGACGCGGGTCGAGCCGCCGACTGCGCTCACAGATAGCTTCCATAGCCATTGCGAAACGACTGCGCCGACATGCGCTGTTTACCTGCCGGCTGCAGCTCCGTGATGGTGTAGCAGCCCGTGCCGGCAGCCACCACGATGCCGCGATCATCATGGCTGAGCACTGTACCGGGCGTGGCGCCGTGCATGGCGCTAGAGCAATGACCCGCCAGCACTTTCACTTCGAGTTGTTTGAAGCGCGTGACGGCTGCCGGACTCGGATTCAAGGCGCGGACCTGGCGATCGATGATGGCGGCAGGCTGCTGCCAGTCGATTTCGCGATCCGCGGGGCCGAGCTTGGCGGCGTAGGTGACGGCGGACTCGTCCTGCACGGTTTCGATCACCGCGCCCGCGAGGTAGAGGTCGAGCGCCGCGTGCAGCGCCGTGCCGCCGAGTTCCGCCAAGGTGTCGTGCAAGCTGCCGCCGGTGGTCTCATCGGTGATGGGACAGTCGCGCATGAGCCACACTGGCCCAGCATCGAGCTTTTTGACCACGCGCATGATTGATATGCCGGTGCGGGCATCGCCGGCCATCAAAGCGCGTTGAATGGGCGCCGCGCCGCGCCAACGCGGCAGCAGGGAGGCATGGATGTTGATCGCCGTGATCGGCGCATCGATGAAGGGGTTGGGCAGCAAGAGTCCATAGGCCGCCACCACCAATAGCTGAGGCTCGTAACCTAGATAGCGTGCGATGGCGTCTTCGGTGGTCACTCGCTCGGGCTGCTCGACGGCGAGGCCGTTGGCCACGGCAAGTTCCTTGATCGGGCTGGCGTGCATGCGGCGGCCGCGCCCGGCGGGACGATCAGGCTGGGTATAGACTGCCACGAGCTCGAATTCGGGGCGCGCCAACAGCACTTTGAGCCCAGGCACCGCGAAATCCGGTGTCCCGGCGTAGATGGTTCTGATGCGGCGGCTGGTCATGCAGCGAGTGCCTCGACCGACGCGCAGGCGCAGCCCGCGTTTGCGCAGCGCGTCGCCTGGAAAGCGGGACAGCCCACGGTCAGCCTGCCAGTCGCTGCTCTTTTTCGAGCTTCTTGCGTATGCGGGTCTGCTTGAGCTGCGACAGATAATCCACGAAAAGCTTGCCGTCCAGATGATCCATCTCGTGTTGGATGCACACCGCAAGCAGACCATCGGCTTCGAATTCGAAGGGTGTACCGTCACGCTCAACGGCCGCGATGCGCACCCATTGAGCGCGCTCCACGTAGTCGAATATGCCTGGCACGGAGAGGCATCCCTCTTCCATTTCTTCAACGCCACGCAGTTCGAGGATGCTGGGGTTGATGAAACAGAGCGGGGATTGTTTGTCGGACGAGGTATCAACCACGATGACGCGCTGTTGCACGTCTATCTGGGTCGCCGCGAGGCCGATGCCCGGTGCGTCGTACATGGTCTCGAACATGTCGTCGACGAGGCTGGCCAGGGCTGCGTCAAAGCGGGTCACGGCCAGCGCCTTTTGACGCAGGCGCGGATCGGGATGGTGGAGGATCTGCCGCAGGGCCATGCTCGTTCCGGAAAATTTAAACGTTTGCGAGAATATATGTAAGGCACTGATTACTCAAGAAGAATTGTCCTGTTCGAGGAATCGGGCCGAGACATCTGCAAGTGTTTATTTTCGATTCGATTCTGCTAAACTACATTAAAGACGTCACCTAAGAGCATTGACATGTCGGGAAAAATTGTCATTTTTCTTGTTGCGCTGTTGGTTTGCGCCGTGGCCGGGGCCGACGAAGTTCAGCTTCGCAGCGACCACCCGCAAACCTACACGGTGCAAAAGGGCGACACGCTATGGGACATTTCCGGGCGGTTTCTGACCCATCCCTGGCAGTGGCCGGAAATCTGGCACGACAACCCGCAAATCGCCGACCCCCACTGGATCTACCCCGGTGATGTTCTGTCTTTGGAATACGTCAACGGCAAGCCGCGTCTGCGCGTGGTCGACCGCAATGTGAAATTGTCGCCGTCCATCCGTGAATCCGCCCACGCTGAGGTCATTCACGCCATCCCGCTCGATGCGATTCACCAATTCCTGTCTCGCCCGCGCGTCGTGTCGGAAGCTGACCTGGACGGTGCGGCCTACATCGTCGGTTCGCAAGACGAACATTTGGCTTTCGGCCAGGGTTTCCGCGTCTACGTGCGCAATCTTGGCGAGCCTAATACGGCCAAATTCTCGGTGTTCCGCAAGGGGGGCGAGTACCGCGACCCGGACACCAAGGCACTGCTGGGCTACGAGGCGGAGCATGTTGGTGACGCCCTGGTTGAGAAATTCGGCGATCCGGCCACCGTTCAAGTGGTGAGTTCCAGCAAGGAAGTCGTCAAGGGTGACCGCCTGCTGCCGCAGACGGAAGACGAATACGTGGAATTCATCCCCCACGCGCCGGCCGCTGCGGTGGATGCCAAGATCATCTCGGCCATGGGCGGCATCAGTCAGATTGCCCAGCACCAGGTGGTGGTGCTCAATCGTGGCGCCAAGGACGGGCTGGAAGCCGGTCATGTGCTGGCGATCTTTCAACGCGGCAAGGTGGTCAAGGACCCGATAGGCAGCGATGTTGCCTATCAGCGTCAGGAAGATGAGCGCGCCCGTCTGGAACGCGAAAGTCCCACCGGTCCGGGGCGCATGTGGGAGAGCATCATCAACGACGTGCGCGGCCTGGACCGCGCGGCCCGCGATTTCGTTGGTACGCCCATCAAAGGCAGTAATCCAGTCGCGGTCCGCCTGCCGGAAGAGCGCGCGGGTGAACTCATGGTGTTCCGCACCTTCGAAAACGTGAGTTATGCACTGGTGATGAATATCCAACGGCCGGTGTACGTGCTGGACGCCGTCCGCAACCCCTGACAGCCCGGCACGCGACGCTGAAAGTGCAAGCTTTCGGCGTCACCGCTATGATGTTCGGCGATGGACAAAGGACTGGACATCGTCATGCTGCGCACTTTCCTGGCGTGCCACGCCGCCGCCTACGGCAACCCTAAATTCACTACCGAACTGCTGCCTGGGGCTGAGAGTCCCGAGCGGCGCGCAATGGCCGCGCTGCAGTGGCTGAAAGGACGCAGCCTGGTGCCCGACTGGGCGTCAGCCGACCGCGCTTGCGCGTGGCTCGCCGAACCCGACCACCATTTGCTGATCCTTGGCGAACCCGGCTATCCGTCACGGCTTGCGGCGTGTCCGGCCCCGCCCCTGTTGCTGTTTGTCGACGGTCAGGCGCAGTGCCTGGACCGGCCGCAGATTGCGGTGGTCGGCAGCCGCCAGGCGAGCCCGCTGGGTATGGACACCGCCTATGTGCTTGCCCGGCAACTGGCGGAGCACGGCCTGGTAGTTACCAGCGGCCTGGCGCGGGGTATCGACGGCGCCGCCCATCGCGGTGCGCTGGCCGGTGACGGTCCGACGGTCGCGGTGCTGGGATGCGCGGTCGATCATATCTATCCCCGCCAGCATCGCGGGCTGGCCGAACAAGTCCGTGCGAGCGGCGCGCTGGTGTCGGAATTCCCCTTTGGTGCCGTGCCGCTGCCCGCCAATTTCCCGCGGCGAAACCGCATCATCAGTGGCCTGGCTGTCGGCACGCTGGTGGTGGAAGCGGCATTGCGCAGTGGTTCGCTGTCGACGGCGCTGCACGCCTTGGAGCAAGGCCGCGAGGTATTTGCCGTACCTGGATCGATACACAGTCCGTTGACCAAGGGTTGCCATGCCTTGATAAAGCAGGGCGCGAAACTGGTGGAAGACGTGCAGGACGTCCTCGATGAGATGCCGCAATTCCTGCCGAGTGAGCGGCACGCCGCCGCGCCAAGCGAACATCGGGCGGCGCACTCGCCTGGAGACCGACGTTTCTTAAATGCCTGTGGATGGGATGCCTTTACGGCAGATGACATCGTTTCCCGTAGCGGATTGACGGTCCAGGAGGTTTCATCCATGCTGTTAAAGCTAGAACTCACGGGCATCATCCAGGTGCAAGGCACCGGCAGCTATCTGCGCATCCGCTAGCTCCCGACCGGCAGGCGTCATACGTCTAGACGCAAGACCGTCTACGCGACTTACCTTTCGTTCAAGCCCTTATGTTGTGTGGACGTTCGCAGGTTCGAACTGGGAACCAGTTGGCAATGAAGCAGACAGTAATCGATATCCTGATTTACCTTTTCGAACATTTCGTCGACGATGATTTGGAATTGGAGGCTGACCAAGATCGCCTCAAGTCCGAATTGCGTGATGCCGGATTCGATGCCGGCCAGGTGAGTAAAGCGTTTGATTGGTTGCAGGATTTGGCGACCAATCGCGCCGATTCTGATGGCCTTCCGGTGGCGGCCTTCACCTCGACTCGCATCTACACCCTTGAAGAAGAACGCAAACTCGACGCCGAGTGTCGGGGCTTCATGTACTTCCTCGAGCAGGCGGGGGTGCTTGACGGAACCTCTCGCGAACTCGTGATTGATCGGGTTCTGGCGCTTGAAAATGACGAGATCGACACAAGCCAGCTCAAGTGGATCATCCTCATGGTCCTGTTCAACCAGCCCGGCCAGGAGCACGCTTTCGTGTGGATGGAAGATCTGGTGATGGACGACCTGAATCGTAATCTGCATTAAATTCCGCGCATCCAGCGACGATGGCGCCGCATCACTGGCGCTGCACGCAAACTCGAAACGCATCACCGTATGGCAAGCAACCTAGTCATTGTTGAATCGCCGGCCAAGGCCAGCACTATCAAAAAATACCTTGGCAAGGACTTCGAAGTCCTCGCTTCGTATGGCCACGTGCGCGACCTGCTGCCCAAGGAGGGCGCGGTCGATACCGAACACGACTTCCGCATGAAGTACGAGGTCATCGAACGTAACGCGAAATACGTGGAAGCCATTGCCAAGGCCATGAAAAAGGCCGATGTGCTTTATCTCGCGACTGACCTTGATCGCGAAGGCGAGGCGATTTCCTGGCACTTGGTCGAACTGCTGCGCGATCGCGCCATGCTCGAAGGCAAGGACGTCTATCGCGTGGTGTTCCATGAGATTACCGAGCGCGCCATCAATGAGGCGATCAAATCGCCACGCAAGGTGTCGATGGACCTAGTGAACGCGCAGCAGGCGCGCCGCGCACTCGACTATCTCGTTGGCTTCAATCTTTCGCCGCTGCTGTGGAAAAAGATCAAGCGCGGCCTGTCAGCTGGACGCGTGCAGAGTCCGGCGCTGCGTCTCATCTGTGAGCGCGAAGCGGAAATCGAAAAATTCATCGCGCGCGAATATTGGACCATCGAAGCGGACCTGTTGGCGGCCAAGACCCCGTTCATGGCGCGCTTGAGTGAATTGAATGGCGAGAAGGTCAAGCAATTCACCATCACCAACGAGGCCGATGCCAGCGCCGCCCGCGAGCGACTAATCGCTGGCGCCGCAGGCCAGCTGGTGGTTTCGAATGTCGAGAAGAAGCAGCGCAAGCGTAATCCCGCGCCGCCTTTCATCACTTCGACCTTGCAACAGGAAGCGGTGCGCAAGCTTGGCTTCACCGCGCAACGAGCGATGCGTGTCGCGCAGCAGCTTTACGAAGGTATCGACGTCGGTTCGGGCACGGTCGGCCTCATCACCTACATGCGTACCGATTCACTCAATCTGGCCCAGGAAGCGCTTGAAGAGTTGCGCCAATTCATCACTTCGCGTTTCGGTCGCGACCAGGTGCCGGGCGCCGCGCGGATTTTCAAGACCAGTTCCAAGAATGCACAGGAAGCCCCCGAGGCGATTCGCCCGACGTCCTGCTTTCGCGTGCCGGCCGAGATCAAGTCACGCTTGAGCGATGAGCAGTTCAAGCTCTATGACCTCATCTGGAAACGTACTGTTGCCTGCCAGATGATTCCGGCGACCATCGATACCGTCGCGGCCGATCTTGCCGCTGGCAGCCAAGGCGTATTTCGCGCCAATGGTTCGACGGTCACCGAGCCTGGTTTCATGAGCGTGTATCTTGAGGGTTCGGACGATGCCGAGCCTGAAGACAAGACCTTGCCGCCCCTCGAGGTTGGCCAGAAGATTGCCCTCGAGCAGATTCGCAGCGAACAGCATTTCACCGAGCCGCCGCCGCGCTACACGGAGGCAAGTCTGGTCAAGACCCTCGAGGAATATGGCATCGGCCGGCCCTCGACTTACGCTTCAATCATTTCGACGCTGCTGCAGCGCGAATATGTGAACCTCGACAAGAAGCGTTTCCAGCCGACGGATATCGGCCGCATCGTCAATACGTTCCTGACCAATCACTTCTCGAGTTACGTCGATTACGAATTCACGGCGCGCCTGGAAGACTCTCTCGACGCCGTGTCGCGCGGCGAACGCGACTGGATTCCGTTGCTGCGCGAGTTCTGGGTGCCGTTCGCGGCCAAGGTCAAGGACAAGGAAGAAAACGTCACACGTCAGGAAGCCAACCAAGCGCGCGAACTCGGCGTTGACCCCAAGAGCGGCAAACCAGTATCGGTGCGCATGGGTCGCTACGGACCCTACGTCATCATCGGTTCGATTGAGGACGAAGAGAAGCCGCAGTTTTTCGGTCTGAAATCCGGTCAACGCATGGACGCCATCACGCTCGAGGAAGCGATGGAGTTGACCAAGCTGCCGCGTGACTTGGGCGTCACCGCCGACGGCGTGAAGCTGACGGCCAACATTGGCCGCTTTGGCCCTTACGTGCGTTACGCCGATAAATTCGTAGCGCTCGGTAAGGAGGACGATCCTTACACCGTGACATTGGAGCGCGCCCTGGAGTTGGTCGAAGCGAAAAAAGTGGCCGATGCCGCCAAGACCATTCGCGTGTTCGAAGCCGAGGGCATCAAGGTATTGAACGGTCGCTACGGTCCGTATGTGACCGATGGCACCCGCAACGCACGCATCCCCAAGGACGTTGAGCCGACCTCGCTCGACCTGGCGGCATGCCAGGAACTGCTGGCCAATGCGCCGCAGCGCCGCGGTGGACCGATGCGACGCGGCGCTGGTGCGGCGAAGGCGAAAGCGGCGCCCAAGGAACCGGCTGCGCCGAAGGCCAAGGCGGCACCGAAGGCGAAAGCCAAAGCCAAGGCGAAGGCGAAGGCCAAACCCAAGGCCAAGTCGAAAGCCAAGGTCAAACCCAAGGCAAAAGCGAAAGCCAAGACCAAACCCGATTGAACGCCCAATCAGTGCACGCAATTAATGCGGAGGCTGCGTCAGCATGACATCCCCGTCCCGTTTTGTAGCCATCCTCATGGGCTCGGATTCCGATTTGCCGACCATGCAGGCAACGGCTGATGTGCTTGCGCAGTTCGGCATCCGCTATGAGCTGAATATCAAGTCGGCCCACCGCACGCCGGCGGCGGCCCAGGCCTATGTTGTCGACGCCGAACGGCGCGGCTGCGCGGTTTTCATCGCCGCCGCCGGGCTGGCGGCGCACCTGGCCGGTTTCGTGGCCGGCCACACCCTGCGACCGGTGATCGGAGTGCCCATGGAAGGCGGGCCGCTGCAGGGCATGGACGCGTTGCTGTCGACGGTGCAGATGCCAGGCGGTATTCCGGTTGCCTGTGTGGCCATCGGCAAGGCGGGGGCCAAGAATGCCGCTTATCTCGCCGCCCAGATGATGAGTCTCGACGACCCGGCCTTGGCGCAGGCGTTACGTGAAGAGCGTCAGGCCAACGCCGAGAAGATCCTGGAAAAAGACCGGCAACTGCGCGGCAATTGAGCGTGCCCCTGGATTGGCAGATCTGCAGGGCCGTGCAGGTCCTGCGGCGCGGTGGAGTCATCGCCAACGCGACCGAGGCCGTGATTGGGCTGGCAGCCCTGGCTTCTGATCGCGCGGCGGGACAGCGCATTCGGCAACTGAAACGACGGCCACGGGCCAAGCCGTTCATCGTGGTCGTCGCCGAACTTGGTCAGCTCAAAAAGCTGGTTTCCGTGCATACCGAGAGGTATGAGGAGATATTGGCGAGCTGGCCCGGCCCCCATACATGGATACTGCCCGCCCACCCCGATGCTCCGCGCTGGCTGGTGAGCAAGACCCATGATATTGCGGTACGCGTGACAGCCCATCCCCAAATGGCGGCTCTGTGCAAGCTTGCCGGCCCACTGGTCTCGACCAGCGCCAACCCTGCCGGCCGCAAGCCGGCGCGCTCGATGCTCACGGCGCGCGGCTACTTTCGCGCGGGCGTTGACCTCTATCTCAGAGGTACGCTCGGCGCGTCTGCCCGCCCGACCACCATCCGCGATGGACGCAGTGGCAGACTGCTCAGACTGTGATGACGATATTTTCTATTGACACGCCGGCCAAAAATTTCGACAATTTCCGGCTACCGTTTTGGAGGGGTACCCAAGCGGTCAACGGGAGCAGACTGTAAATCTGCCGGCTCTGCCTTCGTAGGTTCGAATCCTACCCCCTCCACCATACAGCTTGTTTGGGACATCCTCAGCCCGGGTGTCCGATTCCGGCGGGTGTAGTTCAATGGTAGAACCTCAGCCTTCCAAGCTGATGGTGTGGGTTCGATTCCCATCACCCGCTCCAAAGCTGAGTTGAGGACGGGCGGGCGAGGCGCCGGATGGTCAGGCCATCCGGAGGCAAATGCCGGTCCGCAGCTGGTTTCAGGGCCCATATAGCTCAGTCGGTAGAGCACTTCCTTGGTAAGGAAGAGGTCACCGGTTCAAATCCGGTTATGGGCTCCATTCTTTTCGTGGCTGGCCACACAGGTGCCGCCAGCCGGACGCACGTGATTTTTGAGGTAAGAGAGCCATGGCCAAAGAAAAATTTTCGCGTACCAAACCGCATGTGAATGTGGGGACCATCGGTCATGTGGATCACGGTAAGACGACCCTGACGGCCGCGCTGACTATCGTGTCGGCGGCGAAGTTCGGCGGCGACGTGAAGG
>JADLGE010000019.1 GCA_020849475.1 Gammaproteobacteria bacterium
ATGCAACTTGAGGGACTGCAATCGTTGATCGACAATCCCAGCGCACGGCTCTCTGCCGTGATTAACTGAGGCCGATAATCAAACTGCCCAGACTCGCTGCTCTTACACCACGTCCGGGGACACGACCTGGGACGATGGAAGACCGTAGGGAAAAACCATGGGATCTTTGGACTGCCACCCGACGGTGCTACTGTTGAGTTTACGGGCATTTCCATCTGGGAAGTCCGCGGCAATCGACTTACAAAGCAATGGGTCGAAAGAAGCGCGTTGGAATGCTACAGAGCCAATACGGAGCGGCAAAGCGACAAGGTCTAAAACCATCTAAAGTTGGCTGTAAAGGCAAAATGCCGTGGCGCCTAACCAGCCAATGGAGCGGACGCCTCCGTGCTACGCACTTCGGCGCCGCTCATCGGCGCGTTAGACCTCACTAGAGCTGAGCGACTGGCCGGAGCCGCTGCAAACTTTATTTGCCGGAACGTGATAGCAATTGCCACCTAGCTGTTTCCTCTAGGGCCCCGGCCAGCCCCTCCGGTTCAGAGCGACGAATTGCTGTACCGATTCAGATCCGGGAGAATCGAAGTGGATAGGCGCATTAGGTTTTAGAGCGAAGCCTGGTCACACACTCTTGACGACAATCCGGGAACCGAATTGCCAGATAACGTGGGAACTGAATCATCAACTGGTCGAGGAAATAGGCTACTCAGATTACATCGTCTGGCTGTCTGTCGGGATTGGATGGCCTTGATAGCACTCGCTGGTGGGTTGTTTACGATGGTCATGGCAGTCGCACCATATTTTCCATTAGTTAACCCCAAGCAGTGGTCAAGCATCTTTGCAGTTGCCTCTGCGGCGGGAATGATGGAATGGGCTGTCCGCCCGTTCGCGATTATCAGCGCAACTCTATTTGCTATAGCCTGCGCACTGGGCCTCTATATTGAGCGCGCCGAAAGTGAGGCTTGAAGTCCACTTTCAAGCGCAACACCCGTAGGACCGAGCGAAGAATACTTCGCTTGGTGTTCGAAAGCCGAGTCGGTCGCGCGGCCGGTTATTCAACTGCTGAGCAATACGATTGCACTGCGCTTGAGTGAGTGACTTCAAGCACATGCCCTTTGGCAAATACTGTCGTACCAGCCCGTTGGTGTTCTCATTGGTTCCGCGCTCCCAGGAGTGGTAGGGCGTGGCGAAGTAGAACTCGACGCCGGTTCGGTCTTCGACGGTTTCGTAGTCGTGGAACTCGGTGCCGTTGTCGAGCGTAATGGTGTCGAAGCGGGCTTCGAGTTGGCGAATGGCCACGGTCATCGCGCGGGTGGCTTCGGCCATGTTGCGTGCTTTGAGTTTCTTGATGACGAGGAAGCCGGTGACGCGCTCGACAAGGGTGAGGATGCAGTGACGCTGATCGGCGCCCATGACGGTATCGCCTTCCCAGTGCCCCTGCTGTAATCGCAGCTCGACGTCTGCGGGTCGTTCACTAATATGTCGCTTTCCGAGTAAACGACCACGCGTAGCGGGGCTTCCGCGACGTTTACGACCGAACTTGCTGGCGATGCGCAGGTTGAGCCATAGCTGGCCACCGTCTCGGCGGTCGCGTCGGATGTAGCGATAAATGGTTTCCTTGCTCATCACCGGAAGGCCTGAGAGTCGATGGCGGCCGACGACCTGGGCGGGGCTCCACAGGCGTCGCAGGGCGCGCGCGATAGGACGCCAATCTCGAGCACCAAAACGTTTGTTCCGCCGACTTCGGCGACGCCTGGCGACGGCATATTGGTGGGCCTTTTCAGGTCGGTAAGCGCCGTCATGCCGAGTGGCGTTGCGACGAATTTCACGGCTGATGGTGGACGGCGCCCGGTCCAATAGGGAGGCGATAAAGCGCACGCTGCAATGCTGGCGGAAAAGCCTGCCGATGACGTATCGTTCTTGCTCGGAGAGCTGGCGGTATCCCATGTTAGTAACCCCTTCTTGCCGGATGAGGAAGCCGACAGTATCGCCGGCTCTCCACCCTTGTTGGTTGGGGGTGTTGCACTTAGTTTGGCAAACCGCGGCATCTAACCAGCCAATGGAGCGGACGCCTCCGTGCTGCGCACTCCGGCGCCGCTCATCGGCGCGTTAGGCCTCACTAGAGGGTGTTGGTTAAATGGGAACGGTTCGATTCATTCACCGGCTCGCGACAGCCGCCGACCTCGGAGTTCTACGAACTGGCGCGCCGCGTTGCCGCCGGCGGAGCTGACTGTTATAAACCTTCGTTTTCTTCGCCTACGCGCATTGCGATAACCACAGCGCTATGGATGGCCCTGGCCGCATCGATGAGCTTAACTGTCAACGCCGACCAAAAACTGATCCCTTTTGTCGTAGAAACGCCGAAGTAAAACTGATCCCCCGAGGCCCCTGGTCGTTTACCTTAAGGAGGTGCGCCCGCGCACCTGACCGGCCTTTTTCTTGTCCTTCAATCGGTAGCTTTCGCCGCTGATCTGAACGATATGCGCATGGTGCAGCAAGCGGTCGAGCATGGCGGCGGTCAGGGTCTGGTCGTCCGCCAGCGCTGTGGCCCATTGTGTGAACGGCAGGTTGCTGGTCAGGATCATGCTGCCGCGTTCATAGCGTTTCGCGACGACGTTGAAGAACAAGTTGGCTTCCTCGCGCCCGAACGGCAGATAGCCAATCTCGTCGACGACCAGTAGCCGCGGCCCGAGGATGGCGCGGTTGAAGTATTCCTTCAGCCGGCCCTGGTGGTTGGCAGTGGCGAGTTGCAGCATGAGATCAGCAGCGGTGACAAAGCGCGTCTTGATAGACGCCATCACCGCGCGATAGGCGAGCGCGATCGCGAGGTGGCTTTTGCCGACGCCGGAAGGTCCGAGCAGGACGATGTTCTCGGCGCGTTCGATGAAGGTCAGTGCCGCGAGTTCTTGCAGTTGGGCTCGCGGCGCGCCACTGGCGAAGTTGAAGTCATACTGCTCGAGCGTCTTCACCGTGGGCAAGGTGGCGAGCTTGAGCAGCGTTTGGCGGGTGCGCTCTGCACGGGCATCGTGCTCGGTGACGAGCAGTTGTTCGAGGAAGTCGGCGTAGCTCGATTCACCCGTGGCGGCGCTCTGCGCAAGGGCTGACCACGCGCTCGCCATGCGCTCGAGTTTGAGGCCCTGACAAAGCGTCTCGATCCGGTCGTGCTGAAGGCTCATGCCGGCACTTCCAATAACGCTTCGTAGACCGACAGGGGATGCTGCAGACTCTCGAACGGCAGCGCCAGGTCGAGGCCACTGACAAAGCCGAGCGGGCGTGCGTCAGCGTGTGGCGGTGGCAACGGCAGCGGCAGCAGGGCACTTTGTTCTTCGAGCAGACGCACGGCTGGCGGCACACCGGTCGTGCCGTGGAGGCGTTGATGGGCAACCTCGAGCAGCCAACGACCCACGTGCCGGTTGGCTGCTTCGACATCGAGCCGCAGGCCGGCACTCTTCAGGGTCGCCGCCAACGGCACGACGAAACTGCCCTTGAGATAGCCGTTGAAGCGTTCGACCTTGCCTTTGGTGCGTGCCCGATACGGCCGGCACACGCGCGGACGGAAACCATAACGCTCAGCCAGCGCCAGTAACCCGGCGTGCCAGCGATGGTGCCCGGGACCATAGGCATCACGCTCTACGATGACGGTCGATGCGTTATCGAACAACACCTCGTGAGGTACGCCGCCGAAGGACGCGAACGCGGCTTCCAGGCCTCGCAGTAACGTGGCGCTGGTCTCGTTGGCGGTGAAGGTCACGGCCGTCGCTCGGCTATAACCGAGCGTGGCCACGAATGCCTTGAGCGGCTCTCGTCCGCGGCGCACGGTGGTGAAATCTGCCTGCATCTGCACCCCGGGCGCCGTCTCGAAGCGCACCACCGGATCGACCTTCGCCCTCTTCAGCGGTGCCAGCCAGGCCTTCAGTTGGCTCACACCGCCGGTATAACCTTGGTCGTGCAACTCGCGTAACAACACCGTCGCCGGGATCCAATGTGGCCGCGCTGCTGCCACCCGCTCACGCAGATAGGCCTCGAACGGATCGAGTTTGGTTGGACGCGGCGACCGGACTGCATAACCGCTCACTGTCTCGTCACGCAGATAGCGCCGGACCGTATTGATCGACACCCCCAGCTCCCGCGCGATGCGCTTCTTCGATTGCCCTTGTCGGGCCCTGATCCTGATCTCCACGATACGCTCCTGAGTCATCATCCCAGCGGCTCAAAAGCCGCCATCTTGCCCCAGGGGGGATCAGATTTACTTCGGCGCTAAGGGATCATTTTTACTTCGGCGGTGACACTTAACCGCCGGTGCCAGCCTGTACAGGGTGCCGGCATTTGCGCTCAGCGACCCGGGTAAACGGCCGGCCGGATGGTGGGGCTGGCAGATCATGTTCATCAGCTTGACCATCGGTCTGCCGCTGCTGGCGTGTGTCATCACCCTTGGTCTTGGCGTGCGCGGAAAGTTGCCGGGCACTGGCGCAGCCGTTGCGCCAGGTGGCGTTGACCAGCGTGCCAATGATGATCCCGAGCCGTGGCAGCAATGACCGTCTGCATTCAGCTGACTTGGCAGACTTCGTCTCGGTAACACGCGCATGAGTTCCTTGCAGTTTCGTATCGAACAATTCGAGCACACGAGCGAGTCGCCCGCGCCCTACAACGCCGGCAATCGCGTTTACGACCGGGATGTCGCGCGCTTCATCACTTTGGAATAGCGTGCCGCTGTGGGGACTGTGGCTGCGCGCCTATCGAAGAAAGAAGCTGCCGGGCTTGCTGCCAAGCTCCTTCGACATCGAATCGAGCGATGCCCGAGTCGCGGTCGTGCAGAAGATTCTTGCGAATCGCGACGTGCAGCTCACCGTATGGGAAGATGGCCCGGACGATGACGACGAGCCTTAGATGTCGGACTCCTCTTCTCCCCATATCCGTG
>JADLGE010000020.1 GCA_020849475.1 Gammaproteobacteria bacterium
ACTCGCCGAGCGAGTTTGTGGTTTCTGCAGCGAAGCACGGCCATTCATCCCAAGCAGGGCATGACGCATACCAAGACGCATTTGCGAATGCGCCTTCCAGCTTATGGTGAATAACGCAGCAGTGAATCGCGCCGGAAGATCCGGATAATCCCGTAATGGGCTCCACGCACGTTGATGTAGAGCACCATCACTTCAGTCGGCGATAGAACGCCGCGTGAACCAAACTCGTGGCGACAGGGCACCTTCTGCTACCCCGAATCTTTGAAAGCTAAAATGCGCTTCCCGATTATTCTATACGCGCCGGGGGATCCAAAATGACGGAATTACCGATCCCAATCGACCAGCCCTTGATGACCCGAAGCGTGCGTCCGAAGCCCCCGCGCGACGAGGATGCCGAGCATCTGCTTCGACTTTGCAGAGAGGGGCGGTTATTTGCATTGCAGGACTGGCTGGCCGCGGGACGTTCGCTGAGCGTCCCTGCCCATTATCGTCAGACGCCACTGCGAATCGCGATTAACACTGAATTCCACAGTTTGATCGAGTTCCTGTTACGAAATGAGAACGACCAGTCAGCCAAGGACGATGTGCTAAAGCACGCTTGCTGGCGCAGACAGTTGCCAATCATGCAGCTTGCCCTGGAGTACGGAGCAAGCATCAATGCTGTCTCCTTCCAGGACGTTATCGAGACGTGGGACCGCGGTCTCGTACAGGTTTTTGTGGAGCGCGGTGCCGATCTCGTAACCAATTCCCCATTCGCGCGCGCGTTCAAATCACGCATCAAAGCCGCTCTTGGCATCTTCCTCGATTGCAAGCGCGCACGTCCCGACCTCTTTGATGAACTACAGCAGCAACTCGACGCTGCGTTGCGCCAAGCCTGTCAGGATAGCGACCTAAAATGGGTGAGCCTCCTCATGTGGCTCGGCGCCAATCCGCGTAGCAAGGGACTTGCGACAGAAGATCTCGATAGCGCTAGTGATTTCGAAGATGCTGACCTGCAGTCAGCTCTTCAGATTGCATGCGGAAGCAGGGTCCCGGAGATCTTGAAACGGCTGAAGCCAGACCCCGCAGTGGACGACTTTCGGGAATTAATGACAGCCGCGGCCTCGTGGCATACGACACCTGAGTGCGTGGCGTATCTCATGCGCCTAGGTGCAGACATTAACGACAAAGTGGACGGCGGTTCGACTGCCCTGGGACGTTGCCTTAGCAATTTCGGATGGACGGAGGCGGTCTGGGAATACGGCTCTAGGAGCGTTGCTATCCCCGTCGCACGCCTTCGAGAGCCGTTAGAGGCGCTGCGATTCCTTCTAGAGAATGGTGCGCGATGGACCCCAGATGAGCGTTTGATTGCCGACACGAGGCGCTCGCTTTATCGACTCGACCACGAGGCAACCGTAATTGTGTTGGACCTGCTACGAAAGTACCGCGCTTGCGACGATAAGGTTCTGGACGCCCTTATTAGCACGCCGAAGATGCGCAGCATTCTAAAAGCCGTTGTTGGATGGCAAGCTGAAGATAAGCGGCGAGGAGTTTCGAAATCAGTTGTCAGCAAACGTAGGACTTGCCACAGCAAGACTGGCGCGCGCGTGAGAAATGTCCTCTCGTCCCGCTACGATCGGGAGCGCCTGTACGAGGAGGTCTGGACAGAGCCGACCCAGAAGGTCGCCAAGCGTTATGGTGTTTCCGACGTTGCAATCGCCAAGGCGTGCGCGTTGCTTAACATTCCAAAGCCGCCACGCGGCTACTGGGCCCGACACGCAGCTGGTCGCAAATTACCCAAACGACCACCGCTTCCGAAGTACGGCGTATAAAACGGGTACGGGCCGTTAAAGCAGTCTCTTGATGTCGATTTGCATCTCGACACGGATCGCCGATTACCCTCGCCGACGTATTCGACGTTGGAGACGTCATTGGTGGATAAGGCGGGCGGAAGTAGCAAGAAATCTACCGAGATTTAGAGCGCTATGGAGTTGCCGGGGAGCGGGGGTATACCCGGAGTGTAAGAGGTTTGCCGCGCGCGAGGTGCGTTTGCGGGCACTGATTGGATCAGGACGAGGTCATCGCGGGTCGAAGGCTCCGTCATCCCGCGTCAGTATTAGAACCGAGCGACGGGCGGCTGTCTTGAACGAGCGCGGGCGAAATCACTTCCACCAAATCCCCGAACCCCCGCAGCCACCAGTTGAGTTCTTCGGTGTGCGGAACACTAGCTTCAACGAGCACGCGGCCGTCCGCTAGTGCTGTCAGCTTCTGGTCTTCGCTGATGGGCGTTTCCGCCAGGTGGGCCGCCGCTTCGGCTTCGAAGTTTGCTTCGAGGTGAATAGTGGGTCCAATCCGGAATCCGAACTCTCCCGCGTTAATGTAGCGGTCGAGGTCGAAGTCAGGCAGCGTTTCGCATTCCCGTTCCAGGACGTGTGCGGTTTTCACGCGATGTAAAAGGATCTGTCGGGGCTCGCGGTAATCCCACATGGTGCACACCAGATAAATTAAAGGCTCTCTATAAACGAGAGAGAGCGGGTGAACCAGAGACAGTTGCTTGGGCTCAGGATCGTTCCGGCCTTGGTAGAGTAGGTCCAGCGCCCGATTCTTAAGAAGTGCTTCGTAGATCGCTTGCTCGACGGCGGGGTCGACCGCCGGCGCCATGAGTTGGAATCCGCGCGGTAACGAACGCACTTTGTCCTTCCAACGTCCGAACGTGCCTGGCTCTCGATCGAGTGTCGCTCGCGCCATACGAAAGTGCGGCGCGAGGTAAGACAACGTCGACTTCGGTAGGAGCGGGCGCAGGAAAGCCTCGGCAGCGACGAATGCCAGTGAGGTCTGAAGATCCATACCTGGAAAGGTCATCGACTCTGCGTCGCGCGCCCACGACCAGCCGAAGGGCTTTTCACGATCGTCGGCGACAATCGGAAACTTCAGCGATAAGCCATTCAGATGCCGTTCGACCGACCGCTTCGTGATTTCGTAGCCCGCGCGCTCCAGACTGTCCGTCAATTCCCCGCTCGTGATCCTTTTTGGATGGCGTGGGATGGCGCGCAGGATCTCCCATTGGATCTCGATCGAATTACTCATGCGCCCCTTAGGTCGTAGCCTTGGATTGTTGCGACAAAAAATGTCGCATGTCCTGCACACAATGGCCAGCATGTATCCAGAGTCAGCAGAACACATCGAGACCTGTACCGGTCATCAAAATTTACAATCGACGCACGCCAAGCCTGGCTGTCGCTGCAATGGCCGGGGGCGGAACGGCGGCGAAGACAGTAGGATGGTGCGCGCTAGCGGGGGGAACAGTGGGGACCTGGGAAAACGCGCATGACGAGCAATCGCGAGCGCCCGGGTGAGCGAATGGGGATCACCATGCCATCACGATTTTATTTGCCGGCGAACACGGCGGATGATTGGCGCACGTTGCTCGCCGATCCGGAGAAGCATTGGCGTACCGGCTACTCGGCCCGTTCGCTTGCATACTGCTGGATGTCGGCGGCGCACTTTCCGCCCGAGGTTGTTCAAGCGCTGAAAAGCGCGCGTAATCCGGCGCTTCACCCATTAGAACTATTGGCTGCCTTTCCCGAGCACCAAGTGCCGCTGCCAGGTGGGCGTAGGCCATCGCAGAACGATATCTGGCTGCTCGCACGCGGATGCGCTGGACTGGTCAGTATCACGGTCGAGGGCAAAGTAGCCGAGCCCTTCGACAAGCCGGTATCAGAGTGGCTCGCTACGGCTTCGCCAGGGCGGGACGCCAGACTCAAGTATTTGTGCGAGACCATAGGCATCGATCGCCGCAGGGTGGCTGCCGTGCGCTATCAGCTTCTCCATCGCACCGCCTCGGCAGTGATCGAGGCGCGGCGGTTCTGCTGTACCCACGCCGTGATGCTGGTTCATTCGTTCAGTCAGACGCACGATTGGTTCGCTGATTTCGCGGCGTTTGCGGAGCTCTACGGCGCCGACATCCAGCGAGGCACTGTTGCGGAAGTGGCCGTACTTGGCGGGGTGCATCTCTCGCTAGGCTGGGTAACCGGAGAACCGGCCTTCCTTAGTCGGTGAGCAATCCCAGGTGACTCAGGACATGACCTCGCGGCAGGACAAACAGGTAGTTCGGTTTCTGCTTGTCCCGGATGCAGGCGCCGCGCGCCGTCTGCGGCGCCTGATCGCGGAACGAGGAGCTTGCGGTGGTGTCCTGGTCGGCACTTGGCGTGAGTTGCTCGACCTGGCGAGCAAGGCATATCTCGTCGAAGAGATTGATGACGACTGGGGACAGGCGTTCAACGAAGCGCTCACTGCGTTGGACGATCCGTTCTGGACTGAAAGCCTGAAGGTGGCACCTTCGGAAACGGCGGCGGCGGTGGAGGCGGCCTACTTGGGACTGCTGTCGACCGTGGACCATCGTGGGCCACTGCCGCTAGAGCACTACGACGGCGTGCCGACGCGTGCGCAGCGTCGCTATGCCAACCTTTGCAGTCTCTCTGCACATCTCCAGCGCAAGTTACCGACCGATCGCGAAACCGAGCAGCGCATCGTTTCGACGGATAGCTCGCTATCTACCCATCTGATCCAAGTTGACCGGATTCCGGGTTACCCGCTCTTGTCGCCCCGTCAGGTATGTCTTCTCGAAAAGCTCGACGCGGACCTTAGCCAACAAGCACCGGCGGGTGCTGATGCAGCGTTGTTCGGTCTATTGGAACAAATTGCCTTGGGATATCCGACTGCCTCAAGCACAACCGCGCTTGGCCAAGTCCAGCGCCGCCTCTTTCTTCCAGGTGGGAATGCGATACAAACAGACTCGTCGCTGCAGTGGATCGGATGTCGCGATTTCCTTGAAGAAATCGAAGTCGCCGCAGGCATGGTCCAGACGCTACTCGCTGAACATCCAGAGCTGAGCGCCTCGGACATCGGCGTGCTGGTGCCGGACGAATTCGAATATGCGCTTGCGATGGGTGAAATCTTTTCCCTTGCCGGCCTGCAAGTGTCGGGATTACCGGTCGAACGCTGGCGACGCGATCTCGGACGTGAAGCCGTATTGCTGTTTCTGTACTGCCGGCAAAAGCCGTCACCCGCGATGGCGATCGCAGCCTGTCTTACTTCGCCGCTTATGCCGTGGGCACGGGAGGTCGGTGCGGCATTGGCGCAAAAGATCATGGATGGTGACTATCGATTCTGGCCACCCGCGCAATCTGATCGGTCAACACAAGACATGCTCGGGCTCATCCGCGAGGGCGACGACAGTCCCGCCTCGCTTGCCAATGCACTTCGTGCGTTTTCAGAACTGCTTCGGGCCAGCGCCGACCTTGAAGGGCATCTGCGTACGGCGCGTGCCGCCGTCAACGAGCTTATTGACCATCTCGACCGGCATAACAGCCTGGACTGGCGGGAACTGCGCCGTCGCGTGACACCGAGGTATCTCGCGTCTGATGCGGTCGCCAACTTCAATCTCGAGGGTATTACGGTCTGGCGCGAATCACAGGAGCCGTGGAAGGCGGTGCGCCATCTCCTGGTGCTGGGCTTTACCGGCGGCCACTATCCGGCGCCCGTCGGCAATTCGCCGGTGTTCAGTGACGATGAAATCGCTGCGTTGAATGGCGCACTCGGTGTCGCGCTGCCGACGCGAGCTGACCGGCTGCTGGCGCGCCGACATCGGTTCCGGCGTCAGTTGGCCGCGGTGAGCGACGCGGTGACCTTCTGTGTGCCGCGCCGCGCGTCACTCGGAACGCCGCTCGGCCCCGCCGACAGTCACGTCTTCATCGCCGATGTCCTCGGACTGTCGAATGACGCGGAAGGACTCGTGTGCGATCTCGACGATGCGGTCCAGCGTGCCAAGGTGCGCCATCTCGCCGAAGCACCGGCCGCGTTAGCGTCGCTACCCCGTCCAATGCAGCTTACTGATCTTGACCTCGGACGAGACCTGCTTGAACTACGTGTCGACGCAGCAGGCCAGCCAAAGCCCGAATCACCAAGCAGCCTGGAAACGCTGATGGTGTCACCGTTGGCTTGGTTGCTCCGGCGGCTTGAGGCCGAGCCCAAAAGCTGGGCGCCTGAAGAAGCAGCGCCGGCACTGCTGGGGCAAATCGCACACGGCGTTTTTGAAGGGTTATTCGCGCCGGGCAGCGTTCTACCTTCACGTGCGGGTCTCGCCGACCGGGTCGCCGAACTGCTGGAGGTCAAGATTGGGGAACTGGCTCCCTTCTTGCGCGCGCCCCAATGGCAGGTGGAGCGACACAATCTCGTCGGCTCACTGACCCGTGCCGTTCAGGCTTGGGCTGAAGTGCTGGGCGCAATCGACGCGCAGATCCTGGCTGGCGAAGTCTGGTTGGCAGGGCGTTTCCATGGCATAGCCATCCACGGTCAGGCCGACCTCATTCTCGGCGTCGGAGATGAGCGACTGCTGGTCGTCGACTACAAGCGTTCCAGCTCCGCTGGCCGCCGCAGCCGTATGCAGCGCTGTTACGACAGTCAAGCGAGCCTCTATCGCACGATGCTCCAATCCGGTGGCCCGAAGAACCAAGAGAACCCAGTGTTGGCAGAGCGTCTGGCGAAAGCTCATGCAATCGGCATCGTCTACTACCTGTTGAACGATCAGGTTGCACTCTCGGACGCGACACTTTCGGGCACGTCCTCGGTCGCCCGTTGGGAAGTCGCCGGCCCTGATGTTTCGTCGGCCGCTATTACGCTGATCGGCAAACGTCTCGACAACATCCGGAGCGGACGTGTCGTGCTCAACGGCACGGAGGATCCGGCCTATTTCGAAAAAGCTGCGGGTTTCAAATCGTACGCGTTCGATGTGAGTCCACTCGTGCGCCTGTTCGCGCGAAATGGCCATGCGGAGGGCTTGGAATGACGGCCTTGCCGCAACTGACCGTGATCCCCGCGGGCGCAGGCTCGGGTAAGACTTATACGATCCAGGAACGCCTGGGCGAATGGGTGATCGCTGGGCTCGTTCGACCAGAATGCATCGTTGCCGTGACGTTCACGGAGGCGGCGGCCTCAGAGCTGAAAGAACGGATACGAGCCAGGCTCATCGGCTTGGGGCGTCTCGACGATGCCATCCGACTCGACCAGGCCTATATCAGCACCATCCATGGCTTCGGTTCGCGATTGTTGGCGGAATTCGCGTTCGAGGGGGGCGCGTCGCCAAGTCCGCGCCTGCTGAACGACGATGAGCAGAACGTGCTCGTGCGCCAGGCTATCTCGCAAACTGACAAGGTCGCTGCGATAACCCGGGATCTCGCGCGCTACGGCTACACCTACGAATATGCGTCCGAGCGGAGTGGCGAGGACGTATTCCGAGATGAAATGCTGCGCCTGGTCGGATTGCTGCGGGCCATGGGCTGGGATGGTCCAGATCCCGCTTACGCCGCGAAAGCGGCAAATTGGATCCGCGAAAACTATGGCATGACAGGCAACGCGACGCGTATGAACATGGCGCTGCAAGCTGCAGTCGAGGCGCTGCTCGGTGCGTTTCCTGATTCACTCGCTGAGATGTTTCCTGCGAACAAGTCCGCAACCAGTGAATTGCGTCGTGACTTCAGGAACCTGCACGACGCCAAGAGCGCTGACCGGTTAGGCGAAGACTGGAAACTCTGGGCGGAACTGGGCGAGTTGCGGCCGTCGCGTCGGGGCACCGCTCTGCCCGACGGGTATGACGCACTTGCCGAGGCGGTGCGAGGTGCCGCAGCTGAATTGCCAATGCATCCCGGACCGCTGCAGAGCGCGGAAGAACAGGTCATCGCTCTTATCAATGCAGCGCAAGACGTACTCGTGCGTTATGCCGCGTCAAAGCGAGAAGCCGGCCTTGTGGACTACACGGACATGGTTGCGCTAGCCAACGAACTCCTCGCCAAGCGTGCGGACGTCCTGGAGTCCCTGCTGGGCCGGGTAGATTGCCTCGTCGTTGACGAGTTTCAGGACACGAATCCGCTCCAGTTCGCGCTCGTCTGGCACCTGAAGCAGGCCGGTGTGCCAACCATGGTAGTCGGCGATTTGAAACAGGCAATCATGGGGTTCCAAGGCGCCGATCCGCGCCTGTTCCGCGCTTTGCAAGACCAGAATCTCGAGAATCTCGCACCGCTCAAAAGCAACTGGCGCTCGCAGCCCGAGATTATGAAATTCGTGAATGCGGTGGGTGCGGCGCTGTTTCCGGGAGCCTATACGGAACTCGATCCGCAGGTATCGGCAAGTCCGCTTGCACCGCTCGAAGTGATGCATCTGACCACACGGCCGAAGCGGGATGCTCATTTCGCGAAGGGCCTCGCGCTGGGCACCCGTCTGCAGTCCTTACTCAGCGATCCTTCGCAAGTTGTCTTCGATCGACATCTCAAGCAACAGCGGCAAATCCGAGGCAGCGATATCGCCGTATTGTGTCCGACGGGAAACATGCTGGCCGGATACGCGCGTGCATTGCGCTCCCTCGGATTGCAGGTCCAACTGGACGAAGAGGGCTGGATCGAATCGCGGGCCGTGCAAATTGCACTGCATGCGCTCGCCTATGTCGCGAACCCTGGTGACCGTCATGCGGCCCTCTACCTGGAAGTAACCGAACTCGGCATGCGCGGTCTCGAGGAAGCCTTACGCATCCTCGTTGACGGCACCCGACTCGAATCTGCGCTGCTCACTAGACTCGACGTCCTCGCCGAAGGCACGACCGAGCGCACCGTCTACACGTTGATTTCGGAAACACTCGCAACGCTCGAACTGTTCGATATCGTTCACGTCTGGCCCGCCGGGCGCCAGGAACGAGCGAACCTGTTGCGTCTACTTGCCGAAGCTGGTGAGTTCATGGACGCGCAGCGCGAGGCGCTCGCCTATGGCGGGTATCACGGCGCGGGCTTGCAGACCTTTCTCGCTTGGCTGAACAACAAGGCCGGGCGCGACGACACCATGCCGACGCCATCGGTGCTCGATGAGCACGCCCTCGAGCTGGTGACCTGGCACAGCTCTAAAGGTCGGGAATGGCCAGTCGTCGCCGTGTGCGGGCTCGACAAGACTATCAGTGCCAGTCTGCCGCGCGTCGGACTTGGCTATCCCGATTTCAATGATCTCGCTGACCTGCTGCACAAGGCCGAGATTGAGTATTCGCCGAAATTCGCGGCTAAACCGATCAACGAGCGGTTTCTCGAACCGCTGCAGAAGGACGCGGGGGTCGAGGCACGACGCGTCCTGTACGTTGCCATCACTCGCGCGCGCGAGAAACTAATCCTGGAGTGGCCGGAATACCTGGCAGGCGGGGAGCCAGTGAGTTACTGGAGCATTCTGGCGAGGGAAGTCGGCCTGGAGTTGACCCCGACAGGACTGACGCTCAACGGTTTAGGCTTTCCATGCGTAGTCAGCGCGGTCGATAGCACCGACGCAGAGGAGGCCGACGAGCCGACCATTTCTGAGCCATTGATTGCTTTCGGAAGGCGGGCTATCAGACGCGAGCCAGTAAAAAGCTCGATAACTGCCGATGTCGTGACGGCCAGCAGTCTGACGGGCTTGCAACCAGACGCAGCGCTGCGGGTAACGGAAACCCATTCTTATTCGCCAGGCCTTCTTCTGGATGCGGCGGCGGGCGGGGCGGCGCTCGGCACGCTGTTGCATCGATGCTTCGAGATACTTGGGGCACAGCCAAATGCAACCGATGTGACCGATAGACTTCTGGCAGCCGCAAAACTAGGCGCAATCAGCGAGCCGGTGGCCGCACACGTTCGCGCCTTTGAGGTTTGGGCGCGGACGCATTTTGATGGCGCGGAAATCTTACGGGAGTGGCCGATCCTCGCGTTAAGGAATGACGGGTCAGTGCTGTCAGGCACGATAGATCTGCTGTTTCGGCGAGGGCAGGACGTCTGGGTTCTCGATCATAAATCTGACCAGATGGACGATCGAGCGGCCGGAATGCAGCGCTACTCAAGCCAGCTTCATGCTTATGCCAGTGCATTAAGAATGCAGGGTTATGTTGTGTGCGGTGTTGGCATCAACTGGATCCGGTCCGGCGAAGTTGACCTGGCGATGACGGAGTCTGTATGAGCTTTCCTGAGCCCCAATCGCAATTTGGCTGGATCGACTATAACGAAAAGGACGCGCAGCGAATGCGCGAGGTCCTGGCAGCGTTCGATGACAAGGGCACTATCGATTCGCTCGGGCTGGGGGTCGTTCGCGACGCCATCGCGGACCAGCTGATGCCAGGGATCAGTACCATCCAGACCCGGGCGCGATATTTTCTGTTCGTGCCGTGGCTCTGCCGTGCGATGGAAGCAGATCGCGTGGGTCCCGCGCAGTTCCTTCAACGACTACGCCAGCTCGAGACGTCGCTGATCGAGTCGCTGCGGGAACAGCAGGACCCCGGCGATGGTGTGATTGGATACCGTGCACGTGAGCGGCTTTCTCGTCTGCCGTCGAGTATCTACTGGAACGGGCTCGGCGTATTCGGCATTCGCCAGATGGCGGTGTCCATTAATGAATACCGCGGTCTCCTTCCGCGCCTGGCCATGCAAGCGACAGAGCGGGACGACGACGGCGAACAGACCGCGCGTCCGCGCCACCTCTGGGACAAAGGCCTGCCAAGGCCGCCGGCGGGTTTCCCGACTGCACCGACGATGCTGCAGCTAACGGCAGAGGAAAGTGACTATCTGGTGGGCAAAATTAGCGCGCAATGTCATGGCACATTAATCGCAGAGCTGGCCCGTGATCTTTCCATCGATCGCGACCGTCCCCTGCCTTGGGAGCTGGCCTTGCCCAATGCCCCTCCGGTGCTTCGCGAGGTGTTGTTTCACGCGAGGAATTTCTCCGATCTCGTGTACGGCGCGCAGGTCTTGTACAACCTGCTGCTCGCGCGTCGCGCCGCCAAGCTTCTCGAGATGGACACTGAGGCGCTGCAGGAAGAGCTCGTGGACGAGCTCAATAACTGGTCAGCGATCGTCCAGGAACGCAACAGAACTCTTCGAGACTGGCTCGATAGCGAATCCTTTTGGCTGGTCGTCGAGCGTGTGGCCCCGGCATCGATGCGCACGCGTCGCTTTGTCCATACCTGGGCGGGGCTTGCTCTGGCCGACCCTGCCGGTATCCAGTCCAGTAAAGCAGCCGAGTCACTGATCATCGAACGTGAAGTAGCGTTGAAAGGGAAGCTCGCGCGGCTGAAGGAGTTACGAGCCCTCGAGAACTGGAACGGCCAGGCTTTTGGGCGTGGCCAGATGACCTTCCGCTGGGGCAACGCGCAACGCATTCTCGATGACCTGCAGTTCCACAAGGAAGCCTGAATGCTGAGCCCAGACGACCGACAGACCTTGCTTGACGCGCTCCGGCCGCCACCCGGCTATCGTCTCGGCTGCGCGGTGGGAACGACATTTTCCCTGCACCTCGATGCCGCGCTGACTGCGCCGGCGGCATTTGCCCTGTATTCGGTTTTGGATCAGGAGGCCGGCGCGGCAGTCGAACCTTTGGAGTTGTTGGAGTCGATACGTCGCCACGCCGACCGCTTCACGATTTTCTTCCAGGCAGGACAAGTGAGCGTACCTAAGCAGCGGCGGCTGTTCGCGTTCCTGGAAGGATCGCTTGTGCCCGTAGTCGCGCCGAATGGGGGCGTTTTTCATCCGAAGGTCTGGGCGCTGCGTTTCGACGCGCCCGATGCGCCCGCGGCCTATCGCGTCCTGTGTTCATCACGCAATCTTACCTACGACCGTTCGTGGGACACGATGCTGAGATTGGACTCCACTCTCAACGAAGACCCGTCAACGCCCTATATCGATGGCACTGAACTAGCGAGCTTCGTTGCCGCTCTTCCCGGTATCGCGGTTGGTGCATGTCGCGGTGAGCGACGCCGCGCCATCGAAGAATTGGCCCAGCAGCTCACGAAGGTACGTTGGGCACCGCCGCCGGGCGTGCAGACCGGGCGCTTTTGGTCGCTGGGGCTGGGTGGCGAACCTGTGACTCTGTTTCCCGCCACGGCCGACCGCATGGTGGTGATCTCCCCTTTCCTGAAAAGCGGGCTGCTGGCCGAGTTACCGAAGGTATTCGGGCGCAGTGTTCTGGTGTCCACGCCGCCCGAGATCCGTGGTTGCGCACGCACCGTCGCGAACCGGTTTTCCGACGCCTACATGTTGGATGCAGACGCCGTGACTAGCGGGGAACAAGGCGTGGCCGCTGCAGACGACGCGAGGAATGGAACGCTGGATGATCCCTCAATCCCCTTTGAGGGCCTACATGCAAAGTTGTACGTGTTCGACAACAAGAACCAGACAACAATGCTGACCGGTTCGGCGAATGCAACGAATGCCGCATTTGGTATGAATGTCGAGATGATGGTTGAGCTGACCGGTCATGCGAAGCACCTCGGTGTTGAAACACTACTCGCCGAACCGACAAACGAAGTGCAGACCCTCAGCGGCTTTCTTGTCCCGGTCGAGCTTGATGGTGTCGAAGAGTCCGTTGAATCTGACGTGACCCAAGAGCAACTCGATGCGCTGCGTCGACAGATTGCTGCCTTTCGATTCGAGTGCAGGGCCGTCGAGAGTGGTAACGATGACCAGTTCACCCTCACATACGCTACATCCGAACCATTGCCCGCTTTCCCCGAAGGCGCGCAGTGGCGTTGCTGGCCAATCAGCCTCCCATGTGAAGCGGGAGTCGTCGTGGACCTGACTAACGAATTCGCGCCGGCGTTCCAAGTCTCCTTCGAAGGCATTACCGCGTTTCTTGCCAATGAACTCAGTCTCGGCGACTACACCACGCAATTCGTGCTGACGGCCGATATGGTCGAGGCACCTTCAAATCGGGCGACACGCTTACTCACTCTGTTGTTAGGCGACGCCGGCCGCTTTCTACGGTTCCTGCTGATGCTGCTCGCCGATGACGCACTTGATCGGTACGGCTTGTCCGGCGTCCTGGATGTACTTGAAGATCCGCCTTCCGGCCGATGGCAGGTCTCGCCCGATTCCCTGCCGTTACTCGAAGCGCTGCTCCGCACACTCTCGCGCGAACCCGACCGACTTGAACACATCGAGCGCCTGATAGGAGATCTGCAGGCCGACCCGAATGGGCGGAAACTCCTACCCGAAGGGCTGTTGACCATCTGGGCGCCCATTTGGGCCGCAGCCCAGGAGGGGATGCGATGAAGTCCGACATTCCTTCCTCGTTGGAAGTGCTTGCCGGCCTGCGCGACTTCCAACGTGCCACTGCAATCTATGCATTTTCTCGGCTTTACGACGCGGAGCGCCCGAGTCTGCGGTTTTTGGTGGCCGATGAGGTCGGGCTTGGCAAGACGTTTGTCGCGCGCGGCGTCATCGCCCAGGTCGTGGAGCATCTCCGTGGGCTCAAAGACAAACGGATAGACATTGTTTACATCTGCTCCAATGGCGCGATTGCCCGACAGAATCTGCGCAAGCTCAACATCGCGGGCGACGGTGTAATTCCAGAAGCCGATCGATTCACACTCCTCGCGAATGCAATGGAGACGATGGAGTCACGCGAGATGAATCTCGTTGCCGTTACGCCAGGCACGAGCCTGAGTTTCGGACAAAGTGCGGGCACCTTCCCTGAGCGCGCACTGCTCTATGCCATTCTTCGACGGATCTGGGGCGAGGAAGCGCTCAAGGGCAGCGGTGCCGAGCGGATTTTCTATCTTGGCATTGATGATAATCGGCGCGGCGACGGGCGCACCCCCGGGCAACGCCTGCGCGCGCGTGCCAATGACTGCGACCCGTCGGCCACGGTCGTCCGGGCATTCCGTGAGCAGATCCGCTTTCTGAATGAACAGCGCAGCCTTGAGGGCTTGTCGACACTGAAGGTCGAATTCAATCGCCTCGTGCGAGCGTTTACCTACAAGCACGGGTTCACACAGGAAGACCGCAAGCAGCGTAACCGCTTCATCGTTGAGTTGCGCCAGTCCCTGGCCACGGTCGGCATTGAAGCGCTCCAACCGGATCTCGTCATCCTCGATGAGTTCCAGCGCTTTCGCACATTGCTGGACCCGTCCGACCAATCGTGGGCAACCAGGCTTGCGCGCAAGCTGTTCGATTTTCGGGCGAAAGATACTGGCAGGCAAACACGCACTCTGCTCCTGTCCGCAACACCCTACCGACCCTACACGACGGCGGATGACGCGGACGGCGATTCCCATTTCGAGGATTTTGTACAGACCGCACGTTTTCTGCTGGACGACGATTTATCAGCAGAAGCGTTGCGCGCCGACCTGCGTGATCTGCGGCGATCCCTGTTATGCATCGATCGCGACCATGGCGCTGCGGCCGCCGCTGCCTGCGAGCGGGTAGGCAGTCGGCTGAGACCCGTGATGGCTCGCACCGAGCGGCTCGCCTCGACGCCGGACCGCAACGGCATGCTGCAGGAAATGGTGTTGCCGGTTTCGCTCGAGCGCGCGGATGTGGATGGATATGTGGCGGCGGCCGCTGCGTCGAAGCTGCTCGGTGATCGTGACATCGTCGAGTTCTGGAAATCCGGCCCCTATCTGCTCAATTTCATGGAGGGCTATGCGCTCAAGCATGCATTCGAAAGCGCGGTGGAGGCCGGCACAGATACTACCGATCTCAAAGCCCTGATTTCGCGCGGTCGCGGGTTTCTGGACTGGTCCGAGATCTCCCGATACCAGAGGGTCGATCCGGCGAATTCGCGATTGAGAGCCCTGGCCGAAGACACCATTGGTCGTGGTATGTGGCAACTGTTATGGCTGCCGCCGAGCCTGCCGTACTACGACGCGGGTGGAATATTTGACGCACCCTCGGCCGCAAGCTTTACCAAGCGCCTGGTCTTTTCAGCGTGGCACCTCGTGCCCAAGGTGATTTCGGCGTTGCTGTCCTATGAGGCGGAACGGCACATTTTTGCATCGGTCGTCGAGCGCCAGGACAGGGGATACGCCGAATATACCCAACGCCCCGACCGCCTCCTCGATTTTCGAATTGACTCGGGCGCGCCGGCGGCGATGACCTCGCTGAATACGGTTGTGCCCTATGTGGCGCTTGCTCAACTAGTCGACCCGCTGGCCATTTCAGCGAGACTGAGGAAGGAAGGTGCTGAAGTCACCCGCGCCGCGGTTGAGGTCTATGCGTGCGAGTCCATCACGAGTTCCTTATTGCCGCTCCTCACCGAGGCGCCACGCGAAGGACAGGTAGACCTGCGGTGGTACTGGGCTGCGCCATTGCTTCTGGAGCTTGCCGCCGAGCCAGAGCACACGCGCAGGTGGTGGACCAAGAAAGTGGCGCCGGCTCTATGGTCCGGCGCCGATTCGAAAGAGGACGACACGAGCGGCTTCCGCCTCCATCTCGAAGCGGCCCGGGATCTAATCTCTACCCCAGCAGACATGAATCTAGGGAGGCCACCCGACGATCTGCCGGAAGTCGTGACCGCCGTAGCGCTGGGGAGTCCGGCGATCTGTGCCTTGCGCTCGCTCGCAAGGATGACCGGTCTGCCCATCGATCATGCGAACGACCTCATGCCTGGCGCGGCACGGATAGCCTGGGGCTTCCGCTCGTTGTTCAATGGACCGGATGCAACAGCGATTGTCCGTTCGGTCTCGACACCCGATGCGGCGTACTGGCGGGCGGCGCTCGACTACGGAATATCCGGCAACCTTCAGGCCGTACTCGATGAGTATCTACACGTATTGAAAGAATGGCTTGGTTTCGGTGCGACCACAGGCGCGGGCATCGCGTCCGACATGGCAGACACGGTGTACAGCGCGATCAGTCTGCGTACAGTGAGCTACCGGACCGATATTCCGACGGTGGACTCAGGTGCGATCAATGTCGCCCGACACAGCATGCGGGGCCGCTTTGCCATCCGTTTCGGAGACCAGACCATCGAAGGCGAAGCCCAGCAGCAGCGTGCTCAGCAGGCGAGCCAGGCGTTCAATTCACCGTTCTGGCCATTCGTGATGACGACAACGTCCGTCGGACAGGAAGGTCTCGATTTTCACCTCTACTCCCATGCGGTGGTGCACTGGAACCTACCGAACAATCCTGTCGACTTTGAGCAGCGCGAAGGTCGCGTTCATCGCTATAAGGGGCACGCGATCCGGAAGAACGTCGCTTATGCCTACGCAGGTAGCGCGTTTGACCGTGACGAACACGATCCGTGGGCCGTCATGTTTGCGGAAGCGCGCTCAGAGCAAACCAACGGAGCAGGAGATCTTTCGCCCTACTGGATTTACGCGCCTGACGGAGCGCCAGCGCGTATCGAGCGTTATGTGCCCGTGCTTCCGCTCAGTCGCGATGCCGGGCGGCTTGAGGATCTTCTGAAAGCGGTGGCAACCTATCGTCTTTCTTTCGGCCAGCCGCGACAGGAGGAGTTGATGCGCTATCTGGCGGGGCGGGCTTCGGCGGAGACTTTGTTGAAACTGCAATCTTCTTTGAAGGTGAACTTGAGCCCATCAACGAACTTTGGCACCACGACGGGCATAGAGACATAATTCCTGTCTCCTCTATGGCGCGGCTGGAGAGCTACTGTCCGCAAGCGGAAGGTTCCAATGTGTGGAGTATTAGCACGAGTTGTCGTGCTAAACGCCATTATGCCAAGGAGGGCGAAGTGCCAGCCGCAAAAAGGCGGCTGGCTGCAACGCGTATCCCTTTGTGCACGCTACAAGGATAGATGCGGTGCGTAGAAATCGGTGTCGCATTAAAACATTAGAGGTTGTCCACCTCGATGTATGGAAATCTACTTTTGCTCGAGCGTGAAAACGGGCCGTCAGTGCGCGCCGAGCGTCTTGCCTTTGGGGAGACGTCTGGTCGCAACGAAGCATGGCTGAGAGATACTCTGCTTGACCATCCTGACCTTCTTCCAATAGATGACATAGATTCCAGCTTCTCGCCGTTAATCCTGCTCTGCAAAGAACTTACAACCCCTGCCGGTCGCATTGACCTGACGTTCATCAATTCTTCCGGTTTACTCACACTCGTCGAATGCAAGCTTTGGCGAAACCCGCAAGCGCGACGTGAAGTTGTTGCCCAAGTGCTGGATTACGCTCGCGCAATTAGCCACTGGTCGTATTCCGATCTGCAGAGGCAAGTAGGAATTGCATCCAAGAGACACGGGAACGTCCCATATGAAGCTGTTCGCGCTAAGTGCCCGGGCGTCGCGGAGCATGATTTTGTCGATAGCGTCGCGCGATCGATGCGCTCAGGACGATTTCTGCTTTTGATTGCGGGTGATGGCATCAGAGAAGACGTCGGCGCTATCGCCGAACTGATTAATCGAAACGCGGCCCTTGGATTTTCCTTTGGTCTTGTGGAAATCGCGCTATACGGTCTCGACGACGGCAGCCTAGTGGTTCAGCCAAGGACACTTGCTCGCACTCAATTAATCGAAAGGACTGTAGTTGTGGTGCGCGACAGTAATGCGGCGGTCAATATTTCTGAGCCAGACCAAAATGACGATTTGACATTGGATGCTTCGTCAATCCCAGACAACAACGCTTTGGGTGAAAGCCCGAAGCAGGCAGCCTACAGACAGTGGTGGCTGCCAGTAATCAATTCTCCCTTGGATGACCCAGACCAGGGCCCCCAAAACTATATTGGCAAAATCACGTGAAGGCTATGCTGCCATGGCCAGGCACATGGATTGTTGCTTGGAAGGGGGCTGGCGATGATGGCGACATGGGCGTGGCAACGGGCGGTCGCAAGGGAGCGGACCAAGAAATGCTTAGGCTCTTGGAGCCAGTGCGCAACGACATACTTGCGGAACTACCGGAAGGCACTGTGTATCGGAAGTATTTAGGGAATCGTGACGGATATACCTTCGGGGTAGTCCGTCGAGGCAGAGAGTTTCGGAACGATGATGAACGCAGAGCTTGGTTCGCGCAGGCCATAAATGCATTCGTCAATGCACTACGGCCAAGGGTAAAGCATATACTTTAGGTGGGAAATCGCTAGAACGGCAGGCAGCGTGCTCTTCAGCGGTTCCAAAGTACGGCGTGTAGAATCGGTCCGGGACTGCAAAGTAGGCTATCGATGTTGATTGGCATCTCGAAATGGTCCACTGATTGCCCTCCCTTTGATTCAGGTCATGCAGAAGACCAGGCCCGTTTCATGAGCGAGTTGTTCGATATTGACGGACTTCCTGAACGCTTGGCCGCAGCTTCGAGATACCGATGACTTTCTAAAAGGAACGCATTCCATGGAGTATGGCGCCGAGAATCCTCGGAGTTATCTCTTCGGCGGATTCTGAGTCTACGATTGCATCGGCCGCACAGGTCAGGAATCGGCCGCCATCGTGATATCCGATGGCATCGGAAAGGATCTTGCACGCAATTTCGAGCGTCTCGTCAGATGCTATGGCGCGAATGTCTTGACCAAGCAAAGCTGCGCCTGCGACTTGAATGTCTTCAAACTCTTCTATGAGCGGCGCACTTGCGTCCGTGAGCCGCTGAAAATGACCGGCATCCGTATAGTTCTGAGCGATGAGGGTTACGTCGTAAGCATCCTTGCTGTTGCGTCGGTCGTTCCATGCGATCAGCTTTAGTAGCACCAGGCTTGGAAGTGTGGCTACTTTGAAGGATGTTTCTGATCCGATGTCGACCGTTTCACCTGTTGCCAAGGCCTCTCTGAAACCGAGAGTGGACATGACAAAGGTGCCCGCCGGAGGCCAGGCGATATTTCCGGGCGGCGACTCGAGATCGCCAAATGGAATCAGGTCCAGTGTGAGGCCGCCGGCATGGAGTCGCTGCTGCTGATGGCTGTCTTGGCGAAACTGACCAGTCTTTACGAGCGCGTCGGTTAGCTGTTGGTATACGCCCCACGACTCCACTATGACGGCCAGATCATAGTCTTCCGTTGCACGCCCTACGCGAATGCCGTGTCGAGTGTGAAGCCAGTAATCCCGAGCGGAAGCCCCAATCAAGAGAACGTCAGCGTTGAGACGCTGAGCCGCGCGCTGAACATTGTCGAGTATGGTGACAGTTGCCGCGTCCATGCTATTCGGCATACCGCGTGAGGTGCGTCCGGAGTAGGACCTGCGCGGTTTCGTCCGTTCGGGTGTCGCCGATGTAGTCGAGGTCGGCAAACACCAGGATTGGATGGACTAGTTCAGGGTGGGCGGCCGTCATAGCTTCATCTCTCGGCCAAAATGCCGTGAGGATTTCAATTGGGCCGCGCGGATCCTTTTTGAGTTGGCCTGCTACGACCAGATCTGTCAACTTGCCGTGCGTATAGACGGTTTGCGTAGCGGGCTTCAGATATTTCGTAAGGCGCGCAGCGGCGACCTCACCGCCCCAATAGGCGGTGTAGGGCTGAATGTCGACGTGTTGCCACCAATCAGGATCGCGCGCTTGAAATCGCCCCAGCAGCAACTTGGGACGCAGTCGCTTGGGGTAGTTGGCAACCCATTCGCGAAAAAGGCCCCCCGGATTGGCCAGATGTCGCTTGCGCCCTTGTGTCACGATGAATTTAGCGGCGCGGAGCTGGGCAATATAATTGGTGACTGTACCCAGTGCCGTATCGGTCTTCTGCGCGAGTTCGCGGTAATTGGCGGCTAGGGCATGCTCATCACAGAGTAGAAGGTAAGCGAGGCGCAACCCTGTAGCGTTCAGGCGGAGCGTGTGGTGGGTCGGGTCCGCCTGATGCTTCGGACGTTGGCCCGTCACGAAAATGAACAAGCCAGGCGCCTCGATATACGCATTGCCCACCGTATCCATGAAAGGCTGATGGCGCGCTCGCAGGCGCTCAGCCATGTTCGGAGCGACGTGGTATGTCAGAAGCAAGCGATTATTGGTTTGCCCGTGGGGCGCACACTCGAACTTCTGGAGCAAGGCTGGCGTGAGATGCGCCTTGAATTCCACCACGAAGTTCCACGTTCTGCCGCCCCGAGTGAGTCTAATTGCGGTGTCTGCGCGTTCCTCCGTGGGAAGGTGATCGGGGAGGACAGTCGCGTCGAAGCCGGCGGTTGCGCGGAAGGCTTCCAAGGCATCGTCTAGAACTGGAGGGATACGTTCCTGCACGCTGTTCACGCGGGAGCTCGCCAGAAAGAATGTTCAAATAATAGCTCATGTTCATTTTATTTGAACATCAATATTTATTGAACGTGTAGTACGTACTACAGGTGCTTCTTGTCGATACCAAGTTCAAGCGGTCCCAATATCGGATTTGGTTCGAAAATCGGGACTGTTCGGAAAATTTGAACAGTAAAATTATTTGAACAAATCCATGCACTACGAAACAAATACATAAAAATCAATAAATAAGAATTCCAACAGACAACTTGCCCGGTGCCCCGAAAGCTGGGAACTGGCTCGCCATTCGCCCCTCTCCCCGGCTGTCCCGTAACCCTCGGTACGCGTCCGACTACCCACAGACCCTCACCGCTCACCAAGCTCATGGTTACTAGACCGTCCCAATGCCCAGGTGCGAAGAAGCGGGGACGACGACTGCCACCGAGCTGCGCAGGTAACCAGCCAGGCGTCTAACGCGTGGACTGGCGGATCCGACTCGCTAAAGCGGCGCCCCGCATGAATAAACGGGCGACACAGGGCCACGTCTCCCAATATGCTCGGTCCTGTCGGTACGCCCAATATGGTCGACGTGCGTAAGCTTCTGGCAAGCTTCATCCCGTCTCTGATCTGCGATCAAGGCCGACGTACTTTGTCGAGGGGGGCAAAGAACGGTGCAACAACAAAATATTCCTATCGGAACTCTGGTCGATATGTACAAGCGCGGCGAGATGCGCTTGCCAGAGATCCAGCGCCACTATGTGTGGCGCGCGACACGGGTCCGCGATCTGTTGGATTCGCTGTATCGTGGCTATCCGAGCGGCTCGATTCTCATGTGGGAGACAGACGAGCCGATCCCAACACGCGACTTCGCCATCGCACAAGAATCGACAGCCTTCGCTGGCCGCAAACTGTTGCTAGACGGGCAACAACGCCTCACCTCGCTAACCGCGGTTTTAAACGGTGAGCCAGTTTCCGTTAGGGGCCGCAAAAAGCCCATTGATATCTTATTCAACCTAGAGCACCCCGACGGGCCCCCTTCTGACGCAACCGACGTGGAGAGTGACGAGGAGTCCCTCGTTATCCCTGATGACGAGGTAACGGATGAGGCCGAAGAGACAGAAGATGGCGAGCAGGGTATCCAGGAGAAGCTAAATCGCCGAACTTTCGTAGTTGCCAGTCGGAATCTCCTGTCCCAACCCCAGTGGGTTTCAGTGAGCGAGGTATTCCGGACGGCCAACGATGCCGAGCTTCTGGAACGAGCTGGCATTGAGTCATTCAAGGATCCCCGGTTCCAGAAGTACTCCGACCGACTTAAGAAGTTGCGGTCCATCAGAGACTATCAATACGTCGTGCACGTCCTCGAGCGCGCAATGAGCTACGAAGAGGTGACCGAGATCTTTGTGCGTGTTAACTCGCTTGGCGCAAAACTGCGGTCGTCAGATCTGGCGCTGGCGCAGATGACGTCGCGCTGGCCCAACTTGCTAAAGCAGCTAGAGGCCTTCCAAGAAGAGTGCGAGCAAAGCTGGTTCACAATCGACCTCGGGCAGCTAGTTCGGTCGATCGTGGTATTCGCTACCCAACAGTGTCTCTTTCGGAGCGTTGCGACGACGCCGGTCGAAAAGCTGAAGGTTGGATGGGAACAGGCGCAGGAGGGGCTTCGGTTCGCGATCAATTTCCTGCGCACTAATGCAGGAATCGAAGACGAGTCGCTGCTCTCTTCACCCATGTTCATCCACGCTTTGGCAGTAGTCAGTCGGATCAAGGACAACAAACTGACTGCAATTGAGCAGCGATCTCTGTTGCATTGGCTATTGGTGGCCAACGCCCGCGGTCGCTATTCACGTGGTTCCACTGAAACATTGCTGAACGAGGATCTTGCGATTCTTTTCAGGGGCGGCGGGATTCCTGCTCTGATGGACCCGCTAAAGCGGCAATTCGGAAGGCTGCATATCGAACCAGGCGATCTCGCTGGCCGAGGTGTGAACAGTCCCTTGTTCTCCTTGGCCTATCTGGCCCTCAAGGCCGGAGGTGCGAGGGACTGGTACAGCGGGCTCGGCTTATCCCTCACCCACCAAGGCAAATTGCACTTTATCCAATGGCACCATGTGATCCCCAAATCGCTTCTCAAGGCGCGCGGCTACGAAACCGGGGAAATCAACGAAATTGCCAATATGGCATTCATTACCGGCCAGACGAATCGGCGAATTAGCAATAAGCAGGCAACGGAATATCTAGCGGACGTCGTCGTCAGGCAAGGAGCTGAGGCCTTGACGAGTCAGTGCGTACCTGTAGATCCCACGCTATGGGCAACCGAGAGCTATCGTGAGTTCTTGCAACTGCGCAGAAGCGATCTGGCAAGACGAATGAATGCCTTCATCGAGGACAAGGCACGGGTGCAGTAGCCCCAATTGCCTCGCTTCTTGGTGCCTGCCATGACGAGAGCAACCTATTATTCGACGAGGCCGACTGGGAATATCTGCATGAGCCAAATTGAGTGGCTGGCTTTGTTCTTGCGAGAGAGGGGACTTTCGGCCTCGGATGGCAGACCTCTCTATGCCTATCGGGTGAACGAGCGTGAATTGGTACAGCTCGGCACATGGGTGCGCAAGTTGCTTCCAATGGCGATGAAACCTGGGGGCCATTCCCATCGCTTCGAAATGCTTTTCTGCCTGTATGCGGCGGAAATCTTTCGTCGCGAGCATGCAGAGGGGCCGTGGGCGTGGAGTACGGTGTTCGAACCACTCGGGGTAAGCGCGTTACCTGTGAACCGCATAAGCAGTTGGTGTACTGCGGGACTAAAGCAGTGGAACCGGACGCTTCTTTACAGCCGCGCGGGAGACCGTCAGTTCCTAGTGACACTCGCCTGTGAAGGTGGCCTTCCTTTGCGCGTGCTTGAAAGACAGGGTGCCAGGCTCACAAGCTTTTTCGAGCATCTTCTCGAGGGGTACTACCGGGCGCCTGAGCGGTCGGTAGACGTGGCGGTTCAAGTCGCCGAACAGACGGCCTTTTACCTGCCGCGCACGTTGCGCCAGGACGTAGTATTCCGCCTCGGTGCTGAGCTGATCGCGGCGCTAGTCGATCTCTGGCACGACATCGGTGGCAATCCAAACACTGGCGATCCCATCGTCGCGCTGGATTCCGCAGTGCCGGGCTGGCGCGACCGTCTTCCTCTTCGCGCAGAGGACGATGCCATCAACGCGCTGCTTCGTCCTCTTGTCTCCAGAGTAAAGGGCCTCGCGCAGGCAGCGAGCGCGAAGCTACGCTGGCGCGGCTTCCTACGGCAGGGATCGGGCGGCGCTTGGGAGGTTGAAAACCGGCTGGATATCCCGCCGATCGTTGCCGGTGCGGTCCTGCGTCAGTGGCTCTCGCTGGCACCTGATGCGGAGCTCCCGGCACGTCTGCGTGCGGTGCTGACGCACGCAGAGCGAAGCGAGGCGGCGGCCTGGCTCAGCCGTGGCCGAGGCAGCGGAGACAGCGTTAACTATCACCTTGAATTACTCCGCGCTCGCGGTGCGAGCCTGCGGAATGCTGAAGTATTCGAACTGGCCGAGCTCAAGTTGGTTCAGGCCGACCGCGAGCATTCGCTGCCGGCACAGTTCGCGGCACCTTGGAGCGAAGCGCTGCCTTGGGTATTCGTGGAGCGCAACGGTGCCCTAGAACGCCTATGCGAGGGGGCTGCACGCACGCGCGCAACGGAAGCCTGGGTGGTGTTGCCGTCAGAATTCGAGGTGACCCACGAGGCAGGTGGCGCCATCCACGAAGCACTTGGACAGACGGCGCTTGCGGGGCGAACCGTGATGCGTGTAACAGGACGGATCCAGCTGTCGTCACCAGAGGGTGAGCGCTACGCCGTCGCCTGCGGAGCAGACGAGGACACGGAAGAATTTTGGACAGCCACCGGTCCCGTGCTGAAAGACATGCTGGGGCGGGATCCCGTGTTCCTTGGGCTGCCAAAGCTCGTCGTGGAACGGGCCGACGGGCAGCGCTCCAATCCTACAAACGGTCGTCTCGAATGGCGGATGGTTGGTGGCGGCGGGAGCTGGCGGTCTGATTTAAGCGCGGCCGGAAGGCTCTGGCTGCGCTATGTGGACGACACCGGCAGTGAGCGGTACCGAAAGCAGACCCAGGTCTTACCGCAGGGCTTCGCATGCATGCGGCAGGTTGCCAACGGCAAAAATGAGGGTGCCTACGTCATTCGCGGAATGGGTGAGAAACCCGCCTTGCGCGCCAGCGCGGGCGGCGCCGATCTGCGCATAACCACTTCAGGCGAAGAGACAACGGTGCACTGTCCGCCGCTCACGGGGACCTCACTGCCCGAACTGGCGATCAGCCTTCAGTGGTTCAGTAGCCCACCCATTGAATTACATCTACCGTATCCGCAGCGCGGTGCGATGTTCCTGCTAAATGGTCGGCCTTTACATGATGGGAGCCCCTTGCCCTTGGACCGCTGTGGCGGTGCCCGGCTGTTGGTGCAGGACCCCATCGGCGGACAAAGCTATGAGCTCCTGGGCGAGATGAGCAGCACTTGGCTCGGCAACCAAAGAGCAGGTTTCTTTGAGCGCTTGCCGCTGCTAACGAATAGCCGGATCGAGCTCAGCCTGCAGACTTGGCAGGACCGACTTCAGGCTCTACTCGCGTGCAGTGACGACGCCGACGAATGCATTCGTCTCTGCGTAATTGGTACCCAAAGAGCATTAGCAAGCGCCCGCATTACGCGCTTTGACGCTTGCCTTGAGCCAGATCATGCGGTGTGGCGCGTTAGTGTAGAGCCGCGGGTGTTGCTGGAAGCTGGCGCCGACGGCCTTGCGCGCATTCAACTTTATCTTTTGCCTCTGTGGGACCCCGGGCGTGAGCCAGTGCCGTTGGCACGGGATCCCTCTCAAGACGGTAGTTGGAAGCTGCCTACCGACCTTGAGTTGGGTCCCTGGTGGGTAATCGGCCGAGACGGTGACTGGGCCCGCTTCCGGCCATTACTGTGGGTCGCTCGCGACGGCGAAGACAAACCTGCTGCCACCGCCTCTGTGCTTGCCACCGCTGTGAGGCTATCCGACGAAGGACAACGCCTCGCCGCGCTAGACGAGGCGCTCTCCGAAATTGGAGAGGATTCTGACCATCCGGATTGGCCGCTGCTGTTCGCCTACGTCGATCTCAGCCGCGAGTTTCCTCCAACATCATTAGACGTGTTGAAACGCCTCGCGCTCCACCCTCGCACGCTGGCGCATGCATTGCTGCGTGCAGACGATGCCGGCTTCGATCGAGTCTGGGCCCTCGCTGACGGTCTGCCGTTTCTTTGGATTCTGCTTCCGGTGTCAGATTGGTTGGCCGCAGCCTCGGAGTATCTCAGTGGCATAAAAGATGCACTCGGCAATGCGGATCCCGACGGCAACCTTCTTCGTTCGATTTTCCAGCGATTTCGCGACCGGGCCACTCTTAGGCATAGATGCTTCGATACCATCTGCGACTGGTTGCAGGCGTTCCTGTGGCAGCATCAACGCCAGGGTAAGAGTCTTCTATCCGTGGCGAGGGGAATGCCGGCTGCAATCCAAAGTTTTATCCAAGATGAACTTGACGGTCTGCAGTCGAGGCACGACAGCGGCAACTGGCCCTGCCCCAAGGAGACCCTCCAGCTTGCTGCCGAGCTTAGCAATAGTGAGTTTCGCTTCCAGCAGATGGATGACAGCTACCGCAGTGTGCGCTGTGCACCATTTGTTGCTGCCGATCGCGCGCTGGTCGGGGATGCCGTGTCCCGCGAGGTGTTGTTGGAACTGCGTGTGCTGAGGTCTTTCGATAGCCAATGGTTCGACAATGCATATACCTATGCGCTGACGCTGGGGCTGGCAAAATTGTCGCCCTCCAAGGTCTGAACAATCGATTCGCCTACGCAGAGCCATTCGAAGATGTCGCAATTTAATCTGCCTTACTTCGCCGAACTTGGGCAGCGCCTTGGTCGCCGTGCCACCCGTGCAGTGCTGGGCCTGAAGAGCCTGCGCAGCGACCCTCTACGTAGCTACTTGGCGGCCAAGCTAGACAAGACGCCGGGCGAAGATGGCGCATTTGTGGCTGACCCAGTATTTGAGGCGACATTCGGCTGGAAGCCGGCAATTCACAAGCTCGGCGAGCTCGAGGGAAACGTATTGCATGCCTCGTTGTGCGATGCCTTGGCGCGCCCCGGGAACGCTGAAGACGGCGACGACTACACCTTTCCTCGTTCCCGTCATCCCTACCAGCACCAGGTGGAAACCTGGGCTGCCCTACGGGACGAGAACGTGCGACGCTCGGTGCTGGTGACGAGCGGCACCGGATCTGGCAAGACGGAGTGCTTTCTCGTACCTATCCTGGATGACCTTGCACGTGAGGTTGCGACGCGGAAAGGCGATCCGCTTGTTGGGGTACGGGCGCTATTTCTCTATCCGCTAAATGCGCTGATCAAGAGCCAGCGCGATCGACTGGTGGCATGGTCAGAGCCCTTCGATGGTGCGATTCGATTCTGCCTATACAACGGTGACACACCGAACGTCGCCAAGCGCGAACGATTATGCGAGGTGTCGGATCGTAAAGCCCTGCACGAGTCGCCGCCGCCCATGCTTGTGACGAATGCGACGATGCTCGAATACATGCTGGTCCGTGCGTCCGACCGAGCCATTCTGGAACAGTCACAGGGGCTCTTACGCTGGATCGTGATCGACGAGGCTCATACCTACCTGGGATCTCAGGCGGCCGAGCTAGCGTTGCTTCTACGGCGGGTGATGCATGCCTTCGGCGTCACTCCTGAGCAGGTGCGCTTGGTCGCCACCTCTGCGACGCTAGGTAACGGCGACGAACGAGTTCGTGACAGCCTTAGCCGCTTTCTTGCGGACATCGCAGGGGTTCCGCTGGACCGAGTACTCGTTGTCGGTGGCACCCGCGAGGTGCCTGCCCTTCCGGCTTCAGTGGCGCCGCTAGATGTACTGCCAGCCCTCGTCAGTCCGACTCGGGACCCCACTGCGGCGTTTGCCGCGCTAGCGAACAGCAATCCGGCACGGCGCATACGAGAGATGGTGATTGCCAAGCCCCACCAATTAGGCGAACTGACGTCCGAGCTTTACGGCACGCGCGATGCGGAAGCTAGACGCAGCACCCTGGCGTTTCTCGATCTCTGCTCGTTTGCGCGTGACACGGAGGGCAACAGCTTCCTTCCGCTACGTGCACACTTCTTCCATCGCACGCTGAGCGGCCTCTGGGCGTGTGCGAACCGGAGCTGCGCCGGACGCGAGGGTAGCGAACTCGACGATCCCACCTGGCCTTTTGGCGCGGTGACCCTGGAGCGACGAGTAAATTGTCGTCACTGCGATTACCCGGTTTTTGAAATCGTGCAGTGCAGTGAATGTGGAGCAGAGCACCTAATCGCCGTCGAGACGCACGAGGTGGGCGAAGATTGGCTGAAGCCCCGCGCGTTTGAACAGGACGAGGACGAATTCCAGCAAGAGATCGAGCCAGAGCCAGACGCAGATGAAGATGCAGCGGGTCATCGAGAGTCGATTGATATTCCGATGGTCCACGAGCGGCTGCTTGCGGATAGTCCGGACGCGCCATCGCCTGTGTTGCGGCAGGATGGCGGGCTGGATTGGGACGCTTCAGAGGGTTGCCGCGTCACCCTGTTGATACCCGGAACCGACGGCTGCGGTGCATGTGGGAAACAGGACGCAAAATTTCTGCCGATGCGAGTTGGAGCGCCGTTCCTTCTAAGCGTCGCAATTCCAACACTGTTCGAATTTCTCCCCGCTTACCGGCCGAATGCCACGCCGAGGCCGGGCTCCGGCAGACGCCTAATCTCGTTCACCGATAGCCGACAAGGTACGGCGCGCGTAGCAGCCAAATTGCAACAGGAGAGCGAACGCGATTATGTGCGCAACCTGGTCTATCACTCGCTAGCGGCACAGCGCCAAAGGCCAGACGACGGGGAGTTAGAGGCCCAGCGCAATAAAGTGAAGACGCTTGAGACAGTCGCTACGGTCTCGCCGGAGGTTGCGGCGTTGCTTGCCGATGAGCGGGGAAGACTTGCTAGCCTCGAGCGGGAATGCCAGCGTGGCCAGCTCACGTGGAAAGATATGGAAAGAACGCTCCTGGCCGCGAACGACTTTCAACGCTTCCTCGCGCCGGCTCTCAAGGAGCAAACTTTCGGCCTGACCGACGTTGACTTAGCCCGTCTGTGCCTACTGCGGGAGTTTTTTGTGCGTCCCAGGCGTCAGTTCTCGCTGGAGGGGCTGGGACTCGTGCAGCTGCGCTATCCGGACCTTGAGCGTAGCCAGCCACCGGCCACTGCGAGGCAGCGGGGCGTGACTTCGCAAGAGTGGCACGCGCTATTGCGGGTTACCGTTGATCATTTCCTGCGCGCTGGCGGCGCGGTCGTCGACATCGCCGACACACTCGCCCGCTGGATGGGGTTCCCGGCAAAAGCTATATCGCAGCTTGGGCCGGGTCAGCCCAAGACTCCTGGTGGCGGTCAGCGACTGTGGCCGTCGCCACTCACGGCTAGGGGCATCAGCAATCGTGTTGTACGTCTACTTTCCTGCGCTTTTTCGATCGACGACACGACTGGGGAAGGCCGGGAACAGCTCGAGGAGTTAATGCGTGGCGTTTGGGATGGTTTGCGGATCCTGCTCACCCCCGTTGAAAACGGATTTCGCCTCCAGCTCCACGAGCGAGCCGTGCTGGAGGAAGTGAGCGACGCTTGGTTCTGCCCTGTCACTCGACGCCTGCTGCCGGTAACGTTCAGAGGTCTGACCCCGTATTTGCCGACCAATGGGGCTACCGCCGCGCTCACCGCTTGCAAATCGGTCCAAATGCCTCAAGTGCCATATGCGTTCTGGCAGGCGCAGCCGTCAGATGCTGCTGAGCGCTGGCTTGAGACAGACCCTAGCATAAGCCGGCTTCGAACAATGGGAGCGTGGATTGACCTTAGCGACCGGATCGTGAGCTTCTCGGGCTATTTGAGGGCTGCAGAACACTCCGCGCAGCTGAGCGGTGCTCAGCTCTCGCGTCGCGAGCGGGAATTCAAAGATGGGCAACTCAACCTTCTGTCCTGCTCCACTACGATGGAAATGGGCGTCGACATTGGTGGCTTGACCGCCGTTGCAATGAACAACGTGCCACCACATCCGGCCAATTTTTTGCAGCGAGCGGGACGCGCCGGACGGCGTGGAGAGGCGCGCTCGTTCAGCTTTACGATGTGTAAGTCGACACCGCACGGTGAAACGGTATTCCGAAATCCGCTATGGGCGTTCACCGCCGCGCTCGCGCTGCCGACCGTCGCGTTGCAAAGCGAAGTCATTGTTCAGCGTCACGTGAATGCAGTGGTGCTGGGCCGCTTCCTCAAGCGGCACGAGCCCGAGCGGGTTCATCGCGTGCAGACTGGCTGGTTCTTCGAAAGTGACGACCATGGATCCGCTCCCTGCGAGCGTTTTGAGAACTGGCTAGAACACGAGGCTGCCGGAGACGAAACTCTTCTCGGTGGTCTACGCACAGTGGTGCAAAGAACGGTGCTCGGCGGCCTTGGAGTCACGCGGCTCCTAAGTGGCGCAGTAGTCGCGCTTCGCGAGTCGGTGCGTCGCTGGCGTGCGGATCTCGAAGGGCTGCTGTCCCAGCTTGGTGCCGTCGAGACCAAAGAAGGGGAAAGCCCTGCCGAAAAGGCTATCTACTTCCAGCTCAAGCGGCTGCGGGAAGAGTACTTGTTGGGTGAGCTCGCTGACCTCGGATTTCTCCCCGGGTACGGATTTCCTACCGATGTGGTGTCGCTCGTGACGACGACCATGGACGACTTGCTCGCGCGCCGCGGTGGTGGTCGCGAGCAGCGCGAGGATAACCGAGCGCAGCGCGCCGGCTTCCCGTCCCGCAACCTTGCGGTTGCCCTGCGGGACTACGCGCCTGGAGGGGACACGGTACTCGATGGTCGCGTCTATACAGCCGGAGGTCTCACGTTGAACTGGCATCTGCCGGCCGATGCCAACGCCGCGAATGAAGTTCAGTCTCTGCGTTGGCTCTGGCGGTGCAAAGCTTGCGGCGAAAGCGGTACGAGTCCTGTCCGGCTTGATTGCTGCCGCGCCTGTGACGCGCGTGGAGATTTATTAACTTGCAAGGAATACCTGCAACCCTCTGGATTCGCAGTGGACATCCGTTCTAAACCGAATAACGACATCACAGTGCCGAAATATTTCCCGGTGCGCGATCCCCTTATCTCGATTGGCGGGACGCCGTGGATGAATCTGCCCGAACCACGCTTTGGCCGCTACCGAGCGGCCTTCGGCGGCCAGACGATCACGCACAATGACGGGCTGTCCGGACTTGGGTTTGCGCTGTGCCTCTACTGTGGTCGCGCAGAATCGATGCCGAGCGATGGATTGCCCGCCAGCATGGAGAGTCATAAACGCTTACGTGGAGGCAGACTAAACGACAAAGAGCGAGAGTGCCCCGGCTGCGAAAACCCTTGGGCCATCAAGCAAGGGTTGTTATTGGCAGCGTCGAGCCGCACCGATGTCTTTGAACTTCAATTACGCGACCCTGTATCGCTCCGGGGGATTGAGCGGCCAGTGGCAGTTGCGTTGGCGATAGCCTTGCGTCAGGCATTGTGCGAGCTTCTGGGAATTGAAGAAGGCGAAATCGGCTTTGCGACCCAGTCGACCAAGCACAGTGAAGGCGGCAGCGTTTGGTCGATCTATCTTTATGACACCGCGAGCGGCGGTGCCGGCTACGCGACCAGTGCACCAGGCTGGCTTCCAGAGATGCTACGCAAGGCTCGGGAGATCCTGGATTGCCCGAGAAGCTGCGACAGGGCCTGTCAGTCCTGCATCCTGTCGTTCGACTCCCAATTTCAGCGCGACTCTCTCGATCGGAATCCGGCCTTGGCGTTGCTCAACGGTGGCCTTCTCGATGCCACCGCGCTGCCGACCGCCTTACAGCTGTTTGGTCCCTCTACCCTGTTCGAGATGGAGCCGTTAGGACTCGCCCTTAACCGTGAATGGCAACGGCGGGCCGCGAAAAGCCTACGGATCTACCTCGGGGGACCACGGGCCGACTGGGAACCATTGGCTTGGTCGGTTCGCCACGACTTGCTTCGAATGGCGGAGGCAGGCGTTGATGTGCTGCTTTACCTTTCGTCGAAGTGGTTATCTGAGCTGCAATTGAGTCAACGTAGTGAACTCGCGGCGCTAGCTGAATATGCGCGACTGGGCGTTATGACGGTGACGGAGGCGGAAGTAACACCGCCGGCCGGGCTCTGCATCGAGTTGCTTGGCCCAGGCGGAACAGTGCGATGGGCCGCTTCTGACCCGCAATGTCTTGCACCCGGGCCGCTGTGGGGCAGTGCGCGCGGGGACGTCCGATTCGTCCGTATAGAAAGCCCGTCTACCAAGGATGACGTCGCGCGCGGTGGCCGACTCTCACCTTCTACGGTTCGGGGCGCCCACTCGGGCTTCTCGGAGCTTCAGATACGGTCGGAGTGCGACGGCGCGGTGCGGAACTTCGGCGAACGTTTCTGGAATCTGCTGTGTACCAGCGTGCCGCAGCTGAAGACTCTGCTCGAACGCGATGTAGCCCTGTCCCAGGTGCGCTACTGCGATCGTTACCTCGCAAGCCCGCTCGTAGTTCAGCTGCTTGGCCAGGCCATTGGGGCCCTAAAGGCCTATAGAGGTGGGCTGGGCGGCGAAACGCGGGTGGCTGTGCGGACAGCACGCATCGAACGAGGAAACCCGGCAGATTCGCGCAACATCGCGCATGACTGGCCGGAGCCTGAGGACCGACGCGCAGTGGCTGAGGCACACTTGCAACGGATCGCCCTAAACGCTGTTTGGCAGGACAATGAGGAGCGACGGCAGTTACCGCATGCGCGTGAGTTGGCACTGGAGTGGGTGGACAGCGCTCGCGCGATTATTCGCCTTGACCACGGATTCGGCGCTTGGCGGATCGAGGGCGGAAAATCTGATTTCCCATTCAGCGCCCCCTACGCGAAGCAGCTGCTGGCGCTTCAGGAGCTGGCGGTTCGATTGTCGCCACTAGATAAGCGAAATCCGACGTATTGCTATGTTGCAACCGATATTGCGAATGCCGGTTTGTCGTAGTCGCATCGCATTTGGGTAACTAATGCCATTTGAGGCGAACTGTGGGCAAAGAGGTCGGACCGGCAGCCCGCATCGGCGAATCCGTCCGCGAGATGAGCAGAAAGGTATGCTCGCTCTTCCATTTCAATCGGCAGATCAGACGCTATAGCTGACGCTCTTTTTGTCGTCGATGACGACGTGCCCGGCCATTATAAGTTTATCCAGCAGCTTGGCGGCCTGTGCCTCGGAGGCTTGCTTGCCGAGGTTGGAATTCAAATAACTAAGCAGGTGTTGGCGCCGATCTAAAACTGAGCCACCGCGCGGATACTAGGCTCGACACGCAGCCGGTCGCAAATTGCCCAAACGATCACCGCTCTTGGCTTCCAACAGTGAGAAAGGCGCCGTCTTCCTGCGCTTCCCGGTAGAAAAGCGCGACCTGTTGGTCCCTCGACTCTTCGCGGGAACGTGAGGCAATCAGAAGAAAATCAGCGGTGGGGAATTGGTGGGGAATTTGTGGGGAACGGTTGAACACCGTCCCCCACCATCAGACACTTACGGCAACAGGCGTCTGCGAAGAGTTTAATTAAATCAATCGGTTAAGGGTCTCGGGCCATTCTCATAATGCTGAGGTCGGTGGTTCAAATCCACCCATAGCCACCATTATTTCCTGCTTTGCACGGCCCCTTTTCTGCAGGCCGCAAATGCGCGGGCCCTATCGCTCATTCGTGATGCCGACGACGCTACCTTCGCAGTTCAGTGACAAACGTGCTCCTTAACGCCCCATCATCCGCGCAAACGCTTCCAATTCACGTGGAACGTCCTCGCCGGCAGCCGCAACCAGGGTGGCGATGGCGGCTGCGGTGGTCATGGGATGGCGACGATAGGGCGCCAGCACACCGGGGCCGAGGCTTATGCGGCTAGTGATGTCCGCCGCGCGGCACAGTTGCACCCACACCTTGGGATACAGCGCGGGCGAATCGTAGAACCAGGCCCGTTCATAACCTAGCTGCTCGGCGATACGCGCATGTTCATGGGATTTGAGCGCGGTGGCGAAGGCGCAGGACAGCGTGGTGGGCATGGCGGCATCTCGGCAGCGAGGATGAAGCACCATTGTCCAAGGGCCATCCGGCCCTGTCGTCGCGACAAAAGGGAGGTCGCTGATCTGCGCGGTGAGTGCAATTTCAGCAGTCGCGACTCGCCCTTCACCGCTTGGCCCGTCAAGGTCGAAATGCCTGCTTGTCGGTGCCTTCGTAAAGCGCCTTCACTTGGCGCGCCATGGCTTCGGCATGAGATGCGACGGCCGCGTCATCAAGATCCGCTTGCGGTCGGGCTTCATCATCGAAGTGATGAAATTCGTCGACGCCGCGCACCAGCATCGCGGAATCGCGCAGCTTGGTCTGACGAACGTGGGTAGGGATGTAGCGCAGCGCCATGCCGACACGTCGGTCGCCACTGCGATTCGGCGCGGAGCCGTGCACGAGCTTGATGTGGTGAAGCGACATTTCTCCCGCCTTGAGGCCCACCCCGACGGCCTTTGAGGTGTCCACCTCGACGGCGATTTCCTGACCCCGCGACAACAGGTTATCGCGGTGGAAGGTATCGAGATGGGGCAGCTGATCGCTTTTGTGACTGCCCGGCAGAAACTGCATGTAGCCATTGTCCGGCGTGGCATCCGTCAGTGCGACCCACGCGGTGACCACCTCATCAGGATCCAATCCCCAGTAAGTCGAATCCTGGTGCCACGACACGAAGCCCGGGTTGGTGGCTTCCTTGATGAAGAAATTCGTATTCCACAAAAGGATGTTGGGGCCGATGACATCGGCAACCGCATCCAGGATGTTCGAGTTGTGCGCGAGTTCGTCCACCCAGGTAAACAGCAGATGTGTCTTGTGCCGCATATTGCCCTGCAGCGGCTGTCGGGCGCGCGCCTCATGACCTTCGAGGCTGGCGAGGTAGTGTGCCGCCTGTCCGGTAGTGATCATCCGCAGTGGAAACAGAAAGCCGTCGCGGTGGAATCCGTCGATTTGTTCCTGCGACAGGCGCATGCGCGTCAATCCTCTGGAAGTGTCACCTGTCCCGGTTGTCAAAGGGGTGGCGATCAAAAGGTGCGGCCGGCATATCGCGTTGCCGCGTGACGCCTTCATCCTCAAGTGGGCCGCGCGGCCTTTCGTACCACATGCCGGGTGCCGACGGGCTGCCGTCGAAGGTCGTGACATGCACCGACAAGGGACCTCGGGCGCCGCCCTGGTCCGACTCGAGGTAGCGATTTTCCTGGTAGTCGCGCGCATCGCAGGGCGCGATGCCGCCGCCAGGACAGGCATGGGCGACGCTCAAGGTGGTGAGCAACAATGCGCCGAACAGGCAGCTGTGTCTGGTCATGATCCTCGTCCTACGGGTGGCGGCAGGTCGCCGCAGTCACACATAGAGCGTAGCGAATTCACTTGGCGATGTCGCCTTGGTCACGGTCTCGGTCCCACGCTGCGACCACCCCGAAACGCCCAATAGAATCGAGCCCAGCCGCGTCGATGAGTCGGGCGGCGAAATCCTGAATCACCTGACCGAGTCGCCCGTTGCCGCAAGCATCGCGCGTCAACGCCTCTATCCCTGTCCCACTCCCTTCACCTCCCCATAAAACACCACCCACACCGCAAAATCTTCCGAGAAATCTTCAAACCGATGCGCCTCGCCCGCCGCCGCAAACAATGCATCGCCGGGCTCGAAAGGCACTCGCTCGCCGTCCCGCACGAACGTGCCGCGGCCCGAGATCACGAAATACAACTCGTCGCGGTCGTGGGGCAGCTGCGGGTCAGCATCGCGCGGTGCGTAATGGCGCAGTTCGATGTCGTTGGTTTGAAACGCCTGGACTGACAGTCTGCCGGCGGGCAGGGGCGTCTTGGCCATGTCGGCGGGCGTGTAGCGGGTCGGCATCTTCATCGGTGCTCTCCGGGAGTGATGACGGAGCTTACCGTGTTCACTGCGCGGCTAGCGGGCTGAGAGGTCCGCCATGCACAGCTTGAGTGCAACGTCCCAGGGCTCGAGGGCGAGATCGAATGCGCGTTTGAACTTGCCGTTGTCGAGCACTGAGTAGCGCGGTCGTGCGGCGGGTGTCGGGTAGTCGCTGGTGGGGATGGGGTCGACCCCTTCGGCGACCACGCCGGGCCAGCCGCGAGCCTCGTCGAGGATGGCTTGGGCGAATCCGTGCCAGGTGGTCTGGCCGGCGTTGGTGAGGTGATAGACGCCTTGATAGGGTTGCCAGCTAGCACTGTCGAAGCCGAGTTTTGCGACCATGAGCGCGGTCGCGCCGGCCAGGCTGCGCGCCCAGGTCGGCGCGCCGTGTTGGTCGGCGACCACGCGCAGACGCGGCTGACTGGTGGCGAGGCGCAGCATGGTGCGTAGAAAATTCTGGCCGCGGCTGGCGTACACCCAACTGGTGCGCAATACCACGCTCGCGGCGCCGCTCGCGAGCAGGGCGCGTTCGCCCGCCAGTTTGCTCGCGCCATAGACGTTCAGCGGTGCGGTCGCGTGATCTTCAACGTAGGGGCGCTCGGCCTGTCCGTCGAACACATAGTCAGTGGAGTAATGCACGACCGGAATGCCGAGCCGTGCCGCGCAGGCGCCGAGCGCGCCGACTGCCTTTGCGTTGAGCGCGTGGGCGAGTGCCGACTCTGCTTCTGCTTTATCGACCTGCGTGTAGGCGGCGGCGTTGACGAGCAGCGCCGGGCGCAGTCCTTCGATGGTCGCGCAAGCGGCGGCCGGTGACTGCAAATCAAAGGCAAGCGCAGGATTGCGACGACCGAGACCCACGACTTTGCCGAGCGGCGCGAGCGTGCGACACAGTTCATGGCCGAGCTGGCCATCGGCGCCCAGCACCACCACGCAGCGCTCGCTCATCACTTGCTCGCGCCGGCGTGAGGGTAGAGCGGCAAGCGTTCGACGGGGAACTCCGACAGCGGCAGCGCGCTGGCATCCTTGGGCGACAGCACCGGCGCGGCGAGCGGCCAAGTGATGGCGAACGTCGGGTCGTTCCAGGCAATCGAGGCATCGCAGGCAGCGTCGTAGACGCGCGTGCACTTGTAAATGATGGTCGCCTCGGCGCTCAACACGCAGAAGCCGTGGGCATAGCCTTCCGGAATCATGAGGTGACGGCGCTTACGTGCATCGAGTTCGAGGCCGAACCAGCGGCCGAAGGTCGGTGAACCGCGCCGCACGTCGACCGCGACATCGAAGATCACGCCGTCGATGATCTGCACGAGTTTGCCCTGCGGATTCGGCCACTGGAAATGCAGGCCGCGCAAAACGTCGTGACGCGAATACGAAAGGTTGTCCTGCACGAACACGTCGGGCAAACCCGCCGCGGCGTATTTGTCCGCATGCCAGAGCTCGGTGAAGTAGCCGCGGTCGTCGGCAAAAGCCGGAAATTCGACGACCTTGACTTCCGGCAGGTCGGGCGCGGGTGTGATGTGCAGCATCAGTGAGCCTGGAGATGATGCAAGGGATCGATGGCGAGGCGCCGCAGGTAATCCGCGTAGGAGCAATTGCCCATGCTGTTGGCGAGGCCCAGCAGCCCGTCGGCGTCTATCCAGCCGTTGGAATAGGCAATCTCTTCCGGGCAACCGATCTTCAGGCCCTGGCGGAATTCTATGGTCTCGATGAACGACGAGGCCTGTGCAAGCGAGGCGGGTGTGCCGGTGTCCAGCCACGCCACGCCGCGGCTGATCAATTCCACTTTGAGTGAGCCTTCTCGCAGGTAGCGCAGGTTGAGATCGGTGATCTCGAGTTCACCGCGCGGGCTGGGCGCGAGTGAGCGCGCGAATTCGCTGGCGCGGCCGTCGTAGAAATACAGGCCCGGCACCGCGAAATGGGATTTCGGCTTGAGCGGCTTTTCCTCGATGCTGATGACGCGCATGTCGGCGTCGAATTCCACCACGCCGTAGCGCTCTGGATCGCGCACCTGGTAACCGAAGATGGTGGCGCCGCGATTGACTGCATTGACCTCGCCGAGCGTGCGGCCGAAGCCGTGGCCGTAGAACACGTTGTCACCGAGCACCAGGCAGCACGGCCCGCCGTCGAGGAAGGATTCGCCGAGGATCAAGGCTTCGGCGAGGCCGTTGGGCTGGGCCTGTTCGCAATAGGCAAAGCGCACGCCCCAGCGCGCACCATCGCCGAGCAGGCGCTGGAACAAGGGCATGTCTTCGGGCGTGGTGATAATGAGGATCTCGCGAATGCCTGCCAGCATCAGCGTCGAAATCGGGTAGTAGACCAGGGGCTTGTCAAAAATCGGCAGCAGTTGCTTGCTGAAAACATTGGTCAGCGGCGACAGGCGCGTGCCGCGTCCGCCCGCCAGCACGATGCCCTTGGTGCCGTTAGCTGTGCCGTTCATGGTTTTGAAGCCTTCTCCGTTGCGCCGCCGACGCTCAATCCCAGGCGTTGACCGACGTCGCCGCCGCGCGCCACGGTCTCGCACCACTGTCGATTATCAAGGTACCAGCCCACCGTTGTGCGCAGACCTGCATCAAAAGTATGGCGCGGCGACCATCCGAGTTGCCGGCCTATCTTGCCGGCGTCGATAGCATAGCGTTGGTCGTGACCGGGGCGGTCGGTGACGTACGCGATGAGCTTGGCGTGGGGCCGATGGGGTGAATCAGGCGCCAGCTCGTCGAGGATGGCGCAGATGGCGTGCACGACCTCGAGATTGGAACGCTCGGAGTTGCCGCCGACGTTGTAGGTTTCACCCGGTACGCCGGCTTCGAGCACGCGCGCGATGGCTTCACAATGATCTTCGACGTACAGCCAGTCGCGCACATTGCTGCCGTTGCCGTAGACCGGCAGCGCGCGGCCCGCCAGCGCGCAGTTGATCATCATCGGGATCAGCTTCTCGGGAAACTGGTATGGGCCGTAGTTGTTCGAGCAGTTGGTGGTCAGCACCGGCAGACCATAGGTGTGAAAGTAGGCGCGCACCAAGTGATCGGCCGCCGCCTTGGAGGCGGAGTAGGGGCTGTTGGGCGCGTAAGGTGTGGCTTCGTGAAAGGGCGGGTCGTGGGGCTCGAGCGAGCCATACACTTCGTCGGTCGACACATGCAGCACGCGAAACGCGGCGCGCTCTTGGGCGTTGAGTCCCGCGTGGTAGGCGCGCGCCGCTTCGAGCAGGCAGTGCACGCCGACGATATTGGTTTGCACGAACACACCAGGGCCATCGATGGAGCGGTCGACATGGCTTTCGGCCGCGAAATTGACGATGGCTCGCGGCTGGTATTGCGCCAGCAGACGCTGCCACTGGGCGCTGTCGCAGATGTCGCCGTGGACGAACACGTGCCGCGGGTCAGCGGCCAGCGCCGCGATGTTCTCCGGGCTGCCAGCGTAGGTCAGCTTGTCGAGGTTGACGATGGCCGAGTCCAGGGTGGCCAGGCAGGTGCGCACGAAATTGGTGCCAATGAAGCCGGCGCCACCGGTGACTATGATTGCGTCCTTCAAGATCTGAACCCGTGCTGTCCAATGCCACAATCCCGAGGCGCGTCGGCGACGCGGTCGAGAACCTGAGAGCGCCGGTAAGCCGCTGTCCGCACCAAAGCTCGCGAGGCCGCCGGCCGGGTAGCGTAGCCTTGAATGGAAGTCGCGACCAAGTGCCGCCGTTCACAGACTGACAAGCCCGCGTCGCAATTTTCGATTTGTCACAAATCGATGTCGAACCATGCCGAGGCCGTGCCCTGCGGTAACGCTGCCAAAGCGCCACGCAGTTTTTCGAGGCAGGCCAACACGGATTTCTTGCCCGGCACCTTGTGCTGCGGCTGCCGCAGGGCCTCGCATAAGGCATCCAGGCTGACTGCCATGCGCGCCGGCGCGACGCCGGCGTCGTCATCCTCACCCGGCACCGCAATGAAATTCGACAGCGGCTCGACGTCGAGTGTCGCCGCCAGTTCGTCGAGCTTGTTCCAGGCTTTGCCAAGCGCCGCGGCTTCCTGGTCGTCCATCTCCACACTGTGCGGCCGCGTCGCGCAGTACATGGGGCGCGTCGAAGTGCGCAGGATGCGCAGGGCCGCGCGCTGCGCGGCGCGAATCTCGGCGCTGAAGGCCGCATCATCGATGGCTGCCAGCCACGCCCCGGCAAAGGCTTCTTCCTGTGCCTGCAGCGCGCGGGCGGCGGTCAGCACGTCGGGTGGGAAGTACGCGAGGTTCAAACGCGCGGCGGCGAGCACGTTGACGAAATGCACACGCACGTGGGTCTTCAGCACTTCGATGGTCGTGCCATGGCGGCCGTACAGGCTGAGCGCGTTGTCTTCGAGGTCGGCCAGGCTTGGCGTCATGGCATTGAGCGCCGCGATGCGTGACGCCGAATAGATTTCGCCGCGCGCATGGCGGCGCGCGGTGGCTTCGACATTGAACGCGTCGCGAGCCCGCATGAGCCGCGCGCGCTGCGCGATGAGGCCTTCCACGCGTGCGCGCGTCGGCGCGTCTTGCGCCAATAGCAGCGCCCGTTCCAGGGCGCGTTCTTCGAGGATGTGATCGCGCGAGCGATCGAGTGGCGCTTCGTCCATGGCTGATGGCTTCCCTGTCGGTCAGATGCCCGTCAAGTTAACAGCAATACCTTGCAGGCGGTCTTGTCGCGCTTCATCGCTTCGAAGGTTGCGGGGAATTCGTCGAAACCGACGGTGCGCGTCAGCATCGGGCCGGGATCGATGCGCCCACGGTCCATGAGATCGATGGCGAGCTGGAATTCCTGGCGGCGGTACATGTAGGCGTAGCTTATGGTCAGTTCCTTGGTCAGCGCCTTGACCGGTGTGAATCTGTCCTGCGCCATGCACACGCCGAGGATGACGATGCGGCCACCCATGGGCGCGTAGTCCATCGCCAGTTGCTGGGTGCCGGGCAGGCCCACGCATTCGATGACGACGTCGGGCCGTTTGCCGGCTTCGCGCTTGAAGCTGCCGATGACGTTCTGCTTGCCGGCATCGACCGTTGCCGTGGCGCCCATGCGCTCGGCCATGGCGAGCCTCTCGGGCACGTAGTCGGAGACGATCACATCGCGCATGCCGAAGAAGCGCGCCCACATCGCGCAGGCCAGGCCCACCGGCCCGGCGCCCATGATCAACACCGATTCGCCGGCTGCCAGGCGCGCGGCATTGATACCATGCAAGGCCACCGCCAGCGGCTCGACCATCGCACCGCGAATGTCATCCACACCGGCTGGCAGGCGAAAGGTTTCAGCGGCGCCGATGCGCATGTATTCGGCGAACGCACCGCGCTCCTGGCCGAGCGCCGAATAGACGGCGCGCGCGCAGCGATAGCCCACGCCGCTCTGACAGGCCACGCAGCTGCCGCAGGCGAGATAGGGCATGGCCGTCACCAGTTCACCGACGCGGAAGTCGCCCGCGTGCTGGCCGACTTCGACGATTTCACCGGCGAACTCATGGCCCATCACGGTGCCGGCCGGCAGCGGCGCCATGCCGCTTTCGGGCCCGTGCATGTCGGCCATGTGCAGGTCCGAGCCGCAGATGCCGCAGCAGCGCACCTTGATGACCAGATCGCCTGTCGAAGTTCGTGGTGTGGCGACTTGTTCGATGGTCAGCGCTGCGCCCGGACGGTGATAAACGGCGGCACGCATGGTGAGGCTCCTCTTGGTCGGTGATGGGCAATGGCGCAGAGCCCCTCAGTGTGACCAGCCCGGTGCCCGCTACCAACCCCCGATGGGTGATACCGACGCGGCCCGCACCCTCACCCGCTCGGGGCGTTGGCAGCGACGCGTGCGGTGTTCCATGATGTCGGCACACTGCGTCGCGGGTGGACACCCCGACTCGAAAACAAAAAGACGCGCAGCCGAAGCAGGGCATCGTGCTCGCGCGATCATTCTTGAGGGGAGCGTTCCATGATTCTTGAAGGCCTGCGCGTACTCGATTTCACCCAATACCTTGCCGGTCCGACCGTGACCCGTCTCATGGCCGAGATGGGCGCCGAGATCATCAAGATTGAACGCGCGCCGTCGGGCGACCCGTCGCGCGGACTGCCGGCCATCAAGAACGGCCGCAGCGGTTATTTCGTGCAGCAGAATCTCGGCAAGCAGAGTGTGTGTCTGGACATGGATAGCGCCGAGACCGACGCCATCGTCCGCGACCTGGTCGGCAAGGTCGACGTGGTGGTGGAGAATTTCGGACCGGGCGTGATGGAGAAACGCGGCTGGGATTACAACGCCTTGAAAGCCATCAATCCGCGCGTGCTGATGGCATCGATTTCCGCCTTTGGTCGCAACAGCCCGCTGTCCCATCGCACCGGCTTCGATCTCATTGCCCAGGCATTCGCCGGCATCATGGCGGTGACCGGTCCACGTGGCGGCTCGCCGCATCCGGCTGGTCTCGGCATGGCGGATGTGGGCTCTGGTGTGCACGCGTTTGCGTCCATCGGCTATGCGCTCTATCACCGTGAACGCACCGGGCGCGGTCAATGGATGGATATTTCCATGATCGACTGCCTGTTCCACATGCACGAGATGGGCGTGCAGGCGCCGCAGGTCACCGACGGCGCGTTTCGGCCGGGGCCGATGGGCAATCATCATCCGCTGGTGTGTCCTTGCGGTGTGTACAAAGGACCCAAGGGCTACCTGGCCCTGCTGGTGCTGCAACCGCAATGGAAAAACCTGTGCCAGGCGATGGGACGCCCCGAGCTCGAAATGGATGCGCGTTACGCGCAGCCGCCCGAGCGCGCGCAGCACCAGGAGGAACTGGTGGCCATGATCGAAACCTGGATGGCGAGCTTTGCCGATGACGTTGCGCTGCTCGATCACCTGGAAAAATTCCGCGTGCCTAGCGGCCCGGTGATCAATCCGGCCGATGCTGCCCAGCATCCTTACTTCCTGGGCCGCGGCACTTTGCGCGAATGCGAAGATCGCGTGCTCGGCAAACTCATGCTGCCCGGCTTCCCGCTGCGCTTTTCAGAGCAGGCCGAGTACCCGGCGCGCGTCGCGCCGCTGCTCGGTGAGCACAATGAAGCGGTGCTGGGGGGCTTGCTGGGATACGGACGCGCAAGGCTAGCTGCCCTGCGCGACACGAAGGTGATGATGTCAACAAATCTCTAGGTCCGACAAATTCGGACATTCAAGGGAAGCTTTGCTGTCTCGGTTTCAATGTCAGGCTAAAGTCTGACCCACAGAAGACTCGAGTTTCTTGTGGGTGAGACTTCAGTCTGATATTTGAAGGTGCGAATGAATTCGCACCTTCAAATCTCGTCTGCCTTACGACAAATCCACGCCCTCGTAACCCTTCTCCGCGCAGCGCGCGATGGTGCGGGCATATTTTGGGCCGCCGCCGGCGTAGATGTTGTAGCGGGTCTTGCCGTATTCGTGGCCCGGCAGGTTGGCGTTGTAGCCGGTGATCCAGCTCTTGGCCTTGCCCATCAACAGCCCCTGGTACATGTCCTTCACATGCTGCACCCAGGCCTGCTCCGCTTCTTCGCGCGCATCGAAGCGCGTGTAGCCGTGCTTCCACAGGTATTCGAGGAAAGGCGTCACCCAGTCGACGGCGAGCTCGGCGCCGCGCGGGAAGTTGGTCGAGGCATGCTGCGGGCCGGCGAGCATGATGAGATTCGGCATGCCGCTGACCATGAGGCCCATGAAGGTGCTCGGCCCATCCGCCCATTTATCGCGCAGCTGCTTGCCGTGCGCGCCACGGATGTCGATTTGATCGAACGCGCCGGTGAAGGCGTCGAAGCCGGTTGAATAGATGATGACGTCGAATTCGAAACTGCGGTTGCTGGTTTCGAGGCCATCGGGTGTGATGGTTTTGATCGGCGTTTCGCCCGAATCGACCAGTTCGACATTGTCGCGGTTGTAGGTTTCGAAGTAGCCGGTTTCGAGCGGCACGCGCTGAATGCCGAAGCCGTGATCTTTCGGGATCAGTTTTTCCGCCAGCACCGGGTCTTTCACACGCTGGCGAATGCGCTCGGCGATGTAGGCGGAAAATTCCGCGTTGGCGTTTTCGTCGGTGAAGATCTCGACGAAGTTCTGCAGCCAGATGCCGAAACCCGGACCGTCGTAGAGGCGGTCCCACAGTTCGCGGCGTTCTTCGGGCGTTACTTCATAAAAACCGCGACGGTCCGGCTCGTGCTCGAAGCCGCCCGGCGTGCGTGCGCAGGCGGCAAAGATTTCGTCATAACGCGCGCGGATTTTGGCCATCTCGGCCTTGTCTATCTTGGCGTTGTTGAGTGGCGCGGCCCAGTTCGGGCGACGCTGAAACACGGTGAGCTTGCTCGCGATCTTGGCCACTTCCGGAATGATCTGAATAGCGGTGGCGCCGGTGCCGATGATGGCGACGCGCTTGCCGGTGAGATCCGGTTGGTCGTGCGGCCAGTCGAAGGGATGGAAAGACAATCCTTTGAAAGTGTCCATGCCGGGGAATTCAGGACGCGTCGGTATCGACAGCACACCGAGCGCCGTGACCACGAAGCGTGTGGTGAGCTTGCGCCCATCGGTCAAGGTCAGCGTCCAGGTGTCGGTGTCGTCGTTGAAGATCATCGATTCAACGCGGCAGTTGAACTGCATGTACTGGCGCAGATTGAATTTGTCGGCGACGAAATTGAGATAACGCAGCGTCTCGGGCTGCGGCGAATACCACTCGCTCCAGTCCCATTCATCCAATAGTTCTTTGGAGAATGAATAGCCGTAAGTGAAGCTCTCGGAATCGAAGCGCGCGCCGGGATAGCGGTTGTTGAACCAGGTGCCGCCGAGATCGCTGTAGGCCTCCAGCACCGTGGCTTTCACACCGAGATCGGCGAGGCGTTTGATCTGGTAGATGCCGGCGACGCCGGCCCCGATGACGATGACCTCGTAATCCCGTGGCGCGTTGACGCGGTCGCTGTGCGTTGTGGGTGTGGCGTTGGAACTCATGCAGGGTCTCCGTCTTGAGAAGGGTCGGCGCTGATGCGAGCGCCTGGGCGTTGTGGGGGCGGAAAGTGCCATGGGCGGATGGGCGCGTCCAGTTGCGGAGCGGCCCCCGTCGAATGGGGAGGGCGGCGCCACCCTGATAGACGGAGCGCTTCGCTTTCCCACCCGCAGCGCCTGGTTATCGTGCTGTCGGCCAGCGTCGCTTGTCATCAAAGTAACAGCGATTGACAGTTCCTGGTATCGCGATCCCCTGGAGGCGTTCTTATGATTGCGTGCCACGATACAGCCCACTGTGCCCGCGTTACCGCGCCGAGGAGAGGATTCACATGAACAAACCCGCATCACTCGTCAAAGACGGCAAGCTCTGCATTCCGAGCCCCGACGTCCTGGGTTTCGACCCTGCTGAACTGCGCAACAAATATAACGCCGAGCGTGATCGCCGCATCCGCAAGGACGGCGCCACCCAGTATGTGGACATCGACGGCGACTTCGAGCACTACAAGGAAGACCCGCACATCACCGAGACCATCGTGCGCGAGCCGGTCACCGAGACCGTCGAGGTCGTGATCTTGGGCGGCGGCTTCGGCGGCATGTGCATGGCGGCGCGCATGATCGACGAAGGCGTCAATGATTTCCGCATCATCGAGCGCGCCGGCGATTACGGCGGCACCTGGTACTGGAACCGTTACCCGGGCGCGCAGTGCGACGTCGAGTCCTATATCTACCTGCCGCTGCTGGAAGAGACCGGCTACATGCCGTCGCAGAAATACGCCTTCCAGCCCGAGATCCTCGAGCACGCGCAGCGCATCGGCAAGCATTATGACCTTTACTCGCGCACCTACTTCCAGACCCAGATTCGCGAACAGCGCTGGGACGACGAAGCAGGGCAGTGGGTGCTGACCACCAACCGCGGCGACGTGTTCCGTGCGCGCCATGTGGTGGTGTCGTCCGGTTCCTTGAACCGGCCCAAGCTGCCGGGCATCCCGGGTCTGAAGAGCTTCAAGGGGCACACCTTCCACACCAGCCGATGGGATTACAAATACACCGGCGGTTCACCGCTCGGTGGTCTCGACAAGCTCGCGGGCAAGCGCGTCGGCATCATCGGCACCGGCGCCACCGGCATTCAGTGCATTCCGCATCTCGGCAATACCGCCGGCCATCTGTACGTGTTCCAGCGCACGCCGTCGTCCATCGACGAGCGCCGCCAGAAGGCCACCGACCCGAACTGGTGGAAGTCACTGCAGAAGGGCTGGCAGGCCGATCGCAACGACAACTTCACCAAGCTCCTGGTCGGCGTGCCCGTCGATGAGGATTTGGTGAACGACGGTTGGACCGAGATCTTCAAGTCCCTGGGCGAACTGCAGGACAGCACCGGCAACCGCGACATTTCCGATGAAGAGCTGAAGCTGCTCGGCGAAGTCGTCGACTACCAGCATGACGAACGCATCCGTGCGCGCGTCGACTCGGTCGTCAAGGACAAGACGACCGCCGAAGTGCTGAAGCACTACTACCGTCCATGGTGCAAGCGTCCGTGCTTCAACGACGACTACCTGCCGACCTTCAACAAGCCCAATGTGGCCTTGGTCGATGCCTCCGGCCATGGCGGCGTCGAGCGCGTCACCGAGAAGGGCGTGGTGGTGAATGGCGTCGAGTACGAACTCGACTGCATCATTTTCGCCACCGGCTTCGAAGTCAGCCGCGCGACCTATACCCATCAGGCCGAACTCGAGATCTTCGGTCGCAACGGCATGAAGCTCGGCGACTACTGGAAGGACGGCATGCGCACCTACCAGGGCTTCATGGCGCACGGCTTCCCGAACTGCTACCACATGGGTTTCACGCAGACCGGCTACACGCCTAACTTCACCTACATGCTCGACAACCAGGCCAAGCACCTCGCCAAGCTGTTCGTCGACCTGAAGAAGAACGGCAAGACCGCCATCGAGCCGACGCTCGAAGCGGAGAACGCCTGGCTCAAGCTCGTCATGGCGCCCAACGCGATGACCGAGTACTTGAAAGCCTGCACGCCCGGTTACTACAACGCCGAAGGCGAATCGAAGAAGGACAACGACGGCTTCCTGCAGGGCCACTACCCTGAAGGCGGCTTGAAGTTCTACCAGATGCTCGCCGAGTGGCGCGCCAAGGGTGATTACGCCGGCCTGTCCGTGCGTTGAGCCTCGCGCGGGAGCGGCCTGCGCTCCCGCCTTTCATTGCCTGCCGGCATCGGAGCACAGGGCGCCGATGCCGTGTCCCGCCTTCGTTCCCACCGCGCACTCCGCGCAGCATTCGACCGAGCGTTCGCGCCATACGCCCATCTACCCGGACGGGGAACGAGACCGTGCGTGAGGTTTGCTAACGTGATTCGCCGACCACATTGGTGGCGCAGCTTTCGTTCACGTGCCACAACGCATCACAGGGGAGAACGTGTATGTCCAGCAAAGTTGATACGCGCGGCGCCATCGACGCCGACGGCCACATCCTCGAGCCGCCGGATCTGTGGGAGAAATATCTTGAGCCCAAGTATCGCGACCGCGCGATTCGCCTGCGCACCAACGACGACGGCCTCGAATACCTCGAATACGACGGCAAGCCCTCGCGCCTCATGCCACCCGGCTTTCCGGGCTCGCTGGGCGGCATGGGCGCGCCGGACATCCGGCCGTCGCCAGAGCGCAGCTATGTGAAGTCGGCGCCATTCGGCTCCATGGATCCCAAGGAACGCGTGCAGCGCCTGGACCAGGAAGGCCTGGCCAAGGCGGTGCTCTACCCGACCCTCGGCATCCTGTGGGAGCCGGAAGTCAAAGACCCCGAGATCGCGGCCGCCTACACCCGCGCCTACAACCGCTGGATCATGGATTTCTGCGCCGATTCCGGCGGCCGCCTGGTGCCCATCGCGCATATCTCGCTGTCGGACCCGGCGTTGGCCGCGGCCGAAACCGAGAGAGCGCTCAGCGCCGGCGCCAAGGGCATCTTCTTTCATCCCTTCACTTGGACGCGCAAGTCACCCGGTCACCCCGATTACGACCGCCTGTGGGCGATAGCACAGGAACACGACGCGCCGGTCGCGCTGCATCCGACCGTCGACCCGCCGTCGCTGGACGTGCATCGCCGCTTCGACGAACTCGCGCAGGGCGAGCCCTTCGAATTCACCTGGTACTTCGATGTGCTGGTTGCGCAGGGCATGCAGCAGGCCTTCGTGTCGCTGTTCCACTACCGTATCTTCGACCGCTTCCCGACCGTCAAAGTGGTGGTGCTGGAATCCCAGGCGGGCTGGATAGGCCAGCTCATTGACCGCATGGACGCCGTCTCGCAAGGCCCCTTGATGCCCAAGGCGGGCTTGAAGGAGCTGCCCAGCACCTATTTCCGCCGCCAGTGCTATGTGTCCATCGATCCGGATGAACGGGCGGTGGCGGGCGTCATACCCTTCGTCGGCGACGACCGCTTCTTCTGGGCCTCGGACTTCCCGCATCCCGACCACACCGCGAGTTACATGCATGAACTCGGCGAGATGCTCGCGCCGCTGCCGGAAGCCTCGAGACGACGCATCCTGGCGGAGAACGTGACGCGGGCTTTCAATCTCGCGTGAGCAGGATGGGCGGGACGAACGGCGGGTCAGGCGTCGTCGTTCGTTCGCGCCGGGGCCGGCGACAAGGCTGTCGCCAGGCACAGACGTAGCCCGCTGGCGGTCGGGAGTTGTTTTTTAGATCAGTCGGTTACGGCGGCACAGCAGTCCTTCGCGGTGTGCGTAAGCGACGCGGCTGTCGCCCCGCAGCGACGTTTGCTCGCTACTCGCCACCCTGTCGAAATACCCATTCGCCCCAAACGCCCCCATCGAGTTGCGACCAGGTTGGCAGTCTGGCCGGCCATCGAACCCGAAGCGCCAAAGCTCTCGACGCTATTCGCGGCGGATTGCCCCCTGTTTGAGGGCGGCGGGTGGGTTTTCCGGCCCGGCATCGGCCCGGCGCGCTGCGTGCGCAGCGATAACGGGTTGCGACGCCGCGCCCGACTACACAATTTCCTGCAATTTCAGTCAGATGGTGCGCACGGGTCGGCGCTCGAAGGTGACGCTTTGCGGTCAGGGATGGTCAACCCGGCCCGGCCGCGTTCAATTCATGGGTTTTCGGGACCGGGTTTTTATGTCAACGGCGTCTCAAAATCTGAATTTCGCGCCACACGGATCTGGCCTGTAGCGGCGCTTTTGTCGGCGAACTTTACATCCAGGCACGGTGCGATTCTTTCTCGTTTGGGGGCGGCAAGCTAAGGCGCTGAAAAGGCGGGCTATTAATTTTCTGGCACCAAGCTTGCTAAACCAGCCCAAGAAACGGCCTTGCCCGGTGCCATTGTAAAAATTACTGACAAAGGCATGAAGCTTCGTTTCCTTACAAAAGTTGGCGTTGAACCCGTCGGTACCCCGGTCTCGACCGGGGCTCCGCTGACAACAACGACAAGCAACCAAAGATAGAGGTGTTGACTACATGAAATCCCTGAGCCAGTCCTTCGCGGCAACCGTCATCGCATTCGTTTCCACCTGTGGCGTTGCGTCGGCGCTGCCGGTCGCCAACGTCAGCGTTCCGGAACCCGGCTCCATGGCCCTCGTCGGTCTCGCCGTTGCCGGTGCGGTCGCAGTTGCGCGCAAAGGCAAGAAGTAAACGCTTGACTGATTGCATTGCCCGCAAGGCGGTATCTCCTTGCGGGTGAGGTAAACGCTTGGATAGCCTGCTTTTCTAGCTATCCGGTTTTCATAATCCCATTCTCACTGACGCCTGAACTCCGTCCAGCCCATCAGTAGGCGGCGCAGGCTGACATTGTTTTCTTTGAACAAAGGGAATCGCTTGGACGCGTTTGTGATCCATCTGCATGCTCAAGACGCGCGTGACCACTTCGCGTCGGAATCACCGCTTCAATCGACCATCCGTTTCGCCTGCCCTGCGTTCCCTAACGCCGGCACGACACAAGCTTCGCATAACGCCAGCTCGCTACATCAATAAGTCGAAGAACAGGAATCACCACAATGACAACACTTATCATTAACGTTACATCGTCCGCGATGAATCCTGATGGCGTCCATTTCGGTCAACAGCCCGATGCGCTCGCTCCAAGTTTCCTTGACCTGCACGTTACGAGTAGCACCAACTCAGTCATTGGTACCGGTGTTTACGATGCTTACTGCATCAACCCGTTCGTCGATATTTTCGTTGCTCCCACGACCTACGCAGCCGACACCTACGAGGCGAGCAACCCGACTTCGTTTCAGCAGATCAAGCCTGTCGAGGCGGATCTGAGTTCACTGTCTCAGGCTCAGGTCGACCAGCTCAACTGGCTGCTGTCGCAGAATCTGACCTCAGACCCCAAGTACGCAGGTCGTTTCAACTACGGCGAAGTGCAGACGGCTATTTGGCGGATCATCGGTTTCACCCAAAGCGAAATCAATTCAACCAACCCCAACATCTTCCTGACCGACAACGGCCGCCAGGTGGTCTCGCTGGCCGATGTCGACTTCCTGGTCTCGGCAGCGCAGTCCGCCGTGGCTTCCGGCCAGTACGTTTCGCCGCCGCCCGGCACCAACTTCACGATGCTCATCGACCCGTCGCCTGTGACCGGCGCTGAAACCGGCACCGGCATCCAGCCCCTCATCGTGCAGTTGGCCAATGCCAAGCTCGGCAATTTCGTGTGGTTCGACGCTGACGCCGATGGCATCCAGGGTGCCAACGAAGCGGGCGTCGACAACCTCGTCGTCGAGCTGTGGAAGAACGGCGTCAAGGTCGCGAGCACCGTCACCGGTGACGATTTCAGCACCGCTGCCGTCGAGCATGGTTTCTACCAGTTTGCAGGCCTCGCCGCCGGCGATTACCAGGTCAAGTTCGTCGCGCCCGACTACGCGTTCACCACGGTCGATGCCAACCTCAACAGCCAGGACCAGGCGGACAGCGATGCGGACCAGGCGACCGGCTTCAGCCAGGTCGTGCATCTCAATGCCGGGGAATCGAACCAGACCATTGACGCGGGTCTCGTCGCGCCGGCGACCGCCAAGATTTCCGGTTATGTCTACGAAGATGTTGGCAACGATGGCGTGCGCAATGGCGAACCGCCGATTGCCAATGTGACCATCACGCTGACGGGCACGGACGATCTCGGTAACTCCGTCACGCGCACCACTACCACCGACGCGAATGGCTACTACGAGTTCGCGAATCTGCGTGCGGGCACCTACACCACCAGCGAGTCGCAGCCGGCGGGCTATCTCGACGGGAAGGATACGGTCGGCACCACCGGTGGCAGCAACGCTGTCGACGATGTGCTGAGCGCCATCTCGCTGGTGGATGGTCAGCACTCGCAGGAAAACAACTTCGGCGAACTGCCGCCGGCCAAAATCTCGGGCTATGTCTACGAAGACATTGGCAACGACGGCGTGCGTAATAGTGAGCCGGCCATCGGCGGCGTGACCGTGACCTTGAACGGCACGGACGACCTCGGCAACCCGGTGACGGCGACCACCACCACCGATGCGAATGGCTACTACGAGTTCGCGGACTTGCGTCCGGGCTCATATACCGTGACCGAGTCGCAGCCGGCGAACTACCTCGACGGCAAGGACACTGCGGGCAGCACCGGCGGTTCGGTGGCGAATGACGAGATCAGCGCCATCCCGTTGGCGGCCGGTCAGCATTCGCAGGAAAACAACTTCGGCGAACTGCGTCCGGCCAGCCTTGGCGATCGCGTGTGGGTGGATACCAACGCCAACGGCGTGCAGGACAACGGCGAAGTCGGCAAGGCCGGCGTGACGGTTGAACTGTATGCCTGCGTCAACGACGTGCCGGGCGCATTGCTCGACACCA
>JADLGE010000021.1 GCA_020849475.1 Gammaproteobacteria bacterium
CATTCAGGGAGTGCAAATGAATTCGCACCTGCGGAAGACAGACCGAACTCCGCTTATCAAAAATTCCGCGTATTGAACGGCTCGTATTTCTCCGACAGACAATCGCGACTGATGATGATCTTCATCACTTCCGAACTGCCGGCATAGATGGTCGCGATGCGTGCATCGGTGAACTGGCGGCTGATCGGATATTCATCCATGTAACCCGCGCCGCCGTGCAGCTGCACACCGAGATCGGCTGACTTGATCTGCAATTCGCTGGCGATGAGCTTGGCCTTGGCCGCATCGACCGCGGTCAGGGCGCCGGCGTTGATGGCGCGCACGCACTGGTCGATGAAGCACTGCGCGACATCGAGCTCGGTGCGCAGCTCCGCGAGCTTGAACTGGGTGTTCTGAAAGCCTGCCAGGGTCTTGCCGAAAGCTTTGCGCTCGTGAGCGTAGGCGGCGGCGAGGTCATAGGACAGCTGCGCGGACGACAGCGCGCCGCAGGCGCCGATCAGGCGCTCTTCCGCCAGGCCTTTCATCAAGTACTTGAAGCCTTCGCCCGGCATGCCCAGCACGTTGGCCTTCGGCACTTTGACGTTGTTGAAGAAGAGCTCGGCGGTGTCCTGCGCTTTCTGGCCCATCTTGACCAGGTTGCGGCCGCGCTCGAAACCTGCCATGCCGCGCTCGACCAGGAACAAGGTCATGTGGTGCGGGTTGTTCTGCGGATCGGTCTTGGCGGCGACGATCACCAGATCAGCATTGATGCCGTTGGAGATATAGGTCTTGGCGCCGTTCAGCAGCCAGTGGTCGCCATGCTCTTCGGCGTGGGTGCGCATGCCGGCCAGATCGCTGCCGGCGTCAGGTTCGGTCATGGCGATGGCGAGGATGCATTCGCCCTTCACGCAGCGCGGCAGGAAGCGCATGCATTGTTCTTCGTTGCCGAAGCGGGTGAGGTAGGGGCCGACCAGGCGGCTGTGCAGGGAGTTGTACCAGTCGCCGACGCGGGCGTAGGCGGTTTCTTCGAGGATGACCTGCTCGAAGCGGAAGTCGTTGTCACCCATGCCGCCGTATTTCTCGTCCGGCCACACCATGAGATAGCCCTCGGCGCCGGCCTTCAGGAAGGCCTCGCGGTCGACGATGCGCTGCTCACGCCAGCGCTCCATGTGCGGCACGATTTCGGCGGCGAGGAAGCGGCGGTAGGCCGCACGGAACATGGATTGTTCTTCGGTGAAGTCGCGGGGCAGCATGGGGATTCCCTGTTGAACGTGAGGATGAGCCGCCCGGATTATCCACCGCCCGCAGACTGGCTATCAATGTCGACTGACCTCCCGTTCCGCACGGTCCGCGAGCGGTGACGATGGGACGTGCGGCACGGTATTGATCTCGGTGTAAATATGTCACCATTTGCGAAACTCGAAATCTCGCCTGCTGAGGAGCTAGCACACCATGGATCAAGCCTGGGACAACGACAAAATCATCCGCCTCGACATGACCCGCCTGTCGGTCAGCGTCGAGCCCTTTCCGCAAGAATGGAAGCTGCTCGGTGGCCGCGCACTGTCGGCCAAGATTCTGCTCAAGGAGTGCGACCCGACCTGCGACCCGCTGGGCGCGGACAACGTGCTGGTGATGGCGCCCGGCACTCTGTCCGGCACCTCGGCGCCGACCTCCGGCCGCCTGTCGCTGGGCTGTAAGAGCCCGCTGACCAATGGCATCAAGGAAGCCAATGTCGGCGGCGACCCGGGCCAGGACCTCATGAAGCTCGGTTATCGCGCCGTCATCGTCACCGGCCAGCCGGCCGACCGCAGCCGTCGCTGGGGCCTGAAGGTCAACGAGAACGGCGTCGAACTGGTGGCGGCCGATGAATACAAGGGCATGTGGAACTACGCGCTGTGCGAGAAGCTGCTCGCCGACGCGCCGAAGTCGGCCTCGGTCATCTCCATCGGCCCGGCCGGTGAAATGATGATGAAGGGCGCCTCCATCGCCTGCACCGACGACGACAAGGCCCGCCGTCCGGCGCGCCAGGCCGCGCGCGGTGGTGTCGGCGCGGTGATGGGTTCGAAGTGCCTGAAGTGGGTGCTGGTCGACCCGGCCAAGTCCTCGCTGCGACGTCCGGCCGACCGCAAGGCCTTCGCCGCCTACACCAAGGAATTCTCCAAGGACTACCGCGCGGCGCGCCATGGCAACTTCAAGTACGGCACCAGCGCCGTGGTGCCGGCCGCCAACATGCTGCACACCTTCCCGTACAAGAACCGCACCGAGGGCCGCAACCCCGAGTTCGAACAGCTCGACGGCGCGCGCATCCGCGAATCGTTTGAAACGCGCGGCGGCGAAATGCATAACTGCATGGCAGGCTGCATCGTCTCCTGCTCGAACATCGTGCATGACAAGGACGGCAACTACCTGACCTCGGCGCTCGAGTTCGAGACCCTGACCCTGCTCGGCTCGTGCTGCGCGATCAACAACTGGGAAGACGTTGCCGATCTCGACCGTCTGTGTGATGAACTCGGCCTCGACACCATCGAGACCGGCGCCGCCATCGCGGTCTACATGGATTCCAACGGCATGGCCTGGGGCGACGCCGCCGGCGCCAAGAAGCTGTTGGCCGAAGAGGTCAACAATGGCACGCCGCTCGGCCGCAACATCGGTGACGGTGCGCTCGCCATCGGCACCGCGCGCAAGCATCACCGCATTCCGGTCGCCAAGGGCCAGGCCCTGCCGGCCTGGGATCCGCGTCCTTTGAAAGCCACCGGCATTACCTATTGCACCAGCGCCATGGGCGGCGACCACACCGCGGGCCTCGTCATCGATCCCAAGATCAGCGGCGAGAAGGCGGCGATTGCCTCGCAGGAGATTCAGATCGTCAACGCGATTTGCGACTCCACCGGCTTCTGCATGTTCCTCGGGCCCACCGTCGAAGAGACGGCCAAGTTCCTCACGCCGTTCTTCGGCGAGGAAGTCAGCCGCGAAACGGTCGCTGACATCGGCTGGGAATGCCTGCAGGACGAATGGCTGTTCAACGAGAAGGCCGGCATGACGCTCGCCGACGACGTGATGGCCGACTGCATGAGCAGCGAGGGCATCGGTCCCGAGCACGGCATGAAGTTCGATATCCCGGAGGAAATCGTGCGCATGGCCAAGGTCCGTCAGCCCCCGAGCGAGAAGTTCTGGCGCAAGTCGCCGGCCGGCTAAAACTCTGTTGCGTTCCCCGGCCAGTCGCTGGCCGGGGAACTGCTTCTAAAGCCATCCATCACACCAGGCGTTCACCGCGCCGCGCCAGCAGACTCTCATCGAAGCGCGCCACGCGTCGTGGCCCATCGTGCAACAGACCCTTGGCGTAATCGACGCCCATCTTGGCCAGCGCATCGCGCAGTGAACGGCTGTCGGCGTGTTCGGCCACGGTCTGCATGCCCAGCGCCTGCGCCACCCGGCACAGCCCCAACACCACTTCGTAATCAGCCGAGCTCGCCAACAGATTGCGCACGAAGCTGCCGCGTATGCCGAGGTAATCGAGCTGCATGGACTTGATGGCGTCGATCGCACCGCCGGCGAAGCCCAAATCGCTGATCATGAACTGGCAGCCGTCCTGCTTGAGGGTGGTGATGAAATAGCGCACGAATTCCAGATGCTGGGCGATGCCGGCTTCCGGCAGGCTGAAACCGATACGGTTCGCCACTTCGCCATGCTCGCGCACGCTGCGAATGGCGTACTCCAGCAAGCGGTCATCACCCACCGACTGCGCCGACAGGGGAATCAACAACACGCGCATGTCGGACAGCACCGGGTGGTCGCTACGCAGCGCCTCGAGACTGGCATTGATCAACCAGCGGTCGATATCGGCGCTCAATTGATAGCGGGCCGCGACTTCCGTCACGTCATGTCGGGGAATGTAGTCATCGCTGGCGGTGCGTATGCCGACCGCGACCTCGCAGCGGTCGATGGGCAAGGAAGCGGTGGTGGCGCACAAGGGTTGATAGAACAGATCCAGGCGTCCGCTGCCGAGCGCATTCTGAATCTCGCGCACCTGGGTGAGGCGCCGTTCCTGCTGCGCTTCTTCGCCGTTCACTGCTTCAAACATCTGTACGCGGTTGCGCCCGAAATTCTTGGCGCTGTAGCACGCGGCATCGGCGGCGCGCAGCAGAGCGGCGGTATCGCGCATGTCCGCAGTGATCTCCACCAGGCCGACACTGATCGAAACCGGCAGTTGTATGGCCTGCCAGGTGAAGTCGTGCTGTTCGATGGCGCTGCGCAGGCTTTCGCCAATCAGGCGCGCGCGGTTGGCATCGCAACTGTAGAGCAGTGCGCAGAATTCATCGCCGCCGATGCGCGCCAGCGTATCGGCGCCGCGTATGCGTGTGCGCAGCACGTCGGTCAAGGTGCGCAGGGCATGATCGCCGGCGGCGTGACCGTAGGTGTCGTTGATGAATTTGAACTTGTCGATGTCGATGTAGAGCAGCGTGTGACTGTTGGGCTTGCTGTCACCGGTGCGGCTCAACAGCTTGTGCATGCGCCGTTCGAATTCGCTGCGGTTGATGGTGCCGGTCAGGGCATCGTGACTGGCGCGCCAGGCGATGGACTCGGTGCGCTGGCGGCGCGCGGTGACGTCGCGCAGCTGCACACTGACGCCGTCGAACTCGCCGTCAGCATCGCACAGGGGTGTGAACAGGTAGTCGACGCTCACCGCCACGCCGTCGTGGCGCAGCAGCTGCGCCTGATCGTGTAACGATTGCGGCCGCCGGTGTTGGCGCACCTGCTCGAAGATGTCGCGCGTGCGGTTGTGGGGTTCCCGCCCATAGACCAGTCGCAGGCAGTCCTCCAAGGGCCGCTCGTCGAGCTGTTGGGCATCGACGCCGAGCAGCGCCGCCGCCGCGCCGTTGGCGTAGTGGACATTGCCACTGCCATCGGTGGTGATCAGCGCGTCGCCCAGGGTCTCCAGCATCTGCGCCTGGCGGGCCTCACGCGCGAGCACCTCATGCAAGGCATCGACGCCGCGCATGGCGTGTTCAAACAGGCTGCCGCGCGCGGAATCGACGCTCAGTCCGTGGCCGTGCAGCGCCGAGTGCAAACGCCGCAGCAGCTCGCGCAAGGCCTGCTGCGTGTGAGCATAGACGCTGCCGAGCAGCGCCAGCGTCGCCAGCGCCAATGCCACCCACAGCGTCAGCGTGTTACGCGCGGCGTCGTGGATGAAACCACCGACGGTGAGCAGGCCGGCCGTCGCCAGGAAATAGCCGTAGGCGCCGGTCTGCTCGCTCAGCACCGGGATCGCCACCAGCGCCACCGCCAAGGCGCCACTCAGCAGTGCGGCGACGCCGGCCGTGTCGGCATAGGGCAGCAACAATGCGATGCCGAGTCCCCAGGCGAGACCGAGCACCGCCGACAGTGCGGTCGCCAGATGCCTGTGATCGGCTGCCACCGCGGCCTGCGCGGGCGGCGCCAGCAAGACTTCGCGCAGCAGCACATTCAAGAGCACGAACGCCGACCAGCCGGTCAGCAGGGGAAGGGGCACGCGCTGCCACAGGCAGGCGCCGATGCCGGCGAGGCTGGCGAGATGGGTGACCAGCCAGCAGCGCCCCAGCATCTGGCCGAGCGGCAGCGTCTGCGACGACGCGTCGTTGGCCGACCGGCTGAGGTCGAGGCCGATGCGCGCGCTGCTGGTTCTGCTGTTTTTCATCGATATCGCGTCCGCAACGAGGCCCGGTGGCAGCCAGCGTCGTCCGCGTCATGGCGAGACGACCTAGTTTGTAAATTATTGTTACGGAGCGCGGAGGCGGTGTGACGGCAGTCACAGGCACAGAGCAGGCCGCGTGACGGGCGTCACGCGTTGGAGCTTGCAGGGCGGCGCGCGTGACGCGCGCCACCCGCAATGGTCAGGCGTCGCGGCGCGCGCCGACCCGCAGGCGCAGGGCGTTGAGCTTGATGAAGCCCTCGGCATCGGCCTGGTTGTAGGCGCCGGCATCGTCCTCGAAGGTGGCGATGGCCGGGTCGAACAGGCTGTCCCTGGGCGCCTTGCGGCCTTCGACGATGACGTTGCCCTTGTACAGGCGCACGCGCACCGTGCCGTTCACGCGCTCCTGGGACTGGTCAATCATGGTCTGCAGCATCAGGCGCTCCGGGCTCCACCAGTAGCCGTTGTAGATGAGCGACGCGTAGCGCGGCATGAGGTCGTCCTTGAGGTGCGCGACTTCGCGATCCAGGGTCAGCGATTCGATGGCGCGATGGGCGCGCAGCATGATGGTGCCGCCGGGCGTCTCGTAGCAGCCACGCGACTTCATGCCGACATAGCGGTTCTCGACGATGTCGAGGCGGCCGATGCCGTTGGCATTGCCGAGTTCATTGAGGCGTGTCAGCACCTGGGCCGGCGTCATGCGCACGCCGTTGATGGCGACGATGTCGCCGCGCTCGTATTCGAGTTCGATGACGGTCGCGACATCGGGCGCCTTTTCCGGCGACACGCTCCAGCGCCACATCGATTCCTCGGCGCTGGCCCACGGATCTTCCAGCACCACGCCCTCGTAGGAGATGTGCAGCAGGTTGGCGTCCATCGAGTAGGGTGAACCGCCGCCGCTCTTGTATTCAATCGGAATGCCGTGCTTTTCGGCGTAGGCGAGCAGGGTCTCGCGCGAGGTCAGGTTCCATTCACGCCACGGTGCGATGACCTTGATGCCCGGCTCCAGCGCATAGGCGCCGAGCTCGAAGCGCACCTGGTCGTTGCCCTTGCCGGTCGCGCCGTGGGAGATGGCGTCGGCGCCGGTCTCGCGCGCGATTTCGATCAGACGTTTGGCGATCAGCGGGCGGGCAATCGAGGTGCCGAGCAGGTACTCGCCTTCGTAGATGGTGTTGGCGCGGAACATCGGAAAGACGAAGTCGCGCACGAACTCCTCTTTCAAATCGTCGATGTAGATTTCCTTGATGCCAAGCTTGGTGGCCTTGGCGCGCGCCGGTTCGAGCTCTTCGCCCTGGCCGATGTCGGCGGTGAAAGTCACCACTTCGCATTGATATTCCTCGGCCAGCCATTTCAGGATGACGGAGGTGTCGAGCCCACCGGAATAGGCCAGTACGACTTTCTTGACTTTGTGTTTCGCCATGACGCTCGAGGGGGTAGTTACGGGGAGGCGGCATTGTGCCTAGCGCCCGCCGTGAGATCCAGCGCAGACGCGGGCGCGAGTGTCTCAGGAAGCCGCAACTGCGTGGGCGCGAAACACCAAGGGACCGCTGCCCGCCAGCACCTGACTGAAATCGGCGCTGACGGCCTGTCCGATGGCCAGCCCCATGCTCGATGTCCCCACCAGGTTGGCAACCAGGCGGATGCCGGGGGCTTGAGGAAACTCGATCAACGCCACGATATAGGGCAGCGCGCCGGTGTAGCGGGCATCGAAAGCGTGGTGGATTTCCGTCCAGCTATACAGCGTGCCGCTGCCGTTGATCCCGCGCCACTGCCAGCCGTCCGCGCGGCAATGGGGGCACAGCGGCATCGGGTACCAGTGAAAGCGCTGGCAGGCTGCGCAATACGGAAAGCACAGCCGGCCTTGCGCGAGCTGTTCGAAGTGACCGGCAAATTCAGGCTCGGTGCTTTTCATCAACGTGCATCCCGGCCCAGCACACACACGCCGTAATCGGGAATCGACCAGCCGCCGACCAGGCCGATGTCGGCCTTGGCGAGTTGCGCCGCGCCGGCCGCGCCGCGTAACTGACGCACGGCTTCAATCATGTGCTCCACACCGAGCAGGTAGCTGTGGGACAACAGTCCGCCATGGGTATTGACCGGCAAGGCGCCGTCGACGCCGATGCCGCGTTCGCGCACAAAGTCCGGCGATTCGCCGCGCGCGCAGAAGCCCAAGTCCTCGAGCTGCATCAGCACCGAGATGGTGAAACAGTCGTAGAGCTCGGCGAAGTCGATATCGGCGAGCGTGATGCCGGCCTCGGCGAGCGCGCTTCGGCAGGCCGCCTGCGCGCCGGTCACGCGAAAGATTTCGGCCTGCTGGGTGAAGATGTCGTCGCCGCTCCACGCTTCACTGGCGAAGCTCGAACCGAGCACCTTGACCGCCGGCTGGCGCAGATCGCGCGCACGCTCAAGGCTGGTCATGATGAAGGCGCCGACGCCATCGCTGATGAGACAGCAGTCCGGCACGCGCAGCGGCTCGGCAATCATGCGTGCGGCGCGATAGCTCGCCAGTGTCATGGGCGTGCGCGCCTGCGCCAGCGGGTTGCGCAGTGCGTGTTCGCGGTGGCTTATGGCGACGACCGCGAGATCGGCGTCGGTCATGCCGTACTCATGCATGTAACGGCGCGCCCACAGCGCGAAGTAGCTCGGCTGGGCGTTGAAGCCATAGGGCTTCTCGAAGGCCATCTTGGCCGGATACATATCGTGAAAGCCGTAGGGGCCGCTGGCGCGCGAGCCCCAGTCGACACCGAAATAGAACAGCACGGTGCGCGCCTTACGGGCGCCGATGGCGAGCTTGGCGAGTTCCGGCGCCGCGGCCACACCCGCGCCGCCGAAAGACACGCCGCCGTCGAAGCTGCGCGTCATGCCGAACTGCGCGGCGATGAATTCGCGCGGCACGGTGTGCGGCATGATCACGCCGTCGGTGATCACACCATCGATGTCGTGTCCTTCGAGGCCGGCGTCGTCGAGCGCCGCTTGAATGGCTTCGATGGCGAGATGACGAATGTTCTTGGGCGAACGTCTGACGGGCGGGGTGTGGCCGATGCCGGCGATGGCGATATCCATGGCGCGTGTCACTCAGAGTGCGAGGTCCACACACAGGGTGCGGACCTCGCGCGGCACATTACATGTTGAACACGCAGAGCTTGTTGCCATCCAGATCGCGGAAGTAGGCGCCGTAGAAACCATCGCCGCGGTCGCCCGGTGCGCCTTCGTCCGTGCCGCCCAGCGCCAAGGCCTTGGCGTGCAGGGTGTCGACCTGCTTGGTGTCCGGCACGAACAGCGACGTCATGTTGCCATTGCCGGGCGTGGCGGCGTTGCCGTCGAAGGGTTTGATGACGCACACCATCGGCGCGCCCGGTGCATTGGCCCAGGCGATGAAGCGATCGTTCTGCATGGCGCGCTTGGCGCCGAGCAGCGCCAGCAGTTCGTCATAGAAGTGGGCGGCCTGTTCGATGTTGTTGGTGCCTAGGGTGACGTAGCCGATCATGTGAATACTCCAGTGGTCTTGGTCGTTCTGTGTGGTGAAGGGGGCGTCGCGCGGACGCGTGGGCATGATACGAAGCGCTCGTTCAGGCGTCGAGCGCGCGTGCAAAGGCCGCCATGAAGGCCGCTGGCGCTTCCGAGTGCGGCCAGTGGCCGCCGCCCATCACCGTCTCCAGATGGTGGTGAGGAAACCAGCGTTGCATGAGCGGCCGATGTTCATCGGTGATGCGATCGGACAATTCACCGCGGATGAACCAGGTCGGCCCATCGTAATGGGCGTGTGCGGCGACCGGCAGCGGGCCGAGGATGCTCGGCATGTCGCGTTTCAAGGTGGCGAGGTTCAAACGCCAGTGTGGGCGTCCGTGCTCGAACACCAGGTTCTGCAGAATGAACAGGCGCACCGCGGTTTCGGGAATCGCCGCGGCCAGCGCGCGGTCGGCGTCGGAACGGCGCGCCACCGTCGAGAGATCGAGTGCTTCCAGCGCGGCGATGATGTCGACGAATCTGTCGGGATAGCTGACCGGTGCGATGTCGACGTTGACGAGACGCGCGAGACCCTGTGGCGCGCTGAGCGCCAGCGTCATGGCGGCCTTGCCGCCCATGCTGTGGCCGACCAGGGTGAACCGCGCGAGACCCAGGGTCGCGATGAGTTGGCGCACATCGTCGACCATGTCGGTATAGGTCATGGTCGCGGTGTGCGGCGAACCGCCGTGATTGCGTAAATCCACCAGGTGGAAGCGATATTGTCCTGCGAGCGCGCGCGCCACCGTGATCCAGTTGCGCCCGGCGCCGAACAGGCCATGCAGCACCACCACCGGCGGGCCGTCGCCCACCACTTCATATTTGAGATTGACCGCCGTCATGAATCATTCCTCGCGCAGATAGGCCGGCACGCGCGCCGGATTCAGATAGCGCTGTGGCCAGATTTTGAGCAGGGCGATGTCCTCTTCGATGCCGTCCATCACCGGGTACTCGGCAAAGCGCTCGCGCGCGACCCAGGCGAACGCGCTGTGTTCATGATTGAGCACCACTTCACCGCTGCGCCAGCGGCGATGGAACAGGTGAATTTCGTAGACGCCGCCGTAATAGGTGTCACGCAGCGGCCCCTGGTATTGCAGCAGTTCGACCTCATGGCCGGGCCCGATCTCTTCGCCCATCTCGCGCAGCGCGGCGGCCGCGGCCGACTCGCCGGGCTCAATCTTGCCCGCCGGCAGACCCCATAGACCGGGGCCGAGCCGTGCATCGGCGGCGCGCTTGAGCAGCAGCAGCTCACCCGCGGTGTTTTCGAGCAGGTTGAGGGCATAGCGGGCGACTGGGGGCTGGCTGCTCACGTCCGTTCCTCTCGTTGCTCGATGGTGATGTGCATGGCGCGACTCCTGACGTGATGGGTCGAAAGTATACCGACAGGCGTCGCACCCGCGTGCAGCCGTGACCCTTGCCCGCAGCCAGACCCGAGGAGCCGATTTACTTCAAGAATCTTATCCCTGCGCCGCTAAGCGAGATGGCGGCCAAAGACTGCACAGGAGTGGCCGAAGGATCGCCCCGCGCACACTCGCCATGAATGAAAAATCGGCCAGCACCCATGAAATTACGCACGCTATTCACCGTCCTGTCCCTGTTGTTGCTGCCTCTCCTGCCGGCGCCGAGCCCGGCCAGCGACGCCAGCAAGTCCGAACTCGTGATCCTCAACTGGGCCGATTACATCGACCCGGATCTGATCTCGGCCTTCGAGAAGACGCGTCACGTCAAGGTGCGTGTGATCAATTTCGAGGACGATGACAACCGCGATCAGCTATTGCTCGCCACCGACGGCGCCGGCTACGACATCGTGGTCATCAACGAAACCCATATTCCGCTGTATTTCTCCCACGGCTGGCTGGCCAAGATCGGTCCCGAAGATGTGCCCAACCTCAAGCACATCGACCAGACCTGGCTCGACAAGACCAAGAACGCAAGAGGCTATTCAGTGCCCTATTTCTGGGGCACGCTCGGCATTGCCTACCGCCGCGACCTGGTGAAGAAGGCGCCCGAGCGCTGGTCTGATCTGTTCCTGCCCGCGCCGGAAATGCGCGGTCACATCGCGATGTTGAGCTCGCAGCGCGAGATCCTCGGCATGGCGCTCAAGGCGGCCGGTCATTCGGTCAACAGCACCGAGCATGGTCAAATCGACGAAGCGATGAAAATACTGGTGGCGCAGAAGCCCTTCGTGCGCGCCTACCAGCAGTCATTGTTGAACGAGAAGTCCGAACTCGTGACCGGCGAAGTCAGCATGCGCATGATGTTCAATGGCGACGCCCTGCTGCTGCGCAAGTTCAACGCCAACATCGAATACGTGGTGCCGCAGGAAGGCGCGGCGCTGTGGGTGGACTACATGACGGTGATGGCCAATGCGCCCAACCGCAAGCTCGCCCTCGAGTTCCTCGATTTCATCAACGAGCCGGCCAACGCCGCCAGGAACGCCGCATTCGCCAACTTCGCGACGCCCAACGCGGCGGCCGCCAAGCTCATGCCGCCGGAATACCACAATAATCCCGGCATCTATCCCAACGCCAAGATTCTCGCCAATTCGGAATTGTTCACGCCGTTGCCGCCGCGCGCGCTGAGCTACCGCAATACGCAGTTCGCCCATCTGCTACAGAACTGAGCGCCCGCGCGCTTGCCGCGATGAAACTCCACGCCAAGATTCCCGCACTGGTCCTGCCGCTGGTGGTCGCCCCGCTGTTGGTGCTGGGCGCGTTCGCCTATTCGAAGATTCACGACAACATGCGCCAGCGCGTCGAAGCGGACGCCCATCGCGCACTGCGCACCGCTTCCGGCCAGTTGTCGCAGGAAATCGCCGCCGCGCGCGGCAATCTGCAGTTGTTCCTGAGCAATATCGTGGTCGCCAAGTACGCCACCACCAGCGACGAGAACGAACGCTATTCCCTGCTGCAAAAGCCCTTGCTCGAAGTATTCAAGGCCTGCCAGACGGCCTTCCCGAATTATTTCGAAATCCGCTTCCTGCTGCCGGACGGCTATGAAGATGCGCGCCAGTCGCGCGCCGAACTCGGTAACACCAGTGATGACGAAAGCGCCAGTGTGTGGTTCAAGCGGCTGACGCGCAGCACCGAGGCCGACTACGCCACGGTCTACCTGCACCCCGACACCGGCTTGCCGGCGCTGTTCGTCGGAACCTCGGTCAAATTACGCGACGCCACGGTCGACGCCGGCGAACAACTGGCGACGCTGCGTGGTTACCTCGGCATCAGCGCCGACCTGGGTGATTTTTCTCACGCCGTCAGCGACGCGCGCGTCGGTGAGACCGGTTACATGTTCGCGACCGATAACGAAGGGCATGTGTTGTTCGGCAACCCCAAACTGCAATTGCCCGCCGATTTCATCAAGACCGCCGAGCATGCGCTAAAAAGCCAAGCCGAAGAGTTCGCGATCAAAGTGGATGGCATGCCGACCGGGCTGCATGTGCGGCGCTTGAACGACAACCTGCTGCTGTTTGCGGCTCATCCCGACTCTGAAATGCAAAGCCTGACCATGCAGTCGGCAACGGTCGTGCTGTTCGGCGTGTTGGTGGTGGTGCTCTTTACCGGCGGTGGCCTGGTGGCGGTGCTGGCCCGCCACATCGTGCGGCCGGTGGAGCGATTGGGCACTGTCGCCGCCGAGATCGGCACCGGCAACTGGGACATCAAGAGCGGCATCGCCAGCGATGATGAGATTGGCGATCTCGCGCGCTCGGTGGAAGACATGGCCAGCAATCTCAAGGAGGCCGACGACCGCGTCCGCTTTCTCGCCTATCACGACAACCTGACCGGCCTGCCGAATCGCGTAATGTTTCGCGAATACCTGACGCGCGCTCTATCGCAGGCGGAACGCGCCGATCAGAAGCTCGGCATCCTGTTCCTGGACATCGATGGCTTCAAACGCATCAACGACACCCTCGGGCATCAGACCGGCGATTTGCTGTTGAAGGAAGTGGCGCGACGCCTGACCTCGCGCTTGCGCGAGGAAGACGTGGTGGCCCATGGCGAGGAGGGCGCCAAGCCCGATGGTTTGTTGGCGCGTCTCGGCGGTGACGAATTCATCGTGCTGCTGACCGCGGTGCATGATCTCCACGGTCCGGGTACCGTGGCGCGACGATTCATCAAGTCGCTGGGTGAGACCATCACGCTCAACGGCCAGGATTGCCATATCGGCGCCAGCATCGGCATTGCCATTTATCCCGACGATGGCAGCGATGCCGGCGAATTGATCAAGAACGCTGACATCGCGATGTATCACGCCAAGAGTCTTGGCAAGAACGCCTACCAGTATTTCCAGTCGTCAATGAACGCGGCGGTGCTCGAGCGCGCCGCCCTCGAAGCAAAACTGCGCAGGGCCATCGGCGAAGATCAGTTGTCCTTGAACTACCAGCCGCAGATCAACCCCAGGACTACCCAGGTGGTCGGTCTCGAAGCCCTGCTGCGCTGGACCGATCCCGAATCCGGGCCGGTGTCGCCCGGCGCTTTCATTCCGCTGGCCGAGGAAACCGGCCTCATCCTGCCCATCGGTGAATGGGTGATCGATGAAGCCTGTCGCCAGGCGCGGCAATGGGACGCGCGCGGTCTGCCATCGGTGCCGATTTCGGTGAACGTGTCGGGCGTGCAGTTCGAGCGTCAGGATGTCGCCGAGATCGTGCGGGATGCGGTCACCCGCCATCAATTGCCGCCCGGGCGCCTCGAAATAGAGATCACCGAGTCGGCCATCATGCGCCACCCCGAGCGCGCGGTGGCTGCTCTGAAGACCATGCGCGAGTCCGGTGTCGGCATCGCGCTCGACGACTTCGGCACCGGCTATTCGTCCTTGAGCTATTTGCGGCGTTTTCCCATCGACACTTTGAAGATCGATCGCAGCTTCATCCTTGAAATCGATCAGAACGAAGAAGACGCTGAAATTGTCGCCGCCATCGTCGCCATGGCCCACACCTTGGGCCTGCGGGTGATCGTCGAAGGCGTGGAAACCGAATCCCAGCTCGATGTGATCATTGCCAAGGATTGCGACGTGGTGCAGGGCTTTGTGTTCAGCCGCGCCCTGCCGGCGTCGGATATTCCGGCCCTGTTGCGCGGGCCATTGCGGCGCAGCGCTTGATTGAAGGTTTGCGCGGTTGGCGCGAATTCACTCGCACATTCAAAATTCAAGTGCAGGGCAGTGTTGCCGGCACCAGGCTGCACCTCATCGCACCTACACCCTTTCCACTTCCACCCGCGCATCGAAGGCATTGCTGCCAAAGTTGAGATCGGACAAGCCATCGGGCGTCAGCGCGTTGGCCGACGAGCCGTTCAAGGTCGATGACGGCCACCAGTTGAAGGGCAGGTAGACCACGCCCGCGGCGGTGTCTTCCGACACGCGTGCCACGGCTTCCACGGCTCCCAGCGTATTGAACATGCGCACCCGATCGCCGCTGGCGATGGCGCGGCGGGTGGCGTCGGCGGGATGCAACTGAATCTCCGGACGGTGTTTGCGTGTGCCGGCATGGGGCAGATTGACGTAGCCGGAATTGAGAAAGTGACTGGTCTTGGCTGACACCAGGCGCAAGGGCAGGGTATCGGTGCCGGGCGTGGTATCGGGCAGCGGTGTGTAATTGGGCAAGGGGTCGTGGCCGGCCGCGGCCAGCGCTTCACTGTAGAACTCGCACTTGCCGCTGGCGGTGGTGAAGCCGCCCTCGGCGCGCGGTCGCCAGTCGGCGGGCAGCGCGAGCTTGGCCCAGCCACTGTCCATGAGGCTCTCAAACGTGATGCCGTCGAGATACGGGTGGCCGCTCGCCAGCAGGCGACGAATGCGCTCCTCGTCCTGCCAATGCAGATGTGCTTCGCTGAAGCCCAGCGCCCGCGACAGCCGCCGAAACAACTCGCTGTTGGCCACCGCTTCGCCGAGCGGTGCGATGGCGGGCGGATTGATGGCGAGATAGGTCTGGCCCCACGAGCCCATCAACTCCCATTGTTCGTATTGCGTGGTGGCCGGCAACACGATGTCGGCGTAATGCGCGGTATCGGTCATGAACTGCTCATGCACGACGGTGAAGAGATCTTCGCGCTTGAGCCCCTCGATGACGAGGTTCTGATTGGGCAGCGTGACGACCGGATTCAAGTTGTAGACCAGCATCCAGGTGATGGGCGGCGCCATGCCCGGGTCGGTCAACGCGCGGCCCAATTGCGCGAGGTGCACGCTGCGTGCGGGCGCCGGTGTGTCGCGCGGCGCCAGCACCGCGCCGTAGTCCAGTGCCGCGTGAAACAGATCGCCCGTGAAGTGACAAATGCCGCCGCCCAACTCGCGCCATGCGCCGGTCAGCGCCGGCAGGCAGGCCACCGCGCGGAAGCCGAGACTGCCGTTGGAGTAACGCTCCATGCCGACCATGAGGCGCAACGCGGCCGGGCGTGCGCTGGCGTATTGATGCGCGAGCTTTTCGATATCAGCGACATCGAGACCGGTGATGTCGGCCACCCGTGACGGCGGAAATTCCTTCAAGCGCTCGCACAGTGCCTCGAAGCCCAGCGTGTGACGCGCAATGTAATCGGCGTCGTGCAGTCCATCGCGCACGATGACATGCATCATGCCGAGCGCCAGCGCCGCATCGGTGGCGGGTTTCAACTGCACATGCCAGTCGGCATGCGCGGCGGTCGGCGTGCGCACCGGATCGATGACCACCACCTGCGCGCCGCGCTTGCGCGCCTTGGCGATGGCGCCACCCCACAGGTGCACATTGGTGGCGACAGTATTGGTGCCCCAGATCAGAATGAGACGGCTGTGCTCGAGGTCTTCCGGCAGCAGCACGGGGCCCGCGCCTATGGTCGATGCCACCGCGTTGTAGGCGACATTGCCGCAGATTTGCTTATCCAGGTCAGTCGCGCCGAGGCGCGCGAAGAACTGGTCGCCGGCATAACGCTGCAGCACGCCGATGGTGCCGGCGAAATTGCAGGGCATCGCCGTCAACGGCCCGTGGCGCGCGATGCTGTCCTTGAGGCGCGTGACCATTTCCGAGATTGCTTCGTCCCAGCTGATGCGTTTGAACTCACCGCTGCCCTTGGCGCCGGTGCGCTTGTGCGGATAGAGAACGCGCTCGGGGCTGTAGACGCGCTCGGTATAGCGCTTCAACTTGGCGCACAGCGCGCCCTGGGTGTAGGGGTGCCCGTCAGCGCCCTTGAGCTGCACCGCGCGGCCGCTGTCATCCACCGTGACCTGCCAGGCGCAGGTATCGGGACAGTCGTGGGGGCAGGCGCCGTGGACTTGTTTCATCACCATCGCTCGTCATTGTGTGGGCGGCATGATGCGCTACTGTGAGGCGCGCTCCAAGTCACGTTGTTTGAGACTGCTACTACCCGCACTCTGGTACTTCCCTGTGCGTGACGATTGTGCTCAAGTTCGGTGTAGCTCACATCTGCAGGACAAGGGGGCATGCCATGGCGACGCTACGCGCCGACGACGGCGTCAATCTCTATGACGAGGACACCGGCAGCGGCACCCCCATCGTGTTCGTGCACCAATACGTTGGCGACCCGACGCTCGAGCCCGGCCTGTTCATGAAGCGCAACATCAAGAGCGCGGAGCTGGCGGTGCTGCCGCGCAGCGGGCATGTGTTGAATCTCGACGACCCGACGCTCTTTAATCAATTGGTGGAGGAGTTCTTCCATCCAGTGGAAGGCGGCCACTGGCGGGCGCGCGAATCGTGAGCACGACGGCATGATGGGCGCAGGCGCACTGGCCGATCTCAAGGTCATCGACCTCACGCGTGTACGCGCCGGGCCGAGCTGCGTGCGGGTGTTCGCCGACTGGGGCGCCGACGTCATTCGCGTCGAACAGCGCGGTGATGGTGAAGATGGCTTCGGTCCGCGCGCCGGCGCCGATTTTCAGAATCTGCATCGCAACAAGCGTAGCCTGACCCTAGACCTCAAACGGGCGCGTGGCGTCGCGGTGCTCAAGCAGTTGGTGGCGGGCGCGGATGTACTGGTGGAAAACTACCGGCCCGCCGTCAAGACGCGACTCGGCATCGATTACGACACGCTGGCGGCGGTCAATCCGCGTTTGATCTACGCGAGCATCTCGGGCTTCGGCGAAACCGGCCCGTATCGTGACCACGCCGGCTTCGATCAGGTTGCGCAGGGCATGGGCGGTTTGATGTGGACCACCGGCCTGCCCGGCCAGGGACCGCTGCGCGCCGGCACGCCGATAGCGGATCTGAGCGCCGGCCTGTACGCCGCGCTCGGCATCCTCGTCGCCCTGCAGGAACGCAGCCGCTCCGGCCGCGGCCAATGGGTGCAGACCTCGTTGCTGGCGGCGATGGTGGCGATGATGGATTTTCAGGCGGCGCGCTATCTGGTGGAGGGCGAAGTCGCCGGCCAGGCCGGTAACGATCATCCGACCTCGATGCCGACCAGTGTCTACCCGTGTGCGGACGGCTACATCAACATCGCCGCCAGTGGTGACGCCATTTATGCGCGTCTGTGCGCCGCGCTCGGCGCCGAATCCCTGGCGGTCGAGGATGAGTTCGCGAGTTCGGCCTTGCGCTCGCGCAATCGCGTTGCCTTGAATGCGCGCATCGCCGCGCTCACGCACACGCGGCCGATGCGCGAACTATTGGCCAGCCTCAACCAGGCCGGCGTGCCTTGTGGGCCCATCTACAAAATGAACGAAGTATTCGACGACCCGCAGGTGCGTCACCTGGGACTGGCGACGCCGGTGCCACGCGTCGACGCTGAGCCGCTGACGCTGGTCGGGCCCGCTTTCAGCCTGTCGCGCACGCCACCTGCGATGCGCAACACGCTGGCGGCCGCGGGGGCTGACAATCTCTCGGTATTACGCGAGCTCGGCATGAGTGACGACGACATCGCGGCGCTGGCGCGCGATGCAATCATCTGAGCCGCGCATCCAAGGCTCATAAATAAAGGGAACGGCAATGAGTAGCGGTCAATTACGTATCGAACGCGATGGTCCCATCGGCTATGTGGTGCTCGACAATCCCGCGCGACGCAACGCCATCAGCGCCGGCATGTGGCGCGCCTTTCCGCTGTTGCTGGCTGAACTCGGCAAGGATGCATCGGTGCGTTGCATCGTGTTGCGCGGTGAGGGCGAGGTCGCGTTCGCGGCCGGCGCGGACATTTCCGAATTCGAAAGCAATCGCGCCAGCGACGACGGCGTGCGCAGCTACGAAGCGGCGACCGCCGCCGCCCATCACGCCCTTGAAAGCACCTTGAAGCCGGTCATCGCCGAGATTCGTGGCTTCTGCATCGGCGGCGGTCTCGCCGTCGCGCTGAGCTGTGATCTGCGCTATTGCGCCCACGACAGCCAGTTCGCGATTCCGGCCGCGCGCCTGGGCTTGGGCTACGGCATCCACGGCCATCGACGCCTGGTCGCCACCGTCGGCCATGCGCGGGCGCGCGAGATCATGTTCAGCGCGCGACGTTACGACGCGGCCGACGCGTTGGCACTCGGCCTGGTCAATCGCGTGTTGCCGGCCGCCGAACTCGATGGCTATGTGCGCACCATGGCGCGGGATCTCGCCGCCAACGCACCGCTCACCCAGGCGGCGTCCAAGGCCGCCATCAATGCCGCGATTGCCGAGCAGGGCGATTACGAACAGTGCGAAGCGCTGATCAAGCGCTGCATGAACAGCGCCGATTACCGCGAGGGCCGCAGCGCCTTCATGGAAAAACGCAAACCGAAATTCGAGGGGCGGTAGCCGCGTCTTTGTGGCGCAGACTTCAGTCTGACATTCACTGCGGGACGAGCCTCACACTCGCTCAAAATTTCGGCGTTTCCCACCACGGGAAGAACCCCGGCATGTCGCGACTGACCTTGCCCGGAAATTTCGGCGCGCGCTTTTCGAGAAAAGAGCTCACACCTTCCTTGGCATCGGCGCTCTGGCCGAGTTCATAGATGCTGCGTGAATCGATGCGATGCGCCGCCATCGGATGATCCTCGCTCAGCATGCGCCACAGCATGTGGCGAATCATGGTGACCGAGATGGCCGAGGTGTTGTCGACAATTTCACTGGCGATGGCGCGCGCGCGGGGCAGCAGATCGTCGGGCGCCAGCACTTCGTTGACGAGGCGCGCCTGCAGGGCTTCGGCGGCCGGAAACACGCGGCCCGAGTACGCCCATTGCAAAGCCTGCGACACGCCGACGATGCGCGGCAAGAACCAGCTCGAGGCCGCTTCCGGCACGATGCCGCGGCGCGCGAACACGAAGCCGAAGCGCGCTTCGCTGGATGCGAGGCGGATGTCCATCGGCAAGGTCATGGTCACGCCCACTCCGACTGCTGCGCCGTTGATGGCGGCGATGAGCGGCTTGCGCGATTCATACAGACGCAAGGTCAGCAGGCCGCCGCCGTCGCGATGGGTGTCGGCGGTGCGATCGTCTTCACCCGCATGGTCGAAGCTGCCGGCGCCGGCCGACAGGTCGGCGCCGGCACAGAAGCCGCGTCCCGCGCCGGTGAAAATGATCACGCGCACGTCGTCATCGGCATCGGCCTTGTCCATGGCGTCGAGCAGTTCGCGCAGCATGGTGTGGGTGAATGCATTGAGCTTGTCGGGCCGGTTCAGCGTCACGGTGAGGATGCCGTTGTCGACCGAGTAGAGGATATGTTCGTAGTTCATGGGGTGCGCGGTTTCACGAGATCAATGATTAAAGGTGACAGCTGCGGCGCGTGAGCATTGTCGGTCAGACTTCAGTCTGGCATTCGAAAAGTATCGCAAGCGTCGCGCCCGCCGTTGGATGTCGGACTGAAGTCTGACCGACAGGTGTTCTCGACCTGCTCTCAGGACAGGATGCGTCCGTTCAGCAGATCCGCCACCGTCACCGTGCCGAGCACGCTCATGTCGCGGCCAAGAATCTCGAACAGCCTGCCGTCATCGGCCTGCATGCTGAACAGCACCACCGCACCCTGCGGGCCGCCGTATTCCATGTGCACATCGCCACCGTCGTTGCGCACGAAATCACCGGCCTTGCGCACCTTGTGCACTTCACCATCGGCACGGGTGTCGATGACATGGTGTTCGCCTTCCAGCACCAGGGTAGTGGTGGCGCCGGTGTGGCGATGGAAGTGGCAGTAGGCATTGGCTTCCCATTTGATCAGGAAGTCGACGCGGCCCGCCGTGACATCGCCGCCCAGCACCGCGAGCCAGTAGTCGATGGGGTAATCGAAATTGGCGTCACCCAACAGGCGCTGCCAGTGGATGGCGTCGGGCTTGAAGCCGCTCTGGTGGGAATAGGGAACGGCGTGCAGCGTGGCCATGGCCTTGGTCTCCGGATGTGGTGACCCGATTGTACGAGTCGCACGCGCCGCCGTGCGACCATCGAAAGATCAGATGCGCAGCCTGCGCTAACGGAACTGCTTCTCTCGGCTGATCCATGCCGCGCCCGGCAGTGGCCCGTCCTTGGCGAAGGTCTCGACCACGTTGGCGAGCACGGTCGAGACGTTGTTGTCGAAATTATTGACCGGCAGCGCCTGGCCGAAGGCAATCGAGCCGGTCGCGAACACCGCGCCGTCGTTGGGCGCGGTGAAATACACCATGTCGGCGCGGATGCGATGGTCCTGGGTGCCGGTCAGGCCCTGGTAGGCGTACAGCAGTTCCTCGGTGACCAGGATGTAGTTGTCGGTGTGGCCACCGCTGGACGCGACAATCAGCGCATGGGGCGGCGTGCCGAGTGCGAGGTCGTAGCGGTCGAGCTCGATGCCCGCCGCGCCGCGATGGGCGAGACCGAAATCGCCGAGCACTTCACCTTCCACGCCGCGCATGATCCAGTCGGCGCGGCGGTGGTAGCTGTCGGGCATGCGCCGATAGGGCGCGCAGTGTTCGAAGCCTTCGGAGATGAAGCCGACGCCCGTCAGCTTCTGCGGCGGCCGGCCGCGCATGCGCCACAGTCCGCCCTTTTCACCGGTGGTGGCGAGGTAATGCTCACCCGGCCGCGCGCGCCAGGCGCACATGCCGGAATCGAGCTTGCGCACTTCCATGCACCACGGCTCGTCGTCACGAAAAGCCACCACCCAGTAGAAGCCGTTGCCGCCGGTATAGATCAGGCGACCGCCGTCGGCCACGTAGTCTTCGAGGCCATCGAGCATGCGCTCGGAGTGGTATTCGGGATGGGTGCCGGTCAGCACCACCTTGTAAGGCGCAAGCGCCGCCGCGCCGTCGCGATGCAAGTCTTCATCGGTCAGCACTTCGTAGTCGTAACCCTTGGCTTCCAGCCAGCCGATGATGGAAAGGTCGGCCGGGAACTGCCAGGTGATGCCCATGCTCGACATGCGCGCCTTGGGCCGCATGTTCAGGACCGGGCGTCGATAGGAACTCAGGTTCACGCCCTGGCCGTCGAGGTATTTGTCGTAGGTCGAGAGACCGAACTCCTTGTTCTTGTACATCTCCATTTCGACCGCCGCGAGTATCGGCGGCTGGCCGGTCATGGCCTGCACGATTTGCGCGTCGAAGGACAGATGCTCGTTGGCATAGGCGAGATAGCTCGCGGTCGGCATGAGCATGGCAATGCGTGCGCGTGGCGTGGCGGCGCGCACGAAGAACACGATGTATTCCTCGGCGAGCCCGATGCCCGGCCCTGCGCGCAGGCGCAACGCATACACACCGCTTTTCAGATCCGCCGGAATGCGCCAGCGCCGCGTTTCCTGCCAATGGCAATCGAGCACCGCGTCAGCGTGAAAATCGACGCCGCCATATTCATGGGGCGCGAGACGGAAGCAGTCGTTGCGCCCCTGCCAGTTCCAGCCGGTCTGGGCGCGATTGGGGCGGTTGTAGCCTTGCGCGTGGAGCCCGTGCGGGCCAATGTCGATGACGGTGTCGCCGATGCCGTGTTCGGTGTAGCCGAGGGTCGTGTCCCAGTAACACACGCGGCCGTCATCGGTGGGCACGGCGCCCGTGGCGATGGCATCGAGTTCGTCGCGCGACAGCACGCGCTGATAGACACCTGGCCGGTCTATCTTGCCGCAGTAGGTCTGGCCGACGAAGTGACCGCGCAGTTCATGCCAGTCGCGCGCGCCGGCTATGAGAAAGGGCGTGTCGTCCTGGTTGCGCGCACGAAAGCGCAGGGTTTCGCGTACATGGGAGTCGTATTCCACCGGCGCGACCTTGCCGAGCCGGCTGTTGTAGCGATTACCGACACCGACCTGGCGCAGCGTGGCCTGACTGTTACGCGCATCGAAACTCACCGCCACGAAATACCACTGGTTGGCGACCAGCGGCAGCTCGGCTTTGAGGTAATCGATGTCCTTGCCATCGCCCTGCCAGAATTCGAGAAAGCCCGCCTGCGTGATGCCGAGGCAGTAGCCTTCGTTGCGCTGGATGTCCCAGCGCCCGAGCAACGCCTGGCGCGTGCCCCAGGCCGGCACGGTGGGATGAATGAAGGCGAACAGCGTGAAGCTGCCGTCGAGACGCAGAGCGCCTTGCGGGTCTTCGGCGGTCAGAAACGAACCGACCTGGGTGAACTGCTTGGCGACCTGCCACGGGCCGTTCACCTCGCAGGCGATTTCCTTTTCGATGAAGCCCGGCCCGTCGGGATGCTGGTCGCCGTGAATGAGGCGCACCAGCTGCGCCTCGGCCGTATCGGTGCCGTCAGCCGACACGTGGAAGACGAGTTCGTCGCCGGCCTTGACCGTGATTTTGTCGGTGTAGCCGAATAGTTTTATCTGGGCCATCAGCTTTCCAGTAAGTCCTGCACGCGGCGCATGAACACGCCGTGGTAGGCGTCGTCGGTCGAGGCGTAGATTTTCTCTTCCACATCATGGGGGGCGACGCCGCGATGGCCGGACAAAGCCACGATGCGATAGGCCTTGAATGGCTCCAGCACTTCGATGGCGTACTTGTCCTGTTGCGGATGGCGGCGGAAATACATCAGCAGCCGTTCCAGCGCCTCGCTGTGCTGACCGAGAGGCTGGCGGCGGTGTTCTTCGATGACTTGCGCTGTGACCAGGGTCTTCAGGAAGTCGCGCTGCTGCTTGTCGAAGCGGCGGCGGTAGATCTCGTCCTTGTCGAAGGTCTCGGTCGCTTCCTCGGGCAGCATTTCTCCTCCCTTCACGCTTCGGGTCGAACGGTTTTCACTCTTCTTCTTGTCGCGCCAGGCGCGGAACTGCGGCTTGATGCCGAACAGGCCGCCACGCAGAAACAACACCACGGCCAGCATGATGACGCCGATGAGGATCAGGCGCAGCGGCCCTAAACCGACGAGACCATGGTGCAGACCGACCACGATGAAGGTGCCGAGCACCGCGCCTTCCGCGCGCTGCATGCCGCCTATCATGAGCATGGCGAGGCCCAAGGCCACGGTGTCGATGCTGAACAGGCTCGGCGAGGCGCCGCGAAAATGCGCGGCATAGAAACCGCCGATGAAACCCAAGGCCATTGACGACAGCAGGAACACCTGGATGCGCGCGCGGCGATAGTCGATGCCGCAGGCCTCGGCAAACGCTTCTTTCTGTTCCGGCGCCATGCGCAGGATGCGTCCCAGGCGACGGCCGTTGATGGTGCGATACAAAGCCAGCGCCATCACCAGCAGCACCAGACTCGCGTAGTAACCGAGCAGCAATTGGCCATCGGCCGAGAGGCTGTCGGGGATATAACTCTGCGCACCGTACAGGCCACCGGTCGCCGAGCCGAACACTTTCGATTGCAGCACGTAGGTGCGGCACAACTCGTTCAGGCCGAGGGTCAGGAGCGCGTAATAGAAACCATCGAGTCGTGTCGCCGGCAGCGCGATGATGAGCCCGAACACGAGGCCGATGGGCACGCCGATGAAGGGCAGCGCCCACCACGGCATGCCGAAGTGGATGGAGCAATACGCGCTGCCGTAAGCCGCCGCGCCCACCACCGAATAGGTCGCCAATGACGACACGCCGGCGGTGCCGATGATCAGCATCCAGCACAGATTGATGGCGCCGTAGATGCCGAAGATGGCGGCGGCGGTGTAAAGCGTGTTGGCGGCGCTGTCCGGCACCGCCAGCGGCAGCGCGAGCAAACACGCGAACGCCGTCAGCCAATACAGCGGACGCTTGTCGCGGATGGTCTTTTCCGCCGCCAGGGTCTTGGGGTTGTAGCCGCCGCGCACATCGAGCACGCGACGACGGGTCGGCCAGTAACGCGTGCGATGCCACAGCCGCTTGCCGTGGGCGCGGAACTTGTGGAAGAAGCGCAGGCGGCCAATGGCAAACAGCTTGACCGTGTATCTACCGGGGGCGTGCACGGGATTGCGCCACGGGTCGGTCGGCACTTCATCGACTTCGCGCGCCGGCTGCCAGCCCTTGAGCGGATTGCGCCAGCGTGCCGATGCCTGTTCGTTTTCCATCACGCCTCCCGCGCGCGGTCGAGAATGCCGGCGATGCCGCGCGGCCGCACGACGATGATGGCGATGATGAGCGCGAACTGGGTGATGAGCACGTACTGCCCGCCAATGGTGGCGGCGGTCACCGCTTCGTTGATGCCGAGGATCACCGCCGCGATCACCGCGCCGGCGACGCTGCCCAATCCGCCGCACAGCGCAATCGACACGCCCTTGATCAACGGCGTGAAGCCGGCGAAGGGACTGACGTAGTAGGTCTGCGACAACAGCACCGCCGCCAGACCCGCCAAGCCTCCGGTGAGGGCCATCACGTACAGGCCCGTGCGGCGCACACCGATGCCGACCAGCGAGGCGGCATGGGGATTCATCATCATGGCGCGGATCTCGAGGCCGCGGCGGCTCGACTTCATCCACAGCAGCACCGCGCCGAGCAGCAGTATCGACGAGCCGATGGCGCCGGCGGTGTTGGCAGTCAGCACGATGCCGCCGTATTCAATCTGCCAGTAGCCGAAGATCTCGGGCAGTGACTTGGCGCGCGGCCCGAAATACCACAGCAGGCCCTGGGTGCCGATGAGATCGATGGCAATGGTGGCGACCATGCCGCGCATGGTGAAGTTGGGTTTGTCATGGATGGGGATGAAGGCCAGCGCGCACACCAGCAGGCCCGCCAGCGCGCCACATAGCACGCCAATAGCGAGTGTCGCGACTGGCGGCAGCGCGAGGTGCGCAGCGCTGCACCAGGCGTTGATCTGCCAGGCACCATAGCCGGCGAAGGCGAACATGAAACCGTAGGCGAGATTGACCAGGCCGAGACTCGACCAAGTGATCGAGATGCCAATCGCGAGCATGCCGTAAATGCAGGCGAGGGTGAGCGCATTGACGGCGATGATGCCGATGTCCATGCCGCTAGCCTTGCGCTCGCGCGGCGCCGGACAGCGACACCGACGCCTCACCTTTGAGCTTGCCGACGTGCATGCCAATGATGCGGTCGACGCGGCCTTCGAGCAGGCTCACGTTCTGCTCGGCAATCACCATCGCCGCGCCGCCGAGTTCAATGTTCATCAAGGCTTGCATGACGCTGCGCCCGATCTTGGGCGCGAGACCGAGGGAGGGCTCATCGACCAGGAACAGCGAGGCGTCGGCCATCAAGCCGCGACCCAGGCACACCATGCGTCGCTCGCCGCCGGACAGGCGACCCACCGGCACCGCCATGAGCTTGGCGAGCGGCGGAAAGATCTCGAGGATGCGCGCCTTGCGCGGCTTGCGTTCGCGCCATGCACGCGGTGTGAACGCACCGCTGTCGAGATGCTCCTCGACCGTCAAGCCGTGAAAGATCTCGTCGCCCTGCGGCATGAGGGCAAGACCGCGACGCACCACGCGATGGGTGTAACGCCCCGGCCCCTGGCTGCGCGTGCCGCCCACCTCGTGACCATTCAGCAATATCGAACCGCGCTGCCAGCCGGTGAGCCCGGCAATGGCCAGGAACAGCGTCGACTTGCCGTGCCCGTTCAAGCCCACGATGCCGAGCCGTTCACCGGCCAGCACCGTGAGATCGAGGTCATGCAGGATGCGCAAGGCGCCATAGCCGGCCGACAGGCTGGTGACGCGCAGGATTTCCTGCACGCCGTCAGCCACGACGCGCCTGTGCACAAAATGTCCGACTGAAGTCGGGCCCACAGCATTCCATCGGCCGCGATTTTTTGTTTGTGGGTCCGACTTCAGTCGGACATTCGTGGTGTGCCGTTGACCTATTCATCGACCGTCTCGAAATACGCCGCGTGCACGCGACGGTCGGCGAGGATCTCGCCCAATGTGCCTTCGGCGATGGTCTCGCCCGCATCCATCACCATCACTCTGTCGGCAATGGTTTCCAACAGCTCGATACGATGCTCGACAATCGCGACGCCGATATTCAGTTCTTTCGACAGCACGCGTATCAGGTGATCGAATTCATCAATCTCCGCATTGATCATGCCGGCCGCCGGTTCGTCCAGCAGCAGCAGGGTGCAACGGCGCATCAGTAAACACGCCAGCAGCAGCTTGCGCCGGTTCAAGGTTTCGAGGCGTTGCGCGGGCGTGCGTTCGTCGACCGCGAAGCCGACCAGTTCACAGGCCCATTCGGCGTGATGGCGCGTGCAGTAGGGCGCATAGGCCTGGCGCGCGCCTTTCAATACTTCGCCAACCGTCAGCTCTTCGGGCACCACCGGCGTCTGGTAAGTGCGGCCGATGCCGAGCCGCGCGCGCCCGTGCAGCGGCAGGCGGGTGATGTCCTGGCCGTGAAACACCACACGCCCGCTGCGCGGCGCGATGCGCCCGGACAGCACCTCGAACAGGCTGGTCTTGCCGGCGCCATTCGGGCCGATGATGCCGAGCACTTCACCGCGCCGCAGCGTCAGCGAAATGTCGTTCAGGATCGCGCGGCCGCCGAGATGGAGATGGATGTGCTCGGCGGCAAAGAACGGCTGCGCGTTCTGATCGAGGGGGCGATTCACGGCTTATGGCGCGTGCGTGTTCGTCAACCCCACCACGGCGCGGGCTTCAACGCCGTCTCTTTCAGCTCGTAGGGATAGATGATGCGGTGCTCGCCTTCCTGCACCTGCACGTAGAGCTGGCTGACGCCCTGGTCCATGCTCTTGGCCGTGACTTCGTAGCCGTTGTCCGGCACATGGGCCGCTTCCTGCAGCGGGTTGTTCATGTCGATGTGACCGCAGATGCCGTCATGGGGGTGAGTGCGTATCCAGTCGCACACCGCGACGAAGTTGTCGGTGGCGCCGACCGCTTCCCACGCGGCTTTCAGGTAATACACGATGTCGTAGGCGATGCCGGTGTAGCACAGGCCCATGCTGCCTGGAAAACGCGCCTGGTATTTCTTGCGATAGGCCTGGCCCTTGTCATTGGCGGGCACGCCCATCACCGTGCTCCAGCAGAAGCCTTCGGCGGCAGGGCCCGCCAGTTCCAGGAATTCCGGCTGCGATGGACCGTATTGCAGATACACCAGCGAATTCTTCAGCGGCTTGGCGCGGAACTGTTTGCAGAACGCGGCGAACTCGGCCGCCACCCAGTGATCGATCATCACCGCGCCGGCGCCGACCTTGTGAATCTGTTCGATCACCGGCCCCCAGTTCTGCACCGGGTATTGAATGTCGGTGACGCCCGCCAGTTCAAACTTGCTCTTCTTCAGGGCGTCCTGGCAGGCCTTGGAAATGAGCTGGTTGTAGGCCACCTGCTCCTGCACGATGTGCACGCCGTTGTTGGTCGGCTTCCACACGCCCTGGTCCTGCATGGCCTGCAGCCAGATCGGGAAGTGATAGCCGTAGTGCACTTCACTCGGGTCGACCTGGAAGATGTGCTTGTACTTGTCGGGATTGGCGCGCTGCGCTTCGGTGGCGGCGCGCTGCGTATTGCCCGACAGATAGGGGCAGGCCCATTTGACCGAGGCATCCATGGCCGGTATCGGCACGAACAGGAAGGCGTTCGATATCGCATCGACCTTGGCATCGACCAGCGCGCGTATCGAGGCCGCGCAGGCTTCAGGCGCGAGCTTGTCGACATCCACCACCTTCAGTTCGAGCTTGCGCCCGAGGATGCCGCCGGCGGCGTTGATTTCTTCCTGGGCGAGGATGGTGCCGTTGAGGTGATCCTGGTCATCGGCCACGCCATGGGCGGCGGTCTGCGAAGTGGGGACACCGAGCACGATGGGCGGGCCGCCGGCAAAGGCCTTGCGTGAACGCGGCAGGCTCGCGACCGCGGCCGCGGCAGCCATGCCCTTCAATACGCGACGCCGATTCATTCCAGACTCCATGAGCAACATTCCTCCCGCGCATCACGGCCAGTGCATGGCGTGACGCGAATGTCAGCGATGATGGAAAGGCAATCCGTGCTAGGCTGCGGCGGACCACCGGAGCTATTTAATCAACCGTATCGGCGCCGCGCAATCAGCACGGCCGGCACGGGCCACGCAGACACGTACGCACCATGGCACTGGACAGCACAAACAAGGCGGCGTCGCGCCATCACGGATTTCTGCTGTTCGTACTGTGCTTCCTGAGCTACGCCTATTTCTACCAGGGCGGCGGCTGGAATCAGAACAGCCGTTTCGATCTGACCCGCGCCATCGTCGAACAACACAGCTTCGCCATCGATGCCTACGCGGCCAACACCGGCGACGTGTCGGCGCGCGCCGGACATATCTATTGCGACAAGGCGCCGGGGCAATCGCTGCTCGCGGCGCCGGTCTATGCGCTGTTCATGCATGGCGAGCGAGAGCCTGACGCCGCGCGCCTCAACGACGCGGCCTATGTCATCACGCTGGCCTCCGTCGCGCTGCCCGGCGCACTCGCAGTGTGGGTGTTGCATACGCTGTTGCTGGCCTTTGGTGCGCGTGCGGCATGGGCCGTGGCTGTCGCGCTCGGCTATGGCCTTGCCACGATGGCCTGGCCCTATTCGACCATGCTGTTCGGGCATCAACTGGTCGCCGCGCTGTTGCTGTTTGCCTTTGCGTTGCTACAGCGTGACGACGCGCGGGCGATGACGCGTGTCGCCTGTGCGGGGCTGTGTCTGGGACTCGCGTGCATGGTCGAGTATCAAGCCGTGCTGGGCGCGCTCGCCATTGGTGTATTCGCCTTGCGTCGCGGCCTGCGTGGCGCGATGCCGCTCGCGCTCGGCGCCTTGCCGCCGCTGGCGCTGCTGGCCGTCTATCATTGGCGCGCGTTTGGCGCACCGTGGACGCTGGCCTACGAATTTTCGACCATGCCGTTTCGTCACCAGGGCTTTTTCATGGGCCTCGGTGTGCCGAATCCGCAGGTCCTGCACGAGATCACCGTCGGCGCTTATCGCGGCTTGTTCTACAGCGCACCGTGGCTGTTGCTGGCCGTGCCCGGACTGCTGGTATGGCTGCGGCGTGGACGCGCCGCGGCTGCGTCGTGTGCCGCGGCCGTGGTGCTGCTGTATTTGTGGATGAACGCTTCGCTGGTCGACTGGCAGGGTGGCTGGACCTATGGCCCGCGCTTCCTGGTGCCCTGCCTGCCGTTCATGGCCTTGCTGGCGGGCGGCGTCGGCGCCATGCAGTGGCGCAGTCGCGTGCTGGCGCGATTGATGGGCACGCTGCTGGCGGTGCTGCTGCTGGTGTCCTATGGCGCGACCCTGGTGGCGACCGCCGTCAATCCGCAAACGCCGTTAGGGATAGCGCAGCCGTTTGCCGATTACCTGTTGCCACGCTGGCAGTCGGGCCAGGTGTCGCTGGTGCAGCAGGGCATAGACATGAAGTGGCCACGCGCCGACGCCACGCCCGCGAGCTGGAATCTCGGTCAGCGCCTGGGCTTGGGTGGCCGTGCGTCGTTGCTGCCCTTGGTGGCGCTGCACATGATGCTGGGCGGCGCGTTGTTCGCCACCGGGCGGCGCTCCACACCTTCATTGCATTAGTGCGGGTGCGCGCTCTGAACTGGTCTTGCGCGGACGCGGTGTCTTGCGCGCGTGACTCTCGCGCGCATCCGGGTGGCAGCCGGCGCAGTCTTCGATATCGGTGATGCCTTCTTCGCGATGCTCCGCCGCCACCTTGCGCGGCTGGTGCTCGTGACAGCCGTAACAGGTGTAGCGCTTGAAGTCATTGTCGACATGGCAACGGCTGCAGGCCTTGTCATGATGACGGTCGAGTTTGAAATATTCGTCATGGTCGAAACTCGCCGGCCGCCAATGGCTGTCGACATGACACAGCGCGCAGCCCGTATCTACTTTGTCATGCAGCTTGTCGCGCGGCGCGCGGTGACAGCTCTCGCAGCGCTCGCGCACCGCAGTGGCCAACAGCGTATGGGAGAAGGCTTGTCTGTCGCGATGGCTGAGCGGCGGCAGTCGATGGGCGTAATGGCAACTCATGCAATCGTTTTCCAACAGCGATTCGTGAAACGCGGTGAGGGGTTTGTCGCGGGTGATGGGCGCGCCATGGCTGTCGCGCACGCCGATGTCGGCCAGCGCGTGGCAGGCAATGCAGCGCTCGGGTTGCGCACCACGCAGCGGCGCGTGGCAGGCAAAGCAATCGGTTTCGAGCTCGGCGTGACCGCCTTCCAGCGGACCGGGCGCCACCATGAATTGCGGATAGACGAACACCAGCAGCAGCAGGCCCAGCAGGTTGAGCGCGACCAATGCCATGAGCCAGCGCCGCATCAGTGCCAACCCCAGTACAGGAAGACGGCGACGATGTGGGCGACCGCGAGCACCGTGAAGGCCAGCGCTATCGGAAAGTGCACCACGCGCCATTGCCTGACGATGTCCAGGGTCAGGCTGTCCCAATGCAGGCGCTGCTCGATGGCGTCGTCGGTCAGGCCTTCGGCGCGCAGTTCCTGACGGCTGGCTTCGAGACGGCGTCGCGCGCGGGTGAGAAGATATTTGCCGGTCAGGCCGCTGGCGACGTTGATCAGCATCGCGCCGACCGCGAGCCACGCCAGGAGGCCGTTGAAATGGATGCCGGCGTGCACCAGCACCAGCAGCGAGCCGCTCCAGGCCATGCGTTCGTGCACCCGCAGCCAGGTCATCGGATGGCCGCGCGCGATGAGCTTGCGCTTGCGCAACGAATAGCCGAAAGACGCAATGATGAGCAGGGTGCCCGGAATGCCGAGATAACGACCCACCCATACGCGATCGAAAACATGCAGCAAGGCATCGATGGCGATGGTGGCGAGCGCCAGCGCCAGCAGCGACAGCGCGAACGGCAGAACCTCGTGAGTGAACAGGCTGTCGTCGTCGTGCCTTGCGGTGGTGGCGACGACCGCCGCGCGGGGCGTGCGGTGATGCCACCATAAGAAGCCAAGGCCGACAGCCAGCTGCGCGGTCAACGCCAAGGTGATCCAGCCGAACAGAGCGCCGTGCGTCACCGTCATTACCCTTGGCCGCGCCTCTACTGAATGAATGCCATCGCCGATGTCCGTGTCGGGAATGGTCACTCTCAACCTGGTGGGCGGTGCGGTCAAGTGCGGCGGCTGAATGCCGTGAACGTGAATTGATGGTGATCAATTGTGGGCGGGCAAGCAGCGTGCCGTCGCCATGACCTATAGTTCCAACTCGACGACACACATGGCGGCATCTCGACATGAAACGCAGCGAAGCACTCGCGCCACTCGCGCGCGAACATCACACCGCGCTGGTGCTGGCCCGTCGTGCGCAGCGCGATAGTGTCGATGATGCGAGCCTGCGTGAAGATTTGCGCAGCGCCTGGCAGCAACTGCTGGCCCCGCATTTCGCGCTAGAAGAGCAACGCCTGCTGCCGGCGCTGCGCGCCGCGGGTGAGTCGGCCCTGGTCGAGCGCACGCTGGCCGAACATGCCGGGCTGCAGGCGCTGATGGCGGCCATCGACGCCGGCGAGCGTGCCGCCATCGTGAGCTTCGGTGCGCAGCTCATGGCCCATATCCGCTTCGAAGATCGAGAGCTTTTCGTGCGCGCCGAAGCGCTCTATGACGAGGCGGACCTCGCGCGGCTCATGGGGGACGCGTGAAATCGAGAGTCAACTCCACATCGCGCGCGCACGCTGCTTCAAGTCGACACGCAAGTCCTGGCGCCAGCCGTTCGCATCGCGCGCCTGGCTGCTCCAATGGCCCTGTTCCAAGGTGGCGAGCACCGGGTCGGTGAGGAAGCGGCTCTTGGTGCCGTATACATGGCGGTCGCCGAATTTTGCCTGCTGCACCACGAAGTACTTGAAGGGATTGACCAGCACCAGTTTGTTTTTGGCGCGGGTCAGGGCGACGTAGGCCAGGCGTCGCTCTTCTTCGAGCTTCTTGTCATCGCCGGCCGCGAACTCGTTGGGAAAGCTGCCGTCGCTGAAATGCTGCACATAGACCGTGTCCCATTCCTGGCCCTTGGCCGAATGCACGGTCGACAGCACCAGGTAATCTTCATCGATATGCGGCGCGCCCGACAGGTCGCCACTCGCGCTCGGCGGGTCAAGGGTCAGCTCGGTGAGAAAACTGCGGCGTGATGAATAATCGTTGGCCAGTTGCAGCAGCTGTTCGAGATCGCCTTCGCGCGGAAAGGCATGGTCGTAGCGGCGTTCGAGATGGGGCTGGTACCAGCGCAGCACCTGCTCGAGCTGCCCCGGCCAGGGCGCGTCGCGCAGGGCGGTCATGAGCGCTTGCGTCGCCGTCCAGGCCGGCCGCGTGCCGAGCGGAATGCCGGCCACCGCGCTCAAGCTCGCGAAGTCGCCGTGCTGTGCTTCGAGTTGATCGCAGGCCTTGCGCGCCGTCGCCGGGCCGATGCCGTCCAAGAGTTGCAGCACGCGGAAAGCCGCCAGCGCGTTGCGCGGATTGTCCGCCCAGTTCAGCACCGACAGCACGTCTTTCACGTGCGCCGCTTCCATGAATTTCAAGCCGCCGTATTTCACGTAGGGGATGTCGCGCTTGCCGAGTTCCACTTCCAGGCGCAGCGTGTGGCGGCTATTGCGGAACAGCACCGCCTGGTGCCACAGCCTGACACCCTGTTCACGGCGCTCGAGTATCTGCTCACACAGGTACTGCGCTTCCTCCTGCTCATCTTCGACCGTCACCAGTTGCGGACGGTGGCCGCCGCCGCGCGCCGCGCGCAAGGCCTTTTGATAGCTGCGGCTGGCTTCGCTCATGAGGGTGTTGGAGGTGTCGAGAATCTCCTGCGTCGAGCGGTAGTTGTCTTCGAGCTTCAGCACCTCGGCGCCGGGATAGTGATCGGGGAAGTCGAGAATGTTCTCGACGTCGGCGGCGCGAAAGCCATAGATGGACTGCGCGTCGTCGCCGACCACCGTCAAGCCGGCGCCACTTGGGCGCAGGCGACGGATGATGTCGGCCTGCAGGCGATTGGTGTCCTGGTATTCATCGACCAGGATGTGATCGAAGTGACTGCCGATGTCGGCGGCGATGCGCTGGTCTTCGACGAGGTAATACCAGTACAGCAGGAGATCGTCGTAATCGAGGGCCTGCTGCTGAATCTTTCTGTCGACATAGGCGGCGAACAAGGCTTTCAGTTCGTCATGCCACTGCGCGAAATGCGGGAAGGACGACGCCAGCGTGGTCTCGAGGCTGCACTGCGCATTGACGGTGCGCGAGTAGATGTCGAGACAGGTGCTCTTCTGCGGAAAGCGGTCGCGGCTCTTGTGGTAGCCGAGCGCCTGGCGTTCGACGTCGAGCATGTCGGCGGCGTCGCCGCGGTCGAGCACGCTGAAGGATTCTTCGAGGCCGATGGCCTGGTGGTAATGACGCAGCAGGCGCGCGCCGATGGCGTGAAAAGTGCCGGCCCAGTCGATGAAGGACGGCGCGCCGATGCGCTCGTTGCCCTGCTGCGCCTTGTGCGCCGCCGCCACGGTCTGCTGCGAGCGCTGGCTCATCTCGCGCGCCGCGAGACGCGTGAAGGTCAACAGCAGGATGCGATCGGGCGACACGCCGTTCAGACACAGATGCGCGACGCGATGGGCGAGGGTGGTGGTCTTGCCGGTGCCGGCGCCGGCAATCACCAGCAGCGGCGCGCTCTGCCACGGGCCGTTGCCGTCGCGATGGCCAAAGGTCGCCGCGGCGCGCTGCGCGGCGTTGAGCTTGGCGAATGGATCGGCGCTCATAACGTGCGCCGCACTTCGAACACGCGGCCCAGGATGCGGAATTCGCCGTCGGCGGCGGTGGGTTCGATGTCGGCATAGTCGGGGTTGGCCGCTTCCAGCACGATGCGACGCCCGAGTTTGCGCAGGGTCTTGATGGTGGCCTCGTCACCGACCAGCGCCACCACGATGTCGCCATGATTGACGCGCGCGTCGCGGTCGACCAGCACGATATCGCCGTCATGGATTTCACGGCCGGCCATGCTTTCGCCGACCACGCGCAGGGCAAAGCTGCGCGCGGCGCGCTCGGCGCGCACCGGCACATAGCCTTCGGCGTCTTCCAGCGCCTGGTGCAGGGCGCCGGCGTGCACACGACCGAGTATCGGCACCATGCCCGGCACGAAACCGCCGGGAATGCGGTAGCCGCGATCACGGCCGCTTTCCTGCGCGAGTTCACCGGCTTCGACCAGCGCATCGAGATGCTCGCGCACGGTCGCCGTCGAGCGAAAACCGAAATGCTCCTGCACCTCGCGCACCGACGGCGGTGCGCCGGCCAGGATGCGGGTCAGGACAAAGTCGCGCAGTCGCGCGCGGCTCTCACCGGGTGGGGTCTTGGGCATGGGCCCATTTTTACCACACGATCGGGCGGTATGGCACGCATTCCCGACTCAGGCACGTCTTTCGGCCCACAGCACCACGCCCGCATAGCTCACCATCACCTTGCCGCCCTCGCGGCGCGTGAGCATGCCGAGCGCGTCATCCGCGATGCTGGCCTCGATGTGGGCGAGCAGGCCGTCGCGATCGTCGTCGGCCGGAAAGGACGCGGCGACGAGGTCGGCGGCCGGATAGGGCACACGGAACAGGGTCTCGCCCAGCGCTCCGAGCTCGGCGCGCGCGAACAGCGCGCGCAAGTGCGCCAGCTGCCGGAATTCGACGGTCGACGGATCGCGCCAGCGCTCCATGGCATTGAAGGCGGCGGCCTTGGCCGGCTCGGTCGAAGCAATGCCGTCGCAGACCACCACCCGCCCGCCGACCGCGGTCACGCGCAGCATCTCGGCGAATGCGGCCGCGATGTCTTCGAGATGATGAAAGGCAAAACGATTGGTCACGATATCGAAGTGTCCTGGCGCGAAGGGCAGGGCATAGGCGCTGCTCAACTGCCATTCGACATTGGCCAGCGCGCGCTCGGCCGTCAGGCTGCGCGCCTGCGCCAGCATCGCCGGCGTGGCGTCGACGCCGATGGCCTGGGCCACGTGCGGCGCGAAGGCCGCCACCACCGTGCCGGGGCCACACGCGACATCGAGCATGCGATCGCTGGCGCGCGGTGCGGCGGCATCGATCATGAGTCTGTGGATGGCGTCGTTGTGCAATTCGGGCGCGGCGGCGAACAGCGCCGCCTGGCGCGTGAACTGATCACGGATGGCGTCGTCGTGGTTCATGGGATCTCTCCGAGCGGGCGTCCGATTGTAGGTGCGAATGCATTCGCACGTACAGCATGCGGCATCAATTTGCGGTGACGACGCGCCGCAGAAACGGCACCAGCGCCACCGAAAACGCTGCCGCATTACCGATGAATGGCCAATGGCCGCTGTCCTCGAAATACACCGTCTCGGCGCGCGGAAACGTTGCGCGCTGCTGCTCGGCGTAACGCCACGGTACGTAAGGGTCGCACTTGCCCCACAGTACCAGGCACGGGAGGTCGTGGGGACGCAGGGCCTGCTGCGCCGCCTCGGCCGATTCATCGAGCGCATCGGTGGCGCGATAGAGCTTCAGCGCCGCGCGCCGCGTGGCGCGGTCGTAGTTGCGATACGTGCGCTCGATGAAGTCCGGCGGCAGGCCGCGCGGGTTGCCGTGTTTCAGGGCGAGCTTGAAGCCGGCAAGCGTAGTGGTGGCCTGGAACAGTTCGCCGATGAGCGGCGTGCGCCAGATGCGCGCCGCGTAGTGCCAGCGATAGCCGCGCATGATGCCGATGTTGACGAGGGTGATGCTGGCCACCTGTGCAGGGTGGGCGGCGGCCCACGCCAGACCCCACGGCCCACCGAAGTCGTGCAGCACCAGGTGCACGCGCTTGACGCCGCGCTCGTCGAGCAGGGCGCCGAGGTGGGCGGCATAGCCCGCCACCGTGTAATTGAAGGCTGGGGGCTTGTCGGCCGTGCCGAAGCCCGGCATGTCGGGCGCGAGGCAACGCGCGAACGGCGCGATGTCGGCCATCACGGCCAGCCAGTCATCCCCCGTGCCGGGGTTGCCGTGCAGCAACAGCACCGCCTCGGACGCCTCTCCGCCGCTGTCGTGGCAGGGCGTGCGAATGCCGTTGATGCGCAATTGATGCTGTTCCATGGCGGCTCCTCACCGGTCTGTTAAAGGGGGGCGGATGACCCGTGGGGATGGATCTAATACCATGCGGCGAAACAGTAATATCCCATGCACTTTCCCGAGAGGACACCATCATGACCGAGGCCGTAATCGTTTCCACCGCGCGCACCCCGCTGTGCAAGAGCTGGCGTGGCGCTTTCAACATGACCCATGGCGCGCCCATGGGCGGGCACGTCGCCAAGGCCGCGCTCGAGCGCGCCGGCGTTGACGCCGCTGAAGTCGAAGACGTGATCATGGGCTGCGCCAATCCCGAAGGCGCGACCGGCTGGAACATCGCGCGCCAGGTCGCGCTGCGCGCCGGCATGCCGGTCAGCGTGTCGGGCATGACCGTCAACCGTTTCTGCTCGTCGGGTCTGCAGACCGTGGCGCTCGCCGCGCAGCGCATCCTGACCGGTGAAGGCGACATCTTCGTGGCCGGCGGCGTGGAGTCCATCTCCTGCGTGCAGAACGAAATGAACCAGCACATGTTCGTCGAAGACTGGTTGAAGGAGCACAAGCCGGCCGTCTACATGCCGATGCTGCACACCGCCGAGAATGTCGCCAAGCGCTACAAGATCTCGCGCGAAGCGCAGGACCGTTTCGGCGTGCAGAGCCAGCAGCGTGCATTCGCCGCGCGCGAAGCCGGCAAGTTCAACGATGAAATCGTGCCGATGACCGTGACCATGAAAGTGGTCGACAAGAACACCGGCGCCGAGACTTTCCGCGAAGTGACGGCCTCGCAGGACGAAGGCATCCGTGGCGACACCACCTATGAAGGCGTGTCGCAGATTCGTCCGGCAGTGGAAGGCGGCGTGATCGCGGCCGGCAACGCCAGCCAGTTTTCCGATGGCGCGTCGGTGCAGGTCATCATGAGCGACGCGCAGGCCGCCAAGCGCGGTTTGAACCCGCTCGGCATTTTCCGCGGCTTCGCGGTCGCCGGTTGCGAGCCCGATGAAATGGGTATCGGTCCGGTCTACGCGATTCCGAAGCTGCTGAAGCGCACCGGTCTCAAGGTCGAGGACATCGGCCTGTGGGAACTCAACGAAGCGTTCGCCGTGCAGGTGCTCTACTGCCGCGACAAGATCGGCATTCCGGAAGACCGCTTGAACGTCAACGGCGGCGCGATCGCCGTCGGCCATCCCTTCGGCATGAGCGGCAGCCGTCTCATCGGCCATGCGCTGATTGAAGGCAAGCGTCGCGGCGTGAAGCACGTGGTGGTGACCATGTGCATCGGCGGCGGCATGGGCGCGGCGGGCCTGTTCGAAGTCTGCTGAGTCGCGCAAGACACCGGCGGCAGCGCGCCGCCGGTGTCGATTCCCTCTCGTCTCCCGATGTGCTCGTGCGCATCTTCTCTGTCCGTCAAAACCCTGTGCAATGCCGTTCAAAGTTCGAATGGTCGCACCTACAATGCTTCCTCCATTCTTGAGGGCATTGTCATGAATACCGCCATCGTCATGGGTGTGGGGCCGTTGGCCGGCATGGGCGCGCAGCTCGCGTTGCGCTTCGCCTCGTTCGATCTCGAAGTGCTGGTGGCGGGACGCGACAGCGCCAAACTCGCGGCGGTGGTCGATGCCGTAGCGCGCGCCGGCGGCAAGGCGCGCGCGGTGGTCGCCGATGCGACGCGCGAGGCCGACGTCGTCGCGCTGTTCGCGAAGGCGGCCGCCATCGGCCGCATCGACTGCGCCATCTATAACGCCGGCAACAACACGCCGGGGCGCATCGCCGACATGAGCGCGGACTATTTCGAGAACGCGTGGCGCATCTGCTGTTACGGCGGCTTCCTGTTCGGACGCGAAGCGCTGCGCCACATGCAGGGCCACGGCCAGGGCACGGTGTTGTTCACCGGCGCCAGCGCCTCGCTGCGCGGCCGCGCCAACTTCGGCGCCTTCGCCGCCGGCAAGGCCGGTCTGCGATCCTTCGCTCAGGCACTGGCCAAGGAAGCCGGCCCGCTCGGCATCCATGTCGGCCACGTGGTGATCGATGGCGCCATCAATGGCGACAAGATTCGCGCACGCATGCCGGACTACGCGGCCAAGCTCGGCGACGACGGCATGATTTCCATAAGCGCATTGGTCGATGCTTATGCGTTTCTTTACCGCCAACCGCGCCACGGCTGGAGCTTCGAGTTCGACGTCCGGACCGCGCAGGAATCATGGTAGGCTCGACGGCGACTTCGTCAGCCGAGGAACATCCCCATGAAAGCCAGAATGCTATTGCTGCCTGTGAGCCTGTGCCTCGCGCTCAGCGCTTGCTTCGACAATGACCATCCGCCCGAAGGGGCCGGCGGCCTCGCCGCCGAAGTGAAGGCGCCGATGGACAAGGCCGCGGCCGTCAACCAGATGGTCGAGGATCAGGACGCCGCGCAGCGCAAGGCCATGGACGAACAAGGCCGTTGATGGGGCGTCGCGCAGCACACCGCCGGCTGCGCGCACGGTTTCGGCGGACAGACATTCATTCACCCACCCAGCGAGGACAACACCCATGGCATTGCCGCAGAAGATCGCGCCGCTCAATTCCGAACTCATGGATACCCTGGTGCAGGCCAGCAAGACCGAATGGATGCCACAGCCTTTCGACCCCGAACGTTCCTTCGTCAAGATCCTGTGGACCGGCTCCGAGACCGGTGGCTGGGCGGTGCTGTTGAAATGGAAGAAGGGTTTCGTCGCGCCCCAGCACAAGCATCTGGCCGCATCCCACACCTTCATTTTGAGCGGCAAGCTCAAGGTGCGTGACGGGGTCTTGAACGCCGGCGATTACATCTACGAACCTAACGGCATGCTGCACGGCGCGACCACCGCGCTGGAAGACACCGAATATCTTTTCATAAGCAACGGCGCGGTGCTGTTCTTCGATGAAGAGCAGGGCTTCACCTCGTATTTGAGCTGGGAAGAGCTGCGCCGCATGGAAAACGCCTACAAGGCCAAAGGCAAGGCCCGCGCCAAAGCGCCTGCCAAGGCCAAGGCTGCCGCCAAGCCGAAAGCACGCGCCAAGGCCAGCGCCTGAGCCAGCAGCGGAATAACGGGCGCGATCATGAAGCTCTACTGGTTCCAGGTCGCGCCCAATCCGACCAAGGTGCGTTTGTATATCGCCGAGAAGATTGCCGGCGGCGCCGCCATCGAACTCGAAGGGGTGGTGGTGAAGCTGCCCAAGGGTGAACAGCGTTCGCCCGAGCATCGCGCGCGCAATCCCTTCGAGTCCTTGCCGGTGCTGGAACTCGACGATGGCGCCTGCCTCGTCGAGTCGCTCAGCATCATCGACTATCTCGAAGAGATGTATCCCTTGCCGCCGATGTGGGGGCTGGAACCGCGCGAACGCGCCCTTGCGCGGCAAGTCGAGCGCATTGTCGAGCAGCGCCTGTTGAACCCCCTGATTGCCTATGTGCACGCCACCCGTTCGCCGACCGGCAGGCCGTCCAATGAACACGTGGCGCAATGGGCCTGCGCGGAATGGCCGGCGGCGCTGCTGTATCTCGACAACCTGCTGGCCGATGGCCGCGAGTTTCTAATGGGAGATCACGTCAGCGTGGCCGATTGCACGCTCGCCGCGACTCTGCAGTTTGCACGATTCAATAAAACTGACCTGCTCCATGGATTGGACGCGCTGACTCACTGGGATGGCCAGTATCGCGAGCGAGCCGTGGCACGCATGGTGTTGTCGCTGTAGCCGGCAAGGAGGCGTGATGGCAGGGTACATGTTGTACGGGGTTGAAGCTTCTTACTACGCCGCCAAGATTCGCGCCGCGCTTGCCTGGAAACGCCTGCCCTTCGAGGAAGTGCAGGCTTCACGCGCAATCTATGCCAACGAGATCCTGCCGCGTGTCGGTTGGCCGGTGCTGCCGGTGCTGGTGACGCCCGACAATGAAACCGTGCAGGACACCTCGGACATGTGCGACCTCATCGAGGCGCGGCATCCCGAGCCGCCGCTGCTGCCGCGCGACGCCGCGGCGCGGGTGTTGTCCTATCTGCTCGAATTTCTGGGGGACGAATGGTTGAAGCTGCCGGCCATGCATTACCGCTGGAACTACAACTATGATTTCGCGGTCGCCGAGTTCGGCCGCAACAACGACCCACAGCATGCGCGTGACGAGCAACTGCGCGTCGGCGCGAAGATTGCTCGCCAGTTTCATGGCTGGCTGCCGCCCTTGGGTGTGCTGCCGGAAAGCTACGCGACGGTCGAGCAGGATTATCTCGCCTTCCTGCAATTGCTCGACAATCACTTCGCTGTCCATCCCTACCTGCTCGGCAGCGCGCCGACCTTGGGCGACTTTGCGTTCTTCGGACCCTTGTACGCGCATCTCTATCGCGACCCGGCGTCGGGCGCGGTGATGAGCGCGCGTGCGCCGCGGGTGGTGGCATGGATAGCGCGGTTACGGGCCGGCGCGCCGGACGCGCAGCCGCTGGCCGAGCCCTTGAGTATTCCCGTCAGCCTGTGGCGCATCGTCAAGCAGCTGTGCCGCGATTTCGTGCCGATGCTGGTCGGCGAGATGGCCGGCGTGCAGCGCTTTCTTGCCCAGCATCCCAGCGCTTGTGAACTGCCCCGTCATTGTGGCACGCAGAACGTGGTGCTGGGACGTGACACCGCATTGGAAGTGACGGTGCCGCGCGCCTTGTTCACTTACGATCAATGGATGCTGCAGCGGCTCCAGGATGCGTGGGCCGCCGTGCCGGCCGAGCAAGGCCATGCCCGACGCACGGTGTTCGCCAATGTCGGCGCCGCGGCGCTGCTCGACATCGCCGTGCCGCTGCGCGTGGAACGCCGCCACTTCCGCCTGATGCGCGCCGCCTGATGCCCAACCTGAACTTTGCGGCGCTGGCGCCGGCCCTGTTCGTATTCCTGTGGTCTACCGGCTTCATCGGCGCACGCTATGGCCTGCCCCATGCCGAGCCGCATACCTTTCTCGCCATCCGCTTTGTCATCGTGATCGCGATGCTGGCGGTGGTGGCGCGCTGGCGCGGCGCGGGCTGGCCGCGCGCGCCACGCACTTATGGGCATCTCGCGGTCAGCGGCGTGCTCATGCACAGCACTTATCTCGGCGGTGTGTTCAGTGCCATTCACGGTGGTTTGAATGCAGGGCTCGCGGCGCTCATCGTCGGCACGCAGCCTTTGATCACGGCCGCCGTGGTCGGGCCCTTGTTCGGTGATCGCCTCAACGCAAGACAGTGGATGGGTTTCGTGCTCGGTTTCGTGGGGCTGACCTTGGTGCTGTCGAAATCCTTCGCGCGCGGTGACCTGCCGCTCGGCGCCGCGCTGTGCGCGCTGGTCGGCCTCGCCGGCATTACCATCGGCACGCTGTATCAGAAGCGCTTCGTGGTGAATGTCGATTTGTGGAGCGGTTCGCTGGTGCAGTTCTGTGCCGCGCTGGTGCCGACCACGGCGCTGGCATTGGGCTTCGAACAGCGCGCCGTGGAGTGGACGCCGTCCTTCCTGTTCGCGCTCGCGTGGCTGTGCGTGGTGTTGTCGCTGGGCGCCATCGGCGTGCTGTGGACGCTCATTCAGCGCGGCGCCGCGGCACGCGTCGCGAGCCTGTTCTACCTGGTGCCGCCCGCCACCGCGTTCGAAGCCTGGCTGCTGTTCGACGAAACCCTGCTGGCGATCCAGATGGCCGGCATTGCCCTGACCGCCGTCGGCGTGGCCATGATCAATCGCGCCACGCCGGCGCGTTGAGCTGTCGCGCGCGTCGTCGCGCGAGCACTGCGAACCAGAATCCGCCAGCGCCACACAGTGCCATTGCGAACACGCTCCACTGCATGGCATGCACGCTGCCGGTGGAGCTCCATACCACGGCGGTGACCAGCGGCGCGAGCGCGGTCATGACCAGCATGGGTGTGCCGATCAGGCCCATGGTGCGTCCCAGGTGCTGGTGTCCCAGCCACGCGCCCGGCGCCACGCCGCGCAGGATGGTGGTGATGCCGTTGGCCATGCCGAAGCTGACCGCGAACAGGCACAGCGCCGCGAGATTGGCGGGCGCGAGAATGAGGATCAGCAACGAGATCGGAATCAGGGTGGTGGTGAACGCGCCGAGCACGCTCAGGTGGGCGCGCTCGCCGAGCCACATCATTGCCAGCCGTCCCGCCACCTGACTCGGGCCGATCAAGGCCACTGCGGTCAACAGCGTCGCGCTCGGCACGCCCAGCGCTTTCTGCGACGGCACCAGCTGGAACACCAGGCCCGCCGCCGTCACCGAATAGGCGGTGAACCACAGCACCATGCCCCACAGCACCGGGTCGCGCAGCCGACGCCGCATCACCGTGCGTGCGTCTTCGTCGTCCTGCGTGGCGCTCGCGAGCGGCGCCGGCGTCGCGCTGCGCGCCGGCACGAAGCGCGCGTGGATGGGCAGACACACGAGCACATGCAGCGCGGCCAGCATCCACAGCACTTGTCGCCACGGAAAATGTGCGAGCAGGGTTTCGATGAGCGGGATGCCGAAAGTGCTGGCGAAGCCGGCGATGAGGGTCATGGTGGTGATGGCGCGGCGTGCGTC
>JADLGE010000022.1 GCA_020849475.1 Gammaproteobacteria bacterium
CCTCAAGATGCAAGGCCACCTTGGCCAGATGATGCGCATCGTGGCCTTGCTCGCGGAGCCGCTGCGCTTCATTCAAGGCCATTTCGATTTCAAGACTGCTCGGTTTCATGCTCACCTCCACCCTGATTAAGCGTCGCGCCGCCGGACCCGCATTACAATACCCCGTGGCGCAGCGCCACCTGTCCAGCCACCCCGAGAGGATCGCCTCATCGTCAAGCCGACCCCAAATTCAAACACCCGCACCGGCACCGTCGTCGCCGTATTCGGACGACGCTTCGAAGTCGAAACCGCCGACGGTCAACGCCTCGATTGCGTGACGCGCGGCAAAAAGCAGCTTGCGGTATGTGGTGACGAGGTGAGTGTGAGCATGACCGGCGCCGCCAGCGCGGTCATCGAAGCCTTGCTGCCGCGACGCAATTATCTCGAACGCTCCGATGCCTATAAACGCAAAGGCATCGCCGCCAATATCGACCAGGTGCTGGTGCTGGCCGCCGTCGAGCCGCGTGCCTCGGAAGAATTCCTGAGCCGCATTCTGCTGATTGCCGACGCCGCCGGTGTGAACACCCTGCTGGCCCTCAACAAAATCGATTTGCCGGGCGCCGACGAGGCACGCGCGCGGCTCATGCTGCTGGTCGGCGCGGGCCATGAACTCATCGAATTCTCGGCGCGGCCAGAGCATGACGCGGCGCCGAGTGCACCGGCCATATTGCGCGCCAAGCTGGCCGGGCGTCGCACCGTGCTGTGCGGTCAATCGGGCATGGGTAAGTCGAGCCTGGTCAACGCCCTGGTGCCGAACGCCAGCGCGGTGACGGGCGAACTGTCGAGCGCACTCGGCAGCGGACGCCACACCACCACTTTCTCGCGGCTCTATCACATCGACAGCGACACCACGCTCATCGATTGCCCGGGCATGCAGGAAGTCGGCATTCATCATCTGACGCACGCCGACCTCGCGCGCGGCTTTCGCGAATTCGCGCCCTACCTCGGGCACTGCCGCTTTGCCAATTGCCGGCATGTGCATGAACCTGATTGCGCGCTGCGTAACGAGGTCGCCAAGGGCGGCGTCGCGCCCGAGCGCTTGCGCCTGTTCCAGAAACTCATCGCCGAGATTGGCGTTTGAAACTGCCGTAATGAGCGGACGCCACCAGCCGCCGGGGGTCTCACCCCATCGTCTCGCCGCCATCCACAAGAAGGCGCAACACCTGGCGCGTGCGCGCCGCGAGAAAGCCGGCTCGCCTCCCCATGGCCTCACCCATGCGCGGCGCGGCATCGCCCTGCGCTTCGAACGCATGCGCCGTGCAGGTCTCGGTGCGGTGGCATCGTTCCTCGCGGTACTCGGCCCGGGCCTGTTGGCCGGCCTGTCGGATGATGACCCGGCCGGCATCACCACCTACTCGGTGCTCGGCACCGACTACGGCTATCAGCTGTTGTGGGTCATCCCGCTGTCGACCGTGCTGCTGATCCAGTTCCATCTCATCGCGGTGCGCATCGGCGCCGCCACCGGCAAAGGTTTCGTCGCCGCCATTCGTCATCGCTACGGCCATGGATGGGGGTACTTCGCGGTCATCGCACTGCTGCTCACCAACTTCGGCACCATCTGCGCGGAGTACGCCGGCATCTCGGCCGCCGGCTCATTGATAGGTATCCCGAGCTGGGTGAGCGCCCCGCTCGCCGGTGTGTTGATCTCGATGGTGGTGGTGCTCGGTTCATTTCATCGCGTCGAACGCATCCTGCTCGTGATCTCGGCGACGCTGGCCTTGTATCTCGTCGATGGTGTGCTGGCGGGCCCGGACTGGTCGTCGGTGGCGCGTCATTCCTTGATACCCAGCCTGCCGACCGGTGCAGGCGCGTGGGTGGCGGTAGCAGCAACGCTCGGCACCACGCTCGCGCCGTGGGGCCTGGCCTTCATCCAGTCCTACGCGGTCGACAAGAAAATCACCGTCGCCAATCTGCGCTGGGAACGGCTCGATGTAGTGGTGGGCTCGCTGTTGACCGGCGTCATCGGCCTCGCCATTGCCGTGGCCTGCGCGGCGACCCTGCATCGCGCCGGCGTGCATATCGAAAATGCCGCCGACGCGGCCGCCGCGCTCGAACCACTGGCGGGCTCATTCGCGAAACTGCTGTTCGGCATGGGCCTGCTCGGCGCGTCCTTGCTGGCGGCCGCCATCGTGCCGCTCGCCACCGCCTATTCCATCGCCGAAGGCATAGGTGCACAGGCCTCGCTCGATCTCGACTCGCGGCACTTCCAGCTGTTCTATGCCGCCTTCATAGGCGTGACCGTGGCAGCGGTCAGCGTGGTGTCGATTCCCGGCCTGCCGCTGATTCCCTTGATTTATTCCAGTCAGGTCATCAACGCCGTGCTGCTGCCGCTGCACGCGCTGGCGCTGCATCTGTTGGCACGGGATGTGAGCTTGATGGGTGAGGCATGCTCATCGCGCAGTGCGATGCTGGCCGAGTGGCTGGGCATCGCCATCATCATTTCCTGCGTGCTGGCGCTGGCGGTGAATTGGGTGGCCCTGTAGGTGCGATTTTATTCGCACACTAGAGCCGATGCTCGGCGCCTCGTAACGGATTCAAGGTGCGAATGAATTCGCACCTACGGCTGACACTGCCGACTCTCAGCGCCCCTGCTGCAGATCATTCAGTGCGCGCAGGCTGTAGGTCTCGCCGAAAGGCGCATGTATCGGCACGCCGTAGCGCGCGGCGATGGCCTTGAGTTCGCCGCTGTTCTTCAGGGCCATCAAGGCCGCATCGATTTCACCACGCAAGCCCTCATCATCCTTGCGCGTCGCGAACGACAGGTTCCAGCGCACCGCCGCCGGCGGTTCATAGCCGGCCACGAAGCCGCAGGTTTTATCCTTGTCGTTATTCAAACGCCAGCCGGTGGTCGGCCCCCATAGCAACGCCGCTTCGGTGTCGTGTTTGCGTAAACCTTCGAGCGCCGCATCCAGGGAAAAATAATTACTGGGCGTGGCCTTCACCGACAGCGCCGCGAAGTGGGCGACGGTCTGCGACTGGATGGCCACAGTCTTGCCGCGCAGCGAGCGCAGACGATTGGGAGCCGCGGCATCACAGCTCAACAGTTCAAAGGCCGCCCCGTAGTAGTTCTCTCCGAGGGCCAGCTTGGGACTGTCGCGCAGCGTATCGCTGGCCGGCCCCGGCATGCTCAGGATCACATCGCAGGCGCCCTTGGCGAGCTTGTGCACGGGAAAATCACTGTCGTCGATTTCGTCGATGTGTGGATTGTTGTCCGTCCACACCAGCACCAGCGGCCGCTTGAGCGCGGCGGCGACGGCCTTGGCGGTATCGAGATCAAAGCCGCGTTCATCGTCACGCGTGGAATAAGGCGCGTTGTGCGAGAGCAGGCAGACCTTGAGCGCCGCGGGTTCGGCGGCTTGGGTGGCGCCGCCCGCAAGCACCGCGCACGCGGTGAGCGCCGCACCCAGGCATTTGCGACCGGCCACGAGGCCGGTCGCCATCACTTGCCAGCGCACGCTTACTTGGTCGCCGGCAGGGCAAACACCACCAGCGCGCTGCCGGGCGTGTCGAGCACCGGCTGGCCGATGATCGAGACCGCGATGCCGCCGCCACCGCTGGTCAGCGCGACATACTGACGCCCGTCCATCTTCCAGGTCACCGGCTGACCACGCACCGCCGAGCCGGTCTGGAATTTCCACAACACCTCGCCGCTCGTTTCATCCAGCGCCAGGGCGTAGCCGGTCTGGTTGCCGGTGAACACCAGGCCGCCGCCCGTCACCAGCGCACCGCCGACCATCGGGTACTCGTCCTTGTAACGCCATTTGATCTTGCCGGTGATCGGCTCGATGGCGGTGACCGTGCCCCACGAAGATTGATCCTCGCCTTCCGTCACACCCGGACCACCGCCCCAGAACGGCGTGCCGTTCACGAACACCGAGGTTTCCTTTTCCATCTTGCCGCAGGACTCGACGAGCGGAATGAACAGGGTGCGGCTTTGCGGGCTGTAGGCGTAGGTGTAAGAGCCATTGTTGCCGCCGACATTGCCGGGGCAGATGAACTCGGGGTTGCCACCGGCCATCGGCACGTATTTCTCATCGACCTGCGGGCGACCGTTGGCATCAAGGCCCTTGGACCAGTTCAAGCGCTCGGTGTACTGGCTGCCCTTGAGGAACTTGCCGGTCGCGGCGTCGAGCACATACACATAGCCGTTGCGATTGGCCTGCATGACCACGTGCTGCGACTTGCCGTCTATGTCGATGTCGCCGACCACCACGCCGTTGGTGGCGTCGTAGTCCCACACGTCATGGGGCGTGAACTGGAAATGCCATTTCAATTCACCGCTGGCCGGATCGAGCGCCAGCAGCGAATTGGTGTAGAGGTTGTCGCCAAGGCGCGAGTCGCCGTTCCAGTCGGGCGACGGATTGCCGGTCGGCCACAGCAGGAGGTTGGTCTTGGCGTCATAGGTGCCGGTGTTCCACGGCGGGCCGCCGCCGGTCTTCCACGAATCACCGGCCCAGGTCTCGACGCCCTTCTCGCCCGCGGACGGCACCGTGTAACGACGCCACACGCGCTTGCCGGTCTTGAGGTCATAAGCATCGATGAAACCGCGTGCGCCATATTCGCCGCCGGCGCTGCCGATGATCACGACATCCTTCACCACCAGCGGCGCGCCGGTCGCGCTGTGACCGTTCTTGTAATCGTCCAGCACCACGTTCCACAGCACTTTGCCGTCGGCGCGATTGAGCGCCACCAGGCGCGCGTCCAAGGTCGCCATGTAAAGGGTGTTGCCGGAGATCGCCACGCCGCGATTGGTCGGGCCGCAGCAAATGCGCAAGTCACTCGGCATCTGGTGCTCGTAATGCCACAGCGTTTCACCGCTCTTGGCATCGAGCGCATAGACGTTGTTGAAGGCGGCGGTCAGATACAGCACGCCATCGGCAACGATGGGCGCCGCTTCCAGCTGGCCGGCGATACCGGTCTGGAAAATCCAGGCCGGTGCGAGGTTCTTGACGTTGGCCTTGTTGATGTCGGCCAGCGGGCTGTAGCGACCGTTGTCATAACTGCCGCCGTACATCACCCAGCCACTGTCGTCGGCGGTGCCCTTGGCGAGGCGCTCCGGCGTGACGGCGGTCAACGGACGGGCGGCGGGCTTGGCGTCGTCGGCCAGCGCCGGGCCGGCCAGCAGCGCGAGCGAAATGGCCAGCGCGAGTGCGTGGTGTTTGTGGTTCAACATGGAACTCCCCTTGTGTCGAAAAATCTTGTTTTGATGTTAGCGGACCATTCCGTCACGCATTTCCCTGTGGGTCAGACTGAAGTCTTACCCACAAAAGGAGATTCGCTACAACGGCGAATCCAGATCGAACTTCGGCGCGCGCTTTTCACGGTGTGACTTCACGCCTTCCACTGCTTCGGGGGTGGTGAAGCCCAGCATCTCCAGTGCGGTCGAGGCGTCGAATGACGGGCCGGCCATGCGGTACCAGTTGTTGAGCGCGTACTTGGTCCAGCGGGTCGCGGCCGGCGCGCTGTCACGCAGCTTCTCGGCGATGGCGAGCGCGCGGTCCTGCAGTTCTTCATCGGCCACGCACAGCGACACCATGCCGATGCGCTCGGCTTCTTCGCCGTTCATCGGCTCGCACAGCAGAAGATGGTACTTGGCCTTGGCCATGCCGCACAGCAACGGCCAGTTGATGACGGCCGAGTCGCCGGCCGCCACGCCGAGACGGGTATGTCCATCGACGATACGCGCGGACTTGCCGGCGATGGAGATATCGGCCAACAGGCCCGCCACCAGGCCGGCGCCGACCGCCGCGCCATTGATGGCCGATACGATGGGCTTGGAACAGTTGATGATGTTGTAGACCAGATCGCGCGCTTCCTTCCAGGTGCGTGCACGGACCTTATGGTCATCGATCATTTTCTCGATCATGCCGAAGTCGCCACCGGCCGAGAAGGCGCGGCCCTTGCCGGTCAGAATCGCGACGCTGACCTCGGGGTCTTCGTCGATGTCGCGCCAGATGTAGGTCAGTTCGCGATGACCGTCCTCGTCCAGCGAATTGAGCGTGGCCGGCTTGTTGAAGGTGATGCGCAATACGCGCGGCGAGGGTGAGTCGATTTCCAGCGCCTGGTATTTCGAATAACGTTCGAGCATGGGAGATCCTTGAGTCTTGGACTTCGATGGTGGACGGCGCGCCACACGGTGGCGCATGGCCATCGTAACCCAGGCCGCCCGATTGAGAAATTCCGCCGCGCCGCCCGACACAAGTGCACAAGCACGGCACTTGGCGCGCGCCGCGGCGCCGGCCATGATGGCGGCGGGGGGCTTCATTCATGCAGGAACATCTGCGCTTCGACCTCATCGCCTGGGCGAGCGCCATCGCGGTCGGCGTGCTGATGTGGCATTGGCGCTTGCGTGCAACCCTCGTGAGCCTGCGGGCGCGGGTCGGCGCCGGCTATTTTGCGGCCCTCTCGGCCGGCAGCCTGCTGGGCGCCTACGGTTTTGGCAGTTTGAATCTTTATCTGTCGGATATCGTCATGCCGGCGCGCAGCATGCTCGGCGCCCTGGTCGGCGCCATTACCGCCGTCGAGATCTACAAGCTTCGCCATGGCATCCGCGGCTCGACCGGCGTCATCTTCGCGGCGCCCCTGGCCGCCGCCATCGCCGTCGGTCGCATCGGCTGCTACCGCGCCGGCCTCATCGACCAGACCCACGGCATTGCCACCACGCTGCCGTGGGGTCATGACTTCGGCGACGGCATTGCTCGCCATCCGGTGCAGTTGTATGAATCGGCGAGCATGGCGTTGGTGCTGATAGCCGTGCTCATCGGCTTTGCACGGCGCTCGCCGTGGATGCTGGCCCAGGGCTTTTACCTGATAGTGGGCGTCTACGGCGCCCAGCGCTTCGCATGGGAATTCCTGAAACCCTATGCGCGCGTGCTCGGCCCCTTCAATGTCTTTCACCTGTTGGCGGCGCTACTGTGCGCCTACGCCATTTACATGGGACGCCATGCCAGCCATGCACGAACGTAGCGCCAATCCGCATCTGTTCTACGGCCAGACCACTTCATTGTGCGAGACCTGCCTGCAACTGGTGCCGACCAAGATCCTGATCGAGGACAACGCGGTCTGGTACCAGAAGCGCTGCGCCGAACACGGCGTGCAGAAGACCTTGATCTCGAGCGACGTCAGCTACTACCGCCACACCCACGACTATCTCAAACCGGGCGAACGTCCCCATCAACGTCAGACCGTCACCGAACGCGGCTGCCCATGGGATTGCGGCCTGTGCCCTGACCATGAACAACACAGCTGTGTGGGCATCGTCGAGATCACCGAGCAATGCAATCTGCGTTGCCCGGTCTGCTTCGCCGATTCAGCGCCCGCCCATGGCAGCCATCGCTCGCTCGCGCAGATAGAATTCATGCTCGACGCATTGGTCGCTTCGGAAGGCACGCCCGACGTGGTGCAGATCTCGGGCGGTGAGCCGAGCATCCATCCCGACATCCTCAGCGTTCTGCGCATGGCGCGCGCCAAGCCCATCAAGCATCTCATGCTGAACACCAACGGCGTGCGCATCGCGCGTGAAGCGGATTTCGTCGCGGCGCTCACGGAGTTCGCGCCAGGCTTCGAGGTCTATCTGCAGTTCGATGCCCTGGATGACAATGCCTTGCAGGACATCCGCGGCGCCGATCTGGCGGCAACCCGCTTGAAAGCGCTGGAACATCTGGAAGCGCACCAGCTCTCGACGACGCTGGTGGTGACGGTCAAGGCCGGCGTCAACGACGCCCACCTGTGGCGCGTGGTCGAGACCGCGCTCACCTACCGCTGCGTGCGTGGCGTGACCTTTCAGCCGGTGCAGGACGCCGGTCGCAATCCGCGCTTCGACAAGCGCCAACACCGCAGTCTGCTGAGTGACATCCGCCGGCAGTTGATCAAGGACTCCGGTGTATTCGGCGAGGATGATCTGCTGCCCCTGCCCTGCAACCCGGAATACATCGCCATCGGCTACGCCCTGCGCAATCAGCAGACGCTGACGCCCATCACGCGTTTCATTCCCAAGCAGGAATTCATCGGCAACGCGCCGGCCAGCATCGCCTTCGAACGCGACCCGCAATTGAAGCAGCGCCTGTTCGAGGTGTTGTCCCTGTCGGGCGGCGCGCTCAACACCGGCGAGCGCCTGCAGCAATTGCTGTGCTGCCTGCCGGCGCTGCCGACACCGGCCGAACTGCGCTACGAACACGTGTTCCGCATTACCATCGTGCAGTTCATGGATCGCTACAATTTTTGCGTGAGCGGCGTGAAGCGTTCGTGCATACACATCGTGCACAGCGACGGGCGCATCATTCCATTCGACACCTACAATCTCTTCTATCGCGATCTGCCACCCGGCGCCGACCCACGTTCGCGCGTAGGCCTGGCGCACCGCGCTTCCACCACAGGGGATGTCAGGCGATGAATGAGCAGCAAAACCAAACGCGCGGCGGCGGCTTCATGCGCGGCATGGCGATGGCCGTTGGCGTCTTGATCATGACCGCGTCGGGCCTCTGCAGTGCCGGCTTTCTGGTCAACATGACCGTCGACTTGCTGGAAGACGGCAGCACTCACCCGCTGGCCGATTTTGGCACCGTCCTCGGCATGATCGCCGTGTGGGGCGGCGTGCCGTTTCTGGTCGGCTGGGCTGTGTGGCGCTCATCGCGCGGCAAGCGCGATGACGGCGCCTGACGCCGCTCCGCTTCAGCGATACAACTCCCGCACCAGCTTGGCCTTGTATTCATAGCGCGGCAGGCTCAACTCCGGCAGCAGTTCGATGTTGGCGCGGAAGATGAGTTTGTCGCGCAGGCGCGCTTCGATGGCTTGCGCGAGGGCGGCGAGGTCGCCGGCCTCGGCGCGGACCTCGGCCTTGATGTGCACCGGCGGTTCCCAGCCCTTGGGTGGTGCGTGGTGCAACTGGATTTCAATCACGCCATTGGTGGCGGGCGCGAAGCTCGCGATGACGTCGCGCACCGCTGCCGGGTAGACATTCACGCCGCGCACAATCAGCAAATCATCGGTGCGACCGATGATGCGGATGCCGAAGCCCGTGCGGCCACAGGCGCATTCGGTGTGGGTCACTTCAACGTGGTCGCGGGTGCGGAAGCGCACCAGCGGCATGCATTCGCGATCCAGTGAAGTACACACCAGTTCGCCGCGCACGCCCTTCTCCTTCGGCAAGACCTCGCCACTGTCAGGGTCGATGATTTCGGGATGGATGATGCCTTGCGCGCAGAAATGCATGCCCTGGCGTTCTTCGCATTCAGCCCACGCCATCGCGCAGTAGTCGCCGTTGCCGGAACATTCCATCAAGCGCGCATTGAACAGGGTTTCAATCTGGCGTCGCACTTCGGGTATCGACGCGCCTGGCTCGCCGCCGGCCAGGATCAGTTTCAATCCGAGGCTCGCCGGCTCGATGTCGCGTTCCTGCAAGGCGCGCGCGAAATGCAGCGGATAGGACGCCGTGCACAACAGGGCGCTCGCGCCGCCAAAGCGGAAGGCGTCGATGAGCCTGTCGGTCATGTTCACGCCGATGGGCATGGAGGTGCCAATCTGCTCGAAGGCATCGGCATAGGAGGCCGCCACCACGAACGGCGACACCACCAGCGGAATGCGCTGACCGGGGCGCAGGCCGTTGGTCCAGAACGCACGCGTCGCCGCCTCGCGCCACACCTTCATGTCGTGTCGCGTCAAGCCGATGTAGGTCGGCCTGCCGGTCGTGCCGCTGGTCGAATACACGCGCCGCACCTCGGCCGGCGCGCAGGCGATGTGATGGCCATAGGGCGCGACGGCCAACTGGCTTTCGCGCAGTTCGCTCTTCTCGGTGAAGGGCAAGGCCGCAAGATCGGCGGTGCTTTTTATGGCGCCGACATCGATGCCGGCCGCCACGAACTTGCGCTGGTAGAACGACGAGTGCGCGGCGACATAGGCGAGTTGCGTGCGCAGCTTGTCGTCATGCAGACGCGCGGTGTCGGCCGCGCTCATGCATTCGGCCTGCCCATTCCAGTACGGCGAGTGATTCATGCGTCCGTACCCTTGACGGTGTTGACCCAGGCGCGCAGCAATTCGATGTCGGCATCGGCCGGCACCACCTCGGCGGTGGTAATGATGCCGAGGCCGCTGGCGGCCGGCGCGGCGAGTGGTAGTGCGTAGGGCGCGGCCAGTCCGCCCATGCCGTTCCACGCGAGCAATGAAGCCTGGTGGAAGCGCGCGATGTTGGCGGCGGTCTTGACGCCGTCCTGCCACGCTTCACTGCTGCATTCGCTGTCAGTGTCTTCCAGCAGCACGATGACATCGGCGCCGGCGGCACAGAAGGCTTTCACCAGCGCGCCGAATGCAATGCAGGCGGCGTTCACATCCACCGCGAATTGCGCGGCCAAGGTCGCCGGACCGGTCAGGCCGGCGAGCAAGGCGAGATTGTCACCGTGCACCTCACGCAGCCGTCGACATGCCTCGAGGCTCGCCGCCACCGCGCCGTGGGCGACGATGTGATCGACATCGAGGCCGGCGCCGGCGGCCGACTCCCATTCCATGCGCGAGGCCAGCGCACATACCACGCCGTCGGCCTGCAGCGCCTGCTGCAACTCACCCAGGCCATTGGCGAGCTGCGTGGCGTCGTTGCGAAACTCGGCCAGCGGCCGCGCCGAGATGCGCGCCGCGACTTCGAAAGCGAGCGCAATGACCACCCGCTCGCTGCGCCCGCGTCCCTGCGCGATCGCCTGCGCGCGCTTGCGTGCCGGCTTCACGGCCGGAACGCCGGGGCCAGCGGCTTCGCGTCGGGCCACGAGCCGTAGAGACTCAGGATTTCCTGCGGCGGCTTGCGCTTGAGCCATTCCTTCTCGAACTCATCGAACGGCACACCGCGCGCGATGCGCTCCTTGCGCGCTTCGTGGCGCATGGTCGCGGTCGCTTCCAGGTCGACGCGCTGCTTCTTCGCATCCCACTCCACGCGATAGACATGGCGCGCGCTCCAGTTCGATACGAGGCCCGCTTTCAGATCCCGTTCGACGCCGGCCGGGTCGCGCTCCATCGGGTCGCCAAAGCCGGCGCCGCCGGTGGACAAACCAATGGTGACGGTCTCATCGCCGTTGATGACGCGCGTGCTGCGCCCGAACGGCTCTGCCACCAGCTTGCCGAACTTGCCGTTGACGAGGCTTTCGAAGTCGAGCTTCTTGTCGGCGAGCGCACCCAACAGTTCGCTGACCTTGGTGCCCTGCAAGGACAGGCCCGGCACGGTCGGCGGCGCGTAGCCGCCGAAGATCGGCTGCGGCGTCTGGATGGTGCTGTTGTCGGCGATGGCCATGAAGTACAGCGCCGGCACGTGATGGGCGGCCCAGAACTGCGCGGTGCCACAGCCGCCGCGGTATTTGCCGTGGCCGCCGGAATCCGGCCAGTGCTGCGAAAACGGAATGATCATCGGGAATTCGTTCTCGATGGATTCGACGTCCGGCGCACGGCCAAATGCGCACCACGGAAAGCCATAGGCATCCATGCCGTCACAACACGAGCGCGCACCCTGCCCTTCGGTGTTGATGGGGTAGGCAATCATGTCGGCGAAGGGCTGCTGCCATTGCGAAAGACCGGCGATGACGGTGGCGTTGCCACCGTTGCCCATGGAGGCCGTCGACTGCTTCCACTCATAGGTCGGATAGCGTGCGCGCGAAATGCAGTTCGCCACCGCACTCATGGCGCCAGTGCAGATCATCACCGAGTTGCTGGTCGCGGCGCGGTCGGTCGGCGACAGGCAGCTCGCCTCTGGAAACACGAAGTCGATGGGCGCGAAGGTCGCGCTCGAGATCGGCAGGTCGTGGAACACGTACTCGTAGATGTAATTGGCGAGGTGGCCGATCACCGCCTGCGGATGGGCGTTGTAGCTGGAAAGATTCTCGGGGCTGGTGCCGGTGAAATCTATGAGCAAGCCATCGCCTTTCTTGGTCATGGTCATGCAGCAGTTGCGCATGAGTCCGCGCAGGTTGCCGGCGGCGTCGGAGAACGTCACGCAGCGATAGATGCCATCGGGCCAGCCCAGCAAACGCTTGCGCGAACCGGCCTCGGCTTCGTCCAGCATGCGCCGGAACAGGCCGGTCACGAAGTCCACGCCTTCACGTGCGCACATCTCGACAATGCGCGTGCGCACACGGTCGGCGGTGGTCACACGCGCTTTCAGATCCACCGTCACGTTGGCCTCGGCGCGAATGCCGAAAGCGCGGAACAGTTCGATGATGTCGTTGTTGATACGGAAGTTCTGACCGATTTTCATCGGCGGCAGGTTCATGCCTTCCTCGAAGCGCGAAGTGGCCGATACCGGCATGCCACCCGGCTCCTTGGCGCCGGTCTCGGTGGTATGGGACAGCGCCGCCGTCCATGCCACCAGCTTGCCGTCGAAGAATACCGGCGTGATGGCCACCTGGTCCGGATTGTGGATGCCGCCGTAGAGCGCGTCGTTGGTGTAGAAGATGTCGCCGTCGAAGATGCCGGGGTTTTCCTGGTAGCGCGACAGGATGTACTTGATGATGATGGGCGGAATGATGGCATGCAGATAGGTGCCCGCCGAGGCGTTCACCAGATCGCCCGCCGCATTGAACATGGCGACGATGGAATCGCCCGCCACGCCCATCGAGCTGCGCGACGAACGCATGAAAATCTCATAGCCTTCATCGAGGATGTCGGCAGTGCGTTGCACGGCGATTTCGTAGGCGCCGCGCGTGACCTTGTCAGCGCAGTCGCGCTCATAGGCGCTGGCGGTGGTGACCTTCAGCGCTTGCAGCTTTTCCGCGAGTGTCGGGATGCTCATGCCTGTGCTCCTCCCTTCGTATATTCAAGAATGCCCAAACCACGGCTGTCGATGTGGAACACCTGCCCCGGTGGCACCACCAGCGTGGTGAATTCCGCCTCGACCAGCGACGGCCCCTCGATGCGATGGCCGGGCTGCATGGCTTCGAATTTGTAGACGGTGGTCATCACCCGCTGGCGCAGCTCCGGCCAGTAGGCCTCACGCTCACCGGTGCGCGCGGCGCTGGCGTCGGGCGCCTGCAAGGGATATTCCGGCATCGCCATCTTCTCGGTCGGCACCGTGGCCTTGAGCACGATGTTGTCGAGATACACGCCGCCCGGCTTGTTCACCACGTGCGGACTGAAGGCGGCCGAGAATTCCGCTTCGAAGGCGTCATAGATGTCCTGCATCTGCGCCGCGTTCTCAACCTGCACATGGGGCGAGGACACGCGTTTCACGTGCACCTGGCCACCGTAGAGCATGTCGAGTTCGACCTGGAAAATGATGCTGTCGAGGGCAAAGCCTTCGGCCGCGATGTCGATGCGCGCCTGCTCCATCAAGCCCTGCACCGCTTCGTTGAAGCCTGCGTAGTCGCTCGACAAGGCTTCCGTGGCCGGCGCCATGAACACCATGCGCTTGGATACCTCGTAGACATGCATGATGTCCATCACCGACGAACCGAGTGCACAGAACACCGGCGCCTGCGGGAAGATCACCGCCACTGGCACGTCGGCGCGATAGCCCGCCACGTGGGTCGGGCCGCCGCCGCCGAAGGCGAAGATGGCGAAGTCTTCGGGGTGATAACCACGCAGATGCACTTCGCGCTTGATGGCCGAGGCCATGTTCTCTTCGACGATGTTGCGGATCATGGCCGCCGCTTCATCGACCGAGATGGCCAGCGGCTGTGCAATCTTCTCCTCTATCGCCGCACGCGCTTTTTTTGCATTGAGCGGCATGCGCCCGGAGAAGTAGTTGTCGGGCGAGATATAGCCCAACACCACATCGGCATCGGTCACCGTCGGTTCGACGCCGCCCAGGTCATAGCACACCGGCCCTGGCATGGCGCCGGCGCTGCGCGGTCCGACTTCGAGGCGATTCAGGAGCGCGTTGATGGATGCAATCGAGCCGCCGCCGGCGCCCATGGTGGTGGTCTGCAGCATGGTGATGCCGACCATCCAGCGATCGATGACCGGGCGGAATTCGTAGGAGCGCACGCCGGCATCGACCACCATGCCGACGTCGAAGCTGGTGCCGCCGACGTCGGACGCGATCACGTTCTTGTAGCCGAGCGCTCGACCCAGGTGATACGAGCCCATGAGGCCCGAGATCGGCCCGCCGTTATAGGTGCGCGAGGCGGTGGTCTTGAACATCTCGGCGCTGCCGCCGGTGTTGTGGGTCAAAAGGAAAGTGCCCTTGTAGCCCTTCTCGCGCAGCTGATCCCAGGTCGCTTCCATTTCGAGCTTGATGGAACGCTGCAGGTAGGCGTCGAGGATGGCGGTCATGGTGCGTTCGTATTCACCGACCTTGCCCACCACTTCATGGGACAGCACCACCGGCAGGTAGCCGACGTGGTAGCCCTTGTATTCCTCGCGGATGATTTCGCGCACGCGCTTTTCGTGCGCCGGATTGGCGAACGACCACAGCAGCGACACCGCGATGGCGCGCGCGCCGTTGTCGATGAGACGTCGCAACTTGACGCGCACGTCGTCTTCATCGAGCGCGCGCATGATGCGGCCATTGGAATCGACGCGCTCCTTGATGCCGGCGATAAGTTCCGGTGAGACCAATGGCGTGGGCTTGTGCTGCACGGCGAGGTTGCGTCGCTCGCTGATACGCAGGCCGTCGCACCATTGCGCGCCACGGCCGATGAGAATGGCGTCTTCATGGCCTTCGGTGGTCATGAGCCCCAGGCGCGGACCGCGTCGCTCGATGAGGCGATTCATGGCCACCGTGGTCGAGTAGCGCACCACTTCGATTTGCGGCAGCAGTTGCTCGACATCCATCTCGAGCTGATCGGCGCCGTCTTCCAGCACGTTCAGAAAGCACACCGAGAGGTCATAAGGCGTGGTCGGCGATTTCGCGATCACGCGTTTCTCGTCAAAGGTCAGCACCAGGTCAGTGAAGGTGCCGCCGACGTCGATATCCACGCTTCTCATGCCTTGACCTCCTCTGCCGGCAGCAGATGGCCGTCGACCACCACTACCTCACCGGCGGCGAGGCGCGCCTTCAAGGCATCGAGATCTATCTCGGTGGTGTGAGTGATGGGATGACCGGGCGGCAGATACTCGGTCTCGAGCTGCGTGCCGCAGCCGGGGCAGTAGAACTCGAGAATGCGTATCCACGCCGGGTTGGGCGAGAAAGTGTAGTTGCCCTTGATCAAGGGCCGATGAATCTCGGCCGGGTCGCGTTCGCCGACCAACAGCCCGCGCTTGACGTTGTCGCGCGCCGAGCCGATGTCGTGGCCGCATTTGCCACACATCCAGCGTTCGCTTTCGATGGCGAGCGTCAGGTTGTCGCCTATGTGCAGTAGCGTGCTCATGCCTTGGTCCCCCGCGTCGCCACGGCATCGCCGTGTTTGTCGATGGCCAATGTCCAGCCGGCTTCGATGAGCCAGGTGAAGGTGCCGCCGTCCACCACGCACGGCCCGCTGACGGCATGGCCGGCGAGACTCTCGTGCTGATAGACCGGCAGGCCCGGCGCCGCCGCCAGTGGCGAAGCGCGATGTTCCGCCGCGTGCGGCGCAGGTGTCTCTGGGTATTCGGGCAGCGCCACTTCGCCCAAGGCAAAGCGTGCGTCCAGCTTGAGCAAGCTCGCGTCGGGCAGACGCGCGGCGAGCTTGTCGAGGGCCGCGGCGCTGGTGCCACGACCGCTCACCTGCTTGCGTGCAGCGTTTTCCAGCGTCCACTCGTAGCGCGCGGCGGCAGCGTCGAAGCCTTCACCGGCCAGATCGCGGCGCGCCTGGGCAAGCAGTTCAAGACCGGCATCGCGCACGTTCGCCGCGCCGCCACTGATCGCGCACTCGTAGACATGCAACACATCGGAGATGGCGGAGCCGAAAGCGCTGAACACCGTGCCGAGCGCGAACAGATGCACACGTTCCACACCGAGGGCCTCGGCCACCGCCGTGCCGAACAGCGGGCCGTTGCCGCCGTAGGCAAAGAGCTCTACGCCCTTGTGATTCTTCCAGCCCGCTTCGGCCGCCGTATCGCGGGCCAGGGTCGCCATCATCTCGACGGCGGTGGCGCGCACGCGGCGCGCCGCTTCGACCACATCGACGGCCAGCGGCTCGGCGACATGACGGGTGATGGCGGCGCGCGCCTTGTCGACGTCGAGCACGCGGCGACCGTTCAGGAAGGCGGTCGGCGACAGCACGCCGAGCACCACGAGGGCGTCGGTCAGGGTCGCGTTGTTGCCGCCCAGGCCATAGCAGGCCGGCCCCGGCGCCGCGCCCATGCTTTCCGGCCCGAGCGTCACCTGACCGCCACTGGCCTTGGCCACGCTGCCACCGCCGAGGGCGTTGGAGCGCAGGATGGGCATGGCGGTGCGCACCGGAATGCCGAAGATGTTGCCCTCAGGCCGCATCTCGATGCGGCCGTTGGTGATCGCGCTGGCCTTGCCGGTGGTGCCGCCGATGTCCATGGCCAGCACTTTCTTGAGCTTGGCGCGCGACGCCACATGGGCCGAGGCATGGGTGCCGAACAAGGGGCCGGACTCGATGGTGTCGACCGCCTTGGTCTTGCCGATGCGCGCCACACCGCCGTTCAGATGACCGACCAGGATGTCGCCCTTCCACTGGTGCTCGACCTTGACCTGGTCTTCGGCCTTGAACAGCGAATTGGCCAGCGCGTTATGCACGTAGGCATTGATCAGCGCGTAGTAGGTGCGCGACATGTCGTCGGGCCGCATCAGCATTTCACTGCCGGCCAGCGCCGGCACCGAGCCCAGGAAGTGATCGGGAAACTGCTCGCCGATGATGCGTATGACTTCCTGCTCGCGCGCACCATTCGGAAACGCGCCCTTGAGCGAAATGTTCACGCGCCGTATGCCTTGGTCGATGAGCGACTTCAGGGTCGCGACGATCTCGGCGCGACCGGCGCTGTCCGGCAGGCTGCTGACGAATTCGCGTTTGATCAGCGACGGCATGACCGCGGCGGTGGCCTGCGGGTCGTCGGCATAGAGGCTGTCCTCGTAGCCCGGCGACACGATGAGGCCAAGCTTGGGGCCCTTGCGCTGCGCGAGCACGTTGGAGGTCAGGGTCGAGGTCCAGCGGATGAGCCTGACCTCGTCGAGAAAACTTGTCAGGTCGCGAAAGCCGGCGGCCGCCGCCGCGGCTTCCAGACTCTGCATGAAGGATACGGTGACATCATGCGGCGTCGACTCGACCTTGATCAGCAGCGGCGCGGCGCCGCCACTCACCAAGGTATCGGTCATGGTGCCGCCAGTATCGACATCGATACACAACACAGGCCTATCTCCCCTTTGGGGCGCCGCGTGGCGCCGGACTCGTCCCCCGCGGTGCTTGGCCGCGCGAGGTGTTGGGCGCAAAGGTAGAAGCTCGCCAGTCGCGAAACCATGTCCGATTCGGACAAAGCCGTGGTTAAATTGCTGTCCGATTATCCGTAATTTCACCCCGTCATGGCCAAAGCCGCGCCCTCACGCCGCCGCCCTGCCGCTGTCGCCCGCCCTGCCACGACTAGCGGTGAACGCGCCGCCGCCGCGCTTGCTGCGATTGGCGCGGCGCTGGCCACGGCCGGCGAACACACCCAATGGCTGGGCGCGGTCATCGAACACGCCTGCGCCGCCATCGACGCCAGTGGCGGCGGCTTCATGCGTTTCGATGCCGACAGTGATGAGCTGGTGCTGCAGGCGCCGGCTTTCGGCGTGCAGGCCGAGGAAGTGGTGTCGCGCTATCGCGTGCGCGTGGCCGACGGCGGCAATGCCGCGCGCGTCTTTAAGTCGCGCCAACCGAGCATCGCCAACGATGCACAGCACGACCCGCGCTTCATTCAACGCTTCGTGCGCCTGTTCGATACCCACAACACGCTGACCGTGCCGCTGGTGCTGCGTGACCGCACACTCGGTATCTTCCATGCCATCAACAAGCGCAGCGGCGACTTCAGCGACGACGATTGCGCGCTGCTGACGCGGCTCGCGCCGCTGTTGGCGGCCACCCTGGAACTGGTCAACCTCGAACGCAGTGTGGCGCGCAAGCGCCAGCACCTGGCGCGCGGTCAGGATCTGCACGAACGACTGCTGGCCGCGCAGCAACGCGCGGCCGGTGTCGAAGCGCTGTGCGCGGTATTGCACGGCGCCCTCAATCGGCCCCTGCTGCTGCTCGACAACCTGCGTCGCCCGCTCGCGTCCCACGCCTGGCCGCTGGATCCGGCGCAGGTCGCCCATGGTCTGGGCGAGCATGCCTTGCGTGATGGTCGCGCGGTGCAGCTGACGCTGCCGGCCGCGCCACCGCTGGCGGTGGCGGCGATCGCCATCACGCTCGCCGCCGAGCGCACCGGCACACTGCTGCTGGCGCTCGACGGTGCGCCGCTGGACGACGTGGAAACGCGCGCCGCCGAACAGGGCGCGAGCCTGCTGGCGCTGGAATTTCTCCATCAACGCGCGCTGGCGGCGGTCGCCAACCAGGTTGCCAACGCCGCACTGCTGGAACTGTTCGACGCGGCGGTGAGCAGTGAACACGCGCAACGTCTGCTTGCGCGGCTCGATATCACGGGGCGCGGACCATGGCGGGTGCTGCTGCTGGAATTGCGCGCGACGCCGGCCACTGACGTGGCGCCGGCCTTGAGTCACGGCACGCTGTTGCGCGAAGCCCTGGAGCGCAGCCTCGGCAGCCTGCGCTCACGGCTGCGCCTGCTGCATTGGCGCGAGCACCTGGTGATCATTGCCGACGAAAGCAGCACCGAGCGCGTCACGGAGCGCAGCCAGGTGCGGCGCCTGCAGCAGGCGCTCGACAGCATCGAGGGTTTGCCGGCGCCGGTGCGTGTGCGCATCGGCATCGGTCGCGCGGAAAGCGACGCCGCGCAACTCGCTCTGTCATTGAAGAGCGCCGAACAGGCATTGCGCGCGCTGGAGCGTCTGCCGCAGAAGAATGCGACTTTGAAATTCGAGGAGCTGGGCGTCTACCGCCTGCTGCTCGGCGGCAACCAGCCGCGCGACCACACGGCCTTCGTCAATGAGGTGCTGGGTCCGGTGCTGCGCGCCGACAGTCGTGGTGGCGGTCGTGGCGCGCTGCTGGAAACCTTGGCCGCGCTGCTCGGCCACAACTTCAACCTGGCGGCGGTGGCGCGCCAGCTCGGCGTGCATCAGAACACCGTCAAGTATCGCGTGCAGCAGTTGCGTGAAGCGTTTGGCCGCGACCCGAGTCGCGGCGATCTGCGTCTTGAGATTGAGCTCGCGCTCAAGATTCGACTCATGCAATGACGGCGGCGGCGCGCCGCCGTTTCAGCCGCGACGCGCGCGACGCTTGAGCAGCGGCAGTGCCGCCAGGGCCAGCGTTGCCAGTGACAGCGCGTTCGGCTCCGGCACCAGCGTCAGGCGCGGCGACTGGCCGACGCACAGATTGGCGCCGCAGGGTGAGCCGGCGGCGCGAATGCGGGTGCGCGCTTCAGCGCCCGGCGCGCTGGCGCCGGGCACCGGCATCTGCACAGTCGTGAAGCAGGTCACGCAGGCCACGCCGCGGTCGCTCAAGGCCGAAGGTTTCAGCACAAAACCTAAAGACACCCAGCCGCTGTTGTTGGGCATCGCGCCGAGCAGCGGGCTCCAGTTGCTGAAACTGAAAGTCTTGAGATCGGCGAGATCGAATACACCAACGCCACTCACGTTCCAGCGGAAGGCGCTGAGCTCGGTGACGTCGACCACGGACGCGCTGGCGTTGTACTTGATGGTGAATTCGCCGGCGCCGGCGCTGCCGAGATCAAAGCGGTAATGCACGGGCGTGGCCTGCGCGATGCCGGTGCCTATTACCAGCGCCAGCAAGAGCAGCAGGCGCGGCACGGTGGTCGTGAGGCTGCTCGGGTAAGAATGCGTGGTGGCCATGGCTCGTCGGTTCCTGTGTTGACCTGACGCGGCGAAGCTTGAGTCAGCTTCGCGGTCGTCGCGGGCACGGCGTGTGCTCGTGGAGTGGATTGTCGACAGCGCGCCGCAAGGCAACAGGGCCAAGGCTGCGCTTACACCGTTCTTAACGATCAGCACGCGACTTTTGCGAGCCACACCACATTCTGTTGCCCGCCCCCACGCGGCCGACGCACTTTTTTTCAATTCACGGGAACTCTCGCCGGCCACGCGACGAATAGTTCGCAAGCCAGCGCCCAGGCGCCGGACCAGAACAAGAAGCGAACACTTGGGGGTAGGCTTGAACGCAAGCGCAAGACAGCGTCGTGCGGCGCGCCTGGAATACGTGCTGGAGTACATCGACGCCCATCCCGGCGACACCAGCGACGTCGAATTCCTGTCGGCGCTGGCGAGCATCTCGCCATTCCATTTTCATCGCGTGATGTCGAGTTATCTCGGCGAGTCAGTGTCGGCTTACGTGCGCAGACGCACGCTCGAGCGCGCCGCGCTGCGCATGCTGCTGGACGGCGCCTCGGTGACGGCCTCGAGCGTGATGTCGGGCTATTCCAGTTCGTCGGCATTTGCACGCGCGTTTCGCCGCCAGTTCGGTCACAGTCCACGCGACCTGGCTCAACGCCTTAACGCCCGCCGCACGCATTGCGCGAGCTACATGCCCGCTGATCTCCAATACCGCACGCTGCCCGCGCAGGACCTGCTGGCCCTGCGCCGTTACGGCGCCCAGCACAGCGCCGCGCCGGCGGCGTGGGCGGCCGTGCGTGAGCTGCTGCGCGACAACGCCGGTGGCGCGCCGCGCACCCTCATCGGCATCCCCTGCGACAGCCCGGAACTGACGCCGAGCGAAAGACGCCGCTACGACGCCTGCGTCGACATCACCCTGCCGCCGCATGGCGAACTGGTGCGCAAGCGTCTGGCCGCCGGTGACTACGCCGTGTTCCAGTTTCGCGGCACGCTCGCCGCGCTCGAGCAAGCCCATGGCGCGGTGCGCTGGCACTGGTATCCGCAGTCCGGCACACGCATGCGCGACGTGCCGGCCTTCCACCGCCTTGGCGAGCTCCGTGACGATGGTGAACTGACGGCGGAGATTTTCTTTCCAGTGGAAAACGTTGCCGCGCGGGCGCGCCTGTTCGGCGCCAGCAGCAAAGCCGGCGACGGCCTGCCGATCAGCAATTGCGGGATGGCGGTGCAGACGCCCGCTCCGTAGTCTTTCCAGCGCGAGCACTGTCCGGCGCCCTCGACAAACCCACAGCATGTCGAGGCCGGCCGCGGGTGATGATTCGCGAAACCATGCAAGAGGGTTGAGAGAAATGAACAAGGATGCTTTTAATTTGCGTTGCGCGGCGCTGGCCACTGCGCTGGCGCTGGTGTTCGGCACAACGTCGAGCTTCGCCGACGAAGCGGTGGCGGAAGCGCCGGTGGTGCAGCCGGCGGCCGAGGTTGACGCGCTTGCGACCGATGTGTCGGTGGTCGGCGTGGCAGGCGATGGCGTCGGCGAGGTGACGGTGGCGGAAGAACCGGCGGCGGTGGATGAACCTGCGCCAGTGGACGAGCCGCGCACCATCGACACCCCGCCAGCCGCTGACGAACCGCTGGCCGTCGATGAGCCGGTGGCCGAACCGGTGGCGGTCGAAGATCCGGCGCCGGTCGACGAGTGCGGCATGATGTGCTGGAACGTGGCAGACATGCCGCCCGGCGCCGTGCAGAAGGGTGGCGAGGAAGTCGATCCGCGCATCATGGAGTTCGGCGCCCCCGAGCCGACCATGAATGTCAGCGCCGAGTTGAGCGGCGCCATCGGCGTGTCCGAGCAGTTGGGCGCCACCGAGGCCGAACTCAATGATGACGATGCCGTGCAGCCGCTGACGGCAAGCGCCGAGCCGGCGGTGGTCACCACCGCCAATGCCGGTGCTGTCAACGTGATCCGGGACGGTCACCTGCGCTGAGTCCGGTGGCCTGCGCGCACGCGCAGGCCGCTTGAAAGCGGGCATACTGCACGCCCCACCCCACTGCGGGGTGGGGCGTTTGCGTTTAGAGCGGGTCCAAACCCTTCAGCCTCCATGTCCCGATGATCCTTGTCGTCAGCTCCACCGTCCGCACCGCGTGGCGCGCCTGGCTGTGGGCGACGCTGCTGACGCTGGGCGGCGCGCAGAGTGTGCTTGCCGCACCGCCGGCCGACACCGGCACGCACAGCCACGCACGCCTGCTGCTGCGCGAACTTGAGTTCGCCGGCAACAGCGTGTTCTCCGACGCGCAACTGCTGAGCGTCGCCGCGCCCTTCATCGGCCAGCACCTGGCGGACGCCGATCTGCAGGCGCTGCTGCAACGATTGACCCAGGTCTATCTGCAGGCCGGCTACTCGACCTCGCGCGTGAGTCTGCCGGATCAGGATCTCGATGCCGGCCGGCTGCGGGTCGAAGTGGTGGAAGGCACGCTGGAAAAAATCGTGGTCAACGGCGCCCATGCGCTCGACCCGGCCTATATCGCGCAGCGCCTGCAGGTCGGACTCACCACACCGCTCAACGTCGCCCTGCTCAATGCCAACCTGCGTCTATTGATGCAGGAGCGCGGCATCGCCAACCTCAGCGCCGAATTGACGCCGGGCACGCGGGCCGGCGGCGCGGTGCTGGTGGTGACAGTCGAGGAAGGCACGCGCTACACCGCCGGCGTGCGCGTCGCCAATGATCGCGCACCCGCCGTCGGCGGAACGCGCGGTGCGATTGACGGCAGCGCGCACAATATTTTTGGTCACGGTGACACCGTCGACTTCACGCTTGGCCTCGCCAGCGGCCTGAACGATCTCGACTTTCGCATCAACCTGCCGTGGTCAGCGCGCGGCCCGGAACTGTCGCTGCGCTATTTCCGCGCCGAGTCGCAACTTGTGGAAGAGCAGTTCGACGTGCTGGGCGCCCAAACCCGTAGCAGCGCGCTCGACCTGGGTGTGAACCAGACCCTGTGGCGTGACCCACGGCGCCAGTTGCAGTTGGGTTTCAACCTGGTCGGCAAGCACAGCGAATCAACCCTGCTCGGTCTGCCGTTTTCCTTCAGCCCCGGCGTCAGCAATGGCAAGGCCGATGTGCGTGTCGCGCGTCTCGGTCTGACCTGGCGGCAAAGCTTTGCCAGGGATTCGTTCAGCGCACGCGCGGTGTGGTCGGCCGGCATCGGCGCGCTCGGCGCGACCGTGCATGGCAGTGCGCTGCCGGATTCGCAATTTCACAGTGGCTACCTGTCCATGCAATGGCTGCACAGCTTCGGCCCGCGCGCCGGTTCTCTGTATGCGCGCGGCGAAGCGCAGCTCAGCAACGACGGCCTGTTGCCGCTGGAAAAATTTTCCTTAGGGGGCGTCAATTCCGTGCGCGGCTATCGCCGTTCACGCTTCGTGCGCGACGAAGGCTGGTCAAGCAGTGTGGAATATCGCTGGCCGCTGACGCGGCTGGCGGTGCCCGGCCTTGCGCGGCGCGCGGATGACGGGCAACTCAGCCTGGTGTTATTCGTCGACGCGGGACGCGCCTGGAATCTCGGTGACGACCGTCTCGATGAATTCGACAGGCCCCGCACCCTGCTGGCGGCGGGCCCCGGCCTACGCTGGGAGATGGGCGCCGATACCCGCGCCGAGATCATGTGGGGCGGCGTGCGACGTCACGTGGCCGATACCGGCAGCGATCTGCAGGATGCCGGCCTGCACTTCCTGCTGAGCGCGCACCAGCAGTTCTGATGCGTGGCGCCGGGATCAGCGCGGCAGTGCCGGCCCGCCGTCGCTGACCGTATAGCCCTCAGGCACGCGGAACAGTGCGGCGTCGGGCGCGCTGCGCGAAATGTCATGCAGACGGTAACGGGTTTCGCCGAGGCGCGGATCGCGGTGCTCGCTCAGCATCACCACATTGAGCTCCGGGCTGAACCATTGCTCGGTAACGATTTCTATCGGCGCACGATTGCCGATGGCGGCAGCCGGAATCACGACCGTGGTGCGGGTGCCGGTGACGCGCACCCCTTCGATGGTCTTTTCGCCCAGGCCGACGCTGTGCGGATCGCCGGGGAAAGGCAGCTTGATGGGCGTGTCCGCGGAGAAATTCGCAGCCGCGGCCGGATGCAGCGCGGCATCCAGCGGCACGGGTTTGTCGGTGGCGAGCGGCGACGGCAGGTTCACATCGAAACTGCTGCTGGCGCCACGCGGGGTGATGTTGACGTCCTGCGCGAAAGCCACCTGCGCGCCGCGCGGTGCGGCCTGCGGCAAACGCTGCGCGATACGGCGTGCCGGATCGAGTGTGAAGCTGGCGCCGGCCACCGGGTCGGCAATCAACACGCTGTGCTGCACCACACCACCAATACCCAACTCATCGTCGCGGCGCGTGCGCCCTTCGGCATCACGATAAACGCGTGAATGATGCTCGACGGTGATGCTGTTGCCGTCGACCAGCGGCTGCACGACTTCAACCGTGAGCCTGGCCGCGTAGGGCTTGCCGGCCACCACTTCGGCGGGGCCGGCCATTTCGAACTGCATGAAGCTCATGGTGTCGCCACCCGCCAGCGGCAAGGGTGGCGGCGCCGCCATCATCATCGCCGGCTCGGCCATTTTCTCGCTGCCGACGGCCATCGCATCGAGGCGGTCGGCGCCGATGGTCATGACGTCCTGCGCCTGTACCGCCGTGACCATCGCCATGGTCATCACCGTGGCCATGAGTGCGGTCGGGATGGAATTGTTCATCGTTGTCTCTCCTGTACGCCGGACCGCGCTACTGCACGAAGCGCAGCGCGGTGACCATGCCACCGTTGTCGACCACCAGGTCGGCGCTGATCGGATCGGTCGCGCGCCGCGGGTTATAGGGCAGGCCGAACACCGCGAGGGTCGCGCGCGGCACGCGCACCCGCACCACGCCGCGTGCGCCGGCCACCGCCGCGCCGCTCATATAGACCGGATAAAACGGCGTTGCAACCTCGGGATGCGCCATGCGCGCAAGTGGCGCACCGCCGTGCAGCACGCCGTCACGCGCCGCGTGCATGAGCACCACGCCCAGCAGCGCCAGCACCGACGCGGCCATCGCGAGCGGCGCAATGCGTTGCTGCCAGCGCTGCCGCAGCGGCATCGGCGCAGCGCTCGTTGCGCCTTGCGCGCGCAAGCGCGCCAGCAGGGCCTGTTCCACCGCGGCCGGCGCCGTCAGTGCCGACACCGCGATCTTGATGTCGCGCAGACCGGCAGTCAGACGCCGCTCGGCATTGAGCCGCGTGCGGCAACGCTCGCAACGCGCCAGATGAGCACGCGCATCGGCGCCCGCGTCGACGCGGCCGGCCGCGATATCCACCACCCGCCATTCAAACTGCGCGCAGTTCATAACTTTCACCTCTGTCACTGACGGGCGCATTGGCCGTCGCCTTCGCCCCCATGGCCACGCACAGCGCCTTGCGCGCGCGATTGAGCCGCGAACGCACCGTGCCTATCGGCACTTCGAGAATGCGCGCGGCTTCCAGATAATCCAACTCTTCCAATTCACACAGGATCATGACTTCACGGTAGTACGACGGCAGCGCGAAGATGGCGGCGCGCAGGCCGCCATGCTGCTGCGCACGGCACACCAGCATCGAGGGCTCGAGATGCTCGACCAGCGACTCGCGCAGCGGCCCTTCATCCTCCTCGGGCAAGGCTTCGAAGCGCTGCGCGTCGCGCCAATGGCGACGCAGCAGGTTGCGCGCCATGCCGAGCAGGTAGGCGCGCAGCTCACCCTGGGCGGGGTCGAAGCTGTGGTTGTCGATGAGGTGCATGAACACCTCCTGGGTGATGTCTGCAGCCACCCCATCGACGCCGCTATAGAGACTCGCGAATCGATACACCCGCTGCTGGTGGCGCTGATACAGCGCGCTGAAGGCCTCGCCGTCGCCGCGTTGCATGCGCTGAAGCAGTTCGGCATCGGTCGGGGACATGGACTCGGCGGTTCACACGGGATGTTGATGGGGGTTGCACCGGCGGCACGGCAAAGTTCCCGTCCGGCGCGCAGCTTGCCACGCAGCGCGGCGCCGCGCGATGCGGCCCGGCCGCGCGCACAATCTTTGACGCACGGGAGGATTTCGCATACATGTCCCCCTTCCCTGAATCGAGGACACCACCGTGCCGGACTTGCTTGTAGACATCAAAGACTCCATCGCCACCCTGACCTTCAACCGCCCCGAGGCGCGCAATGCGCTCAGCCTCGAACTGCGCGCCATGCTGCGCGACGCCCTGCAGGCCGTCGAATACGACCCGACCGTCCGCTGTGTGGTGATGCAGGGCGCCGGCGACAACTTCATGGCCGGTGGCGACGTCAAGAACATGGCGACCAAAATCGACCAGCCGACCGACAAGCTGCGCGCCGAGTTCATGAACCGCATCCATGACCTGCATCCGATCATGTACACCATGCGGCGCATGAATAAACCGATCATCGCCAGCGTGGCGGGCGCCGCCGCCGGCGCCGGGGTCAGCATGGCGCTGGCCGCCGACCTCGTGATCGCCGCCGACAACGCCTTCTTCACCCTCGCCTATTGCCACATCGGCACCAGCCCGGACGGCTCGGCGAGCTTTCACCTGCCGCGCGCGGTGGGCATCAAGAAGGCCATGGAAATCGCCCTGCTCGGCGATCGTTTCGGCGCCCAGGCGGCGGCCGACATGGGCATGATCAACTTCGTGGTGCCGGCCGCCGAGCTCGCCGCCGAGACGAGCAAGCTCGCCCAGCGCCTCGCCAACGGCCCGACCCACGTCTACGGCAATACCAAGCGCCTGCTCTATCGCTCGCTGGAAAACGAATTCGAGGCGCAGCTGCAGCTCGAAGCCGAGACCTTTGCCGACTGCGCCACGCGCGCCGACTTCCGTGAAGGCGTGACGGCGTTCGTCGAGAAGCGCAAGACCCGCTTCACCGGCCAGTAAGCGCGCCGTCGGCGGCCGTTGTCGGCACGGCAACGGCCGCTGCGCGCGCATCTATTCCCTCCATGCGCGGCGCCCTGCCGCGCCGCTAACCCGTATCCCCTCGCCACGCACAAGCCGTCGGTCAGCGACAGAGGGACTTGCGCGCGTCATATTTGCGATTTATTCTCATTTGCGAATTATTCTCATTTATAATCTTCGATGCCAGGGCTGCTGACATCGTGCTTGTGTTTGCTCGCGCCGCGCGCCAGGACGCCACACGCCGCGACTCCGACCTCGGGACTTATCCATGCTGCATTTCAAGCCGGCGCTCGCTTTCGCGGTTGGCGCACTGCTCATGTCTGCAACGGCGCCGGTCACGGCACGTGACACACTGGCGCGCGACGAACGTCTGGCGCGACTGGCCCTGGCGCAAACGCGCCTGCAAATGGTCAAGGCCGCCACCGCCACCGTCATTCCACCCAAGCGTGAAGAGCAGTTGGGCGCACTCCTGTATGCAGACCCCAATCTGTCGCTGAATCGCAACCAGTCCTGCGCTAGCTGTCACGCCCTCACCCCGCCCCGCATCAAGGCGACGCCGAGCCGGCCGACGGTGGCGGCCTTCATCGACCCGCGCAACACCCTGACCGGCAGCGCGGTATCGGCCGGCTCGGTGAAGAACCGCCAAGGCGTCCTCAACGCGCCCAGTGTCGGCTACGCGGCCTTCAGTCCGCCCTTTCATTGGAACGCCGTCGACGGCCTGTACATGGGCGGGCAATTCTGGAACGGACGCGCCACCAACCTCGCCGCGCAGGCCGCCGAGCCGTTTCTCAATCCACACGAGATGGCGATGCCGGACAAGGCCAGCGTGGTCGCCCGCCTGCAGGAGTCCAAGGAATACCAACGCCTGTTTCTGCAGGCCTTCGACTTGAGCCTTGCCCAGATCCTCACGCGCAAGCCCTACCCGCGCTCGGGCGCCATCGACGCCGCCTACGACGCCATGACGCGCGCCATCGCCGCATTCGAGAAATCTCGGATGTTCAATCGTTTCACGTCGAAATTCGACTACAGCCTGGCGGGCCTGACAACGCTGTCAGCTGCGGAGCAGCGCGGTCTCGAGGTCTTCAACGGCCAGGGCAATTGTGCGGCCTGCCATCCCGCCACGCCGACCTTCGCGCCCGACGGCAGTGTGATGCCGCCGTTGTTCACCGATTTCAGCTACGACAACATCGGATTGCCGCGCAACATCGACATTCCCGGCAACCCCGCGCCCAATCGCGGCCTGGGCGGACGCGCCGATATCGGCGCACGCGACGCCAGTGGTGCCGATATCGGCAAACACAAGGTCATGAGCCTGCGCAACGTCGCGCTGACCGCGCCCTATGGGCACAACGGCGTACTGCACACACTCGCCGAGGTGGTGCATTTCTATAACACCCGCGACGTGCTGCCGCGCATCGCCGATATCCATGCCAAGGGGTTTGCCGTCAGCGCGTGGCCGGCGCCCGAGATCGCGCGCAACGTCAACCGCGACGAACTGGGCGCGCTCGGCTTGAGCGCCGCGCAGGAAGCTGACCTCGTCAGCTTCCTCGTTACCCTGACCGACGGCTATGCCGAGTGGGGACGCGACCCGCGTGTGCCGCGCGGCACGCCATCGCCGTACGCAACCATGCCGTTTCCGCCCATGCCGTGAGCGTTACAACTTGCGCACTTCCGCCGCTTCACCGGTCGAGCCCTTGGTGATGCCGACCACGCCGGCGCCGCGTCCGGAGTTCTGCTTGAAGCGCTTGGACAGCTCCGGGCCGGCGGCGGTCAGGCCGCCGTCGACCACCAGCGATTCGCCCGTCACGAAGCGCGCGTCGTCGGTCGCCAGGAACAAGGCCGCGCCGGCAATGTGATCGCCCACGCCCATTTCCGGCCACGGCTGGCCAGTGGTGAAGATGTGTTCGAACTTCTCGGCCTTGCCGCCGTGCGCGAGCGGCGTGAAGATGAGGCCGGGCAGAATGGCGTTGACGCGAATGCGGTCCTGCGCGAGTTCCACCGCCGCGCCCTTGGTGAGACTGATGACGGCAGCCTTGGCGGCGGCATAGATGATCGGGCCGGCATCGCCCGACAGGCCCGCGATCGACGCAGTGTTGATGATGCAGCCACCGTCGCCTTGCTTCTGGAAAATGCGCGCGCCGTGTTTCATGCCGAGAAACACGCTCTTGGCCAGTACGTCGAAGGTGTAATCAAAAGCTTCGACCGTGATCTCGGTGATGGGGCCGATGGCGCCGCCGACGCCGGCATTGTTGAACAGGATGTCGAGCCGTCCGAAATTGTCGAGCGCGCATTTCAGCATCGCTTCGATGTCGGCTTCCCTGGCAACGTCGGTCTTGATGAAGCGCGCGCGGTCGGCATGACCCTGCGCCTGCGCCATCTCCATGGTCTCGGCGCCGGTCTGCGCGTTGAAGTCGGCGATCACGACATTCGCGCCTTCGGCGAGGAACCGCAGCACGGTCGCGCGCCCCATGCCACTTGCGCCGCCGGTGATGACCGCTGTCTTGCCTTCGAGTCTCATGTTTGGCTCCCCTTGCAATGAATGATTGAACGATGAAAACCCACTGTGCCTTGCACGCGTGTGGGTCGCTGGTGACAATCCAGGCGTGGTCGAGCATACATCGCGAGGTTCTTCATGTCAGACATGCGCATTGGGTTCATCGGCCTCGGGGCGCTTGGCGGCGCCATCGCCACGCGCTTGCAGAGCGCCGGCCATGATTTGCACATCTGGGGCCGCGACGCACGCAAGCTCACACGCTGGCGCGATGCCGGCGCGGTGCTGCTGTCATCACCGGCAGAACTCGCCGCGAGCTGCGATTGTGTGCTGCTGTGTGTGACCGACACTGTCGCGGTCGAACAAGTGGTGCTCGGTGCGCAAGGCATCGCCAGCACGGCGCGTAGCGACACGGTGCTGCTCGATCACTCCACCATTCACCCGCTCGCGACGCGGCGTTTTGCCATGCAACTTCACGCGGCTTGCGGCATGCAGTGGCTGGATGCGCCGGTCAGCGGTGGCGTGACAGGCGCCGAACAAGGGCGGCTGGTGGTGATGGCCGGTGGCGATGAGGCGGTGCTGGATCGCGTGCGGCCGCTGCTCGCCCACTACAGCCAGCGCGTGACGCTGATGGGCGGCCACGGCGCCGGGCAAGCCACCAAGATTGCCAACCAGATGATGATCGGCGGCAACATCGCGGTGGCAGCCGAAGCCTTGAACTACGCCGCCAATTTCGGCGTCGCCGCCGCGCGCCTGCCCGATGCCCTGGCCGGCGGCTGGGCCGATTCCGCGGTGCTGCAACATCACGCGCGGCGCATGGCGGCCGCCGACTACGTCAATGAAGTCAACGCCACCATCATGGTCAAGGATGTCGATATCGCCTGCGATCTTGGCCGAGAAACCCTGTCACCGATGCCGGTCACGGCGCTCGTGCAGCAGATGTACCGTCAACTCATCGCGCAGGGCGATGCCGACAAGGGCCAGAGCGGCTTGATGTGGTTGTACAAGCAACGCGCGCTGGATAACGATGAGTGACAAATTGGGTCGCGTGATTTTTGTGGGTCGGACTTCAGTCTGACATTCGAGTATTCGCGCTGGGCAGCGCACTCAGCGCCAGGCGAAGGCCGGCTGTTCGTAATGGGCGACACGCGTGGCGCGGCCGCACAGACACACTTCACGGAACTGGTAGAGAATCGCGGCGGTTGGCGCGGCTATCCATGAATCGCCTACCGGCATGCGCAGCACCGGTGTTTGTGCTTCCGGCAAGTGCTCGAGCATGGGCGCGTCGTCGCGCATGAATTCAACGACCGGAATACGGTGAATGGAATCGACTTCGTCGGGATTCGGCGAGAGGTGGCGCTGCGGCCCGGCCCAGATCACGACCGGCGTCATGGCGAAGCCCGAGCGCGTGACGAAATCATCGAGACGCCCGATCACCGCCGAGTGATCGAGCGCCAGCCCGACTTCCTCGCGCATCTCGCGCAGCGCCGTGTCCTCGGGACTTTCACCGGCATCGACGCGGCCGCCGGGCAAGGCCCATTGGCCGGCATGATTGCGCAGCTTCGACGAGCGGCGCGTCAGGATCAGCGCGGCGCGCGACTGCCAGTCATCGTGGTTGGGCATGCCCGACATATCGGCGCCATAACCTTCATCGATCACTGCCAGCGCCACGGCCGCGGCCTTGGCGGCGCCGACACCCGGCACCACTTCGAACGCGGCGAGATGGCGCGCGATGCGGGCGCGCAGGCTGTCGTCACACTGGGGCATGGCGCACAGCATACTGAGCGCGCGCGTCAGCGTCAGCACCTACTCCTTCAGTCAGGATTGAAAAGCCGCGGACCTTGGGCCACAGTCCGGTAGCCCGTCGCCGCCTCAACGCACCCGATCAGCGCCGCGGGCCCGTTCGAACCTCACGTTCGAGTACACCAATCGCAGGCAGTGGGCGGTGCATGTCGCCGTCCGGGGAGACGCAGGCATGGCAAGTTTCGATACCCTCATTCAAGGTGGCACGGTGGTCGATGGCAGTGGCGCGGCCGCGCATACCGCCGACGTCGCCATCAAGGACGGCATGATTGCCGCCATCGGCCGCAATCTCGGCAGCGCCACCGACACCGTCAACGCCGATGGCCTGTTGGTCACGCCCGGCTGGGTCGACATCCACACCCACTACGACGGCCAGGCAACCTGGGACCCGGTGCTCACGCAATCGGTCAGCCACGGCGTCACCACCCTCATGATGGGCAACTGCGGTGTCGGTTTCGCACCCGCCAAGCCCGACCGCCATGATTTCCTCATCGAACTCATGGAAGGCGTGGAAGACATTCCGGGTGTGTCGCTGCGCGCCGGTCTGCCGTGGGCCTGGGAATCTTTTCCTGAATACATGAACGTACTCGATGGCACGCCGCGCACCATCGATATCGCCACGCAGCTCAGCCACGGCGCCCTGCGCGCCTATGTGATGGACAAGCGCGGCGCCGACAACGAAAACGCCACCGCCGCCGACATCGAGCACATGGCGCGCCTCACGCGCGAAGCGATGGACGCCGGCGCGTTTGGTTTTTCGAGCTCACGCACGCCGGTGCACATCGCGCTCGACGGTCGCCCGGTGCCCGGCACCTACGCGGCCGACGATGAACTCATCGCGCTGGCGCGCGCGGTCAAGAGCAGCGGCCGCGGCCTGGTTGAGATCGTGCTGGCCGGCGTCGCCGGTGAAGACAGCGACGGCCTCGATCGCGAAATGGCGATGCTGCGGCGGGTGGCGGAGCATTCCGGCGCGGCGGTCATGTTCCTGCTGGTGCAGCAGCTGGGTGATTCGACCCAATGGCGACGTCAGCTCGCCGCCTGTGACGATGCCGCGCAAGCCGGCCTCACGCTCATTCCGCAGGTCGCGGGCCGGCCGATCTCGATTCTGTTCTGCTTCGAAGGCGAGCATCCGTGGAAATTCATGCCGAGCTATCAGGAGATAGCCGACCTGCCGTTCGACGCGCGCTACGCACGACTGCGCGATCCTGCTTTTCGCGCGCGTCTGCTCGCCGAACAGGATCCGAACGACCAGGGTTTCTCGCTGCTGTACAAGAACCCGGCGCTGTGGGACTTCACCTATCCGGCCGGCAGCCCCATCAATTACACCCCCGACCCCACCAACAGCGTGGCGAAGATTGCCGCGCGCGAAGGCCGCTCGCCGTGGGAAGTGGCCTATGACCTGTTGCTCGCCGATAACGGCCAGTCCTTTCTCATGTACGCCCTGACCGGCTATGCCGACGGCAACACCGACGCCGTGCAGGCCATGGTGCGCCACCCGCGCAGCGTGCTGGGTTTGTCCGATGCCGGCGCGCACGTGCGCTTCATCGCCGACTATGGCGTGCATTCCTACATGCTCAGTCACTGGGTGCGCGATCATCAAAAGGACGACCCCAGGCACATGCCGCTGGAATTCGTGGTCAAGAAAATGACCAGCGACAACGCCGCGGTGTACGGCATGAAGGACAGAGGTCGACTCGCCGCCGGTCTGCGCGCCGACATCAACCTCATCGATATGGCGCGCCTCGGCAGCGGCCGGCCGCGCATGGTGTATGACCTGCCGGCCGCGCAGGCGCGGCTCGATCAAAGCGTCACAGGCTACGTGGCGACCTATGTGCAAGGCCAGGCGGTGCTGCGCGCGGGGGTCGACACCGGTGCGCGGCCTGGGCGCTTGGTGCGCAGCCGCTGATGGGCTAATCACGCATCTGTGCCGAGGCGCGTTCCGCGCGCGCCTCGGCATCGGCATTCTCCGCTTCCCTGTACCTCGTGACGGGGATAAATTACCGCGATGGGGAATGGAAAGGATGCCGGCACGGAGGTCACGTCTGGCAAGACGACAACGACCGACGATGAACACAGCACCCGTGCCGAGCGTCTGCTCGCCAGCCTTCAAAACGTGGTGTGGGAAGCCGAACTGGATTTAGGCCAGTTCATCTACGTCAGTCCCCAGGCCGAGCACCTGCTCGGCTATCCGCGCACCGCATGGCTGGCCCCCCATTTCTGGGCCGACCACATCCATCCCGACGACCGCGCCGCTACCGTCGACTACTGCGCGCGGGCCGTCGGCGATCTGCGCAGCCATTATTTCGAGTACCGCATGCTGGCCGTCGACGGCCGTGTGGTATGGATAGGCGACAGTGTGACGGTGGTGACCGAAGACGGCCGCGCGCAACGCTTGTGCGGTGTGATGACGGAGATTCCTGCGCGCCACGTCGGCGCCGCCAGGCTCGCACCGGCGACGCTCAGTCCGGCCGCGCGCCTCGCCGACATCGCGCGCCTCGAGCGCCTGCATTTGCTCGAATGCATGGAGCGCATCAACAGTGTCGTGCAGCGTGGCGCCGGCGACATCAACCTGGTGATGCGTGGACTGCTCGACGCGCTGCTCGAGATCTTCGATTGCGATCGTGCGCGCCTTGTTACGCGCCGCGAAATCGAACCGCCGCGCTGGATGCAGCGCCTCGCCCGTCAACGTGACGACGTGCCGGCGGTCGCCGAAACATGGATCACCGACGAAGTGCTCGAAGACATGCTGCGCAAAGTGATGGCCGCGCCCGGCGCGCTGCGCTTCGATGGCGACGCAGGTCTCGCCATCGCGCCGCGTGTGCGCGACAGCCAGCATTTGCAGTCGCTGCTGGCGGTGCGCATCGATCCCGACATCGGCGGACCGTGCATCCTCGAACTGCACCAGTGCCGCTTTGCGCGGGTGTGGACCGCCACCGAAGTGCGCTTGTTCGAACAGCTGGCGCTGCGCGTCGCCGACGCCTTGAGCGCGCTCATCGCCCACCGCGCGCTGCAGTTGAGTGAAAGCCGCCTGGTCGACGCACAGCGCCTGGCGCGCATCGGCTATTGGGAGCGGGATCTCGATGCCGGCGTCATCACGCTGTCGGAACAGACCTGTCACATCCTCGGCGTGCCGCCCTTCAACGGGCCGCAGAGCCTCGAGGAATGCAACCAGCTCTGGCTGTCGCACATTCATGCCGATGACCGCGAGCGCGTGGCGCAGGCCATGGACAACACCATCCGCCTCGGCCTGCCCTACGACGTCGAATACCGCCTGATCAATCTCGCAGGCGAGACGCTGTTCCTGCGCAGCATCGGTCGCGACATTCCACGCGGACCGAACGAAGCGCGGCGCTGGTTCGGCACCCTGCAGGACAACACGCCGCTGCGGCGCATGGAGCAGGAGCTGCGCCACAGCGAGGCACGCTTCCAGGCCTACATGAATCACACCACCGACTCGATCACGGTGCACGACGAGATCGGCCGCATCGTCGAGGTCAACCAGCAGATCTGTGACAGCCTGGGTTACCGTCGGGAAGAGTTTCTCGGGCGGTTCCCTTATTTCTACGACCCCAGCCTCACCGCCCTGCACCTGTTTTCCATCGGCCGTCGCATGGACGCTGGCGAAGTTGTCAGTTTCCGCACCCGCCACCGCCGCAAGGACGGCAGTGAGTTTCCGACCGAGGTGCGCATTCGACGCTTCAGCATCGACGGCCAGACGCGCGGCGTGGCGGTCACGCGCGACATCAGCGAACAGGTCAAGGCCGAACAGGCCTTGCAGGAAAATCACGCGCTGTTGCAGGCGATCGTTGAAGGCAGCGCCGACGCCATCAGCGTCAAGGACAAGGACGGCCGCTACCTGCTCATCAACGCCGCGGGCGCCTGGCGTCTCGGCCATCCGGTCGATGAAATCATCGGTCACAGCGACGCCGAGCTCGCGCCCGACAAGCAGGCCACCGTCACCCGCCGCCGCGCCTTGAGCGCGCCGCAGTTGCTGGATGGCGGAATGTTCGAGGAAGCGGTGACGCTCGGCAGCGCCACGCGCCATTACCTCTCCACCACCCACAGCTTCCGCGATGCCGCCCATGACGGTGGTGGCGTGGTGAGCATCTCGCGCGACATCACCGAGTTGCGGCGCCTGGAAGAGCAATTGCGCCACGCCCAGAAAATGGACGCCATCGGACGTCTGGCCGGCGGCGTCGCCCACGACTTCAATAATCTGCTGACGGTGATCCTCGGCTATGGCTCGGTGGTGCGCAGTCGCTTGGCTGCCGATGACGTCAACCTGCACGCGCTGGACGAGATGCTGAAATGCGGGGAGCGCGCCGCCAATCTCATCCGTCAGCTGCTGGCCTTCAGTCGCAAACAGACGCTGCATCCGGCGCGCGTGCGCCTGCAGGACCTGCTCGATGACTGGCGGCAACTGATTCGCCCGCTGCTGACCGAGGACGTCGAGCTCGGACTCAGCATCGACCCCGACGTCGGGCCGGTCGCGGTCGACCCGGTGTATCTCGAGCAGGCCTTGACCAATCTCGCCATCAATGCGCGCGACGCGATGCCCGACGGCGGCCACCTCGGTGTCCAACTGGGCGCCACCACGCTCGGCGCCGACGACTGCGCGCGACTCGGGCTTGCCACCCCCGGCCCCTATGCGCTTCTGCGCGTCAGCGATACCGGCATCGGCATGGATGCCGACACCCTGGCCCAGATCTTCGAACCGTTCTTCACCACCAAGGCGGTCGACAAAGGCACCGGCCTCGGCCTCGCCATGGTCTATGGCTTCGTCGCGCAGTCTGCCGGTCACCTGGATGTCAGCAGCACGCCCGGCGCGGGCTCGGTGTTCAGCCTGCTGCTGCCGTGCGTGTCGCAGGGCGCGCGATGGTCGACACCGCAGGTCACGGCCATCGGCGCGCCGCCGGCGCGCGGCGACGAAACCGTGTTACTGGTCGAAGACGAACCGGCGGTGCGCAAGTTGACCCGCGAATTGCTCGAACACGACGGCTACCGGGTCATCGAAGCGGCGGACGGCGTGGCGGCACTGGATGTCGCGGCACAACATGCGGGCGCCATCGATCTATTGCTCACCGACGTGGTGATGCCGCGCATGAAAGGCCCGGAGCTCGCCGTCAAGTTATGCAGCGCACGGCCAGGCCTGCGCGTACTGTTCATGTCAGGCCATTCGGAACGGGGCGGTACGCCCTTGCCCGAGGTCATGATCAAACCCTTCCGTCCCGAAACGCTCGCCCAGCGCGTGCGCGACGCACTCGACAAACACGCGCCCTGACAGCGGGCGGCGATTGACGCTGCACGCGCACTTGGTAAGACTGCGGGCGGGTTCTTCAGTAGCGCAGTTCGAGTCATGACCGCCAGCAATTCCGAAACCGTCCGCCGCTTCTGCCACAGTCTCGTGAGTGGCGACATGGCGCTCGCCGTGCGTCATCTGAGCAATGACGTTTACTATCAGAACATGCCGTGGGAGCCGATGCGCGGCGCGCGCACCGTGCAGGAATTCCTGCAGCCCTTCGTCGATGGCACCCACTCGACCCTGACCTCCCTCGACATTCATCATCAGGTGGCCGAAGGCGACACCGTCATGAACGCCCGCACCGAGGTATGGGAACGGCGCAACTTGCGCGTGGTGTTGCCGGTGGCCGGCGTGTTCGTGCTGCGTGAGGGGCTGATCGTGCGCTGGTGCGACTACTGGGATCTGGCGACCTTCAAGCCTCTGCTGGACGCCATCAGTCAATAGCGCGGCCCGGCGCGGGTGGCCTTTTGAGGCCTGCTGCGGCACTATTCCGGCTCGCTTATCTTGGCCGCAATCCCCATGCATGTCGCGCTCACTGAAGAACAGGCACTCATTCAAGACACCGCCCAGCGCTTTGCCGCAAGCGAGCTGGCGCCGGTCGCGGCGCAGGTCGAACTGCCCGAATTTCGCGCTACCTATCTCGCCAATCTGAAGCGCCTCGCCGAGCTCGGCTTCATGGGCTTGAACGTCGACCCGGCCCATGGCGGTAGCGGTGCGGGCGTGGTCGCGTTCAGCGTGGCCGTGACCGAAGTCGCGCGCGCCTGTGCCTCGACGGCGGTGGCGATGTCGGTCAACAACTTGGTCGCGGAAGTGATCCAGGCCATTGGCAACGACGAGCAGAAAGCGCGTTACATCGAACGCATCTGCAATGGAGAATACCCGGCGGCGGGCTTTTGCCTGTCCGAAGCCGGCGCCGGCTCCGACCCTTCTTCCATGAACACCCGCGCGCGGCGCGATGGCGATCACTTCGTGCTGAACGGCACCAAGATGTGGATCTCGAACGCCGAGTACGCGGGCGTGTTCGTGGTGTGGGCGGTGACCGACGCCAACGCAGCCCAAGGCAAGGGCATTTCGTGCTTTCTGGTCGAAGCCGGCACGCCTGGCCTCACCATCGGCCCCCATGAACACAAGATGGGCCAGCGCGGCTCCAGCACCAATCCGGTCATCTTCGAAGACGTGCGCGTGCCGGCCAGCGCCATGCTCGGCCGCGAGAACGATGGCTTTCGCATCGCGGTCGGTGAACTGACCGGCGGCCGTATCGGCATCGGCTCGCTGGCGCTCGGCATCGGCAACGCGGCCATCGACATCGCGCGCAAGTACATCACCGAGCGCGAGCAGTTCGGCAAGCGCATCGGTGATTTCCAGGGCATCCAGTGGATGCTGGCCGACACCTATACCGAACTCGAAGCGGCGCGCCTGCTGCTCATGAGCGCGGCTTACCAGAAAGAAAGCGGCCAGGCCTATGCCAAGGCCGCCTCGATGGCCAAGCTGTTCGCGACCGAGAGCGCCAACAAGGCCTGCTACACGGCGCTGCAGTTGATGGGCGGCGTCGGTTACACCGAAGCGATGCCGCTTGAGCGTCTCGCGCGCGACGCGCGCGTCACCACCATTTATGAAGGCACCAGCGAAATCCAGCGCGTCATCATCGCGCGTGAACTGTTGAGGGAAGTGGCGTGAATTTCGAACTACCGGAACAATTGCAGGCCTATCTCGCGGAACTCGACCAGTTCATCGAGCGCGAAATCAAACCGCTGGAAGAACAGGACGACAACATCCGTTTCTTCGATCATCGCCGCGAACATTCACGCACCGACTGGGACAATGGCGGCATTCCGCGCCACGACTGGGAAGCGCTGCTGGCCGAGGCACGGCGCCGCGCCGACGCCGCCGGTCATTATCGCTATGCGTTTCCCAAAGAATTCGGCGGCCGCGACGGCACCAATCTCGGCATGGCGGTGATTCGCGAGCATCTCGCTGCCAAGGGCCTCGGCCTGCATTGCGATCTGCAGAACGAGCACGCCATCGTCGCCAACAACATCGGCCTGTTGCTGATGCTCCATTACGGCAGTGAAGAACAGAAGCGCGAGTGGGTGGAACCGCTCGCCAACGGCACTGGCTTCATCGCCTTCGGCATCACCGAGCCCAAGCACGGCTCCGACGCCACACACATGGAAACCACCGCCGTGCGCACCGCTAATGGCTGGCGCATCAACGGCGAGAAGACCTGGAACACCGGCATTCATACCGCGCCCTGCGACATGATTTTCGCGCGCACCGCCGGCAAGGCCGGCGATGGCGACGGCATCACCGCCTTCCTGGTGCCGACCAACGCGAAAGGCTTCAAGGTCGAGGAGATGCTGTGGACCTTCAACATGCCGACCGACCACGGCCGCATCAGCATGACGGATGTGGAAGTGCCGGATTCGGCCATCCTCGGCAAGGAAGGCCGGGGCTTGCAAATCGTGCAGCACTTCTTCAACGAGAACCGCATTCGACAGGCAGCTTCGAGCCTCGGCGCCGCGCAGTTCTGTGTGAATGAATCGGTGGCCTATGCGCTCGAGCGCAAACCCTTCGGCAAACCGCTGGCCTCGAACCAGGGCATCCAGTTTCCGCTGGTCGAACTGCAGACTCAGTGCGAGATGGTGCGCGCCCTCATCCACAAGACCGCCTGGATGATGGACCAGTACGGCGCGTTCTCGGTGTCGGACAAAGTCTCGATGTGCAATTTCTGGTCGAACCGCCTGTGCTGTGAAGCGGCCGACCGCGCCATGCAGGTGCATGGCGGCATGGGCTATTCACGGCACAAGCCGTTCGAACACATTTACCGTCATCATCGCCGCTATCGCATCACCGAAGGCGCGGAAGAGATCCAGATGCGCCGCGTGGCGGGCTACATGTTCGGCTTCATGAAGCAGCGTGCGCCCAAGGGCGTGGTCGAATAGCGCGCTGCCCGCAAGCATCATCCCTGCGAATCACCCCACAGATTGATTGGAGTCGCCATGAAACTCGTGCCCTTGATGACCTATTACGCCACGCTCACCAATGCCCTGCCGGTCGGCCCCGGCATGTACGGCAATCGTCTCATCGTCGAAGTGGACGGCGGCGAATTCGAAGGGCCACGCCTGAAGGGCGTGATCCGCAAAGCGGGCTGCGCCGACTGGCTGACCATGACCGAAGATTTCGGCCATCTCGATGTACGCGCCACCCTCGAAACCCACGACGGCGCGTTCATCTACCTCGAATACATCGGCAAACTCGAACTGACGCCCAAGGTACAGGCCGCCCTCGCCGGCAATGGCACCACCGAATTCGGCGAAAGCTATTTCGTCACCGCGCCGCGCATGCAGACCGGCGACCCGCGCTATGCCTGGGTCAACAACATGGTCTGCGTGGCACAGGGCAAGATAGGCGCGGGGCGGGTGGACTACCGGGTGTTTCAGGTGGTGAATGATTGAGAGAAATCGGGGACCGCTTGTAGTCATCCGTGGGTCCGATTTCTGTCGGACATCCCGTGGCGCCACTGAAGTGTCAGACTGAAGTCTGACCCACACAGGGACAGTGCTAGGCGTACAAGCGGTTTTCTGCCAAGGCCCCACACAAACCGCGGTACAAGTTGCGTAGCTGATCCCGCGTCGGCGCCTGCCCACCCACTGCCAGCAGACGCCGCGCCAGCGGCGCGCGCTTCAACAGGGCGGCGACGTGTTCACCGCCCGGCCCTTCCAGCACGCCGTTGCCCGCGCAGAGCGCCTGCCACGCAGCGCCCATGGTGCAAGGCTGCGTGCCGAGACCGAGCGCATTCAACACACTGGCGTCGTCCAGCACCACCTGCTCGCCATCTCTCAAGCTGCGCTCGAACAGCGTGGCGAGCACTTCCGTGGATACCGCCACCTGCGCATCGCGCGCACTGTGCCGCTCTTCGTACAGCGCCTTGACCAAGGCCACCACCGCGCGCGCCACGGCGAGATCCGCGCGCGGACTTTCCTGCGCATCGAGAATGCGGATTTCAATCGCGCCGCGCTCAAAACGCGCAATCGCGCCGCGCGAGTTCAGCCACTCGCCGTCCAGCACTTTGTCGGTATCGAAAGGCGCGATGGCTTCGAACATCGGCGCCAGAATGCGGCTGTGGTACTCATCGATACTCGCCACGCGGTCCGGGATCACGCGACCGGTGATCTCGGGCACGCGCTTCTGATTCAGACGATAGGTTTCGAGGCGTGTATCGAGCAGGCCGCTGGCCTTGCCGTCGACATAGGGCGAGGCCGCCGCCAGCGCCGGCAGCAGCGGCAGGGCAATGCGGATCGCATCATGCAGCCGCACGAACTCGGCGTCGTTGGCGAACGGCAGGTTGATATGCATGCTCTGCAGATTGGCCCAGCCATGACCGCGACAGTTGAAGATGCGGTCGTAGGCGGCGTAGATCTCGTTCTGCTCGTGGGGCCACAGGCGCTGCTCGGTCAAGGGGTCCATCCACGGATGCATGGGCCCGGGCAGCACGCGCGCATTGTGCTTGGTCAGCAGCGCGTCGATGCGCGCGACTTCGGCGCTGAACAACTCATCCAGACCATCAAGGCTGGCGGCCGGCCCATTGGTCTTGAGTTCGATGACGTGCAGTGACAATTCGTTGGACCAGCCGATGGGGCCGTCGGCGAATTCGTTGACTTCGGCGCCCGCCACCTCGGCCAGCAGGCGGTCGGCGATGGCGCGCACGTCGAGCGTGTCGCGGTCGACGATGGCGTATTCAATCTCGATGCCGTAGGCGGCAAAGGCACTCAAAGGCGCGCGCTTGTTCATGCGATGTCGAACTCCAGGCGCTTGCGCGCGATGATGCGGCGGAGCATGAGCCCCATGATTTCGCGATACAGCGCGTCTTTCAGAACCTTGTCTTCGTTGCCGGCGTCGACGTTGGGATTGTCGTTGACCTCAATGACCACCGCGCGGCGACCGATGCGCTTCAAGTCCACACCATAGAAACCGTCGCCGATCAGATTGGCGGCGCGCACCGCGGCGCGCACGATGTCGGCCGGCGCCTCCGCCACGCTCAAGGTGTCGACCGCGCCTTCAGCGGCGGTCTTGCCGCTGGCATCACGCTGGATCACCTGCCAATGACTCTTGGCCATGTGATAGCGGCACACGTACAGCGGCCGACCATCGAGCACACCCACCCGCCAGTCGAAGTCCGTGGGGCAGAATTCCTGCGCGACCACGAGATCCGAACCATCGAAGAATTTCTCCAGCGCGCGATGCAGTTCCTCGGCATCGGCGACCTTGATGACACCCGCCGAGAACGAACTGTCGGGCGCTTTCAGCACGCACGGAAAGCCGCACACCGCTTCGACTTCATGGGCGTTGCCGCGATGCACGATCAAGGTTTTGGGGATGGCCACATCGTAGCGATCGAGCAGCTCCGCCAGGTAGACCTTGTTGGTGCAGCGGATGATCGAGCGCGGGTCGTCGATCACCACCAGGCCTTCCGCTTCGGCGCGGCTCGCCATGCGGAAGGTGTGATGGTTGACCGAGGTCGTCTCGCGGATGAACAGCGCGTCGAACTCGGCCAGGCGCCCGACGTCGTCGCGCGTGATGAATTCACAGGCCATGCCGACCGCATCGGCGGCGCGCTCGAATTTCTTCAACGCCCGCGCATCGGACGGCGGGGTCTTTTCATTGGGGTCGACGAGGATAGCGACATCGAAGCGCGATGCCGCGCGTTTGCGCCGGACCGGATGGCTGCGCTGGAAATGGCCAGCGGCGGCCTGCGCGACGAACGCCCGGTGCTTTTCCGGTATGTCATTGGCGCCGACCAGCACCACCGAGCGCAATTCCCAGCGATTGCCACTGCGTTCCAGGCGCGCGCGCAGCAGCGGCGCCGGAAAGAGATCGAACAAGGCCTTGGCCAGGGCATCGTAGCGGCTCGCCATGTTCTGTCCGAAGTAAATCGACAATTCGAAGCTCTTCGAGCGCAGCGGCTTCAGCATGCGCTGGATGCGCTCGTCGAGGTCTTCCGACAGCGCGCGCACCACGCTGCGCGAGCGTAAATCCTGCAGGGTGCTGATGCTCGGCATGGGCCGATGGCCACGGGCTTCCGCCAGCAGCGAGACGTAGTAACCGCCGGTCTGGTAGCGATAGGAGCGGCACAGATTGAAGACCTTGGCGGCGCGCATGTCGCTGTAACGCCTGTCGGTCAGGTAATCACCGGACGAAATCACTTCCACGCCGGGAATGGTCAGCGGCCAGCGCTTGGGATTGTCGACCACCAGCAAAGCACTCATGAATCACGCTCCAGAATGAGCAGGCTGGCGTCGTAAGTCATGACGCCAAGCAGGATGGCACCGATCACGCGATCGATGTGTACCCAGTATTTCTGGCCGGCGCCGACCGGATTGGGTACGTAAGGGTCGGCCACCGCGATGCTGCGGTCGTCGCGGTTGTAACCGGCCAGCACCACGAAATGGCCACAGGATTCGCCATGCACGTCGTCCGGATCGTCATGTGGGCCCGAGACCCGCGCCTGGCGATACAGATAAGTCAGATTGAGACCGGCGATGACCGGCACACCACGGCGAAACATGCCGCGTAGTTCACCACGGGTGAGATCGGTAAAACGCAGACGTCCGCCACGTTCCAGGAATTCACAATAGCCGTCGACCGCGAATTTGAACTTGGCGCTGCGTTTGCGCGCCGCGCGTTCGCGCAGCTTGGCGGCAATGTCGGTGGATGAGTCTTCGAACCAGGTCGGGTCGAAGAGATTCAGATTGAAGGTGTAGATGGTGGCGTCGAAGCCGCGCTTCAGGGCGTCGCAGGCGAGGTGCACTTCGAGCGTGCCGCCCTCGGCCAGCGGCGTGACCGAATCGATGACCTTGCCGAGACGGATATCCAGGCCGTGATAACGATACAGCGCATGCAGGCAGGTCGGTCCGCAGGTAATGCCGTCCGGCTGCGGCTCGATGTCTACCGGCAGTTCAAGAACGTCTACGGGCATGGTCGCGGTGCGGCGCGGTCGAGTGGCGGATGCTCAGAGCGGTCCCCTCCGGGGTGACGATTTTTCCCTCATGTCGAGCCACATGGTAACCAGATTTAGCGCCTAGGACGGCTGGCGATTTTCAGGTTTAATGCGGCGCAAGGGAAGAGCAAACGACCCCGCGCCCGACACCGCCGCGCTGAAGCGTGCTCCCCAACGCATTATGTCGCGAGGATCCGCAACGATGAAATTCGGCCTGATTTACGAACTGTCCACGCCGCGGCCGTTTACCGCCGCCACCCAGCGCGAAGTGTTCGAGAACGCACTCGAGCAGATTCGCGTCGTCGACGAACTCGGCTTCGCCAGCGTGTGGTGCGTCGAGCATCACTTCCTCGAGGAATACAGCCACGCCAGCTGCCCTGACATGTTCCTGACCGCCGCCGCGCGCGAGACCAAACAGATTCGTCTCGGCTTCGGCATCGGCACCTGCGTGCCGTCCATGCATTCGCCGATACGCTGGGCCGAGAAAGCCGCGTTTCTCGATCACCTGTCCAATGGCCGCGTCGAGTTCGGCACTGGCCGCTCCTCGACCTGGAACGAACTCGGCGGTTTCAATTCCATCATCGACGACACCAAGCGCACCTGGGATGAATTCTGCCGCGTGATTCCGAAGATGTGGACCGAGGAACGCTTCTCCTACAACGGCACCTACTTCAGCATGCCGGAGCGCTGCGTGCTGCCCAAGCCCATGCAGGACCCGCATCCGCCGCTGTGGGTGGCGGTAACCGCGCCGGGCACCGAATTCGATGCCGCCGATCGCGGCATGGGCGCGCTGATTCTTTCCATCTCCGATGTCGAACGCAATATTCCGCGCATCAAGGAATACCGCGAGCGCATCAAGCGTTGCCAGCCGGTCGGCTCCTTCGTCAACGACCAGGTAGCGATTGCGAACTGGCTGTACTGCCACCCCGATGACGATTACGCCAAGCGTAAAGGCGATGAACTCATCGGCACTTTTGGCTACATGGCCGGCCAGACCATTGAAGTGTCGGAAGCCTATCCGGCCAACAACTACACCGCCATCGGTCTCTTGGGTTCGCTGCGACCCGACCCGAATGCGCCGGGGGACCAGAAGAAGCCGCCGGCCAGTGGCCTGTGCTTCGGCAATCCCAAAACCCTCGTCGAAACCATCAAGCGCTGGGAAGCGGCGGGCGCCGACCATCTCGTTTTCATGATCCAGGCCCGCGAACATCTGGCGCAGCAGGACGTGCTCGATTCCCTGCGCCTGTTCGCCAAGGAAGTCATGCCGCACTTCAGCGGCGCGCGCATGAGCGCGGCGGTGAACGCATGAACGCGCCGGTCCTGCTTTACGGTCATCGTGAGCCGGCCACCGTGCCGCTGGCGTCCATGGCCCTCGACGTCTCGCCGCAGGAGACCTTGGTCCTGGCCGACGTGCAGATTCTCTACGTGCTGCACGAAATGCCGATGCAGGCGGCGCTGGCGCGTTTGCCGGTGGCGCTGCATCCGAGCATTCCGGCGGTGCTCGGCATCACCTTCATGCACGCCAAAGACAGCCCTTTCGGTGAATTCACGCTGGCCTATGTCGGCATTGCCTGCCGCACCGGCATCAAGCCGCGCCACTTCATCACCGGCGCGTTCTGTGGCAACGCCGCGGCCGCCAATTATTTCGGCAGTCGCTACGGCTTCGACTGCAAGAGCGCCACGGTCAGCTATCGCGAAACCTACGACCGCATCCGCGGCGAGGTGGTGATGGACGGTCGCAGCGTGCTCGACATCGCCATCGCCGAGTGCGTGCCGCTGGTCGGCACTGGCGGCATCATCAAATATTCACCGCCCTTGACCGCCACGCGAGTGGGCGGCGAGGCAGCGCTGGTGCAGTTCGAGGCGGGTTACGACTTCAAGCGTTCGATACGCGGCCGCTCGCAGCTGGCGACCTTCGACGCCGCGGCGCTGGGCGACGCCGCACTGACGCCGACCATGGGCATCGCCGGTTCCCACGCGGTGGTGGATCTGCATTTGATGCCGGCGCGCTTCCAGGTCTCCTTGACCACCCCGGCGGAAGCAGGCGGCGCGAAGAAGATCGCACGCTGAGTCGCACTTCCTACCGTTGTAGGTGCGAATTCATTCGCATTTTTGCTGCCCTTGTGGGTCAGACTTCAGTCTGACATTCAGGCCGAGACCGGAATGTTCACCTCGCCCTCAAGTGTCAGACTGAAGTCTGACCCACAGGAGGAGAGGCCCAGCAATGCACGAATGAATTCGCACCCACACGGCTAACGAGGACCTCGATGTGACCGAACCCCTCACCATCGCGCGCGTGCTCATCAACGAACTCGAGGCGCGCAATGTCGGTCATGTGTTCGGCATTCCGGGCGACTATTCACTGGGCCTGTTCAAGGTCATCGAAGAATCCAGGGTGGCCTTGATCGGCACCTGCGATGAGCAGGGCGCGGGCTTTGCCGCCGACGCCTATGCGCGCATCCGCGGTCTCGGCGCGGTGGCGGTCACTTACGGTGTGGGCGGCTTGAAGCTCGTCAATTCCACGGCCCAGGCCTATGCCGAGCGCTCGCCGGTGGTGGTGATAAGCGGTGCGCCGGGTGTCGGCGAAGCGGCCAACGACGCCCTGCTCCACCATCGCGTGCGCGACTTCGGCACGCAGATGCGGGTGTTCCGCGAAGTGACCGTCGCGCAATGCATACTTGACGATGCGCAGACCGCGCAGCGTGAAGTGCGCCGCGTGCTGGCGGCCGCCGCCCGTCACAAGCGGCCGGTGTATATCGAACTGCCGCGCGACTGCGCGCTGGCGCGCATCGCCGACGACGGCCCCGAGACCCTCGCCAGCGTGACGCCCAGCTACGATGCCGCCACGCTGGCCGAAGCGCTGCACGAAGCGGTGGAGATGTTGAACCGCGCCACCGCGCCGATCATCCTCGCTGGCGTCGAACTGCACCGCTTCGGTCTGCAGGACAAGCTCATTCAACTGGTGGGCAAGTCCGGCATCCGCTTCGCCACCACCATCATGGGCAAGTCGGTGGTCAATGAAGAACTACCGGGCTTTGTCGGTGTGTATGCCGGCAGCCTGTCAAATGAAATGGCGCGCGCCGCGGTCGAGAGCAGCGACTGCGTGCTGAATCTCGGCGCGATGCTGACCGATCTCGATACCGGCATCTTCACCGCCAATCTCGACCCCGCCCGCTTGATTGCGGCGGGCGCCGAATCGCTGAGCATCCGTCGGCATCATTTTCAAGGTATTGGACTCGCCACCTTTCTCGATGGCCTGTGTCGCGCCAATCTCGTCGCGCGCGGCGCGCTGCCGCCGAGTTGCCACGCGAGTCCGGACAGCTTCGAGCCCATGGGTGACGACGCAGTCTCGATTGCACGCTTGTTTGAATGCCTCGACGCCGAGCTGTCGGAAAACATCGCGGTGATTGCCGACCCCGGCGATGCCTTGTTCGGCGCCATCGATCTGACCATCCATTCGCGCAGTGAATTCGTGGCCTGCGCCTACTACGCGTCGCTGGGTTTCGCGGTGCCGGCCTGCGTGGCGCTGCAACTGGCCGAGCCGCAATGGCGGCCGCTGGTGCTGGTGGGCGACGGGGCGTTTCAAATGACCGGCATGGAGTTGTCGACCGCCGCTCGTTACGGCCTGACACCCATCGTGGTGGTGCTGGACAACAATGGCTACGGCACCGAGAGACCGATGCTGGACGGCGTTTTCAACGACGTGCACGCATGGGCGGTGAGCCGCATTCCGGACGTCATCCGCTGCGGGCGTGGCTATGAGGTCACGAGTGAGGCTGAGTTTGTCAGCGCCTTGAAAGCGGCACTCGCCGATACCGACCATCTCGCCATCATTCATGTGCACATCGCAAAGGGCGATATTTCACCGGCACTGGAGCGTTTGACCAAGGAATTGGGGCGGCGTGTTTCCTGAGCGCCTCTCCAGTGCCGGTCGAGCCGAGCATCGGCGCCACTCAATGCGCCCCGCCCGCATCGGCGGCGCCGGCCGAGCTCGCGGCCTTCTGCGGCCGCGCGTGCCACACCGTCAGCATCAACGCCAGGAACAGCACCGCGCTGATGCGGAAGATGTCGGCGGCGGCCAGCATGAAGGCCTGGTTGTCGACGGTGTGATTGATGATGGCGAGCGCTTCGGCCGGCGGCGGCATGCTGCGCGTGATGGTGCCGGCGCCGGTGGCGAAGGCTGCGTTGGTAACGTTGATGTGTTCCGACAGATAGGCGTGATGCATGGACGCGCGGTTGTCCCACAGCGTGGTCGCGACCGAGGCGCCGAATGCACCGGCGGTGATGCGCATGAAATTCAGCACGCCCGACGCCGAAGCGGTCTTCTCGATGGGAATGGCGGACAAGGCGAGATTGAACCATGGAATGAAGAACAGGCCGATGGCCGCGCCCTGGATGAAAGTCGGAATGAGGATGGTGACGAAATCCGCCTGAGTGTTGAACTGCGTGCGCATCCACAGCACCACTGAGAACGTCGAGAAGCCAATGGTCGCGAGCAGGCGCGGGTCGACACGGTTGATGTTCTTGCCGACCCACGGTGTGACGATGATCGCCAGCAGCCCGACTGGCGCCATGGCAAACCCCGCGAGCGTCGGCGTATAGCCCATGTGCTGCTGCAGCCACGCCGGCAGCAGCACGAGGTTGCCGAAGAACGCGCTGTAGCCCAGGGCCACGGTGATGGTCGCAACCGCGAAATTGCGATTGGCGAACAGGCTCAAATCGACCACCGGATGATCGTCCGTCAGTTCCCAGATCAGGAATGCGACGAAGCCGACCGCCGCCACGATGGCCAGCATGATGATCTGGCCGGATTCGAACCAGTCCAGCTCCTTGCCTTTGTCGAGCATGATCTGGAACGCCCCTATCCAGATCACGAGCAAGGCAAGACCGACGAAATCCACCGGCAGACGCCGCGTCGGTGACTCGCGATCGCGATACAGCCACCACGCAATGCCGGCGGCGGCGAGACCCACCGGCACGTTGATGTAGAAGATCCACGCCCAGTAGAAATTGTCGGTGATGAGGCCACCGAGCACCGGTCCGACCACCGGCCCGACCAGCGAAGTGATGGTCCAGATGGCGAGCGCGGTGCCGGACTTCTCACGCGGATAACTGCTCAGCATGAGCGTCTGCGACATCGGGATCATGGGCCCTGCCACCGCGCCTTGAATGATGCGCATCACGATGAGCTGCGTCATGTTGGTCGCCAGGCCGCACATCCACGAGGCGATGGTGAACAGCAGCACGCTGACGGTGAACAGGCGCACCGCGCCGAAGCGCTGCGCGAGCCAGCCGGTCATGGGCAGGCCGATGCCACTCGACACCGCGAAGGACGTGATGACCCAGGTGCCCTGGTTGGGCGCCACGCCCAGCGCGCCCGAGATGGCCGGGATGGAGACGTTGGCGATGGAGGTGTCGAGCACGTTCATGAAGGTCGCGGCCGACAGCGCGACGCTGCCGAGCAGCAGTTTCATGCCGCTCAATGGCGGTGGCGGCGCTGGCGGCGGCGCGGCGATTGCCGGTGCGCTTTCGCTGTCTGCGGCGCTCATGGCTGTGCTCAAGGCCGCGCGGCGGCGACCCCGTCGTTGCGCAGCTTGCCGCTGTTGCGCGCAATGATGTCGGCAATGCGCAGATCGGCAGCCTTGGTCATGTCCTCGAAGATGTGCGTGCGACTGCGCTCGGCGTCGGATGCCGCCACTTCGCGCAGCTGCGGGCCGCTGGCGTCACGCACCTCGACCTGCACTTCCATCGACAGGCCGACACGCAGCGGATGGGCTTTGACTTGTTCGCCGTCGAGTTCGATGCGCACCGGCACGCGCTGGACTATCTTGATCCAGTTGCCGGTGGCGTTCTGCGCCGGCAGCAGCGCGAAGGCCGCGCCCGTGCCGGCGCCGAAGCCGACCACGTGGCCGTGATACTCGATTTCATCACCGTACATGTCGGCGCTCATGGTGACCGGCTGGCCGATGCGCATATTGCGCAACTGCACTTCCTTGAAGTTGGCGTCGACCCATACATGTTCCAGCGGCACCACCGACAGCAGATTGCTGCCGGGCTGCACGCGCTGGCCGACCTGCACCGCGCGCTTGGCGATGTCGCCATCGACCGGCGCGAGGATGCGCGTGCGCGCCCAGGCGAGATAGGCCTCGCGCACGCGCGCCGCCGCACGCATGACTTCGGGATGCTCCTCCAGCGCCACGCCATCGGTCATGGCCTGGTTGGCCGCCAGGCGCTCTTCGGCCGCGGCGATGGCAGCCGAAGCCGCGTTGCGCACCGCTTCGGCGGTCGCCAGCGCGGCCTGCGCATGCTTGAGCTCTTCCTTGCCGACCGCACCGGATTTGACCAGCGCCGCGCGCGTGTCGAGATCGCCGCGCGCCTTGTCGGCGTCGGTCAAGGCGCGCTTCAACTCGGCGCGCCGCACCGCGATGTCGGCGGCCAGCGTTTCATTGGCGGCGTACACGGTGCGCACCTGGCGCAGCGTGCGCGCGAGTTCGGCTTCGGCCTGTTGCAGGGCGATTTCGGTGTCGGCCGGGTCGAGCTGCACCAGCAGTTGACCAGCGCTCACCCGGTCGGTGTCGCGCACCGACACCGACACCACGGTGCCCGTCACCTGCGGCGTCACTTCAACCACATTGGCTGACACGTAAGCGTCGTCGGTGTGCTCGAAGAAGCGCGCCACCAGCCAGTAATACGCGCCGCCGGCCGCGCCTGTGGCAAGACACAGCAGCAGCAACAGCACCAGCAGGGGTTTGCGCTTGCCACGGGGAATGGGCGTCGACGGAGCTGTGGACATGGCGATGGATTCCGGAATTAGTTGCTGGCGGTGACGGTGGCGGCATCGAAGCCACCGCCGAGCGCACGGTTGAGCGTGACGTTGAGATCGAGCGCGCGGGCTTTGAGTTCGGTGGCGGCGCGGCGCTGACTCAAGACTTCGGTCTCGGTGGCGAGCACGGTGAGATAGCCGGTCAGGCCGGCCTTGTAACGTTGCAGCGCGAGGTCGTAGGCGCTCTCGGCCGAGGCCTGCGCGGCGCGCTGCGCGGCCTGGCGATGTTCGAGGGCGCGCAAGGACGTGACTGCATGCACCACATCGCGCATCGCCTCGAGCAAGGTGCCGTTGTATTCGGCGATGGCGCGATCGACTTCCGCATCGGCGAATTTCAGCTTCGAGCGCAGACGATCGCCGTCGAAAATGGGCAGCGTCAGCGTCGGGTTGACGCCCAGCGCACCAGAGCCCGCTTCGAACAGGGATGACAAGCCGAGCGAGGCGATGCCGGCGAAGGCGGTCAGGTTGACGCTCGGATAGAACTCGGCTTTGACCATGTCGGTGCCGCGCAGGGTCGCTTCTATCTCCCAACGCGCGGCGGTGATGTCGGCGCGGCGCGCGAGAAGATCGGAAGGAATACTGTCCGGCAGCGCGGGCGCCGCGACTTCCTTCAAAACAGGCGCGAGCTGCGCGGTCTGCGCCGGCGGCACCACCGCCAGTTGCGCCAGGCGACTGCGCATCAAGGCGATGTTCTCGTCGAGCAGCGCGAGTTGGCCGTCGATATCCGGCAGCGCGCCTTCGGCCTGGCGCAGTTCGACATTCGAATCGATGCCTTCGGCGACGCGCGCCTGCACGAGCTTCAAAATTCGTTCGCGCTGCTGGCGCATGTCGGCCACCACTTGGCGCTCCGCGACCAGCCGCGCGAGCACGAAATAGGCCTGCGCGACGGTGCTTGCCAGCGACACCTTCACCGCCTGTTGCGCGGCCGCGCTGGCGCGCGCATTGGACGTCGCCGCGGCCAGCGCGGCCTGGTTGCGGCCGAAGAAATCGAGTTCGTAGGTGCCGTGGAATTCGACGGCATTGTCCGAGCCACCCTCACCGCCGAGATTGGGATTCTGGCCGTGCTCGGGATAGCGCTGATAGGTGCTGTCGACGCCGAACGTGACCTGCGGCAACAGACGGCTGTGGGTGAAGCCGATGGCGGCCTGCGCCATTTCAATGCGCGCACGCGCTTTTTCGACGCTGGGGCTCGCGGCCAGCGCATGCTCGATGAGTGCGTTCAAGGCGGCGTCGCCATACACCGTCCACCAGTGCTCGTGGGGCCAGGCACTGAAAGCAGTGTCGGTGGTGGTGGCCGAGACATCGAGCGGCGCGCCGCTCGGCGCCAGGCCCTTGGAACTCACACAGCCCGCCAGCCACAGGCCACACAGGACGGCGACGCTGGCCGCGCGCAGATATTGGAGCGACTGCGTCACGAGTCGTCGTCCACGGGCGCGGCGCCGCGGGTCGCGCCATTGGCAATCATGCGTTGCAGGAAGCCCATCAACATGTGCAGTTCGTCCGTCTTGAAATCCTTGAGATGAAGATTAAGCACGTCGGCCAACTGATGCGGGATCTGGCTGGCGACCTTGAGTCCTTCGGTGGTCAGTTCGAGCTGCACCACGCGCCGGTCGCTGGCGCTGCGCGCACGCGCCACCAGGCCCTTGGCTTGGAGGCGGTCGAGCATGCGGGTCATGGCGCCGGTGTCGATGTCCATGCCGCGCGCGAGCTCGGCGGCGGTGTTGCCGCGGCCCTCGGCCATCAACAGCAAGGGCCCCCACTGGCCGGCGGTGAGATCCAGCGGCTGCATGCGTTTTTCGAAATGGCGCTGCATGGACGCATACAGGCGTCGCAGCAGGTAGCCATAGGAATTATCGGTGGCGTAGGTACGGCCGTCGTAAAACGTCGACGCGCTGCTCTTGCGCGGCGCGCTGGCGGCGCGCGGGCGCGCGGTGCTGGGCGGTCGACTGCTCATGGCCGGATATTACTGCCTATGCAGTCATTGTCCAAGCATTGATTGCCGCGGCTGTGTTTGGCCGCCGGTCAGATGCGCCGCGATGGTGCGGGCTCTCGCGCGCAAACCCGGTTAGAATCGCGACGGGGTGGCTGTGGACATCGGCTTCTCCTGCGCGTGAGCCAGAATCGGTGACGCGGGTCCCATGAGGTGGACACCTGTCCAAACGCACGAACACTTGGTACATGTGTTGTAGAGAAGCGCTTTCGGCCGCAGGCCCCGCGCGCATATCGCGCGCCACCGTCAGCACTGCCAGCAGAAACCTCGGCAGCGAGCAGCCGCAAACGCATCCCGGCACCCGCCGAACACGTCGAGCCGCGACTTCAGTAACGCATCGCGTAGCCCGTGTCAGGCATTCCAACTGTTCGCAACCCCAGCGGGCCTGACGGCCCACCACCAGCGCGGCGAGCCGCCGCCGACGTCCCTCGGGAACGGAGCACTAGTGACTGATAAAACTCTGACTGACATTTGTTTCGACAACTTCGAACTTCACCCCAACCTGCTCAAAGGTCTGGAAGACGCGGGCTTCATCCGCTGCACTCCCATCCAGGCCATGAGCCTGCCCCTCACCCTCGCGGGTAAGGACGTCGCCGGCCAGGCGCAGACCGGCACCGGCAAAACCGCCGCCTTCCTGGTGGCCATGTACAACCGCCTGCTGATGAACCCCGGCCCCCCTGAGCGCCGCACTGAAGACACGCGCGCCGTGATCATCGCGCCGACCCGTGAACTCGCCATTCAAATCGACAAGGACGCGCGTCAGATCGGCGCCCACACCGGGCTGCGCACCGTCCTCATCTACGGCGGCGTCGATTACGACAAGCAGCGCAAGATGCTGGAGGACGGCGTCGATGTGATCATCGCCACGCCCGGCCGCCTCATCGACTTCGTCAAGCAGCGCGCCATCGAGCTCGGCTCGGTGGAAGTGATGATCATGGACGAGGCCGATCGCATGTTCGATCTCGGCTTCATCAAGGACATCCGCTTCCTGCTGCGCAAGATGCCGGGCCCGAGCGAGCGGCAGAACCTGTTGTTCTCGGCAACGCTCAGCCACCGCGTGCTGGAACTGGCCTACGAACACATGAACGATCCCGAGAAGCTCGTGATCGAATCGGAGTTCATCACCGCCGCCAGCGTGCGTCAGCAGGTGTTCTTCCCCGCCACCGAGGAAAAGATGCCGCTGCTGCTCGGCCTGCTGGCGCAGATGGACGCCAACCGCACCATGGTGTTCGTCAACACCAAGTACGGCTGCGAGCGCGTGGCACTGATGCTGGAGCGCGCCGGCTACAAGGTCGGCGTGCTGTCGGGCGACGTGCCGCAAAAGAAGCGCGAGACCCTGCTCGGGCGCTTCGTGAAGGGCGAGCTGTCGCTGCTGGTGGCGACCGACGTCGCCGCGCGCGGCCTGCACATTCCCGGCGTCAGCCATGTGTTCAATTTCGATCTGCCGTTCGATGCCGAGGACTACGTGCACCGCATCGGCCGCACCGCGCGCCTCGGCGCCGAGGGCGATGCCATCAGCTTCGCCTGCGACGAATACGCCATGAGCCTGCCGGACATCGAGGCCTACATCGAGCAGAAGATCCCGGTCGCACAGGTCGACCCGGCGCTGCTGTTGCCGTTGCCGCCGCGCCGCGCACCGCGCGTCGAAGGCGGTGAGGATTCGGTGATCGAAGACGCTCTGGCCGCCGCCACCGCCGAGCGCAAACGGCGCCGTGAACGTGACGGCGGCGGTCGCAGCCGTGATGGCGGTGGCCGCAGCAGCAGCGGTGGCGCCGGTGGTGGTCGCGGACGCAGCAGTGGCACGCGTGACGGTGGTCCGCGCCGCGAGGGCGGGCCGCGTCATGACGAACCGCGCGCAGCCGCGCCTGCTGCCGAGCCCGTCGAGGCGCTGGCGGCCGAAGCCGCGGCCACGGTCGGTGACGAGGGTGCGCAACGCAAGCGTCGCCGCCGTCCGCGCAAGCCGCGCGCCGAAGGCGTGGCAACCCCGGTCGAGACCTCGGCCAGCGCCGCTGCGCCGGCCGAAGCCAAGGCCGGCGGCGAGACGCCCAAGCTGCGCACGCGGCTCAAGCAGAAAGTGAAGTCCTTCCTGAGCGTGTTCCGCGGCGGTCGCCACTAGCCTGCTGGCAGCGGCGGGCAGCCTCGCCCGCCGCTGATTCCGCCTCTCCTCCGAGTTCGTGTTTCACCTTAAGTCGGGTGAGAAAAGTTCGATATTTCATTGACGTCAGTCCAATAGCTCACCAGTATTGGCTGCTACGGGCACGGCCTCCCGTGGCCGCGCTTCATTGACCCGGCATTCATTTCCAGAGACAGCACGAGCACCCTATGGCGACACGACGCGGCACCGCCCGGAACGACACCCTGACAGGCGGCGCCAGCGCCGACGTGCTGCTGGGCCTGGCCGGCAACGACACCCTGCGCGGCCTCGCCGGCAATGACCGACTCGACGGTGGCCTCGGTGTCGACATCCTCGACGGCGGCGCCGGCAATGACACTTTGCTGGGGGGCGCGGGCAACGACACGCTGGTCGGTGGCATCGGTAACGACACACTGCTGGGCGGCGACGGGGTCGACCGCCTGGTCGGTGGCGACGGCGTCGACATCCTGCGTGGTGAAGCCGGCGTCGACCGGCTGGAAGGCGGCGCCGGCATCGACACCTTGGACGGCGGCGCGGACAAGGACACGTTGCTGGGCGGTGACGGCAACGACACCCTGCTGGGCGGCACCGGCAATGACGTGCTGCTCGGCGGCGCCGGCTATGACGTGCTGCGCGGCGGCAGCGGCAACGACAGCCTGCGCGGCGAAGCCGGTAACGACCGACTCGAAGGCGGCTTTGGCGACGACACCCTGCTCGGCGGTGACGGCATCGACATCTTGCTCGGCGAGGCCGGCAATGACCGCCTCGAGGGCGGCGCCGGCAATGACACCCTGACCGCCGGCGAGGGCAATGACACTGTGCTCGGCGGCGCCGGCAATGACACCCTGCGCGGCGAAGCCGGTAATGATCGTCTCGAGGGCGAAACCGGCAACGACCGGTTGATGGGCGGCGATGGCATCGACACCCTGCTCGGCGGCGACGGTCTCGACACGCTCGACGGCGGCGCTGGCAGCGACGCGCTGAGCGGCGGCGCCGGCAGCGACATCCTGTTCTATGACCGTGAAGACAGCAGCCAGGACGGTGGCGCCGACAGCGACACGCTGCTGGTCGCCGGCCGCGGCACGACGCTCGGCGCCGCGCGCCTGCATCACTACACCTCGCTCGAAACCGTCGACCTGCGCGGTAGCGGCGCCAACGCCATGGCGGTCGACGCCGACCTGGTCGGACAGCTGACCGACAACCTCACCGACACTTTGCGCGTGGTGGCGGGTAGCGACGACAGCGTTTATCTCAAAGGCAGCTGGACGCTCAGTGCCACGGCGGCCGGCATCGCCACTTACACCCTCGACGGCGCCACGGTGCAGGTCGATGCCAGCGCCCACCTGGTGGTCGGCGGCGCGTTCAAGCTCAGTGACCTCGACGGCGCCAACGGCGCGCGTTTCGACGGCCTCGCCGGCTCCAGGAGCGGTGCGTCGGTGGCCTCCCTCGGCGACATCAACGACGATGGTCGCGCTGATTTCGCCATCGGTGCGCCGGCCTCCGGCAGCGGCGCCGCGCACGTGGTCTTCGGTAGCAGCGATGCCTTCGGCGCGACCGTCACCCTCGCCAATCTGGCCAGCAGCGATGCTTTGCGCGTCGATGGCATCCAACTCGACGACCACACTGCTCAACAGCTGCGTGGCGTCGGTGATTTCAATGGCGACGGCATCGCCGACTTCATCATCGGCGCGCCCGGCCATGATGACGGCGGCGGCGGCGCGGGCGCCGCCTACCTGGTGCTCGGCAGCGACGCACCGTTCGACGCCACGCTCGCCCTCGGCAGCCTCGGCACCGGCGGCGTCAAGTTCACTGGCCTCGCCATCAACGATCAACTCGGCATCACTGTCAGCGGCGCCGGTGACATCAATGGTGATGGCCGCGCCGACGTCATCATCGGCGCGGTCGGCGCCGCCCCGCATGGCGCGTCGTCCGGCTCGAGCTACGTGGTGTTCGGCGATGATTTCAGCGGCACTTTCCCGCTCCTCGCCCTCGACGGCAGCAATGGTTTCCGCCTTGACGGCGCCGCCGCCGGCGACAAGGCCGCGTTCGTCACCGGCTTGGGCGACGTGAACGGCGACGGCTTGGGCGACCTCCTGGTCGGTGCGCCGGGACACACCGGCAATGCCGCCACCTCCGGCTCGAGCTATGTGGTGTTCGGCAAGGCCAGCGGCTTCGCCGATCATCTCGACCTCGGCAGCTTGAGCAGCGCGGACGGCCTGCGCATCGATGGCGCGGCGCAGAACGATCAGGCCGGCTACAGCGTCAGCGCGGCCGGCGACGTCAACGGCGACGGCTTCAACGACCTCCTGATTGGCGCGCAGTACGCCGACCCGCAGGGCGCTGACAGCGGCGCGGCCTACGTGGTGTTCGGCAGCAGCGAGGGCTTTGGCGCGAGCCTGTCGCTGGCGAACCTCGCCGCGGAACGCGGCTTTCGCATCGAAGGCGCCACCGAGTTCGGTCTGGCCGGCGCCAGCCTGCGCGCGGCGGGCGACGTCAACGGCGACGGCTTCGACGATGTGCTGGTCGGCGCACCCGGCGTCAACAGCGGCGCCGGCAGCGCTTACCTGCTGTTCGGCGGCGACAACGGCGCCGCCACCGCCTTTGCCTTGAGTGACGTCGACGGCAACACCGGACTCAGCTTCGCAGGCCTGGCGAGCGGCGACGGCCTCGGCAGCGATGTCAGCGCCGCCGGCGACATCGATGGCGATGGCTATGGCGACATTCTGCTCGGCGCCGCCGGCGCCGACGCGACCGGCAGCGACGGCGGCTCGACGTATCTCATCTACGGCCGCGACTTCAACGGCGTCGTGGCGCTCGAAGGCGGCAGCGGCGACGACGTCCTCGACGGCGCCGCCAGCGCTGAAAACCTCATTGGTGGACGCGGCAACGACACCCTCGACGGCGGCGCCGGCATCGATGCACAGAACGGCGGCGCCGGCGACGACACCCTCACCTACGACAGCATCGACCGCCGCATCGACGGTGGCAGCGGCAGCGACACCCTGCGCATCATCAATGGCGGCGCGAGTTTCGATGGCGGCACCCATCACGTGCGCAATATCGAAACGCTGGACCTGCGGGGCGGGGCGGCCAGTTCGGTGTTTCTCACCCCTCTCGGCGTGCTCGACATCACCGGTGGTGCGCACAGCCTGCGCGTGCTTGGCGACAGCAATGATTTGCTGAACCTCGGTGGCACTTGGAGCAAGGGCGCGTCCGCCCTCGGCTTTACGCACTACGAATCGGGGCTCATCGATATCGAAGTGGGCGATGCGATGCACGTCACGAGCGGTGGCGTGGTGGCCTTGACTGCGCTCGACGGCATCGATGGCTTTCGTATGGACAGTCCGGCGAGCAATTCATCGAACTCGCATTTCGGCGGCAGCGTCAGCGGCGGCGTCGACATCAACGGCGACGGCTTCGACGACATCGTGCTCGGCGCCAAGGACGCGCCCTCCGCCGGCACCAAGTTTGGTCAGACTTTCGTGCTGTTCGGCACCGACGCAGCGCAGTCAGCCACGTTCAATCTTGCAACCCTCGACGGTCATAACGGCGCGCGGCTGGACGGCGTTGGCAACAACGACAACTCGGGCGTGAGTATCGCCGCGCTCGCGGACATCAACGGCGACGGCCTGGACGACGTGCTGATCGGCGCGCCGTACAACGATACGCTCGCCGCGGACGCGGGTGCCGCCTACCTGGTCCTGCACAGCGCCACGGGTGGTGCAACGCAGACCTTGAGCACGCTGAACGGCACCAATGGTCTGGTGTTGCAGGGCGGCGTCGCGGCCGACTACAGCGGCAGTTCGGTGTCCAGCCTCGGCGACTTCAACGGCGATGGCTTCGGCGATCTGGTGATCGCGGCCGACCGCACCTATTCGACCGGCCTCGGCAGTACCTATGTCATATTGGGTGACGATGCCGCGTTCGCCGCCGCTGTGTCCCTGGAAGGCCAGGCGGGCAGCAGCGGTTTCCGTATCGATGCCGACGCCTCCTTCCAGGTGAAGACCGTCGGGCGCGCCGGCGACATCGATGGCGACGGGCTGGACGACCTCATCATCGGTGGCTTCAAAGCCGATGCCCCAGGCCGAGCGGAAGCGGGCATGAGTTACGTGGTGTTCGGCACCGACGGCGTGGCGCCCGCCACGCTCGCGGCGGCTGCGCTCGATGGCAGCACTGGTTTTCAAATCCGCGGCCTCGCCGCTGACGATCACAGTGGCACCGCGGTCTCAGGCGCCGGCGATTTTAATGGCGATGGCTTTGACGATTTCGTCATCGGCGCCAGCGATGCCGACCCCAACGGCAGCAACTCCGGCTCGAGCTACCTGGTGTTCGGCAAGGCCAAGGGCAGTTTCGCCGCGTCGTTCGATCTCGCGACCTTGGATGGCGACAACGGCTTTCGCATCGACGGCGTGAGCGCCGACGACAACAGCGGCAAGGCGCTCGCCGCGGCCGGCGATGTCAACGGCGACGGCTATGGCGATTTGCTGATCGGCGCGCCGGGTCGCGACGCCAATGGTGTCGACGCCGGCGCCACCTATCTGCTGTTCGGCGCAGCCGATGGTTTTGGCAGCACGTTCGCGCTGTCATCCATCGACGGTTTGAATGGTCTGCGCTTCGATGGTCGCCTGACCGACGGTTCCAAGAAAGAATTCAGCGGCTCGGCATTGAGCGCGGCCGGCGATGTCAACGGTGACGGTTACGCCGACATCCTGATAGGCGCGCCCGGCAATCAGACCAATGGCAGCGCCTATGTGTTCTTCGGCCGCGACTTCGGCGGCACCGTCGACCAGCAAGGCGACAGCGGCAACGACACCCTCTCCGGCAGCGACAAGGACGAACAACTCATCGGTGGTCTCGGCAACGACACGCTGGACGGGGTGGCGGGCGCCGATGTGCTCATCGGCGGCGCCGGCGATGACGTGCTGGTGTGGCACAGTGGCCTGCGTCACGCCGACGGCGGCAGTGGCGCCGACACCCTGCGTGTCGATGGCGCCAACATCACCCTCGACTTCACCATCCTCGCCAATCACACCGTGACCGGCGTCGAACGCATTGATCTCTCCGGCAGCGGCAACAACAGTTTGAATCTCGATTTCCGCGACGTGCTGGCGCTCGGCGATACGCAGACGCTACGCATCGACGGCAATGCGGGGGACACGGTGACGTCGGCTGGGCAGGGCTGGAGCCACGACCTCGGCGGGCCGCTCACGGTCGGCAATCAACAGTACGAGAAATACACCCACCTCGGCGGCACGCTGCTGGTGGATAGCGATATCACGCAAACCATCACCTGACAGGCGTCGGGCTCATCGGCACTCCCTGAATGTCAGACTGAAGTCTGACATTCAATGGCGATGCAGCGCGCATCACCGCCGCCTAATTCACCGCCCGGTCCGCATCCGCCCAATACTTCTGGCGGATGACTTTCTTGTCGGTCTTGCCGACCGCGGTCTTGGGAATGGCGTCCCACAGTTCAATCGACTTCGGCGCTTTCATGGCGCCGAGCTTGGCGCGACAGCGTTCCATGATCTCATCGACGCTCACGCTGTGGCCGGGCTTCAGCACCACCACCGCCTTGATTGATTCACCCCATTTGTCATCGGGCACGCCGATCACCGCGCATTCCAGCACTTCCGGCATGGCAAGGATCGGCGCTTCGACTTCGGTGGCGAACACGTTGAAGCCACCGGTGATGATCATGTCTTTCTTGCGATCGACGATGTAGAGATAGTTGTCCTTGTCGAGATAGCCGACGTCGCCGGTGTGGTGCCAGCCGAACTTGCGCGCTTCGACGGTCTCTTCCGGCTTTTCGAAATAGCCCGGCGTGACCAGCGGTCCGCGACAGCAGATCTCGCCACGCTCACCAACAGGCACCTGCTTGCCGTCGTCATCGAGGATCGCGACCAGCGTGCTCGACGTCACCTTGCCGCAGCTCTTCAGGCGTTCAGGATGATCACCTTGCGCGGCCGCCGCCACCACTTCCGGTGACAACATCGAGACCAGCATCGGCGCTTCGGCCTGGCCATAGCACTGGCAGATCACCGGGCCGAATACTTCCACGCCGCGGCGGAACTTGTCGGGCGAGACCGGCGCCGCCGCGATCAAAATCTGGCGCAGACTGGAACAGTCGTAGTCTTTGACTTTCGGATGTTCGAGCAGCGCGTAGTAAGCGGTCGGCGGCAGGAAGATATGGGTGACGCGGTGGCTCTGGATGGCTTCCAGCACCGCGGTCGCATCGAAGCCCGGCAACACCACGGTGGTGCCGCCCACCGCCGCGAAGATCACGATGATGGCGCCGGCCGCGTGGGTGATGGGCGCGACCGCGAGATGCACGATGTCATTCTCACGGCCGGCCACGTAATGCTTGAGGCCGAGCTCGATCATGGTCACGACCGAGGCATTGCTCATTTCCACGCCCTTGGACGGGCCGGTGGTGCCGCCGGTCGGCCAGCGCGAGAACGGCCCATTGGGCGCGCCGAAAGGATCGGACCAATCGGGAATCTCGACGCCGGCGCCGGCCGCGCAGAAGGCTTCAAGCGTCGGCGCGCCACAGGCGTCGCTGTCGAGGCAATAGGCGCCCTTCAGCTCCGGCATCATGGCCATCGCCTCTTTGGCGAGATCTGCCACGCTCGAATGGAAGAACAGCCAGCGCGTGCGCGTATAGGCCATGTAGGCGCCGTTGGCGCTCGCCGAGTTGCGCACGTTGACCGGCACCCAGGCGCCGCCGGCGCGCATCGAGGCGAACACGCACAGCATGGCCGTCGGATCGTTCGGTGAATAAACCGCGATGGAATCGCCGAGCGCGAAGCCGGCGGCGAACAGGCCGCGCGCGATGTCGTCGATGAAGCGACGGGCGTGGTCGAAGGAATAACTCTGACCGTTGCCGACGAGAAAGGCGCGCGCGGGATCGATCGAGGCGCCGCGTTCGAAATAGTCTATGGGTCGCATGCCAGGCTCTGCTGAATGTCCGTACCAAGTGTGCGGCCATGATGCCTAGTCAGGCTCGCGCTTTCAATCGCACATCACGCGCACTCGTTACCTCAGTCGCGCAGATCGAGCGCCGCGACGCGGCGTGGCGTGGCCGCGCACAGGCCGCTCAGCAACAGGCTCAAGGCTATCCACAGCACTTCGCGCGCGCGTCTGACCAGGGCCGTCGCGACACCCATCGATTGCGCGCCCAGCAACCAGTCGACCATCACCAGGATGGCCGCTTCCTGCGCGCCCAGCGAGGCCGGAATGAAAAAGCTCGCGGCGCGCACGCTCTGCACGAAGGCTTCCATGATCCACACGTCGGCAAAGCTCAAATGTGCACCGAGCGCAGTCAGCACCAGCCACGCTTCGAGCGCGCCCAGCACCCATGCCAGCCACGCGGCGGCGATGGACACCAGCAGGCCACGTCGATGGGCGCGGTAGTAGTCCATGAGTTTGTGATCGATGTCTTCGACGGCGGCGATGGCGCGCACCAGGCGCGCGCCCCAACGGGTGTTGCCGGCGGCGCGCGCCAGACGCGTCGAGAGTTTGAAATACTGCGCGAGGAAGATGGCGGCGGCGCCCACCACCACCGCCAGCAAAGTGGCCGCCGCGAGGCCCTGCTGATGGCTGCTCAAGCCGGGCCTTTGCCACACCAGTGCCACGCCGATGGCGACGAAGGCAATCAGCGCGAACATGGTGCTGGTGCGCGCGATGACGATGCCGGCGCCGGTGTCGCGCCATGGCACGCCGTAGCGCCGTTTCATGAGCCAGGCCTTGACCGGTTCACCGCCGAGCGCGGCGGTCGGCGTGACGTTGTTGTAGGCATCGCCAATCATGCGCACCAGCCACAGCCGTGCGAACCAGCGCGGCGTGCGCGGCACCTGCGGCAAGGCCGCCTGCCAGTTGATGACGTCGGCGGCGAAATACAGCAGCCACAGCGCGCAGATCTGCGCGAACGTGCGCCAGCCCACCGCCTCGATATGCGCCCGCAGTTGCCCGACATCGGTGTGCCACAGCACCGCTACCAGCAGGCCGAGGCCGAGCACGGGAAACAGCAAATGGGTGATGCGCACGGGGCGGGGTCCGCTGGGATGTTCGACAGAGCGCGCAGCTTAGCCGAAATGCACGGGCCGCCCCACGGGCTTGCGACGACACCCTAACGGGGCCTGTCGCGCCGCCGCCTGTTCCGCTAGGCTCGGCGCACATCAAGACGGAGACAGGCAATGAGCATCGAAGACAACAAAGCCCTCGTGACCCGCTTCTGGCAAACATTCTCGGCCGGTCAATACGACGAGGCAGTGGCCATGCTGGCCGACGACGCCACCTGGTGGGTGGCCGGCGCCACCGCGCTGTCGCGCACCTACAGCAAGGCCGAGTTCGCCGAACTGTTGTCGCAGGTCACGCCGATGGCGCCGAAAGGACTCAGTGTCACGCCCTCCGCGCTGTGCGCGGAAGGCGATCGCGTGTCGGTGGAAGCGGTGTCTTACGGTGAATTCAACAACGGCCGCGTATACAAGAACGAATACCACTTCATGATGGTCATCCGTGACGGCAAGTTCGTGTCGGTGCGCGAATACCTCGACACCGAGCACGTTACCGCGACGTTCGCGCCCTGAGCGCCGCGCCCTTCAGTTGATTATCAACAGCGGCGGCGCGCACATCTCGTCGAGTTCGGCGCTGCTGTGCGCGAGCTGCGGCACCAGTGCTGCGGCCAGCAGCACCAGCTGCGGGTCGCGGCGCGCGAGCAGCGCCGGCACGTCGGTGATGGCGATGCCCGCGCCGCCCGACGCGCCACCCACGCTGTGAATTTCCAGCGGCGCCCCAACGGCCGCCGCCAGACGCCGCGCCACGGCCTGGCAATGCACGGCGCTGTCACTGTCATCCACCACCGCCAACAGAGGCGCGCCGCCGCGCTGGGGCGCCGCCCGGAGTGTGCCCGGCACGAACAGCGCATCGGCGCCTTCCAGCATCGCGCGCAGCGCCGCCGCCTTGCGCGCGCGCAGCACTTCGAAGCGACACTGGCGACCGAGAGCACGGGTGAGTTCGGCGATGCCGGCCGCCGCGGCCGCCGACTCCTGTTGAAAGTGCGCTTCGAGGCGCGCGCGGTCGATGGGTCGCATGGCATTGGTCAGGCCACACAGCTCATGGGTGAAAGGCAAGGCCACTGCGTTCAAGAGATCGGCGTCTTCGATGAACACCGCACGCAGTTCGGCCGGCTCGTGATTGCCCAAGGCGCGCACCACCAGGCTCAGCAAGGGCGACGGCAGTTCGCGACGCGTGAGCCAGATGGCGAAGCGTCGCACGCGCGTGTCGGTGCGACGATCAATGAGCGGCGGATGCTGGCCGTCGATGCCGTGTTCGCTGTTCATGTCAGTGCCTCGCTGCCAGCGCCACTCTGTGCAAACTGGCGCTTGGCCTGCGCAAACGTCGCGAGCTGATCGACCACGCGGCGATTGAGCGAACCGTCGGGAAAGCTGCCGTCGGCATCGGGACTGCCGGCCTCCATGCCGGTCAGGAGCGCGATGCCTTCATCGATGGTATTGACTGCGTAGATGTGAAAGCGGCCGGCCGCGACTGCCTCAACGACGCGCGGCCGCAGCATGAGGTGCTTGACGTTGGCGGCCGGGATCAACACGCCCTGGGTGCCGGTCAGACCGCGCGCCGCGCATACATCGAAGAAGCCTTCAATCTTGTAGTTGACGCCGCCGATGGCCTGCACGTCACCGAACTGGTTGACTGAGCCGGTGACGGCGAGATCCTGGCGCAGCGGCACCTGCGCCAGGGCCGACAGCAAGGCATACAGTTCGGTCGACGACGCGCTGTCGCCGTCCACGCCACCGTAGGACTGCTCGAAGGCCAGGGTCGCGGCGAACGCGGCGGGCGCCCATTGCGAATAGCGCGCGGCGATATAGCCCGACAGGATCATCACGCCCTTGGAATGCAATTCACCGCCGAGCTCCGCTTCACGCTCGATGTCGATGACGGTGCCGGCGCCGAGACTCACGCGCGCACTGATGCGGCTCGGCTTGCCAAACGGCTGGTCGCCCACCGCCATCACCGCCAGGCCATTGATTTGACCGATACGCGTACCGCTGGTGTCGATGAGCAAAGTGTTGCGCAGGATCTCTTCCTGGATGCGTTCACCGACGCGGCCCTTGCGATACGCCTGGCGTTCGATGGCCTGTTCGACATCGGCCCGTTCAACCACACTCACGGCGCGTTTGCGCGCCCAATAGTCGGCCTCGCGCACCAGGTCGATGGCGCGGCGCAATTCGGTGGAGAGCTTGTCGGCGTCCTCGGCCCAGCGCGCGGCCTCTTCGATGACACGCGCCACCGCGCCGCGGTCCAGCGGCAGCAGCGCATCGCTGCGCGCGGCATTGGCCAGCAGATGGGCGAATTCGAGTTGCGCGGCATCGTCGCGCGCGGTGCGGTCGTCGAACTCCGCCACCACTTTGAAAAAATCATCGAACTCGGGATCCATCTCGCGCAGCAGGTAGTAGAGCCGCGGCGCACCGATCAGCACGACTTTCAGTTTGAGCGGAATCGGCGCCGGTTCGAGCGACACCGTCGAGGCAAAGCCATAGGCCTGCTCCAGCGGCACGATGCGTATGCTGTCAGTGCGCAGGCTTTCCTTGAGCGCATCCCAGGCCAGGGGCTCAGCCAGCAAGCGCAGCGCGTTCATCACCAGGTAGCCGCCATTGGCCTGGTGCAGCGCACCGGCGCGAATGAGCTTGAAATCCGTGGTCAGCGCGCCGAAGCGTGCGCGGTGTTCAATCTTGCCGAGCAAGCGCCCGTAGGACGGCCGCTCTTCTATCACCACCGGCGCGCCGTCCTGTGGCTCGCGCGACACCAGCACATTGACGCCGTAGCGGCGCTGCACGCGCGAATCACCGGGCTCTTCGCCATCGAGATCGAGGCGCAATGGCATGCCAGCCTGCGGCGCCTCCGGTTCACGCAACAGTTCGTAGTGACTGGTGAGGTCGGCGCGCATCAACTCAAGGTACTCACGCGCCGCCGGCACGGCCTGGAATTCGGCATCGACTTCCGCCACCAGGCGTCGAATCGCGAGATCAGCGACGTCATGCTCGAGCGCGCGTATGCGTTCACGCGCGCCGCGCAAGCGCTCCGGTGTGTGCTGCATGGTCTCCTGGAACAGCTTGCCGACTTCTTCCACCGCGTTTTGCAGCGTCGCCTGCTGCTCGGGTGTGAGCTTCTCGAATTCCTCGGGCCCCAGCACCGCGCCGTTGACCACCGGCGCGAACACCATGCCGTTAGGTGTCTGCATGATGCGGATGTTGCGCTCGCGCGCGGCCTGCTGCACCTGTTCAAAGGCGCGGCCCTGGCTCTCTTCGAATTCGCGTTCGATGGCCTGGCGTCGATTGCGGTATTCCTCGCTGCCGAAGGCCGCGCCGACCGCCGCCTGCACTTCCACCAGGCAACGCTCGACGGCCTGCGCGAGACGCTTGCCGACGCCCGGCGGCAGTTCCAGCGCGCGCGGCCGCGCCGCGTCGCTGAAGTCGTTGACATAACACCAGTCGCTGGGCGCCGCGTCGCTGGCCGACAATTGCTTGAGGAAATCGCCAACGAAACTGCGCCGCCCGGTGCCGGCCGGCCCCATCACGAACAGGTTGTGGCCTGGCAAGCGCATTTCGACACCAAAGCGAATGGCCTCGACGGCACGCTGCTGGCCGAAAGGGGTGCTGCCGTTATCGAGTTCGGCGGTGGTGGCAAAGGGCAGCGCATCGGGCGCACAGGCGCGGTACAGCGCGGCGGGCGCCAAGGAACGACTGACGGTCATGGTAGAAAGCTCTCCCCGCTAAGCGGCGCGGCAGCGCGCCGGTCAAGCTTAACGCCATCCGGTGCGCGCTCGCTGATCAATATCAAGGGTCGCCGCCGCACTTGCCCGCAGCCGCCATCGGTCCATTAGAATCACGGGCCTTGAACGATTCGACAGGCGCGATGCGCCGTATCCCTTGCCGCGCTGGAGACTACTACCATGACAACGACACACGCTGGCCGCGAGGCCGCAGCCAACAATGTAGACGCCGTGGTGATCGGGGCCGGTTTCGCGGGTCTCTACGCGGTCTATCGCCTGCGCGAAATGGGGCTTGCCGTGCGCGGTTTCGAACGCGGCAGCGGCGTCGGCGGCACCTGGTACTGGAATCGCTATCCGGGCGCCGGTTCTGATTCGGAATCCTGGGTGTACTCCTACACTTTCTCCCCGGAACTCGAGCAGGAATGGACCTGGAGTTCACGCTTTCCCCCACAGTCCGAGATCCTGCGCTATCTCGAGCACGTGGCGGAGCGCTTCGATTTGAAGCGCTCGTTTGAATTCAACACCGCCGTCAACGGCGCGACCTACGATGAGAACAGCAACCGCTGGATGGTGAAGACCGACAAGGGCGACACCGTGCATGCCACCTACCTCGTCACGGCCGTCGGTTGCCTGTCGGCCGCCGCGGTGCCGAACATCGCCGGCCGCGATGATTTCAAGGGCGCCTGGTATCACACCGGCCAATGGCCCCATGAAGGCGTCGACTTCAGCGGTAAGCGCGTGGGCGTGATCGGCACCGGCTCGTCGGGCATCCAGGCCATCCCCGTGATCGCAAAGCAGGCCAAACACCTGACGGTGTTCCAACGTACGCCCAACTTCAGCGTGCCGGCACGCAATCGTGCCTTGACGCCCGAGGAGGTCAGCAATCTCAAGCGCAACATCAAGGAGATTCGCGAATTCTGCCGCTGGTCGACCATTGGGCAGCCCTATGACTTCAAGAATCAGAACGCGCTCGACCTCGATCGCGAGACCTTGCGTCAGCAGCTCGAGGACAATTGGCAGAAGGGCGGCTTCGAATGGATGTTCGGCGCCTTCCCCGACATGCTCTACGACCAGCGCGCCAATGACATCGCGGCGGATTTCGTGCGCGAGAAGATTCGCGAGACCGTCAAGGATGCCAAGCTCGCCGACAAACTCATCCCGGCTGGCTACCCGATAGCAACCAAGCGCCTGCCGCTGGACAGCGGCTATTTCGAGACCTTCAATCGCGACAACGTGACGCTGGTCGACCTGCGCGAAACCCCCATCGAGCGCATTGTCGAGAACGGCGTACGGACCAGCGATACGACCCACGAACTCGACATCATCGTGTTCGCGACCGGCTTCGACGCGCTCACCGGCCCGCTCACGCGGGTCGGCATACGCGGTCGTCAGGGTCGCAAGCTTGAGGACAAGTGGGCGGACGGACCGCGCACCTATCTCGGCGTGGCGACGGAAGGCTTCCCCAATCTTTTCATGATCACGGGCCCCGGCAGCCCGTCGGTGCTCGGCAACATGCCGACCTCCATCGAACAGCACGTGGACTGGGTGTGCGGGCTCATCACGCATCTCAGGAAATCCGGCGCGGTGCGCGCCGAGCCGACCACGCAGGCCGAAGAACACTGGGGCCAGCACGTCAAGGAACTGGCCGACCAGACGCTCTTCCCGCAAGCTGATTCGTGGTATCTCGGCGCCAATATTCCCGGCAAACCGCGCGTGTTCCTGCCCTACATCGGCGGCTTCGGCACCTACCGCAAGCTGTGTAACGAGGTGGCCGACAAGGGCTACGAAGGCTTTGCCATCGGCTGAGTGATACGGCGCGAACGGCTTGCCGCGAGGCGCATAGCGAGATGAGCCCCACGCCAGCCTTGGCCGCGGTCGTCGATGCGTTTCGCGCGCGACTCGTGGCGCGTGGCGAAGGGCAGGACGCGGTCATCGTCGAAACCCATATCTCGCTGGTGCTGCTGGCCGGCGAGTTCGCCTACAAATTCAAGAAGCCGGTGGATTTCGGCTTCGTCGATTTCAGCACGCTGGCGCGACGCCAGCATTTCTGCGCACGCGAAGTCGCCTTGAACGCGCGCTATGCGCCGCGCCTTTATCTCGGCGTCGAGACCGTCGACGAACTGGGCGTGCGCGAGTACGCGGTGCGCATGCGACGCTTCGGCACTGCAGCCACGCTCGCCGAACTGCTGACGCGCGATGCGGTGAGCGCGGAACAGATTGCGACGTTCGCGCGCGCCGTCGCCGCCCAGCACGCCTGCGCAGCGCAGGGCGATGCGGAGCTGGGCAGCGCCACCCTCGCCCGCCACCAGATTGAAGCGAGCATGGCCGCGCCGCTGACCGACATGCTGCCCGCCGCGCTGCGCGAAACACTGCTCGCGCGGCTGGCCGCCGCCATGCCGCGGCTCAGCCAGCGCCACGCACAAGGCCATGTGCGCGATTGTCACGGCGATCTGCATGGTGGCAACGTAGTCGAATTCGAAGGCGTGCTGCAGGCTTTCGACTGCATCGAGTTCAACGACGAACTGCGCGTCATCGACACCTTGTCCGACGCCGCCTTTCTCGTCATGGATCTCGACAGCCGCGGCGCCGCGCCCCTCGCTCATGTGTTTCTCAACACCTACCTCGAACACGCCGACGATCATGGCGGTCTTGATTTGCTGCCGCTGTATTGCGCCTATCGCGCCCTGGTGCGGGCCAAGGTCGGCATGCTGCGCGCCGCGCAGAATCCTGCGGCCGCGGCGGCGTCACGCATGGAAGCCGAGCGTCATATCGAGCTTGCCGGGCGTTATGTCGCGCCGCGCGGCGACGCCGGGCTGGTGCTCACCCACGGTGTATCGGGCAGTGGCAAGAGCCATTGCGCGCGCAGGCTTGCGACACTCAGCGGCTTCATCCACCTGCGCTCCGACATCGAGCGTCGGCGGCTGGCCGGGCTCGCGCTCGACGCACGCAGCAACAGCGCACCCGACAGCGGCCTCTACAGCGCCGACATGACGCGTGCCACCTATGAACGATTATTGGCCGTGGCGCGCGTGGCGCTGACGGCGGGCTACAGCGTGGTGGTCGATGCGACGTTCATGACCGTCAGCGAACGGTCACCGTTCATCGAACTCGCGGCGCAGCTGCACACGCCGCTGCACATCCTGGCCTGCCATGCGCCGGAACACGAACTGCGTCGGCGCATCAATGAACGTGCGGCACTCGGCAGCGACGCTTCCGAAGCGACGGTGGCGGTGTTGGAACGCCAGCTGCGACAAGTGCAGGCACCGCACGCGCGCGAAGGCGCGCGGGTGCTCGACAGCGAAGACTTTGATTGGAGCGCTGAGTCGCTGGCCGCGCTGGGGCGACCGCGAGTGCTTTGAGGTCAGGCGCGGGCGGCGCGGCCTCGGTCAGTCAGCGAGCTGCACGTAGCCGCGCTTGACGGCGTGTTCCAGCGCGGCGAATCCGTCCATCGCCTCGGTATAGGCCTGGCGCAGGCGCGCCAATTCCAGCGCAGCATCGGTCGGGATGCATTCGCTGTGGCAGTCCTTGCCGAGATTCAGCACGGTGTACAGGTAGCGGGCGCGCAGGCAGGCGACCATTTTCACCACGTTGATGAAAGCGGTGCGACTGATGGCGCCAGTGACCGCGCTAATCTGGCTGCGGTTGATCGCGGTGATCGACTGCTCCAGCTCGTGGTGCAGTCGGCGGTGGTCGAATTCGTCATCGGTGCTCAACATGTTCGGGGCTCTCCTGGGCGACGAAGCCCCGCCGCGAACTGCGGACACCGGGGCTCTCGAGAGCTTTAGCGGCAGATGGGGAAAGAAATGTAGGTGCCATGGCCACGTCGCGAGCGGGTTAGCCCCCTGTGGGTCAGGCATTCAGCGCCGCGCGCA
>JADLGE010000023.1 GCA_020849475.1 Gammaproteobacteria bacterium
CGCCGCGAACTGCGGACACCGGGGCTCTCGAGAGCTTTAGCGGCAGATGGGGAAAGAAATGTAGGTGCCATGGCCACGTCGCGAGCGGGTTAGCCCCCTGTGGGTCAGGCATTCAGCGCCGCGCGCACCAGCTCTTATCCGGCCGACCTTCGCTCACAAAAATCAGAAGCGCCGCTCCTCCAGCGGCGGTGGCGAATACTGGTATATCCAGGTTTCGCTCAAGGGCACGCCGTCGAATTCGAGGTAGAGCTTGATGTTGATCGGGTCAGTGGACTCATCCGGCACGAGGTCGAAGATCGCGCGGTAGCCGCCTATCGCGTCCAGCGGCCGGCACGAGGTCGTTTCAAAGCTGCCGCGCGACAGTTCCAGCTTCAAATCGAGCTTGGCGTCACGCGCCAGCAGCGGCAGCTTGCCGCCGGCAAAATCGATGGCGAAACGCCACGAGAATTTTTCACGCTTGTTGCCGACCACGCCGCCGATGCCGGTGCGGGTCGCGACCACGGTCGCGAGATGGGTGGTGACCGGCGGCTTGTGGCCCCAGTGCAGGCGATAGCCATACAGCACTTCGTCGCCCGCGGTCGGCGGCGTGTCGGGATGCCAGAACGCAACGATGTTGTCGGAAGTCTCGTCGGCGGTCGGCAGTTCGACCAGCACCACGCCGCCCGCGCCCCAATCACCCTTGGGCTCGACCCACACCCCGGGGCGCCGCTCGTAGAACACGCCGTCGTCCTGGTAGTGATCGAAATTGCGATCGCGCTGCAGCAGGCCAAAGCCGCGCGGCGTGTGATCCGCATACTGGTTGTAGCGCAGATGGCGCGGGTTCTCGAGCGGCCGCCAGATCCATTCGCCGCTGCCGGTCCACATCGCGAGGCCGTCGGAATCGTGAATCTCGGGGCGGATGTCATTGGCCAGACGCCGGTCGTTTTCGCCGGTCTGATACATGCTGGTCAGCGGCGCGATGCCGAGACGCTCGATGGTCTTGCGTGGATAAATCGCGGCGTCGACTTCCATCACCATGTTCTCGCCCGGCACCATCTCGATGCGGTAGGCGCCAGCGCAGCTCGGCGAATCGAGCAACGCGTAGATCACGAGATGAAAGCCGCCGAGCGGCGGACGCTCCAGCCAGAAATGCGTGAAGTAGGGAAACTCCTCGGGCGCATCGATACCGGTATCGATGGCGAGACCGCGCACCGACATGCCGTACTGCTTCTCGGCGCCGACCGCGCGGAAATAGCTCGCGCCTAAAAACGCCGCGACGTCGATTTCAGGATTGGTCTCGTCGATCACGCGAAAACCGGCATAGCCGATGTCGGGACTGAACTGGCTGCCGTCGATACCGCTCTTGCTGAAGTCGAACGCGGCCGGGTTGTAAGCGATGGGTTTGGCGGTGCCGTCCACCACTTCGAACAGGTGCACGGGGCGCTTGAAAATGAAACCGGGATGGAAGAAGCGCACTTCAAGGCCGCGCTTCTCGCCATGCCACAGCGAATGATCGGGCCGGTAATGAATGAGCTGGTAATGGGCGTAATCGACATCCAGCAGCGCCTGCGGCAACTCACCCTCGTGCTCGTCGTAGGCCTGCGCCGACAGGGTCCGTGCCTGACCTTTCAACCACGCGTAGTCGAAGCCCTGATCCGGGGCAGCGGGCAACACCAGTGATGCAGCGGGGAGATTGCGCCAGGCGCTGGCCAGCGCCATGAATTTCAATAATGAACGGCGATGCATGTGCACTAGTTGTGGCCAGCGTAAGCCGGCCCGACATTCCAAAATGGGCGGATGGCCAGATTACGGCATCCGCGCCGACAGGAACACCCTGCGCGTCACGGCCTGCTAACCGCTGGCACGCTCGCTGGCCATCCACTGTCGCAAGTAATGCAGTGCATCCTTGTTAGCGCAATCGTCCTGCGCCAGCACCTGCCCATCGGGGCCATAGATCTCGATATGGGGCGTGCCGCAGATGTTGTAGCTGTTCAGGCGCCGCTCCATGCTGAGCGCTTCACTGACCGGCCAGCTCATGCCGCTCTCCGGATAGTGCACACGTTTCACCACCACGTCGTTGCGCGTGGCGAGAAAGGGCGGCAGCTCGCGCTCCAGCTGTTTGCAGATGGAACAGGTGTTGATATAAACCTCGACCACGGTATAGACACCGTCGCCCGCCAGTGAAGACAGCGGCGCCTCGGCCTCGAACAAGGGCTGGAAGTCCTGCGTCACCATCGCCTTGCCGCTGCGCTCGGCGGCCGACGCCGGCATCGAGAACGGCGTCGCGCGGTGGCCACTGAAATGCCAGGCCAGTGCCGCCACGAAGGCGAGACTGAAAACCGTCTTGGGAGTCATGTCGAATGCCGTGTTCCTTCACGCCGGACGCTGCCACCTGGCGACTGTGGACGCGCCGGTCATGGCGCGCGCTGCTGGTAGCGGCGGTCGCTGGCACGCGCTTGAACAACAGCGAGGTTTACCGCCATGAATGACGCCGATATCCGCCAGCGCGCCGCCGAGCTGTTGGCCGCCCATGCCGCGCGACGGCCGTTCGAGCCCTTCGCGGGCGCAGCGGCGCTGCCGTCCCTTACCAGCGCCTACGCGGTGCAACGCGCCTATGTCGAGGGCCTGTGCGCGCAACTCGGCACCGGCATCGCCGGTTACAAAATTGGCCTGACCTCACCGCGCATGCAGGCCATGTGCGGCATCGACAGCCCGATAGCGGGCCGCGTGCTCGCCACGCGCCTGCTGAGTGACGGCGTGAGCCTGCGGCGCGCCGACTATGGCCGTCTCGGTATCGAATTCGAGATTGGCGTGCGCATGGGCGACTCGTTGCCGGCCAGCGCCGCGCCGCACAGCTTTGAGCGCGTGGCCGCCGCGGTCGCGGCGGTGACGGTGGCGGTGGAAGTGGTCGATGACCGCGCCGCGCAATACCAGGGGCTGGACATGGCCTCGCTTGTCGCCGACAACTCATGGAATGCGGGCGTCATCCTCGGCGCCTGGCAAACGCACTGGCCCGAACTGCCGGACCTTGCCGGCCTGGTGTCACGCGATGGCGAAGTGGTCGACCAAGGCCACGGCCGCGACGTGCTGGGACATCCGTTCAAGGCACTCACCTGGCTCGCCAATCATCTTGCCGCAAGCGGTGAGGGCTTACGCGCCGGCGACGTGATCGCCACCGGCAGCATCGTGCCGACGCGCTTTCCCACCGGTCCCGAGCGCTACGAGTACAGCATCGTCGGTCTCGGCGCCTTGAGTTTCAAGGTCATCGATTGAACGCAGTGAATGAGGCCCCGGACAGCGGCGCGGCCGCCGCGCTCGCCAACCGCTTGCGCAAGAATGCGCGACACTTCGCGCGCTGGGCGCGGCGCGAAGATATAGAGGCCTATCGTCTTTACGATCGCGACATCCCTGAATTCCCCTACGCCATCGACCGCTACGGTCAATGGCTGCATGTGCAGTTGTTCGAAGGCAAGCGACCGGTCACCGACGACGACATCACCGCCCATCTCATGGCCATGAGCACGGCCCTCGAAGTCGCGCCGGCGCACATCGCGCTCAAAGTGCGACGCCGCCAGCGCGGCAGTTCGCAGTACGAGAAGCTTGAGGACGACGGCCCCTCGTTCACGGTGCACGAGCGCGGCCATCGCTTTGAAGTGAATCTCAAGCGCTATCTCGACAGCGGCCTGTTTCTCGATCATCGCGACACGCGGCGCATGGTGGCCGCCGAGACCCACGGCAAACGTTTCTTGAACCTGTTCGCCTACACCGGCAGTTTCACCGTCTACGCAGCCTGCGCGGGCGCCGCGAGCACGGTCACGGTCGACATGTCCCACACCTACCAGGACTGGACGGCGCGCAATCTTGTCTTGAACGGCATCGATGATTTCGCGCGCCACCGCCTGGTGGCCGATGACGTGATGGCGTGGCTGGGCGCGGCCACCTACAGGAGCGAACGCTTCGAGGTGGTGATGCTCGACCCGCCGAGCTTCTCCAATTCCAAACGCATGCAGGACAGCTTCGACGTGCAGCGCGATCAAGCGCCCTTGCTGGCCGCCACGCTGCGACTGCTGGCGCCGGGCGGCGTGCTGTATTTTTCAAACAATCGGCAGGGTTTCAAACTCGATGCGGAGGCAGCGCGGCTCGCGCACTTCGAAGACATCACGGCGCGCACGGTGCCGGAGGATTTCAAGCGCCGCCCGCCGCATCGCTGCTGGCGGGTGACGCGGGACTGAGAGGATTCCGAGTTTGCGCTCGAATGTCAGACTGAAATCTGACCCACAAAGAACACGCTGCTTCTGTGGGTCGGACTTCAGTCTGAGATTCGCGCAGCCAGGCGTCGCAGTCGCCTCAGCCCATGGTCTGCACCTTGGTCGGCGTGACCTTATAGATCACGCGCACTTCGCCGGGCTGGCGGAACGGGTAGACATCCTGACCGAGATATTTCTTGGCCAAGGCGTTGATGTGATCGTCACCGCCCTGTTCGGTGATCTCGGTAATCTCACCGATGATCTGGATGTAGCGATAGGCGTTGTCGGGGTCGAGGATCGAGAGCGCCACATGGGGGCGGGCGCGCATGTTCTTGTCCTTGACGCGGCCCTTGGCCGAGTTCAGCAGAATCTGCTTGCCGTCGAAGCTGAACCAGATGGGCGTGACCTGCGGCGTGCCGTTCTTCATGACGGTGCCCAAGTGCGCGAAAGTGATTTTGCTGGTGACAAGATCCTGGAAATTCTCAGGAATCGATGCGGCCATGGTGGGTTCCTCGCGGCTGGCGTTGAAGGGGGCCGCGACTGCGGCGACCCGGGCAAAGTAGCGACGCACCCGACCCGGGTCAAGGCGCGCCGCGCGCGCGAATTCCCTTACCATGCACGCCATTCGACCTGCGAAACGCACCGTCTGCCCATGCACGCGCGCCTGCCATGACGTCCACCACGCCGGCACCGACAGGCGCCCTGCGCACGGTCTTGCTTTGGTTGTTCGCCAGCACCGTGGCCTTCACGCTCGCCATGCACGGGCTGTCGGGCGCGCTCATCGACGGTGTGTACATCCCCGCCGATCACGATTCTTTCTATCACGCGCGGCGCATCCTGGCGGCGCTCGCCGCGCCCTGGCAGCTCGTGCAGTTCGACCCGCGCATTCACGCGCCGGAAGGCAGCTGGGTGACCTGGCCGTGGGCCTACGACACGCTCATGGCGGCGTTGGCGCGCAGCGCGCTGCTGTTCATGCCGGCGCAGCAGCCATTGGCGGTGCTCGATACCATCGCGCCGCTGGCGGTGACGCTCAGCACCGCACTGGTGCTCGGCTGCGCGCGGCAATTGGGGCTGCGCTTCGCACTGCAGGTCGCCGCGGTCATGAGCTTCGCGCTGGCCGCACTGACGCGCGACCTGCATCGCGTCGGCATGCTCGATCATCACTACGTCGAGCACATCTTCGTGCTCGCCACGCTCTACTGTGGATTGCGCTGGTGTCGACAGCTCAACGATACAGGCGCGGCGCGCTGGCTGGGCGTGGTGCTGGGACTCGCGCCGGCCTTTCACAATGGCGACTTCATCCTGCAGGTGCCGGTGCTGGCAACCCTGGCGGTGCTGTGGTGGCGCCACGCGCTGCCGCCGCGCGCGGCCATGCAGTTTGCCGGCGCACTGCTCTTGACCACCGCGCTCATGCTGCTGCCATCACAGCCGTTCCGGCTCGGCATGTTCTCCTACACCCTGCACTCCTGGTTTCATCTGTACGTGGCGGCGTGCTCGGCCGGCGCGGTGGCGTGGTTGTGCTCGCGGCCCGCCAATCTCACGAACGCGGCGCTGGGCCTGGCCCTCGGACTGCTGGCCTTGCTGCCGCTGCTGCCTGAGATGAGCCTCGGCGCCGGCTTTCTTGGCGCGCGTCTGGCGGTGCTCGACCGCATCCAGGAGGCCGTGAGCATCGGCGAGCTGCTGGCGCGCGGTGACTATCGCGCAGTGAGTGAGCGCTACTCGGCCATGATCTGGCTGACGCCGCTGCTGCTCGCGCTGCTGCTATGGCGTCTGCGCAGTCATTGCCACCCGGCCGCGCTGTTGTTCACGGTGATGAGCGTGTTCGGCGTCGCCCTCACCTTGTTTCAGGAGCGGCTCGCCTACTTCGGCGGCTTCGTGCTGTGGCTCGCGCCCTGCGTGCTCTATGCGGCCTATGCGCCAGCGCGACGCCATGGGTGGTTGCTGCTGTTCGTGCTGTTGATGCTGGCCGCGCAGACGCCGGGGCTGTTGCGTCTGAATGACCGACTGGTGGCCGGTGGCGACATCAGCTACCAGTTGCTGCGCGGCATCTATCTCGATCTCGGTCGGCGCTGCGCGAGTGCGCCGGGCGTGGTGCTGGCCGAACACGACAACGGCCATTACATAAGCTTCCATTCGGCGTGCAGCGTGATAGCCGACAACTTCATCCTGACGCCGCAGCACGAACGCAAGCTCATGCTGGTTGAACGGCTCATGCGCGGCACGGTCGCGCAGTTGCTGGCGGACGCGCCCTACGTGCGCTATCTGCTGGTGCAAAGGGCCGACGACCCGACCCGCATCGAGGGCTCGGCGTGCTGGCCGCGTTGCGTGGCCAACCTGGGTCTGCGCCACGAACTGCTGGAAGTGCGCACCCCGTTCCCGCCACGTTTGCGTTTGTTGGCCGAGCAGCTGGTGGTGCGCGATGGCGTCAAGCAACCGCTGGCGCGACTGTTCGAAATCGAAGCCGCCGCGCCGTGAGCGGGCTCAGGGCGACGAAGTGGAGGCTTGTGCGTCGCGACGGTGATACACCGCGAGCGTGAAGCCGGACAGGCCGGCATGGGGATACAGCGCTTCGAGTTGATAGGCGCGCCCTTCGGCGTCGTGCAGGGCCGGCGCCGGTTGCCAGTCCGGTGAGATGTCCTGGCGCAGAATCCATTCCGGCCCTTGCGCCGGCCATGGCGGCTCGAGCAGCAGTTGCAGACTCTGGCCGGGTTTGAGCAGGCGCTTGTAATAGTCGAGCGTCACGCCGTGACGAAAGGCGTCGTCGGTCGCGACCACGATGCGGGGGCCGTGACCGTGGGTCGCCATCCAGCGCACCGCGGCGCCCGGCTGGCCGCGCCCATCGCGCACCAGGCGCGCGACGCTGACAAGATTGCCGAGCGTGATCAAAGCCAGCGCGCCGCAGACCATGAGACGCACGGCGCCGCCGCGCTGCCAGCCGCGCGCGGCGAGATTCGCCAGAGCCAGCAAGCCGAACAAGGCCACACCGAGAAAGAAGCGCGGGTAGATCAACTGACTGTGCACACCCGCCGCCAGCGGCACGGCCGGCGCCAGCAGCATCGCCATCCACAACAGCGCGCGATCGTCGCCCGCGCGCCACAGCAACGCTGATTCAAGCGCCAGCGCCAGCATCGCGGCAATGGCCAGCGGCCACACCACGGCGCCTTCCATGGGCCCACCGAGCGCCAGCGACGCGAGCGCCGCGGCGGCTTGCCAGGCGCTCATGAGCGGTCCGCCGCCTACCGTAACTTGCAGGAAATTGACGACCCACAGCCAGGCAGCGAAGGCGAAGGGCAGCGCGAAAAGCACGGCGAAATGGCCGAGACTTGCGCGCCCATCGCGGCTCTTGCGCAGCACGTGCACGGCATACCACATGGCCAAGGCCACCACGGTCGCGCCGTAGCTGGCGTGGGCCAGGGTGCCGAGCGCGGCCGCCATCCACACCCCGCCAGCCGCGCCCCACGCGGCGCGGCGTCGACCCGCGAGCCGTGCGCGCTCGTAGCCTTCGATGGCCCACAGGTTGGCCAGCGCGCACAGCATCAGCACGCCATAGCCGCGCGCTTCTGAGGCGTAATTGATCAGCAGGAAGGACGGCACATAGAGCAGCGTCACCATCTCTTGCGCAGCGCGGCCGGCGGGCGCCGGCAGCCGCCGCGCGAGCAGCACCGAGAGGCTGCCGGCCAGCACCGCCGGCAGCCGATACCAGTGCCAGTCGACCTCGAGGCCGAGCGCATGTATCCACAGCGAGTTGGTGATGTGATTGGCTTCGTGGCGGATGTTGAAGAACACGTCGCCAATGCTGTGCACGCGATCACGCACCGCCACCCACGACCAGATCTCATCCAGCCAGAAATCGCCGCGTGCCGCCGCCGCGCGTAAACCCAGCGCCAGCAGGAAGATACACAGCGGCCACAGCCATGGCGCGCGCGGGGAGATGACGGGAGAACCGACGCCAGCGCCTGCGGCCGGCGTCGCTGCAATCACGCGCCGCAGGTCGGCACGCGCAGTGTCTGCCCTTCGCGCAGCGAATAACGCGGCGCCGACAGGCCATTCATGCTGGCGAAATCCTTGAGGCTGTTGCAGCCGTGCTTGCGCGCGATGGTGATGAGGGTTTCGCCCTTGGCGACTTTATGGGTCTGCTTGCTGCTCGCGGTGGCGCTCGCCGCCGCGCTGCCCGTCGCCCCACGCGCGGCCGGCGCCGCGCTGCTGGCGGCCACCGTGCGCACGCCGACGCGCGGCGCCACGCCGGGAATGCGTGCATCCTGCAGCGCCTGCAGGCGCGCCACCATTTCGGGCGCGGTGCAACGGCGCTTGAAGGCCTCGGCGGCGCGTGCCGGCGCTTCGAGACGCGTGCCTGCCGGCAGACGGGTATCGGCTTGCCAACGCGGATTGAGATTGCGCATGGTGCGAAACCAACCACGCTCGTTACCGTCCTGGCCGAGACAGATGCTGACTTCGTTGAGCGACATCGCGGTCGCGAGATTGATTTCACCGGGCCTTTGATCGACTTTCGGCCAGCGCAGTCCGTAATCCTCGGGGTGCAGGAACAGCCACGCCGCCGCCAGCACCATCGGCACATACTCGCGGGTCTCGGGCGCCAGCGCCTGGAACACGCGCGGATCCCAGAAGCGCCGCGCGCCGCCCTGCGAGAGCTGCACCATGCGTGACTCGCCGCCGTTGTAAGCGCCGAGCACCAGTTCCAGATCGTTGTTCAATCGTTTGAGCTGATCGTTGAGATAGGCGGCATTGGCTTCGGTCGAGGCGGTCGGGTCGAAGCGCTGATCGAAACCGTTGTCGGCGCCGAGACCATAGCGCTTGCCGGTGGCCGGCATGAACTGCAGCAGGCCCGACGCGCCGCTGGGCGACACCGCGTGCACCTTGCCGCCCGACTCCTTGGCCATGATGCCGAACAGCACCGCTTCCGGCAGACCGTTCTTGGCATAGGTCGGCCACATCTTGTAGCGCAGGTACTGGTAGTTCTCGTAGGTGTCGAGCAACTGCGGGCGCATCCAGGTCAGCCATTCGCGCAGCGCCGCGCGCAGCGGCTCGTTGACCTTGATGAGCTCGCGCAAATCCTGACCGTTCAAAAGATTGATGCTGCGTTCGCTCTCGGGCAGCGCCGCCAACACCGGCGAGGGCTGGCCATCGTCGCTGGTGCTGGTGTCGCTGGCGCCGGTCGCGCCGAGCCCGACCAGCGCCTGAGTCTGGGCTTCGAGCAGCGCGTCCTGGGCCTTGGCGATGCGTTCGACCGCGCAGCCGTGCATGGCCGCGCAACGCTCGGCGGCGGCGGCAAGGCGACTGCGCGCCTCGGCCAGGCCATCGGCGGCAGCGGCGGAATCACCCGCGCGCAGCTTTTCCAGGGCTTGTTCGCCCTGTGTGCGGGCAGCGTCGCCGTCGTCATAGACGGCCTGGATGAACACCGCGCTGGCGGCGGAGATGTCGTTGGGGCGGTTGGCGAAAGCGTTAGTCGAAGAGCGGGAACCGGAATGATTGCAGGCCGACAACAGGCACAGGGCAAGGACGAAAGCGACGCGAAAAAAACGGGGCATGCACAGACTCCGACAAGAAACGCCGCAAAGGTAACGGCACGGCGGCCGCGGCGCAACGTTTAAGCCAGGTGTCGCCGTCGACTGGCCTCTGTGCGAGGACAGTCGAGGTTGACCGACGCGGCTCAGGCCACCTGCTCAAAGGCCTCGAACTTCGGCGCCGCCATTTCCTCGGCGAAGCGCGCATAGCTCCACGGCCAACTGGCCGGCACACCGAACTTGTCGAGATACCAGCTCTTGCAGCCGGTCGACCAGATGGCGCCCTTGGCCGCTTCGATGCGGGCCTGGTCGAACGCGCTGGTGGCGCTGGCGCTGGCGCTGATCTCGCGACAGGCGCCGTCGCGCAGCTTGTTCAACAACTGGATGACATAACCAAGCTGCATCTCGGCAATCTGAATCAGCGAAAAGTTGCCTACCGGTCCATTGGGGCCATTCAACAGGAACATGTTGGGGAAGCCCGGCACCGACAGCGACAGATAGGCTATCGGGCGGTCGGCCCACACGTCATCGAGCGTCACGCCGCCACGCCCCGCCACCAGCGTCGGACGAATGAAACGGTCGGCGCGAAAACCGGTGGCGAGCACCAGCGCGTCGAGTTCATGCAGGCGGCCGTCGGCGGTGCGCACGCCGCCCGCTTCGACACGCGTGATGCCCTCGGTCACGAGTTCGGCGTTGGGACGCTGGATGGCGTCGTAAAAATCCGGCGAGAAGATCAGACGCTTGCAGGCCGCGCGGTAATTGGGCCTGAGCTTCTCGCGCAACACCGGATCCTTGACGTTGTTTTCCAGATTCTCGAGGCAGGCGCGCTCGATGCTGGCCATTTCCTTGGAATCGGCATTGATGACGGCGTTGGCGATGAAGTCGGTCATCATGCGCTTCGCTTCATCGCGGATGGCGAAAATGCGCGTCGGGTCGGCGGCGAAGGCGGCACGCTCCTCGCTGCTGTAGGCCGGATTCTCTATCGGCATCACCCATTGCGCGGTGCGCTGGAAGAGTTCGAACTTGGCGACCTTTGGCACCAGCGCCGAAGTGATCTGGATGGCGGTCGAGCCGGTGCCGATCACGCCCACGCGCTTGCCGTCCAGCGCCACGTCGTGATTCCAGCGTGCGCTGTGAAAGCAGGCGCCCTTGAAATCCTCGAGGCCGGCGATGTCTGGCGTGTTCGGATAATGCAGCACGCCGGTCGCCGCGATCACGACATCGGCGCTGTCGCTCTTGCCGGTGGCAGTGGTGAGTTGCCAGCGTCCGTTCTCGAACACGCAGCGCGTGATTTCGGTGTTGAACTCAATCGACGGCAGCACCTTGTATTTTTTCGCCACGCCTTCGAAATAGGCCTGGATCTCCTCGCCCGGCGCGAACACATGGCTCCAGTGCGGATTCGGCTCGAAGGTGTAGGTGTAAAGATGGGCCGGCACGTCGCAGGCGATGCCGGGGTAGGTGTTCTCGCGCCAGGTGCCGCCGAGGCGCGCGGCCTTTTCGTAGATGACAAAGTTGTCGTAACCCGCTTCGCGCAGCTTGATGGCGGCCAGGATGCCGGCCATGCCGGCGCCGATCACGACTATGCGCAAAGCGCGCCCGTTTGCTTGAGACATCATTCGCTCCTTTCAATGCCAGACACATCGCCAGCGGCGACTTCGAAGCCAGCCCGCCAGCGCCTGAGTACACTGGCTATGGTCGTGCAACTCAAGAGCGCGCCCGCGGAGCCCATGATCTCGATCAAGCCGAGAGGTCCGCCGCGGGGGCTGCCCAGCCGGGCAGGATGACGATTAAGATGGTCGCGGACAAGACTCCAGGGTGGGCATCGATGCCAGCTCCGCACGCGGCGCACGACCAGCCATGACCGCTGAGCACCGACAGCCGGCGCTGATCAGCGCCGCCGGCGTGCGCATGCCGCGCCTCATCTACGGCACGGCGTGGAAGGCCGAGCACACCGCGGCGCTGGTCGAAGCGGCGCTGCGCACCGGCTTCCGCGGCATCGACAGCGCCGCGCAACCCAAACACTACGACGAAGCCGGTGTCGGCGCGGGGCTCGCCGAAGTCGCACTGCCACGCGACAGTCTCTACCTGCAAACCAAGTTCACACCGCCCGACGGCCAGGACAAGACGCGCCTGCCCTATGCACTGGACGCCCCCCTCGCCACGCAGATAGAGCAGTCGCTGCAGAGTTCATTGCGCCACCTGGGCAGTGACTACATCGACGGGCTGATCCTGCATTCACCGCTCGCCAGCCGCGCGGCGACGCTCGATGCATGGCGCGCCATGCAGCAGTGGGTGACGCGCGGCGTGGTGCGCCAGCTCGGCATCAGCAACTGCTATGCGCTGGCGGAATTCGACGCCCTTTATCGCGCGGCTGACATCAAGCCGGCGGTCTTGCAGAACCGCTTCTATGCACGCACCCGACATGACCGCGAACTGCGCGCCTACTGCCGCGCCCATGATGTGATCTACCAGAGCTTCTGGACCTTGACCGCCAACCCCGAAGCCTTGGCCAGCGCCACGCTGCGCAACCTCGCGCTACGCCATCGCTGCGCGCCCGCGCAGATCCTGTATCGCTATTTGACGCATATCGATGTCGTGCCGCTGATCGGCACCACCTCGGTCGCGCACATGCGTGAAGATCTTTCCATCTTCGAATTCGCGCTCGATGCGCGTGAGTGCGACGCGCTGAGCCTGTTGTTCTGAGCGCACTGCGCGTTGCGCGCGCATAACGGTAGTGCTTCACGTTTCAGCTGGCATTGCGCCAAAAACTTCGTTACGCGCGCGACGCCGCCGGCAGCACGCAGTTCATCAACGCATGCGCTTCTTTTGGTGAACACAGTCTCAGTTCATCGCGCCCAGGCGCCAGAGTGTGAATTTTTGACAGCGTCGCGTTAAGGCGCCTCCCTAGCATCGCAGCCACTCGACACCCAACCCGCGTTGCGTAGCACGCTCGCGGGCTTGGTGAACGAGCGAGGACCACGTATCAACAGGGAGTACACATCGATGACTATCCGTCACTCATCTCATCACCGTCACGCCGGCACACCTTCATCACGCAATACTTTGGCCGCGGCACTGCTGCTGGCGCTCGCGCCCTCTGCCCATGCCGTCAACGGCGTCGACCCGCAGGAAAACGTCGCGCTGCAATGGAATGATGCCGCGCTGGAAGCGATACGCATCACCCACCCCGGCCCGCCGATGGTGGCGCGCATGCTGGCGGTGTTGAACACCTGCGCGTTCGACAGTTGGGCGGCGTTCGACGCGCAGGCGCGCGGCACACGCTACGGCCGCCAGTTGAAGGCGCCGCAGAACCTGCGCACTGATGCCGCCAAGCGCGAAGCGGTCGCCTATGGCGCCTATCGCGCGGCGCTCGATCTGTTTCCGCAGCCCGAACAGCAGGCCTATTTCCGGGCCCTGCTCGGCGAGCAGGGCTACAACCCGGACTACGCATTGCGCAATGTCACCACCGCGGCCGGCCTTGGCAACAAGGCCTGCCAGGCGGTGCTCGAATTCCGACACCGCGACAAGTCCAACCAGCGCGGCGAAATGAACGGCGGCGCGCCCTACTCCGACTGGACCGGTTATCAACCGGTCAATACGCCCGATCAGATCAATGACCCGAATCGCTGGCAGCCCTTGCGCATCGCCGACGGCCACGGCGGCACGGTAATGCAGAAATTCATCGCGCCCCATTGGGGCCGTGTCACGCCGTTCGCATTGCGCGACTGGAACAAGGACGTCATCAAGCCGGTGCGGCGCCTGGTCAAGGACACCACCGGCCACGTCGGTCCGGTCAAGGTCGATGACCCGGCGTACAAGGAGCAGGCCGACCAGGTCATCGCCTACAGCGCCAGCCTGGTCGACACCCAGAAAGTGATTGCCGAATTCTGGGCCGACGGACCGGCCTCGGAACTGCCGCCCGGTCACTGGAATTTATTTGCGCAGGAAGTCTCGGCGCGCGACACCCATACGCTCGATGCCGACGTGAAGATGCTGTTCGCGGTGTCCAACACCGTGTTCGACACCAGTATCGCCATCTGGGGCGCGAAGGTGTTGTTCGATTCCGTGCGTCCCGTCACCGCCATTCACTATCTCTACAACGGTCAGAGCATCCATGCGTGGGCCGGCCCCGGTCAGGGCACGCAGACGATCTCGGGTGAGAATTGGCAGCCCTACCAGGCCAGCACCGTGGTCACGCCGCCGTTTTCGGAATACCCGTCCGGACACAGCGCGTTCTCGTCGGCGGGCGCCGAGATCCTGAAGCGCTTCACCGGCAGTGATGTATTTGGCGGCGGGGTCACGCTGCCGGCCGGCAATTCGCGCGTCGAACCCGGCCAGGTGCCGGCCTTCGATCTCAGTTTGAGTTGGGCGACTTTCAGCGACGCCGCCGATGAAGCCGGCATCTCGCGGCGCTATGGCGGCATCCACTTTGTTGACGGCGATCTCGATTCACGTCTGATGGGTCGCCGTGTCGCGGCGCTCGACTGGCCGGCCATCCAGTACTACTTCGGTGCATCGCCGGGCGGGCATGACGGTCATCACCACGACTGAGTCCAGGCGGTGAAGGGCCCGGGCGCGTGGCTCGACGCGCCCGGGTCGGTGTTGCTCTGAATTACGCCATCGGCCGTCCTGCGAGCGCGACATGCACGCTTCGGGTATTGTCTCGCCATGCCCGCTTCCAATGCCCCCGCGCCGCGACCGTGGTTGATGTTGAGTCTTGCCTTGTTGTGCCAGGTGGCGGTATCGCTGGTGGTGCAGGGCGTGCCGACCCTCGCGCCCTTTCTGCAGGATGATCTCGGCCTGACGCGCGCCCAGGTCGGCATGTTCAACTCCGCCTTGATGGGCGGCTCGCTGGTGGCGATGTTCGCGGCCGGCTGGGTGGTAGACGTCAAAGGCGAACGCGCGGCGCTGGTGTGGGGCAACGTGGTGGTCGGTGTGTTCTGCATGACCGTGATCGGCACGCACACTTTTGTCACCGCGCTTATCGCACTGTTTTTCGCCGGCATCGGCGGCGCTTTCCCGACGCCGGCCGGCAGCAAGACCGTGATGGCGTGGTTCCCCATTCACCAGCGCGGCATGGCCATGGGTGTGCGCCAGACCGGCATTCCGCTCGGCGGCGCGCTGGCCGCCGCGACCTTGCCCTTCATCGCCCATGCGGCGGGCTGGCGCATGGCGGTGGTGGTCGGTGGTCTCGCGTGTTTCGCCAGCGCGGCCTTGTGCCAATGGCGCTACCGCGCACCGGACATCGTGCAGCGCGCCACCGCGGTGAATCAGCCGCTGTCGCGCTTTCGAGACTTCGCGACGCGCGAAGTGGTGTTGCTCGGCGCCGCCGGCGGGCTCGCGACCTTGGGCCAGTTCACCCTCGTCACCTATCTCGCGCTGTATTTGAAGGAAACCCAGGACATCGCCGTCACCACTTCGGCGAGCCTGTTGGTGCTCGCGCAAATCGCCGGCGCCAGCGGACGCGTGCTGTGGGGCGTGGCCAGCGATCGACTGTTCGGCCATCGTCGGCGCCCGGCGCTGCTGCTGCCGGTCACGCTGTCGGCGCTCGGCGCGCTGGCGCTGGGTTGGCTACCCCATGGCACGCCGTTCTGGGTGATAGCGCTGCTGGTCACCAGCCATGCATTCTGTGCACTCGGCTGGCACGGCAACTGGATTGCGCTGGTGGCCGAGGTGGCCGGCCCTGAACGTCAGGGCCGCACCGTCGGCGTGGCGATGTCGCTCATGTATCCGTGCATCATCGTGTTCCCACCGCTGTTCGGTTTTTTGGTCGACAAGAGCCATTCGTGGCCCGGCGCGTGGACCGGTCTGGCCGTGGTACTGCTGTTGGCGGCAGCCTTGATTCGACTGGTCGACGAGCGCAGTGTCGCGCAGCGCAACTGAAATTCGCACAAGTGAAACAGAGAGAGGACCTGCCATGTGGTCATTCGCCACCGACCCTGAATTCCAGGAGCAACTCGACTGGATAGACTATTTCGTCAAGCACGAGGTCGAGCCGCTCGACCATCTGCTCGGCAGTCAGTGGAACATCCACGACCCGCGTTTCAAGAAACTGGTGCGTCCGCTGCAGGCCAAGGTCCGCGCGCGCGGACTGTGGGCGTGCCATCTCGGCCCGCATCTCGGTGGCAAGGGTTATGGCCAGCTTAAGCTCGCGCTCATGAACGAACTGTTCGGCCGCTCGCGCTTCGGGCCCATCGTTTTCGGCGCCCAGGCGCCCGATACCGGCAATGCCGAGATCCTCGCCCACTACGGCACCCCCGAGCAGAAGAAGCGCTTTCTCGAACCGCTGCTCGCCAATGAAATCGTGTCGTGCTTTTCCATGACCGAGCCGCAGGGCGGCGCCGACCCGCTGGTGTTCACCACGCGCGCCGTGCAGGACGGCGACGAGTGGGTCATCGACGGCGAGAAATGGTTTTCATCCAACGCCCGTTACGCCGCGTTCTACATCGTCATGGCGGTCACCGATCCGGATGCCGCGCCCTACAAGCGCATGTCGATGTTCATCGTGCCGGCCGCTACGCCCGGCGTCGAAATCAAACGCAACCTGACTTTCTACGGCGAGCCGGAAGCGACCCACGCCTACATGGCCTATAAGGGCGTGCGCGTGCCAAAAGAAAACATGCTCGGCGGCCGCGGCGACGCCTTCGTGGTGGCGCAGGTGCGGCTAGGCGGCGGGCGCCTGCATCACGCCATGCGCACCGTCGCGCAGGCGCGCCGCGCGCTGGAAATGATGTGCGAACGTGCGCTGTCACGCACCACCAAGGGTGAACTCCTGGCGCGCAAGCAGATGGTGCAGGAAAAGATTGCGGACTCGTGGGTGCAGCTGCGCCAGTTCCGCCTGTTGGTGCTGGAGACGGCGTGGCTGTGCGATCAGGGCCATGACTACAAGGCGGTGCGCAAGAACATCGCGGCGGTCAAAGCCGTCATGCCCAAGGTGCTGCACGATATCTCCGAACGTGCGCTGCACCTGCACGGCTCCTTGGGCCTGTCGACGGAAATGCCGTTCGCCGACTGGCTGGTCAATTCCTATCACGTCGGTCTCGCCGATGGCCCGACCGAGGTGCACAAGATCACGGTCGCGCGCGAAGTGCTGAAGGAATACGAGGGCACGACCAAGCTGTTTCCTGACTACCACAACCTGAGCGAAGCGGAGCGCGCCCACGACCTCTACGACGCCCTGCTCGATGAGCTGGGTGAATAGGCGGCGGGCGCGGTGATGGACGACCACACAGCTCCCGACGCCAAGCCCTCGCCGTTCAACGACGGCGAAGTCGCGATGCAGACGCGTGCCGGCGTGCGTGAGCGCGCCGAGCAGCTCGGGCAGGTGATGATTCGCGATCACCTGCTCGACCACCACCGCGAGTTCTTTCCGATGCTGCCGTCGATCCTGGTCAGCGCCCTCGACGCCGATGGCCAGGTATGGGCGAGCATGCTGGCCGGCGCGCCGGGCTTCGTCACCACGCTGGATGACATCCATCTGCGCATCGACGCGCTGCCCGACGATGACGACCCGCTGCGGGCCGGCATCGTGGTGGGCGCGCCTTTCGGACTGCTGGGCCTGCAAGCCCACACCCGTCGGCGCAATCGCATGAACGGCGAAATCACGGCGGTCGATGGCGAGGGATTCACGGTTGCCGCGCGCCAGAGTTTCGGCAACTGCCCGAAATACATTCAGGCGCGCGAGGCGCAGTGGCTTGGTCCCCGCGCGCGCGACCGCTCACGCAATCAGTGCGGTGGCGCGGTGTTGGATGGTGCTGCGCGCGCGTGCATCCACGGCGCCGACACCTTGTTCGTCGCCAGCCGTTCGCGCGACTCCCGCGCCGCGCGGGCCGCTGGCGCCGGACTGGATGTCTCCCATCGCGGCGGCAAGCCGGGCTTCGTGCGCATCGATGACGGCGATACCCACAGCGTGCTGGTGATTCCGGATTTCATCGGCAACAACCTGTTCAACACACTCGGCAATCTTCTGCAACACCCGGCCTGCGCCCTGCTGTTCGTCGACTTTGAGAACGGCGGCATGTTGCACCTGGCGGGCGACGGCGAGCTCGATTTTGACAGCGCTGATGTGGCGCGCTTCAAAGGCGCGCAACGTCTATGGCGCTTCCATGTGCGCGAAGCCGTGTGGCGGCCAGGCGTGTTGCCGTTGAGTTGGAGTGCGGCGCAGATGGCGCCGCAGTTAGACGGTCTCGGTGAGTGGCCTGACTCCACTCCCTGATTGCCTCTTCATTGTGGGTCAGACTTCAGTCTGACCCACACAAGAAAGGACCGTAGCGACTCGCTCAGGCTACTTGCTGCTGCGCCCACCAGCGGCGCACCGAGGCATTGACCTCGGCGGCGTGGAAACGCGCGACCTTGTTGCTCGGTTCGAGCGCTTCTTCGTAGAAGAAAGTCGGCAGTTCGTCGTCGGCTTCGGTGAAACCCGCGGCCTTGTTGAACTCCGCTTCCATGCGCAGCGTCTGACGACCGAGGGTACGGAACCAGTCGGTGCTGAACGCCGTGCCGCAGGCCGCGTTGATGGAGTCCACCACCATCTCGACATTGGCATTCGTCACTGAGCGGCCGAACACGCACAGACCGAGGGAATCGGCGGTCGCGCACAGGGTCTGCATTTCCATGCTGACATCGACCAGCTCATCGACGTTCTTGCCGCTGCATTCGAACTTCGGTGCGTTGCCGGTGGTGTGATCGGCGCCCTGCGCGGTGACCATCATGGAGATGCCAGTCACTTCAATCACGCGCGGATCGTAGGCGCTGATGCCCTGCTTCTTGATCACCGGGCAGCGCGCCACCCGGTAATGCGCACCCACAGCCGCCGTGCCCTGAGCCCACAGGCGGCCGTCGGCACTGCCCGCACGCAGTTCTTCCATCACGCGCGTCAGGAAGGCCACATCGCCGAAAGGCGCGAGGCCGGCATCGAGCAACACGCCCATCATGGCGCCGGTCTCGATGGTGTCGATGCCGAGATCGTTGGCGTGCCAGTTCAAACGCGCGAGGTCGTCCGGGTCGGTGAGGCCGCAGTTGGTGCCCATGAGGCCCAGGGTCTCGTACTCCACCGGTGAGACTATCTCTTTTCCGTCAGCGTCGGCGTAGACATTGCTGCATTCGATGAGGCAGCCCGGCATGCAGGCATGGGAGGTCTCGCCACCGCGCTCGAGATTCTGCGCGCGAATGAAATCGCCGCCCATCTTCAACACGCCGTTGGCGATATCCACCTGTCGGCCAGACGTGAAATTGTTCACCGGCAGGCCGCCGACGTGGTTGGTGTAGTCGGCCATCATGGCCGTGCCGTAATCCTTCAGCACGTTGATGGCCTCATCGGCGCGCAGCTTGGCGCCGTAGTCCTTGATGTTGCCCAGCACCTTCTTACGATCGTGAAAGGTCGGCATGCGATCGAGATCGATGACGATGGCCTTCAGTTTCTTCACGCCCATCACCGCGCCCACGCCACCGCGCGCGGCGAGACGCGCCGGGCGCTTGTCGGTGTCGCTCATGGAGATGCCGGCCAGCAGGCCGCCATATTCACCGACAGGCCCGCAAATCGCGACGCTGACTTTCTGTCCGTAGACCTCGTGCAGCATGGCGGCCGTTTCAAACGTGCCGCGGCCGACATAGGGCGTGCCACTGGTGAATTCCACCGTGCCGTCCTTCTTGAGATACATGACGGTCCAGTCGTCGCAGCCGCCGTAGAGCGTGAAGCCGGCGATGGAGAGCTGGCCCATGGCGAGCCCGAAAGAACCACCGGCATTGGCTTCCTTGATGCCGCCGGTCAGGGGACTCTTGCAGCCGACGCTGGTGCGGTTGGCATTGGACCAGTTGCTGCCGGCGAAGGGCCCGGCGGAAAAAATCAGCGGATTGTCGGTGCTGAGCGGGTCGACCGTGGCGGCGCCGAGTTCGAGCAGGGTCTTGGCGATGAAATAGCGCCCGGCGTGGGCCACCTGCTCGCCGCTGAACTGCTCCTCGCGCACGCTGCGCTGGGTCAGACTGATGTGTAGGTATTTGCGCACGGGACCTCCTCGAATTCACTGTGCTTGGCTGACGCCGAGTATATCGACAGGTCGACGCTTTGCCGTCATTCCCCCAAGCACTGTGTGGCCAAGGGCTCGCGGCTCAGTCGTCGTCGATGTGCTTACGCAGTTCTATCGGCGCCACCGTACGGCGGCGCAGTTGCAGGTTGAGCAGTTCCACCGCCACCGAGAACGCCATGGCGAAATAGATGTAGCCCTTGGGAATGTGGAAATCGAGCCCTTCGCCGATCAGCGCCACACCGATCAGCACCAGGAAGGAGAGGGCCAGCATCTTGATGGTGGGATGGGCGTCGACGAAGTCCGATATCGGCCCGGACGCCACCATCATCACCGCCACCGCGATCATGATGGCCGCGATCATGATCTCGATGTCGCTGGCGAGACCGACAGCCGTGATCACCGAGTCCAGTGAAAACACGATATCGAGCACGCCTATCTGGATGATGGTGCTGAAGAAGCCTGCGTGGCCGCCGGCCGCGTTGCCGGTGTCTTCGACACCTTCCAGTGAGTGATGAATCTCGAGCGTGGACTTGGCGAGCAGGAACAGGCCGCCGCCGATGAGGATGAAATCACGGCCCGACAGTTCCACACCGAAGACGGTCATGAGCGTGGCCTTGAGCTTCATGATCCAGGTCAGCGCCAGCAGCAGCAGGATGCGCGTGCCCATGGCGAGGCCGAGGCCAATCACGCGTCCGCGCTTGCGTTGCTCGGGCGGCAGGCGGCCGACCAGGATGGCGATGAAGATGATGTTGTCGATGCCGAGCACGATCTCGAGGAACGTGAGGGTGGCCAACGCCACCCAGGCTTCCGGTGAACTCAACCATTCCATCGCCAATCAACCCTCGCTGTCCGGCGCCAGTCGCGCGCGAATCAAATCACAGACTTCACGCACCGCGCCGGCGCCGGCGCCTGCCTGGCACACATAATTCACCGCGCGCCGCACCGCCGGCACGGCATCGGCCGGACAGCATGACAGCCCCACGACGCGCAGACCGGGCAGATCGTTGACGTCATCGCCGATGTACGCCATTTCCGCCAGGCTCACACCAAACTGCGGTGCGTATTCATCCAGCCACGCGCGCTTGTTCTTCACGCCCGGGAAATAATCGGTGATGCCGAGCTTGCGCATGCGCGCGCGCACCACCGCGCTGGTCTCGGCCGTCACCACGCACACCCGCACGCCGGCATCGCGCAGCATGAGCATGCCCTTGGCATCGCGCGTGTCGAATTTCTTCAAGGCTTCGCCGCGGCCGTCGTAATACATGCCGGCATCGGTCAAGGTGCCGTCCACGTCGACCACCAAGAGGCGAATATCGTGGGCGGCCGTCACGCGCGGCTTGAGCAGCGCCTCGATGACGGGCCAGTCGGCCGGTTCGTCGAGCTCCGCCGCGCACTCCTCGTGCATCACGTGTACGCCTGTGCGACCGCCCAGGCGCACGCCGGTTTCATCGAGCAGGCGACGCCGCGTGAAATAGAACGCGCCGTTCTCCATCACCGTGCCGGCGAAGTCCTGGCGGCGGGGTCGATGGGCGGGGTCGTAGTTGAGCGCCTGGCCATCGTGACGCCAGAAGAAACGCTTGAGTTCGACGCCGGTCAGCAGCGAATCGAGCCCTTCACTTTCAAAGCGCGCACGCGCGGCGCGGAAATCCTCGACACGGGTCAAGGGTGAGGTGGCCTGGATCAGGCACAGCACATCGCAGTCGACGTTCGCGGCGAGTTCCAGCATCACCGACTCGCTGCTGGCGGTGTCGGTGGCGTTGGCGGGATCGCGGTCCACCACTTCGATGCGCGCGCCGTAGCGGGCGCGGGCGTCGGCGCGGATGTCCTCGGCGTCGGACATCACGTAGATGGCATCGAAGCAGCCCGAGTCGAGCGCGGCTTCGAGGCTCCAGGCGTACAGCGGTCGCCCGGCGATGGTGCGCAGATTCTTGCCGGGTATCGACTTCGAGCCACCGCGCAGCGGCAGCAGGGCGACCCAGCGCATCAGCGCAGATGCACTCCGGGCAGGCGCTTCAGCTTGGCGCGCTGCGGGGCTTCGATGTCGAGAATGGCGGTCGGCTTGTGCGTGAGGGCGATGGCCACCGCGCGCACGTCGCGCACCAGCTTGCGCAGACCGTCGGGCTCGAGCGAGGCCGGATGATCGGTGCCCTTCCAGGTGCGGTCGAGAGTGAAATGGCGCTCCACCCAGTTGGCGCCCAAGGTCACCGCGGCGACGTCGACGGCAATGCCGAGATGGTGACCGGAGAAACCGATGTCGTTGACGCGATGGGCATAGAGCTCGCGCAGGCGCGCGACTTCCAGCAGGCACACCTGATCGAACGGCACCGGGTAGCCCGAGGTGCAGGCATACAGCACCACGCGGCCCTGCACGCCGAGGCGCTCGAGCAGGGTGACGATTTCTTCCTGTTCGGCGGGCGTGGTCATGCCCATCGAAATATGTATTTCGCCGGCGTAGTCGCGGGCCAGGAACTCCAGCATCTCGAAATGCAGGTTGCAGGCCGACGGCACTTTCAACATGTAGGGCTTGAGCGCGACCATTTCGCGCGCCGAGGTCATGTCCCACACCGAAGTCGAATAGCCGATGCCGAACTCTTCGCACCAGCGCATGAGCTGGCGATGCTGATCGGGATCGAACTCGAGGAATTCGCGGTGCTCGCCATAGGTCTCGCCATAGCTGTTGGCGGGATTGGGATGGGGCGCGTTGTATTCCTCGGGTGTCAGGAGCTCGCGGTTGCAGCGCTTCTGGAACTTGACGAAATCGGCCTTGGCGAAGCGCGCCGCCGATTCAATCAGGTCGCGGGCGATGGCCATGTCGCCTTTGTGGTTGCAGCCGATTTCGGCTACCACGCGTGGATGCGGTCGTTGGCTCACTGCCCTGCTCCTTAAAATATCAAGGCGCGACCTGGTCGGTCGCGCGACTGGCCGAAGCGGGCGCGCCGGCAAGGCGGCGGGCGGCTTCGGGGTCATGGATGCGAAACACGTAGGGTGAACGGGCCTCGGCCCGCACACTGCCAAAGCGCCCGAGTTCGGCGCCGAAGCGCGCGATACGGGCATTCAGTTCGGGCACGGTCACGCCCGGGAATCGATGCGCATGGTAGGCGGCACTGTTGCGGTGGTTGGGCCTCATGCCGTTGATGCGCTTGACCAGAGTGCGGATGTTACCGGTCAGCCACGCGCGGAGCCAGGGTAAGGGCGCTGGCCGTCGCGGCGCCTGCTCGGCGTAGCCATTGGCCAGCAGCACGTCCATGACGCGATCACAGGCCAGCGCGCCATGGGTGGCGGCGAGGTGACGGTCGAACAGACGCTCACGGGTGGCGGCGTCGACCAGGCCGCGGCGACCGTCGAGAATTTCACCGAGCATGGCGCGCACCTCGTCCTGGCTGGCCGCGCAGTGGCTCAGACCATTCGGCAGGTGATAGTCGAAAGTCTCGGACCTGACCGGCATGTAGCTCACGGCCGGAGTGTCGAGCACGCTCGCTTCGACCGCCGTCGTGCAGCCGTTATGCAGCAGCACCTTGGCCGCCATCAGCCATGGCACCACGTTGCCGTGATGGGCGACCTCGACCGCCGGGCACGCGGCAAGGATGTCGCGCCACACGTCATGGTTTTCCGAGGGATGCGGGCGCAGCACGATGCGCTGGCCGGGAAACCAGCCGGCGAGACGTGGCAAAAGATCGCGGAAATGATCGTAAATCGCCTGTTGATGGGCGGCCATGCCGCGCGCGAACTCGAGACTCATGCCGCGCCCGGTGCGACTCACCTGCGCCTGCCCGTGGCCGTCGCGTTCGATGAGATTGAGCGCCGGCACGAAGTTGTTCACGAACGAAAAATTGGTGTTGACCAGGATGAAGTCGCCATAGCGCGCTTTCAGCGCCGCTACTTCCTCGGCGAAATAGCCGCGCACTTCGGGGCGCAATTGATCGATGCGCGGGTTGCCGGTCACATGCACCGGCACGCCGTTGTAGCCTTCATAGCTCTTGAAGAACTCGGCGTCGTCCTCACCCCATGCGAACAGCCGGTCGATGACCTTGAAGGTCTCTTCCGAATAGCGCCACGCGTAGTACTCAGGCGAGGTGTAGCGCACCAGGCTCTCTTCATCCCAGGCCACGATGTCGTGGCCGAGACCGCGGATGAGATTGAGCATGAGTTTGCTCAAAGACCGCATGCTCTTGGCCAGGAACAGGCCGCGCGGCAGATAGGGCATGGCGAAGTTGATGTAAGTGCGCGAGCCGATGATGACCGGCAGGCCGCGTTCGGCCGCCACGCACGCCAGCAGCAGCTTGGCGTCCATTTCACGCACCTGGTTCTCGACCGGAATGATGAGCGTGGACGGGCTGGCCGTCATGGGAGTGAAAGCTTCATGGGCGTGGCGACTGAAAAACGGGACGGCGCGGCATCAAGGCGCGCAGTTGACCCGAATTGCCGGCGCTTGGCAACCGCTGACGCCGTTACGCCGACGGCGCGCGGCTGTGCCATCATCCCGCGCCCGTCAGCACAGGAACGAGACCATGAACCAAGCCAGCACGCCCGCTAATGAGCAGGCCGCCTACTGGAACGAGGAAGGCGGCGCACGCTGGGTGCGCCACATCGACGGCGTCGAAACCATGCTTGAGCCCTTGAACGCGCGCCTGCTGGAATGCGTGGCGGCCGCGGCCGGCGAACGGGTGCTGGATGTCGGCTGCGGCGGTGGCATCACCAGCGCGGCGCTCGCGCGCGCGGTCGGCGAGCGCGGCCACGTGACGGGACTCGATGTCTCGAAAGTCATCCTCGATGTCGCGCGCGCACGCTACGCCAGCCTCCCCAACCTCGAATTCCTGCTCGCTGATGCCGGCATGCACGCCTTCGCGCCGGCCAGTTACGACCTCCTGACCTCGCGTTTCGGCGTGATGTTCTTTCCCGCCCCGCACGCCGCCTTTGCCAACCTGCGGCGCGCCATGAAGCTTGGCGCAAGGCTGTGCTTCCTGTGCTGGCGCCGCTTGGACGAGAACCCGTGGATGGGTCTGGCCGCCGCGGCTGCCTTCAGCGTGCTGCCACCGCCGCCCCGGCCCGAGCCCGGCGCGCCGGGGCCGTTCTCGTTTGCCAAGCGCGAGCGTGTCACCGACATCCTGACGGTCGCGGGTTTCGGCAACATCGAATTCGAAGCGGTCGACCGCGGCATCGACCTCGGCAGTCTCGACGAAGCGATGACATGGCTGACGAACATGGGCCCCGCCGCGCAACCGCTGCGTGAAGCGAATGAAGATCATCGTGCGCAGGCGCTGGACGCCATGCGCGAGGCCCTGGGCAATGCGGAGCGTAACGGCCGGGTGGTGTTGAACGGCGCGACCTGGGTGGTGAAGGCGCAGGCCTCGTAGGTGCGATTTCAATCGCACATTCATGGCGCGGCACCGGCGTGTCGCCAATCGAATGTGCGAATGAATTCGCACCTGCCGCGCTGCCATCGCCTGGCGGCGATAGACCTCTAGCGCGCCAACGGCCCGCGCACCAACTGCCCGGGCAGGTTGCCGGTAGGCACATTGTTTTCGAGCAGCACTTCACCGTTGACGATGGAGGTGCTGATGCCGGTGGCGGTCTGCTTGAGGCGCTGTGCGCCGGCCGGCAAGTCGTTCACCAGTTCCGGCATGTTCTGCGCGATGGTGTCGGGGTCGAAGATCACGAGATCGGCATTCAAACCTTCACGCACCAGGCCGCGGTCGTACAGGCCCCAGGCGGTCGCGGTGTCGTGGGTGATGAGGCGCACGGCTTCTTCCAAGGTGAAGGCCTGCTTGTCCCGCACCCAGTGGCTCAACAGATGCGTCTGCAAGGATGAATCCATGATCTGCGCGACATGCGCGCCGGAGTCGGAGAACGTCACCACGCTGCGCGGGTGCTTCATCATGGTCAGCACATGATCCTGGTCCTCGTTGGCAAGCGGCTGACGGAAGAAGGCATTGCCATTGGTTTCAAGCGCGATGTCGATCATGGCCTCGGCGCCGCTCACGCCGCGCTCACGCGCAACGTCGCTCATCAAGAGCTCATCGCCAATGCCGCGCATGTAATAGAACCAGTCCCATTCCGGCGGACGCGCTTCGGCGCCGACGATTTCGGGACCGTTGTACGGCGCGTTGGCGACTTCGACCAGCTTGCGCTTGACCGCCGGGTCGCGCAGCAGCGCCAGCTGTTCATCGATGGGCTTGGCGCGGATGTCGCGCCACACGTCCCAATTGTCGAATGGCGTATGGGATTTGAACGACAGCAGCGTCGAGATGGAGCGGCTGTGGGCCTGCACGAACATGCGCCCGCCGGCCGCGCATACATCGTTGGCGAGCTGGTAGTAATCCGGCCACACGTCGGGCGCGATGCGGATGCTGGGCATGCCGAAAGTGATGGGCACACCGGATTCCACTGCGAGCGTGGTCAGGCGTTCGAAGTAATCCTTCTTGCGCCGCTCACTGCGGCCCGGCGCTTCGCCGGCCAGTTCGAAAATGCCGGCGCCGGTCTCGCCCATGGCATTGACGATGGCGCGCACTTCCGACCAGTCGGCGATGCGGCTCGCCACGGGGCGGTCGTCGGCGGTCTGATGGTTGTAGGTGCGCGAAGTCGAGAAGCCGATCGCCCCGGCGCGCACTGCGTCCTGCACTTCGAACTGCATGCGTTTCAATTCATCGGGCGTGGCTTGCTCGCTGAACGCACGCTCGCCCATCACGTAAGTGCGCAGCGCCGAGTGGCCGATGTAACCGCCGTAGTTGATGCCCTTGGGCAAGCCATCGAGCACGTCGAGATATTCGCGGAAGGTTTCCCAGCGCCAGTTGATGCCGGCGCGCATCGCGTCGCGCGACAGATCCTCGGCGCGTTCGAGATTGCGGAACACCATGTCGGCGTCTTTCGCCGCGCAGGGCGCGAGCGTGAAGCCGCAGTTGCCCATGATGACGGTGGTGACGCCGTGGTAGCAGGAGCAGGAGCCGAGCGGGTCCCAGAAGATCTGGGCGTCCATGTGGGTGTGGCCATCGACGAAGCCCGGCGACACGATTTGGCCGCCGGCATCGATGCTGCGCTGCGCGCGCTCGTTGATGCGACCAATCTTGACTATCTTGCCGCCCTTCACGCCGACGTCCGCCGCAAAGCGCGGGCCACCGGAACCGTCCACCACGAAGCCGTTCTTGATCACGAGGTCGTACATCGTCGCCACTCACTGTGAGAGAAACTCAAGCGAGATTAGCACACCAAAACCGGCGAACCCGCCAACCCATTAGTAGGTATCTCAACCCCGTCGCGCGGGTCAGCGCCAAACCGGTGACGCTGCGCCTACAATTGCCCCACCACCCGCAGGAGATCCCGCGCATGCCGGCTTACAGCATCATCGACGTCGATACTCATGTCACCGAGTCGGCGGATCTGTGGACCAGCCGCGTGCCGGCGCGCATGCGCGACGCGGTGCCACAGCTCGTCAAGGACAAACGCGGACGACATATGTGGTTTTTGAACGGCAAGCCGATTGCGAAACTCGGCTTGTCGGCGACCGCCGGCGTCGGCGACATGAAAGACCCGCCCGATCACTATGACGACATGCATCCCGGCGCCTTCGATGCCAAGGCACGCCTCGCCTACATGGACAAGATGGGCATCTGGGCGATGGTCATGTATCCCAATGTCGGCGGCTTCGGCAGCCAGGTGTTCCTGCAGCTTGGCGATCCGGAACTGATGCTGACCTGCGTGAAGGTCTACAACGACTGGCAGACCGAGTGGGCGTCGGCCGACAGTCGCCGCCTGTTGCCCATCATCTCCACGCCGTTCTGGGACGTGAATGCCGCCGTCGCCGAGGTGCGCCGCTGTGCGGCCATGGGCCATCGCGGCATCCTCTTCACTGGTGAACCGCAGTCTTTCGGGCAGCCGGTGATTGGCGACCCGTACTGGAATCCACTTTGGGAAGTGGCGGTGGAACTCGATTTACCGATCAGCTTCCACATCGGTTCCGGCAACATGGAGTCGGGCCTGCAGAAACAGAAGATGCAAGTCTATGGGCGCATGGCGGCGTTCACGGAAGTGTCGGTCGCCTACTTCATGCGTAACGGCGTGCAGATGGCCGATCTGATTCTGTCAGGCGTGCTGGCGCGCTATCCCACGATCAAGTTCGTATCGGTGGAAAGCGGCATCGGCTGGATTCCCTTCCTGCTCGAAGCGCTCGACTACCAGTTTCTCGGCAACCGGGTAAGTGAAGAGCGCCCCGATCTCGATCTGCTGCCTTCGCAGTATTTCGCGCGCAACATCTACGGCTGCTACTGGTTTGAGCAGACCGCGCCGCGCCGCCTGCTCGATAAGGTCGGCATCGACAACATCCTGTTCGAAACCGATTTTCCACATCCGACCTCGCTTTTCGGCAAGGACGTACACGCGCGCATCGCCACCGGTCTTGCTGAATGCAGCGAAGAAGCGCGACGCAAGATTCTGTGGAGCAACGGCCAGCGTCTGTACAAGGTGGAGGAACCGGGCGCGGCGGATCTCGCGCGCGCCTGATGGGCTAAAGGCGATGTCAGAAACCCCGGTCACGAGCGCCTGCGTCGAATTTCGCGAGACTCTCGCACGACACATCAAGGAACTGACGCGCGCCGACCCGGAGCGTCACGGCACGGCCTGGTATTTCCTGCGGTATCTGCAGCGCGTCGCCAAGCGCGCGCACGCGAGCCCCAAGGCCAGTGAGGCGAGTGGCGCGATGCGCGGGCTGACAAGGTTTTATGTCGATTCAGCGGCGAACGATGCCGACTTGAGCGCGCGTTTCGACGACGTGCTGGCGGCGCATCGTCATGCGCTGCGCGTTGAGCACAGCACCCCTGCTGATGGCTATTGACGTGTAGGTGCGACAAATTCCCACATTCATCTCCAATCGGGCGACCGCGCGCCGCCACTCAATGTGCGAATTTGTCGCACCTGCAAGCTACGCCCCCGTCAGATCACACCGCGATGCGCTGCATCTCCCCCGTCGCCCGGTGCAAATCCTCGAACAGCTCCGCGAGTGGCACCGGCTTGCCGATGCCATAGCCCTGCAGGTAATCGATGCCCAAGCGCGTCAGCACTTCGGCCTGCTGTGGCCCTTCGACGAATTCGGCGACGGTGGTCTTGTCCATGATGCGCGCGACCTCGGCAATCGAGCGCACCATCGCTTCGTCGAGTCGGTCGAGGGCGATGTTGCGCACGAAGATGCCATCTATCTTGACCACGTCCACCGGCAAAGCTTTCAAGTAGGCAAACGACGACAGGCCGCTGCCGAAATCATCCAGCGCGAAACGGAAGCCGAGCTGCTTGAGACCGTTGATGAAGGACTGCGCGGTGTTGATGCTGGCGATGGCAGCGGTCTCGGTGATCTCGAAACAGAACTTCGCGGGCGGCAGATGATGCTTGCAAAACTGCTGTTCGATGAAGCTCTGCAACTCCTGGTCTGCGAGTGACTGGCCGGAAATGTTGATGGAGCACGATTCAATCAAGGCCAGGCAATCGCGATGGGCGGCGAACCATTCGCAGGCGTGACGAATCACCCAGCGGTCGATACGCGGCGCGAGGCCGAAGCGCTCGGCCGCCGGCAGGAACAGGCCGGGCGAGATCATCGCGCCACGGTCGTCACGCATGCGCACCAGGATCTCGAGATGCGTCGACGGCGCCTCGGGGCGGCTGCGGGTGGCGCGTATCGGCTGCGCGTGCAGTTCGAAGCGGTCGTTTTCAAGCGCGCGGTTGATGACCGCCACCGAATCGACCTGCTGGCGATGGCGATTCAACTCGGCGTCGTCGGGGTCGAACTGGTAGACGCGCCCGCGGCCCATTTCCTTGGCCGCGTAGCACGCGGCATCGGCCGCCTTCATCACGCTCGCGGCGCTGGAATCAGGCGACAGCAGCGCCACCAGGCCGATGCTCACGCCGGCGTTGAAGAACTTGTCTTCCCAGGCGAAGCGATGCGCTTCGATGGCCTTGCACAGCTTGTCGGCGATGGCGCTGGCCTGGGCGCGCGTGCAGTGCTCGAGCAGGATCGCAAACTCATCACCGCCGAGTCGCGCCACCGCGTCGTGTTTGCGCACATGTTCGCGCAACAGCGCCGCGACCTCGCGCAGCATGGCATCGCCCGCTTCATGGCCGCAGGCGTCATTGATGACCTTGAAGCTGTCGAGATCGAGATACAGCACCGCGTGCTGGGTGCTGTCGATGCGTATCGACTCCAGCGCGCGCTTCAAGCGGGTTTCAAATTCGTGGCGATTCAGAAGCTCGGTCAGTTCATCGTGGGTTGCCTGGTAGGCCAAGCGGTCGGCCATGATGCGCGTGGTGGTGACGTCCTGAATCTGTACGATGGCGCGCACCCCGCCCTCGGTCGAACGCGGAATCGGCGAACCCGACACCATCACCCACAGCGGCGCGCCGTGGCTCGATGACTGGCGAGTCTCCAGGCAGAACTCGGTGATGCGTCCATCCAGCAAGGCGCTGAAGCGCTCCATCAGGCGCGCGCTGTCGACCGCGTCGGCGAGCGCCCAGAACGGCCGGTTTTTCCAATAGTCGGCGCCGGTCGCGTAGATGCCTTCGGTGACGCGGTTGGCGTGCACCACCGCGCCGTCGGCGTCGATGAGCAGCATGCCGATGGGGGCGTTGTGGAACGCACTGGCGAAACGCGCCTCGGTCTGCTGCAGCGCCGAGGCCAGCTCCGCGGAACGATTGAAATGCCGGCTGTAATGGCGACCGGCGGACAACAGTGCCACACCGAACAACACCGCCATCAGTGCCAGCGTGCGAAACGCCGCGTTGTCATGCAGGGCGCACCACAAGGTCACGGGGATCAGCATCAAAGGTACGTACAGCCGGTAGCTGTTCAGCACCGGCGACAGATGCACGATGCCGCCGGCGCACAGGCCGGCCAGCACCAGGATGGCGAGAAACTGATGTTCGAACGGCACGCCCGTCATCAACAGCAGTACGCCGATGCCCCAGGTCAGCCCGGTCAAGGCCACCAGCGCGCTGAACTGCTGCTCGGCCTGCGTCACCGGCAGGCGACTGGGGCCGGCCAGATAGCGCGCGCGCTGCTGCATGCGCAGCAGGCACAAGGCGCCGAGCCCGAGATACCAGCCGCCGAGCACGCCGTGATTGCCATAGGGCCACCACAGGCACAGCAGCAAGGTCGCGAGCGCGAGGTTACAGATGAATCCGAGCTGCGCCTGTTGGTGCACATAGCCCAGGCGCAATTCACGCAAAGAGGTCTGCGCGGCGTCGCTGGGCACGTATTCAAGGGCCTGCGATGGATGGGTGGCGGCGGCCGAAAGCATAGTCGTGAAGTCCGTCAGGCTGCGCCAAGGCGCAAGGTTCGAGTTCGTGGGCATGGGGACGAGGCTTGCGCGACACCGCGCAGGGGCGGCCTCATGACGGCTGCGCGGAGGATGGGGCGCGGCACAATCAAGCGCAGGGGCAGGCGCACATGCCAAGCGCGCGCAGCGGTCATGTCACCGCTACCGGCAGTCCAGGCACGCAAACGCCGCTGAGACATAAGCCCTCCGATCGGGCGCCGTCACTGTCTCGCGTCCACGGTGGATCTGCGCTCCGCGGCGACTGACGCTCAGGGGTTAGCGACCCGAGGCTGGCATGCCTTTAATTTCGCGCGCGACACAGCATCGCGAATGGCCACGTTACAATGGCCCATGACCCGAATTCTCGCTCACTACCATATTGGCGGCGTGGCCGCCGACATCGAGGCGCGCGCCGCCGCCCTCGCCCTGGAACAAAGCATCGAGATGCCGCTGACAGCGGTCGCCAGCCGCTACGTGCGCGATGAAGTGGTGGCGCGCGTCGCGAACATCCGCGCGCTCGGCCCCGCGCTGCACGAAGTGACGCTCGCTATCGCGACGGCCACCGTCGGGCGTGACATCGGCCAACTCATGAACATGCTGTTCGGCAACTGTTCGCTGCAGGACGATGTGGTGCTGCACGATGTTGAACTGCCCGCGACCCTGCTCAGCCACTGGCGCGGACCGCGTCACGGCCTCGCCGGCCTGCGCACACTGGTGGGCGCCGGTCCGCGCGCCTTGACCATGACGGCGCTGAAACCCCAGGGCCTGCCGGCCACCGAACTCGCGCAGCTGGCGGCCACCTTCGCCGACGCCGGCATCGACATCATCAAGGATGACCACGGCATCGCCGACCAGGACTATGCGCCGTTCGCGGCGCGGGTGGTGGCCTGCCAGCAGGCCGTGGCACGCGCCAACGCCGCCCGCGGCGGCCACAGCGTCTACGCCCCGACCCTGTCCGGCGGCCCGCGCCAGCTCGCCGCCCAGGCGCATATCGTGCGCGAGGAAGGCGTGCGCATGGTGCTGGCCTGTCCTTTGCTGATGGGCCTGCCGGTGTTCGATGAACTGCTACGCCACGAACTCGATTGCGCGGTGCTGGCGCACCCGGCCCTGGGCGGCGCCGCGCGCATCGCGCCGCCGCTGCTGTTCGGCAAGCTGTTCCGCATGCTCGGCGCCGATGCCACGGTGTTTCCGAATCACGGCGGACGCTTCAGCTACAGCCCCGCGACCTGCCAGGCACTGGCGCAGGCCGCGCTCGCGCCCTGGCACGATTACGCACCCTGCGCGCCGGTGCCGGCCGGCGGCATGAGTGTCGAGCGCGTCGCCGAGATGCTGGACTTCTACGGTCGCGACGTCATTCTTCTCATCGGCGGCGCGCTGCTGGCGGCCGGCGACGCGCTGCCGGCGCGCGCGCGCGAATTCGTCAGCCGCGTCCACGCCGCCACGCTTTGAACAGAGAGCGCAATCCCATGAGCAACGACACCCATCGCCGCCACGACGGCGAGTTTCATTGGCAGGACGTCGAGGTGCTGGCCTACAAGCAGAGCGGCGAGGCGCCCTTCAAGGACGTCACCCGCCAGGTATTGTTCGAAGACCCGGATCTCGGCTGCCAGTGGCGCTATTTCGAAGTCGCGCCGGGCGGCCACACCACGCTCGAACGTCACCAGCACGTGCACGCCGTGATGGTGGTGCGCGGCCATGGTCGCGCGCTGGTCGGCGCGCACATCCATGAGCTGGCGAATCACGACCTGGTGAAAGTCCCAGCCCTGACCTGGCACCAGTTCCGCGCCCCGGACGACCAGCCGCTGGGGTTCCTGTGCCTGGTGAATGCTGAACGCGATCGCCCGCAGTTGCCGCAGGCGGAGGATCTGGAGGAGCTGCGGGCAGACGCGGCGACGGCGGAGTTCATCCGGGTCTGACATCCGGTGTCACAACAGGAATGTCAGACTGAAGTCTGACTTTCGAGGCAAATGACAACGCTGCATCGGGCTCGCAATAAAGCCCTTGTGTAGACCGGCCACCGCCCCCCGTCACCGCTATTGCCGCCCCCTGCCCCACGGGCTATGTTCGCCGCTCGCAAGATCGGGGGGAGAGTCATGGTCGCGCACCGCTATTGGAAGTTTTTCGCGCTGCTGGTTGCGGTGTTGGGCGGGCTGCCCGCATTCGCCGCTGGCGACGGCAAGGATGATTTGAGCCCCATCGCCGACAGCGAATGGGACCGCGCCCACGCCGCGCATCTGCTCGAACGCGCAGGCTTCGGCGGCACGCCGGCGGAAATCGACAAGCTTGCACACATGACGCCGCGCCAGGCGGTGCGTTACCTGGTCTATTTCGAAGGTGTGGATGCCAAGGCCATCGAGGGCCAGGCCGCGTTCGATGAATCCGGCATCTTCGAGCCGGGGCTCGATCCTTTTCCGCCCAGCCGCCCAGCCACCACCGAACTCGCCAAGGCCAAGGGCGAGGCCTTGGGCGTCAAGGTCAAGGCCAGCGGCAACCGTCCCTACCAGCCGGTGGTCGACAAATTCTTCTACTGGTTACGCGCCAGTCGTCTCGAAACCGACCGCGTCGCCTACTGGTGGGCGAACCGCATGGTGTCGTCGCCGACGCCGCTGAAAGAAAAGATGGCGGTGTTCTGGCACGGCCATTTCACCAGTAGCGAAGAGAAGGTGCGTGACTACCGCAAGATGCTGCGCCAGCTCACGCTGTTCCAGGACCAGGGCCTCGGCAACTTCCGCACCCTGCTCATCGGCGCCGCGCAGGACCCGGCCATGCTCACCTACCTCGATGCCGGCGTGAACGTGAAAGGCGCGCCCAACGAAAACTTCGCCCGCGAGATCATGGAAATGTTCACCATGGGCGTCGGCAACTACAGCGAGCACGACATCCGCGAAGCGGCGCGCGCCTTCACCGGCTGGTACTACAGCGGTCTGGAATTCAAGATCGATGCCGCCAAGCACGACGACGGCGAAAAGGAATTCCTGGGCGCCAAGGGCAACTTTGACGGCATTCAGGTTATCGACCACATCCTCGCGCAAGACGCCACCAGTCAATACATCGCCGCAAGACTCTACCGTTACCTGGTGCGCGACGAGCTTTCGCCGACACTGAAAGCCGCGCTCGCCGCACGCCTGAAGACCGGCAATTACGACATCGCCGCGTACCTCGAGACGCTGTTCCTGTCTCACGACTTCTACAGCCCCGCGTCGGTCGCGACGCGCATCAAGAGCCCGGTGGAACTCGTGATCTCGACCTATCACAAGCTCGGTCTCGTGACCGTGCCGGGCGCGCCGGACTTCAACCTCCTGACCGAGTCACTCGGCCAGCGCCTCATGCATCCGCCGACCGTCGCCGGCTGGAGCTATGGCCGCAGCTGGGTGACGCCGAGTCTCTTGATCGAACGCGGCAACTTCGCGCTCGACGTGATGTTCCCCGACATCGAGTTCATTGCCGCCGATCGCTACCCGGTCTATCCCACCGGCGACGAAATTCGCCAGGTGCACGAGCGCATACGCGCCGGCCTCGACATGACCGCCGCCACCGCGCCGGTCGCCAAGGACGGGGGCCGCGACATGATGGCAATGTCCAACCAGGTCGAGCACGCCGAGGAATTCAACACCCGCTATGCCAGCTATCGCGGCTGGCAGATGGCGATTGAACGCGTCAAGCCGATACCGCGCGATGCACCGCGCGTGGAGTTGACGCGCATGGTGATGAGCAATGAACTCGCGACGCCGGCGGCGGTGGTCGATTACTTCATCGCGCGCTTCCTGTCGGTGCCACTCGACGTCGCTACCCGCCAGAAACTGATCGCGAGCTTCACCACCGAACTCGGCACCAGCGACGTGCTGGCGGCGGCGAGCTACATGGAAGATCCCCTGCGCTTGCTGCTGCATTTATTGCTGAGCCGCCCCGAGTACCAGTTAGGTTGAGCAAGGACATCATGATGAACCGTCGCCAACTCCTCGCCCGTCTTGCCGCCCTCGGCGGTGGCCGACTGGTGGCCGGCGCCGTGCCGGGCATTTTTCAGCAGGCGCTGGCCGCCGACGGCGCGGCCAACGAGCGCATCCTGGTGGTGTTTGAAATGTCGGGCGGTAACGATGGATTGACCACCATCGTGCCCTACGCCGACGACACCTATTACAAGCTGCGCCCGCGTATCGCCATCAAAAAAGACAAACTCCTGAAGCTCGACGACCACTTCGGCTTCAACCCTGGCATGCTCGGCATGCAGCGCCTGTGGCAGGACGGCAAGCTCGCCATCGTGCACGGCGCGGGCTATGCGCAACCGTCGTTCTCGCACTTCACCTCGATGGCTTACTGGCACACCGCCGCGCCCAATTCCGGCGATGAGTACGGCTGGTGCGGACGTCTGGCCGATACCCTGGCGCCGCAGCCGGTGCCGAATTTCCTGGTCAATGTCGACACCACCCAGAGCCTCGCGGTGCGCAGCCGCGTGCATACGCCAGTGGTGTTCGACGAGCCGGAGCGATTTACGCGCCTCGGCATGAAACAGGAACGCGAGGTGCTCGACTATGTATCGAGTTCGGCGGGTGGCAATGCGAGTCTCGAGTATCTCAACCAGGTGGCGCACAGCGCCGATGAAGCCTCGCAGCTGGTGCGCGATGCATGGGCGAAATACAAGACGCCGATAGACTACGGCATTCTGCCGGCACAACTGCCCAAGGTTGCGGCCTGCATCGCCGCCGGCCTGCCGGCGCGCATCTACTACCTCGCGTTTCGTAACAACGCCTTCGACACCCACGTGCAACAGCCCGATCTGCATCAGCGCCTGTTGAGCTACATGGCCGACGCCATCCATGGCTTTCAACGCGACCTTGAGCGTCTCGGCGTCGCCGAGCGCGTCAGCACCATGATCTTTTCCGAGTTCGGTCGGCGCGCGCCGGAGAACACCAACGGCGGCACCGATCACGGCGCGGCCAACAATATGTTCATGGTCGGCAGCAAAGTGCGTGGCGGGCATTACGGTCAGCCGGTCAGCCTCACCACGCTCGATGAAGGCGACAACCTCATCTACACCACCGACTTTCGGCGCGTGTACGCGACCGCCATCGACAACTGGCTGCAGCCCGGCACGGCCAAGGCGGTACTCAAGGGTGAATTCGAGACCTTGCCGATCTTCGGCTGAGACGCAGGCACACACACCAGCGCGCGCCACTCCCGTGGCGCGTGTCGTTCCCGTCATCGTTCAATGAGGCAACAGAATGAGCATTTACGAACGGCGCACTTATTCGGTAATCGTCGGCAAGATGCAGGAAGTCATCCGCGTCTATTCCGAAGTCGGCTATCCAATGTTCGAAGCGGGTGGCTTTGCCAAGAACCTGGTCGGCTACTTCATCAGCGACACCGGCCCGCTGCATCAACTCATCCACATCTGGCGCTTCGATGACGACGCCGCGCGCCGTGACTTCTGGCAACGTCTGTACGGTCATCCTGATTTCGCCAATTTCGCGACCCAGATTCGCCCGCTGCTGCATGCGCAGGAGAACCAGTTGATGGTGTCGGCGCCGTGGGGGCCGAAACCCTGAGGCGCCACCGCGCGGCCCATCGGCAATGGCCTGCGCGGCGCATGAATTGCCCGCCGCGCAGGGCGCGCATACCATGCGCTGACACCCATTCCACCCCGTCAACGCCCCGGGAGGCTCCATGGATTCCGAATCATTGAAAGCGCTGCAGGCGCCGCTGAAAGATCAATACCGCAGCCAGCCTGACGCCGCGCTCATCACCCTGTCGGCCGAATCGAACGGCGTCGACGGCATCGCCTGCAAACTCGCCACCAGCAAGGGCATGGTCGAAGCCGGCCTGCATCCCGCCACCGGCGGTCCCGGCACCCAGGCCTGCTCCGGCGACATGCTGCTCGAAGCCTTGGCCGCCTGCGCCGGCGTGACCTTGCAGGCGGTCGCCACCGCTTTCGGCGTCAAGCTCAGCCGGTCGACGGTGCGCGCCGAAGGCGACCTCGATTTCCGCGGCACCTTAGGTGTGGCCAAGGACGCGCCGGTCGGCTTTCGCGACATCCGTCTCGTGTTCGACATCGCCGGCGACGCGCCGGAAGAAACCCTCAAGAAAATCGTCGCCACCAGCGAACGCTACTGCGTGGTGCTGCAAACCATTCAACAGCGTCCCAACATCACCATTGAAGCGCACGTCGCTTGAGGAAACGCCCATGGCCGCCAATCCCCATACGCTCGAAGTTGCACGCCCGAATTTCAAATCGCTGTCGACCAGCAGCGCCGCAGACTGGCAGGTGATTTGCGACGAGCACCGGCAATTTTTCGCCGGTTTGCCAGACCGTATCCTGGGCCATCTCAAGCTGCTGGATGCCGATTACGGCGGCTTCCCGGTCGACCGCCTGCAGCATTCGATGCAGACCGCCGAACTCGCCGCCGCCGATGGCCGCGATGACGAATACGTGGTGTGCGCGCTCCTGCACGACATCGGTGACACGCTCGGCTCAGCCAACCACCCCGATGTGGCGGCGGCCATCCTCTACCCCTACGTGTCGGAGGCCAACCACTGGATGGTGAAACACCACGGTATCTTCCAGGGCTATAACTTCTTCCATCACTTAGGCATGGATCGCAACATGCGTGACCAATTTCGCGGCACGCATTACTACGATCAGACCGAAGAATTCATCGCCAGGTACGATGACCCGGCCTTCGATGCCGACAAGCCCAGGCTTGAGCTGGCGCTGTTTGAACCGATGGTGCGCAAGGTGTTCGCGCAGCCGGTGAATACGATTTATAAGACTTTGCGCTGAGGCCGGGCTTTAATGTGCGAATTCATTCGCACACTGGCCTTGCATGTTCACTACCAGCCGCGCCGCGTCTTCGCCGCCGGATGCGGTAACTGCGCGCGCGCCGGCCGGCCGGCGAACAATTTCTCGCGCAGACTGCCTGGCTGATATTCCTTCTGCATGCGGCCGCGCTTCTGCAGCACCGGCACCACGCCGTCGATGAAATCCTCGAAGCTGCCGGGCAAGGTCGCGTAGGCGAGATTGAATCCGTCGACGCCGGCCGCTATCCATTCTTCCAGTTGATCCGCAATCTGCTCTGGTGCACCGACCAGCACCGGGCCGGCGCCGCCGATGCCGACATAGTTGGCGATGTCGCGCATGGTCCACATGCGATTCGGATCGGCATGGGTGAAGCTGTGCAGGAAGGTGCGTATTGCATTGGTCTCAATGTATTCGACCGGCATGTCCGGCTCGTACTTGCTTAGATCAATACCGCTCCAGCCGCATAGCAGCGCCAGCGCACCCTCATAGCTCACCTGGCTGTAGAACTCTTCGTATTTGGCACGCGCCTCGGCTTCGGTGCTGCCGGTGATGACCTTCATGTAGGCAAAGCACAGCACGTCTTCGGCGCGCCTGCCGAAATTCTGCGCCTTGCTCTTGATGGCGTGCGCGTATTCGCCGGCGACCTTGGGGCTGGAACCGATCACGAACACACATTCGCTGTGCTCAGCGGCGAAATCAGTGCCGCGCGGCGAGGTGCCGGCCTGGAACAACACCGGCGTGCGCTGCGGCGAAGGCTCGGAAATATGCGGGCCGTTGACCTTGTAGTACTTGCCGTCGTGCACGACATCGCGCACGCGACTGGGGTCGGTATAGATGCCGCGCCGCTTGTCGGCCAGCACTGCGTCGTCGGCCCACGAGTCCTCCCACAGCTGGTAGCACACGCGGCAATACTCATCGGCCATCGCGTATCGCACGTCGTGATCCGGCAGGCCCTTGAGCCCGTAGCTGCGGCCGGTGCTTTCGAGATAGGACGTGACGATATTCCATGCCACACGTCCCTGGGTCAGGTGGTCAAGCGTGGTGATGAAGCGCGCGAACGTGAACGGATGGTGTTGCAGGATGGAACTGGTGAAGCCGAAACCGAGATGCTCGGTGACCGCCGCCATGGCCGGAATCAGGAGCATGGGGTCGTTGACCGGCGTCTGCGCGGCATTGCGCAGGGCCGCGTCGCGATTGGCGCCGTACACGTCGTAGACACTCAGCACGTCCGCCAGGAAGATGGCATCGAAGCAGCCGCGCTCGATGAGCTTGGCGAAGTTCATCCAATGGTCGAGCCGCTTGTAATCGACCATATGATCGTCGTTGCGCGTCCACAGTCCGGGGGACTGGTGCACTACGCAGTTCATCTGGAAAGCATTGAAGTAGATGCGCTTGGACATGGAAGGCTCCTGGGCAGCGAAGGCGCCCGGCGGTGGAGTTGCACCTTGGGCGCGTTCTGTTGAATGTGCGATTTCAATCGCACATTCAACCTCAAGGCAAGCTCACGCCGCCCGTATATCCAACATGCCGGGCTCCGCCATCGGCGTGGTCTGCCACTTGTGCAATTCCGGCAGCACATACTCGGCAAAACAGCGCACGTTGCGTTCCGCCTCTTCATGCGGCATGCCGGCATAGCTCAGATTGCACAGCACCGCATTGGGATTGATGATCTCGCGGATGTAGGCAATCTTCTCCAGCACCTGTTTGGGCGTGCCCCACGGCATGAGATCGGTGAAGTCCTTGGCCGCGCCATCCATGCCGTGCCGCGAGATGTACTTGCCGACGTTGCGGTAGAACTCGTAGCCCTTGTGCTGGCCGAATTTCTCTGCAGTCATTTCGTAATGCTTCATGGCACTGTGGTAGTAGGCGTTGATGTACTTGTAGGCCATGTCCTCGGCGCGCGCGGCGTCCTTGTCGACGAAGAAGAAGCCACCGCACAAGGGTTGCGGCGGCGCACAGCCGTTCACTTTCTGATAGGTCTCGGTGTAAATCGCAAAATCCTGCTTGACCACATCCCACGGCTTTTGCGGGATCACCAAGAGGCCGACGCCGAGCCTGGCCATGATCGGCATCGACTCCGGCGACACCGCCGCCGCATAGGAGCGACCGCGGAACGAGCGCAACGGAAAGGGACGAATGTCGCGGCGCGGCTGCTTGGTGTGCGCACCGCCTTCGAGGTAGCCGCGTTCCAAGCCTTCGAGCAGCAGTTCGGCGTATTCGACGAAGCGCTCACGCCCCTCGCCCTGGTCGATGCGGAAACCGGAATATTCAACATTGCCGAGGCCGCGCCCCAGGCCCAGGATCATGCGGCCGCCGGACAAATGATCGAGCATCGAGATCTGCTCGGCGACGCGCATCGGGTCATGCCAGGGCAACACAATCACGCTGGAGCCCAATTTGACCTTGCTGGTCTTGCCGGCCATGTAGGTCAGGAACTGCACCACGTCCGGGCACATGGTGTAGTCAGTGAAATGATGTTCGATGCCCCACACGGAATCGAAGCCCAGCGGCTCGGCCATTTCCGCCAAGCGCACTTCTTCCCGATAGACATCGGCATCCGAGCGCAGATTGCCGGGATTCTGGAAAATCGGCGTATATCCCACGTGCATGTCGTTCCCCTGGTGGCGTTGAAGACCGACGAATCTAGCATGCGCTTCCAGGGCCACGGCACCACCCTTCGTGGAGGGGGTGGGCGCGGGGCCCTGTGCTAGACTCGTGGCCCATCCGCACACGGGGCCGGGCCTGATGCACTTCTTTCCAGTGCCGGCCGCGCGACCGTGGTTCAAGTCAACGAACACATTCCCATGCCGCGCCACGGCCACGACGCGCGCTGACGTGGCTGGCTGACAGGAGCTCATCATGTTGCAAGGCAAGGTTGTAGTCGTGACCGGCGCCAATGGCGCACTCGGACGCGCGGCCGTCGCACTGGCCGCCGAACAAGGCGCCGAAGTCGTGGAACTCGATCTGCGTTTTGACGGCGCGCCCGGCGCGCGCCAGCACGCGGTCGACCTGACCGATGCCGCCGCCGCGGCGGCCTGCCTAAGCGCCATTGGTCGTATCGACGTGGTGCTGAATATCGCCGGCGGTTTCGCCATGGGCCCGGCCGTGCACGAGACCACGCCCGAGCAATGGCTGCATATGACGCGCATGAATGTCGACACCGCGCGCAATGTAATGACCGCCGTGGTGCCCGGCATGTTGGCGCGGGGTCGCGGCAGCATCGTCAATGTGGGCGCGCTGTCGGCGCGCGAGGGCCAGGCCAACATGAGCGCCTACTGCGTGGCCAAGAGCACGGTCATGCGCTTGACCGAGAGTCTGTCCAAGGAGCTGCGCGCCAAGGGCATCAACGTCAACGCGGTGTTGCCGAGCATCATCGACACGCCGACCAACCGCAAAGATATGCCCGACGCCGATCACAGCCGTTGGGTGGCGCCGCGCGATCTGGCGGCCGCGATGTGTTTCTTAGGCTCCGACGCGGCGCGCGCCATTCACGGCGTGCTGCTGCCGGTCGCGGGCCTCGCCTGAGTCGCGGCCATGAGCATCCGCGACCAGGCCTGCGTCACCGGCATCGGTGAAACCAGATACACCCGAGAAACCACCCGCAGCCAGGCCGAGCTGACCTTCGAAGCCGCGCTCGCCGCGATTGCCGACGCCGGCCTCGAACCGAAAGACATCGACGGCGTGGTGCCCTATGTGATGGGCGGCGTGATTGCCGAAGACTTCATCACCAATTTCGGCCTGCCGGATCTGCGCTACTCGGCGCTGACGCCCATGGGCGGCGCGAGTTCGGTGGCGGCCTTGCAGAACGCAGCATTGGCGGTCGCTGGTGGACTCGCCAACCATGTCTTGATCACGCTCGGTCGCGGCGCGCTGTCTACCGGGCGCATCACCGATCGCATCGGCCAGATGCCACAGTTCCGCGTGGTCGGTGAATTCGAGATGCCGATGGGCACAGTCGCGCCCGCGCAGTTCTATGCACCGATGGCGCGGCGTCACATGGAACTCTATGGCACCACCAGCGCGCAGCTCGGTGAAATCGCCGTGACGTTCCGCAAGCATGCGCGATTGCACGACAACGCCATGATGCAGAAGCCCATGACGCTGGCCGATCATCAGGCCTCGCGCATGATTGCCGATCCGCTGCGCCTGTATGACTGCTGCCTGGAAAGCGCCGGCGCGGCGGCGGTGGTGATCAGCCGCGCCGACCGTGCGCGCGACCTGCGCCAACCGCCGATCTACATCGGCGGTGTGGCCGAGGGCCATCCCGATTCGCCGAGCACCATCACGCAACGCCCGGACATCTGCCGCATCGGTCTCGCCAAGGCCGCGCCCAAGGCCTTCGCCATGGCCGGCGTCACGCACAAGGATATCGACGTCGCCGAGATCTACGACTGCTTCACCTACATCGTCTTGTGCCAGCTCGAAGACATGGGCTTCTGCGCCAAGGGTGAAGGCGGCGCCTTCGTACAGGGAGGCCGCATCGCGCTCGGCGGCGAACTGCCGGTCAACACCCACGGCGGCCTGTTGTCGCAGGCGCATATCGCCGGCATGAATCACATCGTCGAACTGACCCGCCAGCTGCGCGGCCAGGCCGGCGCGCGCCAGGTGGCCGATGCCGAAGTCGGCCTCGTCACCGGCTATGGCGATCTCGGCGATGGCTCGATAGCCATCATGCACAGGTGAACATCCGCATGAATGCCCCGACCTACGACAAACCGCAGCCCGACATCAGCGCCGTGTCGCGCCCGTTCTGGGATGGCCTGCGCGAGCACCGTCTGCTGCTGCAGGCCTGCGCGCGCTGCCACACCGTGCGCCATTACCCGCGGCCGGTGTGCGACCGCTGCTACTCGATGGACTGTGAGTGGATAGCGGGCAGCGGGCGCGGCACGGTGCATAGCTGGACGGTGAATCATCATCCGTTTCACTTCGCTTTCAAGCGCGAGAGTCCGTTCATCACGCTGACGGTCGATCTCGAGGAAGGCGTGCGCATGCAGGCGCCGCTGCGCGATGCGGATGCCAGTCAGCTCAAGATCGGCATGGCCGTCAAGTTGATGTATGAAGACATGACGCCGGAGTTGACGCTGCCGGCCTTTCGGCGGGCGCTGTAGGTGCGAATTCATTCGCACATCCAACGGACAGGAGCGGTGGTTCGTTTTCAATGTCCGACTGAAGTCGGACCCACAAAGGGATCCTCTCCTTTGTGGGTCAGGCTTCAACCCGACATTCAATTGTGCGAATGAATTGGCGCCTACAGAGACATCATGGATACCCTGATTAACGACGACATCCGCGCCTGGATCGGGCGCCGCGACGCGCCGCAGACCATCGAGGTCACGCGCCGCGACATCATCAAGTACGCATTGGCCAGCGAGCAGCAGCTGCCGCGCTATTTGAACGGCGATGAAGCGCCGCCGATGTTCCTGTTCGGCGCCGACCGGCCGCTGACCGCGCTCGCCGATCTCGGGCCCGACGGCCTGCGCCAGGACAGCCTGCTGCCGCCCCTGCCACTCAAGCGTGTGATGGCCGGTGGCGTCAAACAGCGCTATCACCGCGCCATCGTGCCGGGCGACGTGCTCAGTATCACGCGCACCGTCAGTGACATCTTCGAGAAACAGGGCGCCAGCGGGCCGCTGATCTTCGTTGTCTACGACATCGAAGTCCGCGATGCCGGCGGCGCGCTCGTCATGCAAGAAACCCAGACACGCATCATTCGTTGACCATGCCAGCATTCAAAGCCCTGAGCGTCGGCACCGAGTTGCCGACCCGCAATTGCACGGCGAGCAATGTCTCGCTGTTCCTGTACAACGCCGCGATCTGGAATCCGCATCGCATTCATTACGACGAAAGCTATACGCTCAACGTCGAAAAACATCCCGGCATCGTCATCGACGGTCCCTTGCAGGGCGACTGGCTGACGCAGGTGGTGAGCGGCTGGCTCGGCGACGATGGCGTGCTGCTGGAATTCGAATACAGCAACCGGCGCGCGTCGTATATCGGCGATCACCTGACGGCCAGCGGCCGCATTGTCGCGCTCGATGCCGAGCGCAACGAAGCGACGCTGGAACTCGAGATTCGCGACGCGCGCGGTGAAGTCACCACGCCCGGTCGTGCGCTGGTGCGCTTTACGCGCTGAGCGACGCGGCGCGGGATCGCGCCTGATCGGGATCAAGACGCCTCGGCGCGTGTGGCGCGAGCATAGGCCAACGCCAGCAGTCGAGGTCTCACCATGAGCTACAAGGATATTGTCGTCCAGATTGCCGACGGCCCTGACTGCGCGACGCGCGTGAAGGTGGCCCTCGATCTTGCCACCCTGCATGGCGCCCATGTCACTGGCCTGTACGTCGAACCGCCGTTGCCGATGTCGGCCTTTCCGGAAATACCGGTGCCGGTCGAGATCATCGACGCGCAGGAGGCCGCCGCCGCGCAGCGCCTCGCCGCCCTCGAGCAACAGTTCGCACAGGCCACCGCCCATGCCGGCGTGAACGCCGAATGGCGCGTCTCCCACGCGGATGCCGTCACCGCCCTCAACGTCAATGCACGCTACGCGGATCTGCTGGTCATCGGTCACAGCGAAGACCGCACTGTGAGCTGGTTCGATATCGCAGCCACCAAGCACATTGCACTCGAATCGGGACGGCCGGTGCTGGTGGTGCCCTGTCATGCCGCGGTCGCGAGCTTGGGCGAGCGCATCCTGGTGGCCTGGAACGGCAGCCGCGAAGCGGTGCGCGCGGTGCACGACGCACTGCCGCTCTTGAAGCGTGCGTCGTTCGTGCAGGTGGTGGTGGTCAATCCCAGTGTCGGCTACGGCGAACACGGCGCCGAGCCGGGCGCGGACATCTGTCGGCACCTGGCACGACACGGCGTGCAGGCCGAAGCCTATGTCGGCCATGCCGACACGCAGGCCATTGGCGCGGCGCTGCATCAGCAGGCCACCGCCATCGGCGCCGACCTGGTGGTGATGGGCGCCTACGGTCATTCGCGTTTTCGCGAACTGGTGCTGGGTGGCGTCACGCGGCACTTGCTGCAGCACCTGCCCGTGCCGATGTTGATGGCGCATTGAGGACGCGCGCGCGCTGACTGCCGCGCGCGGACAGCATGGGCAACGTTTCCGTGGTCGATGAATTGCTGGGCCTCGACGCGCAGCCGGCAGCGCGCGGCGTCGCCGATTTCGCCGCCACCATCGCCGCCAGCAATGGCATGCTGATTCCGCTCGAGTTGCTGGTGCAGGCACGCCTGCCGGCCGGCGCCACCCATGAACAGGCCGCGCTGTTGAAGCGCGAGTACCGTCACAAGAGCCGCCTGCTCGACAGCGATCGGCCGCTACTCGCCTGCGTGTGCGACATCCTCGCCGACAGCACGCCCGAGCCCATCGCCCTTGCCGCCTGTGTGGCGGCACTCGCGCCACCGGAGGTGCCGCGTGTGCTCGCCATGTCGCTCGATCTGGCGCGAGCCCTGACGGCACCGATAGAGGCTGACGAAATCATCATCCGCGCGGCGCTGAACAGCGACCCGCGGCACGCCGCCGCCGGTTTGCAGACCCTGCGCAGCGCGCTCGCGGCCCGATCTGATACACGACTGCTGGTGGTCCTGCATGATGTCCGTAATGGCGTGGCCTCGCCCACCGCGCCCCACGACCTCATGCGAGCACTGGCGGATCTGGCGGACATGGTATGTGCGTTGCCGCTGCTGACACGCGCCCGTGGCACCGCGGCGGCCGCCCAGCGTGCGCTCTACATGGACACCGCGACCCGCCTGGACGCTCTGGGTCTCAAGCGCCTGGCGCCCGGCTTGTATGGGCAGCGACACGCGCGGGTGCCGGCGCGCCCTTCGGCGTGGCTCACGCGCATCATGAATCGCCTGCCGCAGGCCGACGTGCTGGGGCTGGGGCCGGCCGCGCACAGTCGCTTCAATGAAATGCATTTCGACAACCACACCGATGCCGGCCTGCACGCGCGCGACGTGAAGCGCGGCGGCTACGGCATCGCCCGCACCTACGCCAGTTCGCCGCTTGAACAGTTCGTCGAAGCCTTGCTGCACAAGCTCGCGGGCGGCGGCGTGGTCGACGTCACGGCGCTGGCGGTGCGCTGTCAGTGCGCCTCGCCGATGTTCATGAAAGCATGCGACTCGACCATCGATGCGTTGCGCAACAGCGGTGCGCTAAGCGGCAAGGATGCGCGTCGGGTGAGCTTGCAGGCGAGCAACGACGCCCACTTCGGCGAGACGCATGCACGTCTCGGTCAATTACGCGATGCGCTACCGACCATCGCGCCCCTGGGCAAGTGGTGAGGTGAGGCATCACGCCTCACCTCAACTCAGGCAGCGGAATTATTTCTGGATTGATCGCAGATAGATGATCATTTCCAGAATGCGGCCGCGCACCGCGGTTTCGGCGCCCTGCGCATTGGCGCCCTTCCAGTTGGAACCCCACACCGGCATGTCCTTGGTGCCATGCGCCCCACTCGGGCCGCGCCCGTCTATCGAGTCGTAGACGACGTTGAATGGAAACGTGCCGCCATTGTTCTTGGCGAGCAGGGTCAGATTGGCTGGCTTCTTGTTCAACAGCGCGGCGTACGGGCCGTCGCCAACGGCTTGCGGACCGTGACAGACCGCGCAGCTCTCCATGAAGCGCGCCTTGCCGGCGGCTTCCACTGAATCCTCGGCGGCAAAGGCGGTGCTGCTGATCACCAGCCCAAGCATCGGCAACAGGCCTCGAACGACAGCGCTGCGAAGATGTGCGTGCATGTAAATCCTCCCATGGAAGCCGACATGGCTCAGAGGCAGGATAGGCGCGCGTGCTCGACCCTCGCTGACCCAAGTCAGAAAAGCGCGAGGTGCGTTGTCCGCTGCGCCTCAGGCGCTGGCGCTGCGCTCGGCTATCTTGTGCAAGGCCGAGCGCATGAGGATCTCGACCGATTTACCTTTCACCGCAATCGCCCCGGCATCCTGCAGACGGCCCAGCGCGCGGCTGATGGTCTCGGCGGCGAGACCGAGATAATTGGCGATGTCGTAGCGCGACATCGACAGGAACAGGGATTGCTCGGCGCGACCGATGGCGCGGAAGCGGTCCGATAATTCCAGGAGGAAATCCGCCACGCGCTCATCAGCGCTGGCGTGATGCAGCCGCACGCGCGCATGGCGCTCGGCTTCAAAGCTCTGCATGAGTTTTGAAAAGAAACTGTGCAGCAAGCTGGCATCGGAGCGCAGCAGCGCTTCGAGATCGGTGGCCGACACTTCACACACCGTGCTGCGTTCGAGCAGCACCACGGACTCCGTGTACTGGCGATGCTCGAGCGAGGCCGCGCCGATCATATCGGTCGGGAAATGAAAACCCATCACGTCCTCGTGACCGTTTTCATTGATCTGGAACGACTTCGCCGAGCCCGAACGCACCAGGTAAAAAGCCCGGCGTGGTTCACCCTGACGATACAGAAACGCGCCGCGCGGCTGCGGCGTACCCGGCACGATCAAACCCATCAAGGAACGCGCGGCATCACTATCGTGCATGTGATCCGGCAGACAGGCGGCACGCAGGCGACAGATATCGCAGGTCGCGGAGCGGCGTGCGCCGCCCGGCGGCAGACTGGTGCGTTGGTGAAGAGGCATTTCTGTGGCCACCGGTATTCCTTGCTGTCGAGGGTGCGACGTGTCAGCGCGGGGCAGGCAGGCCGTGCGCTTGGGCAGGTGACCTGACGAACAGCCCGGGGCGCCCGGCTATCGATTGAAGCGGAATCACCCGGGATGTGGGGCGAGCAGCGGCGTACACCCAATGCGGGGCGTGCCGGCTGCCCGGAATAGTGCCAAGAATGTGCGACCGCTTGCAATGCTCATCGCCGCTCATGCGCTTGCCTGGAAGCAGTACTGTGCTGCCTCCTCGCCCTCCTTCACGTCACTCACTCAGCGTTGAGTCAGTGTCGAACAGCGCGCCGTCCGTCATCGTGACGGACGTCAAGCACGACGCGATTGCGTCAGGGACGTCGACCCGGCCCCTTGGGTGCGCCCTTGTTCTTGCGATCACGATGACGGTCTTTCTTGTGATCCTTGTCGCGCACACGGTCCGTGCGGCGCGGCGTGGTCGGATCGCCAAGGCGACTGATCTGCAACTGCTGACCGCCAACCCAGATGCGCTTCAGATGCGACAGCATGTCGTTCGGCATGCCGAGCGGCAGATCGACCGTCGAGTAATCGTCATGAATCTGGATGCGGCCGATGTCGCGTGAATCGATACCGGCTTCATTGGCGATGGCGCCGACGATATTGCCCGGCATCACACCGTGGCGATGACCGACTTCCAGACGGAAGCCTTCCATGCCGGCCGGCGGCGGCGTGCGCACGGCGAGGCGCGCGCGACGATCGTCGCCTTCGCCGCGGGGTGGCCGTGTGTCGTTTTCGCGGAACGGCGGGCGACGCTCGCCGTCACGTGGCGGGCGCTCGGCGCCAAAGCGCGGCGGACGATCGCCGTCGTTGCGCGGCGCATTGTCGTCACGCGGGAAGCGCGGCGGACGCTCACCGTCCTGGCGGTCATTCGGAAAACGCGGCGGACGGTCATCATCGCGACGCGGCGGACGCTCGTCGGCGAAGCGTGGCGGACGTGCGTCATCGCGACGCGGGCCGCGGTCATCGGGAAAGCGCGGCGGTCTGTCGCCAAACGCCGGACGCTCACCCTCACGGCGCGGCGGTCTGTCACCAAACGGCGGACGCTCGCCAAAGCGCGGACGCTCCTCGAAACGGCGCGGACCATCGTTCTCGGTGCGCACCGGGCGTGAGTCTTCGCCACGCGGCGGACGGCGCTCGTAACCGCGCTCACCGCGCGGCTCATCTCGCTTCTCCCAGCGCGGCCCATCGCGGCGCGGCCGCTCATCGCGGGAATCACGGCCGTGGCGATCACCCCGCGCCGGCGGTTCCAGCAACAAGGGCTGGTCGCCCTGCACCATGCTCGCCAACGCGGCGGCGATGCGCGCCGGTTCGACATCGTGTTCGCGCTGATAGCGCTCGACGAGTTCGGCGAAGATTTCGAGATCGGCGGTCGCGAGGGTGTCGGTGATGGTCTGCATGAAGCGCCCGATGCGCTTGTCGTTGACCATCTCGGTGCTCGGCAAATCCATGCGTTCGATGGGCTGGCGCGTGGCGCGTTCGATGACACGCAGCATGTGCTGTTCACGCGGCGCGACGAACAGGATGGCATCGCCATGGCGACCAGCGCGGCCAGTACGGCCGATGCGATGCACGTAGACTTCGGAGTCGTTGGGGATATCGAAATTGATGACGTGGCTGATGCGTTCGACGTCGAGTCCGCGCGCCGCGACATCGGTCGCGACCAGGATGTCGAGCTTGCCTTCCTTCAACTGGTCGATGGTTTTTTCACGCATCTTCTGCGGCACGTCGCCGCTGATGGCGGCGCAGGAATAGCCGCGCGCATCGAGACGCTCGGCCAGTTCCATGGTCGCAATCTTGGTGCGCACGAAAATCAGCACGCCCTCGTAGTTCTCGGTCTCGAGGATGCGCGTCAAGGCATCGAGCTTGTGCAGGCCGCTCACCACCCAGTAGCGCTGACGGATGGTCGCCGCGGTGGTGGTGCTCAAGCGAATGCTGATCTGTTCCGGCTCGCGCAGGTAGCGCTCGGCAATCTTGCGGATCGGCGGCGGCATGGTCGCCGAGAACAAGGCCACCTGGCGTTCCGGCGGGGTCTGTTCCAGCACCCACTCGACATCGTCGATGAACCCCATGCGCAGCATCTCGTCGGCCTCGTCCAGCACCAGGCAGGACAGCGCGGTCAGATCCAGCGTGCCGCGGCGCATGTGGTCCATCACACGGCCCGGCGTGCCAACCACCACATGCACGCCACGGCGCAGGCCGCGCAGCTGCACGCCATAGTCCTGACCGCCATAGATGGGCAGCACGTGGAAGCCCGGCATGCGCGAGGCGTAGGAATGAAACGCCTCGGCCACCTGGATGGCCAGCTCACGGGTCGGCGCAAGCACCAGCACCTGGGGCAGCGGCTTGTCGAGATCGATGCGCGTCAGCAGCGGCAGTGCGAACGCCGCGGTCTTGCCGGTGCCGGTCTGGGCCTGGCCAATCAGGTCGCGCCCCGCCATGAAATGCGGAATGGTGGCGGCCTGGATGGCAGTGGGCGTTTCGTAGCCGACGTCGGACAGGGCGGCGAGCACGGGCTCGGACAGGCCCAGATCGGCAAAGGTAACAGGGGTGGATTCGGTGGTTTCGGTAGTTTCGTCAGAAGAATTCGAGGACACAGGGGGGTACCTTAAGAAGCTGCGTGCGACGGCGGTGTGGCCGAGGGAGGCCGCGAATTATAGGCGCTTCGCCGCAATAGTCACGAAAAGCGCATGATCGCACGACCTCCCAGCCGCGCCGCACGCGGCCAGCGGACGGGCTGCGCAGTCCGACCTTGTTTAACATTTCCGCGCTGGTCGCGACCCGGCGACCGGCCTAGCATGGCATCCACCGTGGGCGCGGCAACCGGCCGCTGCCTCTGCACAAGTAGCGGCCCGATGGCACTCAGCGACACCCACCTCGTATTGATGTTCACCCCCTGGGCGCTGCTCGTGACCTTGGGTCATGTCGCCAAACAGGAGTTTCGCGCCCACCTGCGGCGCCGCCACCCCGAGGCCTACCGCCGCATCTACGGCGTGCATGCCGACCGCCGCCGCCACAGCGCTCTCGACCCCGTGGCCTGGCTGCTGCAACTACGCTTCGAAATGTCGAGCGCCTGGCGCGCCTTCGGCGACCATCAACTGGAACGCCTCGGCCAGCGTCTGCGCCAGCGCATGCTGGCCGCGGTGGTGCTTTACTTCGGCGCCGTGGGCTGGGTGCTGGCGGCGGGGCTGTAACGCTTCAACCGAATTCGCACCTGCAGCGCCCACCGCAATGGGCAAGCGCATCACCAGGAATTACGCAGCTCCCGCAACTTCAGGAACACGGTCTTCGCGTCGACCTCGGCCGGCAGGTCCGGAAACGATTCGCGCAGCGCCGCGATCACCGATGGGCTGCGCAGACGGAAGAACGTGTTGACCTCTTTTTCCAGCGCCAAAGTCGAGACCAGCGGCGCATTCGGATCCTGTCCACTGACGGACTTCAGCAGCTCACCGGCACGCGCATTGTCCGGTTCGCGGTTCAAGGTGAAGCCGAGGTTGTTGGCGATGTAATCATGCCCGGGATAGATGAGGGTGTGGTCGGGCAGCGTCGCCAGTTGCCTGACGAAGGTGTCGTAGAGCTGCGCCGGGTGACCGCCGTGGTGGCAGTTGCCGGCGCCGGCGTTGAACAAGGTGTCGCCACAGAAGAGTGCCGGCGTGTCGGTGTGCGACAGCAGGCAGACATGGGCCAGGGTATGACCGGGAGTGTCGAGCGCTTCGAGTTCGACGCGCTTGCCAATCTTGATCACATCACCCGCCTTGAGGCCGCGATCGAGTCCCGGAATGCTGTCCCGCGCGTTGGCATGGGCCAGTACTTTCGCACCGGTGGCGGCCACCACCGCGCCATTGCCGCCGATGTGATCATGATGCTCGTGGGTGTTCAGCACCTGGGTGATGCGCCAGCCGCGCGCCTTGGCGACCGCCAGGCACTTTTCATGATCGAGCGGATCGATGGCCAAGGCCTCACCGGTTTCCCCACAGGCGATGAGGTAGTTGAAATTGCGGTAGGCATTACCGGTCCAGATCTGTTCAACGATCACTTGCGTTCTCCTTCATTGCGCGCGCCTGCAAAGAAATTCACGAGGCGCCAGACCACAGGTTAGCACGCCCTCCGCTGGCGTCCGCGCTAGCATGTGGACGAGCAGTTCCTTACGCGAAAGCGTACTTGACGAATCGCGACCAGACCCGACAATGAAGTCATTCCCATCACCGCGGCCCGTCTCGAATCATGAGCGCAGGAGAACGTTTACCCGGTACGCCGGACCCCATGCACCGCTGGCCCGGCGTCGGCGGCGTGATGCTGGCAGGAGACAGTTGGGGGCCGAGCGATGGCCCCTTGATCCTGCTGCAACATGGCGGTGGCCAGACCCGTCATGCGTGGAAGGCTGCCGGCGAAGCGCTGGGCGCGGCCGGCTACCATGCCATTGCCTTCGACGCGCGCGGTCACGGTGATTCCGACTGGGCGCCGGACGGCGTCTATGGCCAGGACATCATGGTCGAAGACCTGTGTGCGCTCATCAAGGAACTGGGCGGCCAACGTCCGGTGCTGGTCGGTGCGTCGATGGGCGGCGGCACCAGCCTGGTGGCGATAGGCGAAGATCGCGTCGATGCCACCGCCCTGGTGCTGGTCGACATCGCACCGCAGATCGAGCCCGAAGGCGTGCAGAAGATCCAGGCCTTCATGAACACCAAACCCGAGGGCTTCGATTCACTCGAAGAAGTGGCGGCCGCCATCGGCGCCTACCAGCCACACCGCAAGCCACCGAAAGATCTGGCCGGCCTCGCCAAGAACCTGCGTCTGGCGCCCAACGGCAAGTATCGCTGGCATTGGGATCCACGCTTCATGCAGCTGCGCCGCGAAATGGACAAACGCTTCGAGCGTCTCTCGGCCTGCGCGCGCGCGCTGAAGCTGCCCACCCTGCTGGTGCGTGGCGGCCTGTCGGACGTGCTGTCGGAAGAAGGCGCGGCCAACTTCCTCACCCTGTGCACCCACAGCGAATACGTCAACATCACCGACGCCGGACACATGGTGGCCGGCGATCGCAATGACATCTTCGGCAACGCGGTCATTGAATTCCTGACCCGCACCGTGCCGCTCGACGGGCAGCCGGTGCAAGCGGCGCACACGCCGCAACCTCATCATGAAGGGCCGCCGGGCGACGTCATCGACGTGCCCTGAATCAACATCCAGCGCCGCCATCCACGCGGCGCGGCGCGCGAGTACAGAATGCGGGGAGCTATTGCATGTCACTCAACAACACCACGGTGGTGGTCTTAGGCGGCAGTTCCGGCATCGGTCTCGCGACCGCCCAGGCCGCGCAGGCGGAAGGGGCGAGAGTCATCATCACCGGCCGCGATGCTGGACGGCTGGAAACGGCGCGCGTCGCCCTGGGCGGTCATGCCGATGCCAAGGTGCTGGACGCCGCCGATGAAACCGGCACACGCGAACTGTTCGCCGGCCTGCCGGCGCTCGATCATGTGTTCATCACCGCCGGCACCCTGGTGCTCGATGCGAAACTCGCGCCCGACACGTCGACGCTCGCGCCGGCCATGGACATGCGCGTCTGGGGCGCACTGTACGCGGCGAAATACGCGGCGCCCAAGATTCGCCCCGGCGGTTCGATCACGTTCATGTCCGGCACCGCCTCAAGAAGACCGCTGCCAGGCGCGTCGGTCGCCACCGCGTCCTGCGGTGCGGTCGATGCCTTCGCGCGCGGTCTCGCACTCGATCTCGCACCGATACGCGTCAACACCATCCAGCCCGGCTATGTCGACACACCCTTGTTCGACGGCATCTTCGGCGCCCAGCGCGACGAGATCCTGGCCGCCGCCGGCGCCAAGCTGCCGGTAGGTCGCATCGGTCGCCCCGACGAAATCGCACAGGCGGTGCTGTTCCTCATGAAAAACGGCTATGTCACCGGCATCAACCTGGTGGTGGATGGTGGCGGTTTGCTGGTGTGACGCCGGCTGGCGTCATCCCTGTTGAAGGTGCGAATTCATTCGCACATTAATGGCGGACCACGGACGCCAAACGTAATTTTTCGATGTGCGAATGAATTCGCATCTACAAACCAGTCATCAAGCGACGACGGGGTCCACCATGCATCACCACCCTGCTCCGTTTCTCCCCGACGCCGTGTTTGGCGGCGCCACGCCACCGCAAGTGCTCGCCGCGCCTTCGCGCTACATCCAGGGTGACGGTGTACTCGGCGCGCTCGGCCCCTATCTCTCCATCATCAGCAGCCGCCGCGCGGCGGTTTTGATCAGCGCCGGTGGACGCAAGCGTGATGGCGCGCGCATCGAACAGGGCTTGAAGGCGGCGGGCATCGCCTGCCTGTTCGTGACGTTTGGTGGTGAGTGTTCCCTGCAGGAAATCGACGGCGCGGTCACCGCGATACAAAGCGCAGGCCCCGCCATCGACTGCCTGGTCGCGGTCGGCGGCGGCAAGTGCATCGATGCCGGCAAGTGCATCGCCTATCGTTTGCAGGTGGCGATGGTGAGTTGCCCGTCACTCGCCTCCAACGATGCACCGTGCTCGGCGGTGTCGGTGATCTACACGCCGGAAGGCGTGACCGAAGCCCTGGAATTCTTTCCGGCCAATCCGGCCCTGGTGGTGGTCGACACGCGCATCGTTGCCGAAGCGCCGGTGCGTTACCTCGTCGCCGGCATCGGCGACGCCATCGCTACCTGGTACGAAGCGCGCACCTGTTTCGACAATCCGAAAGGTCGCAACATGCTCGCCGCGCGTCCGACCTTGGCCGCCGCGGCACTTGGTGAACTGTGCGCGAAGATTCTTTTTCAGCACGGCGTGGCGGCGGTCGAAGCGGTCAAGCGCCGCGCAGTGAACGATGCGCTCAATCATGTGATTGAAGCGAACACCTTGCTGAGCGGCGTCGGCTTCGAAAGCGGCGGCCTGGCCGGCGCGCACGCGGTCGCGCAGGGACTCACGGTATTGCCGCGCCTGCATGCCGATTACCTGCATGGCGAAATGGTCGCGATGGGGCTCATGACGCAGCTGGTGCTGGAAGCGCGCCATGACGAAGCACAACAGGTGGCGGAATTTTTGTGCGCGGTCGGCCTGCCCTGTCATCTGGGGCATCTGTCATTGGATGCGAGTCACACGGCCGATCTCGCGGCAGTCATGGAAGGCACCACCATCCTGCCTTTTCTTGCCAACGAACCCTTCAGCGTCGATGCCGAAAAACTGCTGGCGGCAACACTGGCCGCCGATCGCGTGGGCCGCGACACCGTGGCGCGCATCGGCGATGCCGCCTACCGCGCTCTGCACGGCGCATGATTGTGCGCGCCTTCGATTTCTCTCAACGCCAATACAGGACTGTTCACCATGCATGACATCGTCATTCGCAACGCCCTCATCGTCGATGGCACGGGCGAGGCCGCCCGGCATGGCGACGTCGCCATCAGCGGCGACACCATCGTCGCGGTCGGCGGCAAGCAGGGCGCGGCGCGCCAGGAGATCAACGCCGACGGCCTGGTGCTGGCGCCAGGCTGGGTCGATGTGCACACCCATTACGACGGCCAGGCGACCTGGGACGCATTACTCACGCCGTCGTGCTGGCACGGCGTCACCACCACCGTGATGGGCAACTGCGGCGTCGGCTTCGCGCCCGCCCATCCCGATAAGCGCGACTGGTTGATCGGCCTTATGGAAGGCGTGGAAGACATTCCCGGCAGCGCGCTCTCGGAAGGCATCGATTGGCGCTGGGAATCCTTTCCCGAATACATGAACGCACTGGAATCGAAAGCGCGTGCGCTCGACATCGCCGCGCAGGTGCCCCATGGCGCGGTGCGCGCCTATGTGATGGGTGAACGCGGCGCGACCGACGTCGATGCCAACGCTGACGAACGCGCGGCAATGGCGGCGCTGGTCGGTGAATCAATACGCGCCGGCGCGGTCGGCTTCTCGACCTCGCGCACGGTGCTGCACCGGGCGATTGATGGCGAAGTGGTGCCCGGCACCACCGCCGATGCGCTGGAATTGACCACCATTGCCGATGCCATGGGCGCGGCCGGTGGCGCGGTGTTCGAAGTGGCGTCGGATCTCGCGCCCGAGCAAAACGAACTCGCATGGATGGATCACATCCTCGACCAGGCCGGCTGCAAAGTGACGTTCGCCTGCGTGCAGAACGACGACGACCCTCTGCAATGGCAGCGTCTGCTCGCCCATGCGTCGCGACGCGAAGGCATTTATCCGCAGGTCGCGATTCGTCCGCCGGGCGTGTTGATGTGCCTCGAAGGCATTCATCCCTTCACCGGCCGGCCGAGCTATCGCGCGCTGGCCGAACTGCCGCTGGCGGCACGCGTGGTTGAAATGAAGAAGCCCGAAGTGCGGACGCGCATTCTGGCCGAGGCCGGCCCGCGGCCAGCACGGTTGCTGCGGCTGTTGTTCATGGAAGGCAAGGCCATGCAGTCCAGCATCCGCGATTACGATCGCGTGTTCATGCTCGGCACGCCGCCTGAATACGAGCCGAGCGCGGAGCAGAGCGTGGTGGCCCTGGCGGCGCGGCGCGGCGTGTCGGTCGAACACGCCGTCTACGATTATCTGCTGGAAGAGAACGGCAAAGCCTTTCTCTACTCGCCGCTGTTCAACTACAACGCCGGCAACTACGACATCGCGCGCGAGATGATGCTGCACCCGAACACTATCCTCGGCATCAGCGACGGCGGCGCCCATTGCGGCATGATTTGCGATGCCAGCGCGCCAACTTATCTTCTGCAACACTTCGTGCGTGACCGTGCGCGTGGCCCGCGTATCGGTCTCGAGCAGGCGGTGCGCATGCAGACCCGCGACACCGCCGCGCTCTATGGCTTTCATGATCGCGGCATGATCAAGGCCGGCATGCGCGCCGATCTCAATCTCATCGATTTGCAGCGGCTGGCTTTGCCGTCACCGCAGATGGTCTATGACCTGCCGGCGGCGGGGCAGCGTCTCATCCAGCGTGCGAGCGGCTATCACACCACCATGCTGCGCGGACAGGTGACGTTCCGCGACGGCGAGTCGACCGGCGCCTTGCCCGGTCGGCTGGTGCGCGGCGCACAGCGCCCGCGGGGATAGCGTTCTGACTACGACAGCGGCGCAGAGCCGCCGCTGCCGGTCATCAGGTGCTCGAGGTTCTCGAGGATATTCACCACCCGCGCGAGGTCGTCCACCACCAGCGCCGCATCGCGCGCGAGTTCCGGCACCAGTTCCTGTTTGGCGCGCGCACAGGCAGTCAGCGCCTCCACCGCTTCGATGTCACGGCGCAGACGGCGCCGGATCTGGTTCATGGACAAGGCCACTGCCGGCACGTCGGTGTGCGGCACGCGCAGGCGCTGGGTGGTCTCGCCCGTCGCATCATGTTCAAAGAACAGCGTCTTCAAGGATTGCTCCATCGTCTCGCCTCCGCTCACCGTGTGCATACCCGAACCATAACGCAGCTTGGCGTCATCGCAACGTTTGTGCCGCGCGCTCAGTCGTGGCCGTTTCATGACGCAACGCACAGCGCCACCGGGAACTCTGCCCATCGAGCAGGATTCACGGCGCCCCAGGCGCGCCATTCGGGCATGCCCGGAGGTTCCCCCAACCGGCACAGGGTTTTATAGTTGCCGACAGACTTCACCGTTATGAGGCAGGCTCGTGACCGCAAGCAATAGCGCAGACCCTTACGCCGTGGCACTCGCTGACATCGATGTCAGCAATCCGCGTCTGTATCAGCACGATGTCATCGCGCCCTACTTCGCGCGGCTGCGCAAGGAAGCGCCGGTCCATTATTGCGCCAACAGCAACTACGGCCCCTACTGGTCCATCACCCGCTACCAGGACATTGTCACGGTCAACGCCGACGACGAACGTGTGTCATCCAATTACGAACTCGGCGGACACATCCTGGGTTACGACACCATGTTCCGCAGCCACGGCGTCGACGCGCGCATGTTCCAGTCCACCGACCCGCCCATCCACACTGCGCAGCGCAAGGCCATCGCGCCCATCGTCGCGCGCGCCAGCGTGCGCGAGATGGAACAGCAGATCCGCGCCATCTGCGGCCGCATTCTCGATGAACTGCCGGTTGGAGAAACATTTGACTGGGTCGAGCGCCTGTCGATAGAAATGACCACCCAGGTGCTGGCCATGCTGTTCGACTTCCCGTGGGAAAAGCGCCGCCTGCTGACGCGCTGGTCGGACGTTGCCGTCAGCGAGCCGGGCTTCGGCATCGTCGACAGCTGGGAAGCACGCCGCCAGGAACTCGAAGACTGCTTCACGACCTTCGCCGGCTTGTGGCAGGAGCGATTACAGGGTGAGCCGCGCTCGGATCTATTGTCCTTGATGGTGCATGCCGAGGGCACCAAGAACCTGAGCCCGGGTGAGTTCCTCGGCAACCTCATCAACCTCATCGTCGGCGGCAACGACACCACCCGCAATTCCCTGACCGGTGGCGTGCTGGCCTTGAATCGTTACCCCGCGCAGTACGACAAGCTGCGCGCCAACCCCGCGCTCATCACTTCCATGGTGCCGGAGATCATTCGCTGGCAGACGCCCATCTCGCACATGGCACGCACCGCGGTGCGGGACTTTAACTTGAACGGCGCCGACATCAAGGCCGGCGATCGCATTGCGATGTGGTACATCTCGGGCAACCGCGACGAGAGCGAAATCGAGCAGCCGGAAGATTTCATCATCGACCGCGCCAACCCGCGTCGCCACCTGTCTTTCGGTTTCGGCACCCATCACTGCGTGGGCTATCGTCTTGGGGAACTGCAGCTGCAGGTGGCGTGGGAGGAGATCATGAAGCGCTTTCGCAGCGTCGAAGTGATGGGTGAACCGACGCGCGTGTGCTCGAACATCATCCATGGCTATGCATCGTTGCCGGTGCAGGTGCATCGCTGGTAATCCACGAGCCGAAACGCGTTTTGCAGGTGCGATCATCCGCGCCACAGCGCCCATGCCAACACCAGAGGCGTCAACAAACTCGCCGCGACATTGCTGGCTAGATAAGGTGTCAATGCCGCACCGGCCGCATGACGCGCGAGACCGATGACGGTCGGCAGCATCGCGCTGAGCGGCAGCAAGCTCAGCCACGCCAGCGGCGGAAACACGCCGCTGGTGACCGCCATCACCACCACGCCCGCCGTCGCCACGGCCAACGATGCGAACACCCGGCGTGCACGTCGACGCCCATAGGCGATGGCGAGATGTCGCCTTCCGACCGCGCGGTCGGCCTCGATATCGGGAAACTGGTTGGCGAGCAGCAGGCTCGAACCCAACAGGCCCGGCACCAGCGCGGCGGTAATCGCCAGCAGCGACAGCCTTTCGTTCAACACCGCCACTACGCCCAACACCTGCAATGACCCGACGCCGAGGCCGGGCGCGACCAGGCATAACAATGGGTGACGATTGATCCATGGTGTGTAGGCGAGCACCAGCGCCACACCCAGCGCACCGATGGGCAACAGCAGCGGTCCGTGGCGCGCGACGCACCAGGCGCCGATGACAACAGTCAGCGACAGCATCATGAGCGCGCTGCCGCGCACCGCCCGCATCGCTTCGGGGTCGTCCTGCAAGGCGCCGCTGCCGCCGCTGAATGGCGTGCGCGTGGTGTGAGCGTCGAGTCCGCTGCGTGCGTCCTCGTATTCATTGAAGAGATTGACGCTGGCATGGGCGGCGAGCGCGCCGACCAACACCAGCGTCACATCGAGCCACGCGAGCGTCGCGCCACTGCGCCATGCCACCGCGATGCCGAGCAGCACGCACACCACGCTCATCAACAGGAAAGGCGGACGCGCCGCACGCCACAGCGTCAGCGCGCGTGTGCCAGTATCCGTGCGCAGCGCGCCACTGATCATGGGGTTTCAGTCCAGCTGCGGTCGGCGCGCCGCCCACGGTTGCGCGCTTTCGAGTTGCGCGGCGAGCCGGAACAGCGTCGCTTCGTCGGCGTAACGGCCCATCAACTGCATGCCGATGGGCAGCCCGGCGTCGTTCCAGCACAGCGGCAGGGAAATGGCCGGCTGGCCGGTGACGTTGGCAATCGCCGTAAAGCGCGGGAAGCGTTCCATGCGTTCGGTAGCCTGATGCGGCGCCTTGCGCTCGAAATCGAAATAACCGAGCGGCACCGGCGGCTCCGGCACGGTCGGCGTCAACCACACGTCGTAGCGCGAGAAGAACGGCGCGATGGCGCGTGCGAAGCGATGCATTTCATTGACCGCCATGAGAAAGTCCGACGGCCGCGTCTCGCCGTCAATTTCGAACATCTTCCAGGTGTGTCTCTCGAAATGCGCGGGCGTCGGTGTGCGGCCGAGACGCACGCTCCAGTCACGAATCATCCACGCCACCATCGCCAGCCAGATGGTGGTGAAGAAGTCATTGAAGCGCGAACCGTCAACCGCGGGCATGGCTTCTTCGACATGATGCCCCAGGCTTTCACACAGCGCCGCGATGTCGCGCACGCCGCGCTGACAATCGGCATGCACCGGCGTCGGTGTGAGCGGCTGGGTGCTGAAGGCAATGCGCAAACGGCCCGGGTCGACGCCCACTTCCGAGGCGAAGGAGCGCTGGGGCGGCGGCGGGAAATACGGCGCGCCGAGGTCGGGCCCGGCGGTGACGTCCAGCATCAGCGCATTGTCGAGCACGCTGCGCGTGACGACGTGCTCCGACAGCAAACCGGCCGCACCGACATCGCCGTAATCCGGGCCGAGCGGATTGCGGCCGCGCGTGGCCTTCAAACCCACCAAGCCGCATACCGACGCCGGCAGGCGCGTCGAACCACCGCCGTCATTGGCATGCGCCACCGCCACCATGCCGGCCGCCACCGCCGCGCCAGCGCCACCGGACGAACCGCCCGGCGAACGCGTGACATCCCAGGGATTGCGCGTCGGCCCGTAGAGTTCAGGTTCGGTGGTGGGCTTGGAAGCGAACTCCGGCGAATTGGTCTTACCGACCACGATGAAGCCGGCGCGCTGATAGCGTGCCACCAGCTCGCTGTCGCGCGGCGAGATATAACCCTGCAAAAAACGCGAGCCTTCGGTGAGCGGCGCGCCAGCGTATTCGGCGCACATGTCCTTCAACAGCAGCGGCACGCCAGCATAGGGCTCGTCGCCCTTCAATTCCTTCACCGCGCGGCGCGCGATGTCGTACATCGGCAGCACCACCGCGTTGAGCCGCGGGTTGTATTTCTCGATGGCGGCGATCGCCGCTTCAACCATTTCCAGCGGCGACACTTCGCCAGCACGGATGAGACGGGCCTGCTCGGCAACGCCGAGACGCATGAGTTCGAGCATGGGGCACTCCTCGCTGCATGGTGGGTGCATCAAGTGTAACCGCTGGCCGCAGCAAGAGACCCCGGCGTATGTCGAGCCCTAGCGGGCACGCTAGCGGTCGATTAAGAAGCGTGCGCTAGTGTGCTGTCCCGTGATGAACTTCGATAATTCGCGCGGCTACCGGGCCGCCAGGCAAGGCGCGCGGAGGAGTAATAGCGGGGCTATTGCGACGACAAGCAACGCCGCATGGCGGTTCGAGAGCAAACGAATTACGAAGATTCATTGCGGGACAGCGCACTAGAGCGTCTGCACGAATGCCGCGACGTCGGCGACATCCTGCGCGCTGAGTGTGGACGGAAACAGTCGCGGCATCTTGGCCGACGGATTTTCTATCCAGCGCACGGTCGCCGCCTGATCGAGACGCTGCCTGAGGCCTGCCAGGCGCGGCCCTGCACCGCCTTCGCCCTGCGCGCCGTGACACGCGGCGCAGTTGTGTCCGTATACCTCACGACCGCGTGAGCCATCGCCCGCCGTGACGGCGGCGGTCATGACGGAGGTTGGCGTGGCTGCCGCGTCCGACACGGCCTTGCCGTCACTCGCCGCCCCCTCTGGCAAGGCATAAATCACCACCGAAGGCTTGCCGTTTTCACCGAAGGACAGGCGCGAGACATTGCCCGAATCGATGGCGACATACTGCCGGCCGCCCAAGGCGTAGGTGATGATGCCGCCCGCCACCGCACCGCCGGTCGCGACCTTGTGCAGCACCGCGCCGGTTTTCGAATCGAGCGCGATGAAGTTGCCGCTCATGTCGCCGCCGAAGGTCACACCGCCGGCGGTGGGCGTGATGCCTGCCACCACCGGCGCCTCGGCGTGATACTGCCAGCGCAGCGCGCCGCTGTCGGGGTCGAGCGCGCTGATCCAGCCGCTGCGTTTGTCGTCCCAGATCCAGCTGCCTGCCACCAGGAATTTGCCGGGCTGAAAGTCGACCTTGTCGGACTTGATGACCGCGCACCAGTCGACCGCACCCACCACCAGCTGGCGGGTCTTCTCGTCATAGGCCGGACCATTCCATTCCACGCCGCCTACCGGCCCTGGGCAGGAATGCACGCCGTCGGCGGTCGGCGCCTTGGTCGGCTTCTCGATGGTGGTGACGGCGGTTTTAAAAACGCGCTTGCGGGTTTCGCGATTGACGGCGTACAGATGGCCATCCTTGCTGCCGAAGGCGACCATGGCATCGCCCTTGCTGTTCCAGTACAGCATCGGCGCCGCACCGAGATCGAGATCCAGGCCGTCGTTCGATTCCATCTGGTGCCACCACTTCAGGGCCCCGGTCTGCGCGTCCAATACCACCATGCTGTTGGTAAACAGGTTTTCGCCCGGACGATGACCGGGCACGAAATCCGGCGCCGGATTGCCTACCGGCACGAACACTTCGCCGGCCGCCATGTCGAGCGTGTAAGTGGTCCAGCTACCACCACCGCCGTAGCGCGCGCTGTCGGCCACCTTCCAGCTTTCGGCGCCGACTTCCTTGCCGCGCGGGATGGTATTGAAGCGCCACAGCTGCTGGCCGTTGTCCTGGTCATAGGCCATCACACGGCCGCGTATGCCCCAGTCACTGCCGGCCGCGCCGACAATCAAAGTGCCCTGCCACACCGCCGGCACCGAGCTGAAGAACTCGCCCTGCGCCGGGTCGCCGACCTGCTGCAGCCACAAGGTCCTGCCGCTGGCGGCGTCTATCGCCATGAGGCGCGCGTCGGGCGTACCGCGAAACAGTTTGCCGTTGGCATAGGCCACGCCGCGGTTGATCTGGAATACGTCCTGTTGCTGCGGACGATAGACGTTGCGCCAGCGTAGCGCACAGCTGCGCGCGTCGATGGCAAGGGTGTCGTGGGCGTTGGTCAGGTAGAGCGTGCCGTCGAGTTGCACGAGGCCGGCCTGGAAGGTGCCCGAGTCATCGACCTTGATGCGGCAGACCTCCTGCAACTGCTTGACGTTGGCTGTGTTGATCTGATCGAGCTGCGAATAGCGCTGACCGTTGGCGGTGTTGTTATAAGCCGGCCAGTCGGTGTCGGCGAGGCGGCCTGCCTGTGCGGTGGCGGCCGCGAATGCCGCGATCATGCAAGCCCCGCACATCATGCGGCCACGTATCCCCACCATCGGCTTTACCGCTGCCCTCATCGTGCTCCCCTTGTATGCCCAGACCGCAAGGCGCGGCCGAGCATGAAACTAACACAGAGCGCCAAGTGCTCACTGCCCCCCCAAGTGTGTAGGCAGCGCGTAGCCCAGGCGATGGGAGTCAGTCGCCAAGACGTCGCCGTGCTCGCCGCTATTCGTTCTTCAAGGACCGCAAAGCTCGCTGCGCCTTGCGCACGCTTGACAGTCATCAAGCATACGATGCGCCGCATTGCGCTAACGTACTTCAGAGCATGCTGGTGCCTTTGCTGGCGCGCGAAACGCGGCTCGAAGTCCAGGAAGTCCGCGAGGGTGAACGGCCGCGCGCCAACGTCGTCGACATCACGCCCGCGCGCTGGAATATCACCCTGCGTGATCGCCGCCTGCATTTGACCGAAGCCACCGCGCCCGGCACACCCAAGCCATCGGTCGAGCAATTCTTCGCCTCGCTTGCCGAAGATCTCGGCGAAGCGGCAATGGCGGTGGTGTTGTCCGACACCGGTTCGGACGGCGCACGCGGCATGCGTGCGATCCGTGCGGCCGGCGGCATCACCTTTGCGCAGGACGAGAGCAGCGCCAAGCACAACGGCATGCCGCGCGCGGCGGTCGAGTCCGGCTGCGTTGATTACGTGCTGCCACCCGACGCCATCGCGCGCCATCGCGCGCCATCTCGACGCCGTGTCGCGCCTCTGCGCCGGCGCCGAGAGTGAATTGAATGGCGTCGGCCAATGAAGAACTGCAGTCGACGAATGAAGAGTTGACCACGGTCAATGAGGAACTCGAGACCAACACCCACGAGCTCATTCGGCTCAACAGTGACCTGCGCAACGTCAAGGACAGCTTGAACCATCCCTTGGTCGTGCTCGACGAATGTCTGCGCGTGACGCTCTACAACCCGCCGGCCATGCAGCTGTTCGATCTCACGCCGGCGACGGTGGGCGAGAGTCTCTTTTCCATTCCGTCGACGCTGGATCTCGGCGACCTGCGTATCCGCCTGGCGGGCGTGATCGCCAGTGGCGTCACCTTCACCCGGCAGTTCACCGGCGCGGTCTGCCACTTGTTGCAGGCCGACCCCTATATCGACAAAGGCAATCATCGCAAGGGTGTGGTGCTGACCTTCGTCGACAACACTGCCATCAAGAACGCCGCGCTGCGCCTCGAAGGCTTCGCCCGCCAACTGGAAGACTCGGAACGCTTCAGCCGCTCGACCATCGACGCGCTGGCCATGCACATCTGCGTGGTCGACGCCAGCGGTGTCATTGTCACCGTCAATCGTGCCTGGGAAGCGTTCATCCACCACAATGCTGGCCTCGTCCGGACCTGCGGCATGGGCGCCAATTACATCGAGGTCTGCGAACGTTCACGTCACGCCGGTGATGTCTTGGCCGACCGCTTCGTGCGTGGCCTGCGCGCGGTGCTCGCTGGCGAGCAGGACGGCTTCACCATGGAATATCCCTGCCATGCCCCCGACCTGCAGCGTTGGTTCGAGGTCAACTGTTCACGCTTCCAGGGCGCGGGTCCGACTTACGTGGTGATCGCCCATGAAGACTTCACCCACCGCGTCATCGCCGAAGCGCGCGATCGCGGTCAATTTCTCGGCCGTGCAGTTTCGTCAGCGCAATGTCATCACCAAGGTCGCGCAGGCCTTGTCCGACAGCGGCCTCGCGCCCGCGCTGCTCGAAATCGAACTGACCGAGAGCGCCATCATGTGCAGCGGCAGCGACACCACGGAGATCCTCAACAACCCGCGGCGGCTCGGCATCCGCCTCGCCATCGATGACTTCGGCACCGGCTATTCGAGCTTGCAGCACCTGCGCCGCTTCCCGATAGACAAACTCAAGATTGACCGCAGCTTGATTGCCGATCTGCCCAACGACGACAACGCCTCCACCATCGCGCGCGCCATGATCATGCGCGGGCGCAGCCTCGGGCTGGAGGTGGTGGCGGAAGGCGTCGAGAACCAATCGCAGTGGGATTTTCTGCGCAATCTCGAATGCAGTTCCTTCCAGGACTACTACCAGACGCCGGCGGTGGATGCAGAGAGCTTCGAAGCCTTGTTGCGCACGCAGCCACCGCGCGGCTGACGGCGCGCACGCTTCGCAAAGCCGCTGCGCAGTGCGCAAGCGAGTGCAGTAAGGAAGACCTCAGCAGGGCGCCGCACCACGCGCAGGCGGCCCGGCCCGCAGTAAGGCCGCCTGCTCGTCGGCTGTGAACACGCGCGAACGGATCAGGAAGCGCACGCCGCGCGGCGATTCCAGCGAAAAGCCGCTGCCACGACCCGCCACCACGTCCACCGTCAAGTGAGTGTGCTGCCAGACTTCGAATTGCGGGCCGCTGATATAGAACGGGCAATCCGCCACCATGCCGAGCCACACATCGCGTTCACCGACGCGAAACTCGGCGCGCGGATAGCACATAGGCGCGCTGCCGTCGCAACAGCCGCCCGACTGATGAAACATCAGCGGCCCGTGGGCCGCTTTCAGTTCCGCTATCAAGGCAATCGCTGCGTCGGTCGCCTCGACGCGCATGACCTCGCCGCAACCAGGTGCGCCGGCCTTGAACTGCATGGCCGTGTTGCGCCTAGAAGAAGCCCAGGGCCTTGGGGCTGTAGCTCACCAGCAGGTTCTTGGTCTGCTGATAATGCTCGAGCATCATCTTGTGGGTTTCACGACCGATGCCCGATTGCTTATAGCCGCCAAACGCGGCATGCGCCGGGTACAGGTGGTAGCAGTTGGTCCACACGCGGCCGGCCTGAATGCCACGGCCCATGCGGTAGGCGCGATTGCCATCGCGCGACCACACCGCGGCGCCAAGACCATAGAGCGTGTCATTGGCGATCACCAGGGCTTCTTCTTCGGTCTTGAACTTGGTGACGGCCAGCACCGGCCCGAAAATCTCTTCCTGGAAGATGCGCATCTTGTTGTGGCCTTCAAACACCGTCGGCTGCATGTAGAAGCCGTTCTCGCAGCCCGCCACCGTGGCGCGTTCACCGCCGATGCGCAGCTTGGCCTGCTCCTGCTTGCCGATCGAAATATAGGACAGAATCTTCTCCAGCTGGTCGCTGGACGCCTGCGCGCCGACCATGGTTTCGATGGCGAGCGGATTGCCCTGGCGCACCTTGGCCACGCGCGCGATGGCGCGCTCCATGAACTTGTCGTAAATGGATTCATGCACGATGGCGCGCGACGGACAGGTGCACACTTCGCCCTGATTGAGACAGAACATGGTGAAGCCTTCCAAGGCCTTGTCGAGGAAGTCGTCGTCTTCCGCCATGACGTCGGCGAAGAAAATATTCGGTGACTTGCCGCCGAGCTCGAGCGTGACCGGAATGATGTTCTCCGACGCGTACTGCATGATGAGGCGCCCGGTGGTGGTCTCGCCGGTGAACGCCACCTTGTTGATGCGCGGGCTGCTGGCGAGCGGCTTGCCGGCTTCGACGCCAAAACCATTGACCACGTTCAGCACGCCGGGCGGCAAGAGATCGCCAATCAGTTCGACCAGCACCATGATGCTCATCGGCGTCTGCTCGGCGGGCTTCAGCACCACGCAGTTGCCGGCGGCCAATGCCGGCGCCAGCTTCCAGATGGCCATCAGAAGCGGGAAATTCCACGGAATGATTTGCCCGACCACGCCCAGCGGTTCATGAAAGTGATAGGCGACCGTGGTGTCGTCTATTTGCGAGAGGGCGCCTTCCTGGGCACGAATGCAGGCTGCGAAATAGCGCAGGTGGTCAATGGCCAGCGGCACATCGGCGGCCAGCGTTTCGCGAATGGGCTTGCCGTTGTCGACGGTCTCGGCGAGGGCGATATGGGCGAGGTGCTGTTCCATGCGATCGGCGATTGCCAACAGCTTGGCGGCCCTTTCGGCCGCCGAAGTCTTGCCCCACGCGGCTTTGGCGGCGTGCGCGGCATCGAGCGCCTGGTCGATGTCTTCGGCTGTCGAACGCGCCACCTGACAGATGACTTCACCACTTATGGGTGTGGTGTTCTCGAAGTACTGGCCTTTGACCGGCGCCAGCCACGTGCCGCCGATGTAGTTGTCGTAGCGCGTGCGAATCTTGATGTGCTCGCCGGCGGCGGCCAGTGCGCTCAAGGGATTGGTGTTCACTTTCTGATCCATCTCGACCTCCAATGATGTTCTGCAATGCGACGCCGCCGGGCAGGGCCGGACGGCGGAATTCAATGCACCGATGGACTGCCGCCCGCACAGCGGCTGCCCGCCAGGGCCGCCGCCTCGCTGAGCGCCGACAGTCGCTCGACCCAAATCGCATGGGCAGTGGCGAGACTCGCGAGCACCGCCGGCTGACGCGGCAGGTCGGGGTGGTCGCGCAACTGCCGCAACAAGCTCAGCAGGGTGCGTATATGCGCCTCTTCGCTGCTGTTCGCGCACTGCGCCATGAGGCGGATGACCGCCGCCATGAGCGTCGCGGTCTCGGGTCCGTCGTTGTCTCCTCGCGGCTCGGGCGGCATAATGGCCTCGGTAATTTATGCACCCGAAAACATAAATTTTCTCGGGTTATTGGTGATATTAGCCAGCCTGCCCGTCGACGAAATATGTATCACCGTGCCGCTAGAGATCGACCGCGTGCCCAAGCACATTGGCGGTACGCACACGGCTTTGCGCCGTTCACATTCCAAGGAGTCAGTAATGCAGAGTTGTCTTAAGTTCTACATCAACGGTGCATGGGTCGAGCCGAGCGCCCCGCAGCCGTTAGACGTGATCAATCCCGCCACCGAACAAGTCGTCGGCCAGATCATGCTGGGCAATGCCCAGGACGTGAACAAGGCCGTGGCCGCCGCCAAGGCCGCTTTTCCCGCCTTTGCCCGCACCAGCGTCGACGAGCGCGTCGCCCTGCTGGAAAAGATTGGCGCCGTCTACAAGGAGCGCTATGCCGAAATGGTGGAGACCATTTCCAGCGAAATGGGCGCGCCCATCTGGCTGTGCAAGGCCGCGCAGGCCGCCATGGGCCCGGCCCATCTCAATACCGCCATCGAAGTGCTGAAGAACTACGTGTTCGAAGAAAAGCGCGGCAACATCACGCTGCGTCGCGAGCCGGTAGGCGTGTGCGGATTCATCACGCCGTGGAACTGGCCCATCAACCAGATTGCCTGCAAGGTGCTGCCCGCCCTCGCCGCCGGTTGCACGATGGTGCTCAAGCCTTCGGAAGTCGCACCGCTGAACGCAGCCATCTTCGCCGAAGTGCTGCATGCGGCCGGCGTACCCGCCGGTGTGTTCAATCTCGTCAACGGTGACGGCCCGGGCGTCGGCACGCCGCTGTCCTCGCATCCCGATGTCGACATGGTGTCGTTCACCGGCTCGACCCGCGCCGGCATCCTGGTGGCCAAGGCCGCCGCCGATACCGTCAAGCGCGTCGCGCAGGAACTCGGTGGCAAGTCGGCCAACATCATTCTCGAAGACGCCGACCTCAAGACCGCGGTCGCCGGCGGCGTGCAGTCGATGATGATGAACTCCGGCCAGTCCTGTAATGCGCCGAGCCGCATGCTGGTGCCGGCCAAGTTGCACGACCAGGCGGTCGCGATCGCCAAGGAAGCGGTGGCCAACGTCAATGTGGGCGATCCGAAGATGAAGGATTCGACCATTGGCCCTGTGGTCAGCAAGGTCCAGTTCGACAAGATTCAAGCCCTCATCAACAAGGGCATCGCCGAAGGCGCGACGCTGGTCGCTGGTGGCCCCGGACTGCCGGAAGGCATCACTGCCGGTTACTTCGTCAAGCCCACCATCTTCGCCAACGTCAATAACGACATGACCATCGCGCGCGAAGAGATCTTCGGGCCGGTGCTGTGCATGATGCCCTACAAGGACGATGCCGAAGCCATCGCGATTGCCAACGACACTGTGTACGGCCTGTCGGGCTATGTATCCGGTGGCGACCCCAAGCGCATCGCCGAAGTCGCCAACCAGCTGCGCTGCGGCAACGTGCATGTCAACGGCGCGGGCCTCGACTTCCACGCACCTTTCGGCGGCTACAAGCAGTCGGGCAACGGGCGTGAGTGGGGCGAATTCGGCTTCGAGGAGTTCCTCGAAGTCAAAGCCGTGATGAATACCGCCGCGGCTTAAGGCCCAGCGTGTCTTGCAAGGCGTCGTCGCGACAGCGGCGACGCCTTTTTTATTGCCTGCATTAATGGTTATGCTCAGCGCGCCGCGCGGCCGTCGTCGCGCTGGCTCATCCATCAGTGTCGGTAATGAGCGCGGTGCCGGGCATCGCGACACCCGCGGGAGCCGTCTGTGCAGAACATCGATGCCGACCGGCTCTACGCGCGGGTCACCTGGCGGCTGGTGCCGTTCCTGTTCCTTTGCTACATCTGCGCCTATCTCGACCGCGTCAACGTCGGCTTTGCCAAATTACAGATGCAAAGCCAGCTCGGCTTCAGCGAAACCGTCTACGGCCTCGGCGCCGGCATCTTTTTCCTGGGCTATTTTCTGTTCGAGATCCCGAGCAACCTCGGCCTGCATCGTTACGGCGCGCGCCGCACCATCGCACGCATCATGATTGCCTGGGGCCTGTTGTCGGCGGCCACCCTGTGGGTCACCACGCCCACGCAGTTCTACGTCGTGCGCTTTCTGCTCGGCGCCGCCGAGGCCGGCTTCTTCCCCGGCATCATCCTGTATCTCACCTACTGGTTCCCGGCCGCGCGCCGTGGCCAGGTGACGGCGCTGTTCGCCACCGCCGTGCCGATAGCGACCGTGATTGGCGCACCGCTGTCGGGCTATGTGTTGCAACACTTCGACGGCGTGCATGGCTGGCACGGCTGGCAGTGGCTGTTCCTGCTCGAAGCCTTGCCGTCCATCGTGTGCGGATGCGCGGCGTGGTGGTGTCTCGCCGACCAGAGTCGTGACGCGCGCTGGCTGACGGCCGAGGAACAAGCGTTCATCGCCGCCGAGGTGCAACGCGACAACGCCGCCATTGCGCACATGAGCGTTGCCCAGGGCCTGCGCATGCCGCAGGTCTGGGCGCTGGCCGCCATCTATTTCGCGTTCGTGATGGGCCTCTATGGACTCAATTTCTGGCTGCCGAGCATCGTCAAGGATCTGGGCTATGCGCAACCGCTCGACATCGGGCTGGTGTCCGCCATCCCTTTTGGCGCCGCCTGCGTGGCGATGCTGGTCATCGCGCGCCATGGCGACAGGCATGACGAACGGCGCTGGCATATCGTGATACCGGCCACCCTGGGCGGCCTGGGCCTGCTGGCCAGCGCCCTGCTCGCCACCACCCCGCACTGGGCGGTGGCGGCCCTCACCCTCGGCGCCTGCGGCGTCCTCGCGGCAATCGTGCAGACCTGGTCATTGGCGACCGCCATCGTCGGCGGCGGCGCGGCGGCATCGGGCATTGCCCTCATCAATTCCTTCGGCAACCTGTCGGGCTTCGTCGGGCCCTATGCCATCGGCTGGTTGAAGGACGCCACCGGCAGCACCGCGGCCGGTGTCACGATGCTCGCGATTTCGATGCTGGTCGGCGCCGCGCTGGTGCTGCGTGTCACGGCGCCCGATGAGCGGGGGTAAGGGTCGGCGAGTGCAATTCGTCGCGCTTGGCGCGGTTCTTCAAGCGCTCGGCAAGGCGCGGCGCTGATTCCGGCCCGTGCAGGAGGGCGTCGAGATACACCGCGACATAGCTTCTGTCGACCAGCGCGCCGCTGTCAGCAATTTGATCCTTGAGCAAATGATGCAACTGCCCGAGGTTGTACCACGGCACGCCGGGATAGACGTGGTGGCCGATATGCAGATTGATGTTGTTCCAGAAAAAGGCCTGCAGCGGGTTGGACAACACCGTGCGCGTGCCGGCCAGCGGACCGGCATTCCACTGCGTGCCGTAGTGCTCGGCAATGAAGCGCATGGAATTGAACAGCGAGAAAAAGAAGATCGGCCACAGCCATAGCGCCAGCGTCTGCGCCAATACACCGTGCCGCGCGGCGCTGGTCAGCACCCACCAGTAGACGAGCGCCTTCAGCAGGGTCTCGAAGCCATGCAATGCCCACTGCCGTGCGTTGAAGCGCTTGCACGGATAGATGAAATTGAAATGCACGAAACTCAGCAGCGCACCGGCGACCGCGTAGGCATAGAACAACAGGAAGTCGACCGGCCCGCGCTTGCCCATGGTGAAAGCGTCCGGGTCGCGCGGTGAACGGTTGTAGCGATGGTGTTCGAGATGGTCGGCCTTGAAGGCCGTGAAGGACGCAAAGATCGGAATCATGGTGACGATGCCGAACAGCCAGCCCAGGCGGCGACTGCGAAACAGCACGTCGTGGGTGGCGTCATGCATGAACGTTACCATGCTCATCCACAGGTAGCCGAGCGCGACATAGGCCGACCAGCGCACCACACTGGAGGGCGTGTGCCAGGCAAGCCAGCTCAAGACCAGCATCAAGGCCACGAACGCGGGCAGCTTGACGAGATTGGGCAGCGTGCGCAGCGTGCTCAAGCGCGCGAGATCATCCGCGGCGATGCGCGGTTTCACCTGGGAGGACATCGGGAAACCCGTCGCAATGGTAATCGGACCGTGAGACTAGCATGCGCCCGTGTCAGAAAGACGTTATGAACACGCCGGCGGCGAACAATCGATGAATTGCCTGCCGCCGACGTGGCTCGCGCGGCCTCAGCGGCGTCGACGCGCCGCCAGGCCCACCAGCGTGGCGCCGAACATCCACACCATGCCCGGCGCCGGCACCGGCGAAGCCTTGAACGTCAACGTCCCGAGCACGACATTCGACGCTCCAGCGGCCATGCCGCCACCGGCGGCGATGGTGTAATCGCCGGCGGCCAGCAGATGGTCCATCAATGCCACTGCATTGCCGCCCTGCGGCGCGACGTGTGTCAGATAGCGAATCACGCTCCACTCGCCGGCCGCCGCCGCCTCGGCCAGCGCCGTGGCATTGCACGCGCCGCCCGGCTGTGTGAGGCAATGCACGTCGGCATCGGCATTGGCCATGCTCCAGTCGCCGAGCGCATTGAACTGGCCATCGAAGCTGGCATTGGCGGTATCGCGCAATGGTGAGACATCGCCGTCAGCATCCAGCGCCACACCATCGTCGGCCAGCGCTGCATCCTTCACTACATGCGGAAACGGCGTCGTCACCAGATGCGAAGGGTTCAGCGCGTCGATGCGCGTGTCGTCATGGGATTCGCCCGGCAGCAAGCCCGCGTACAGAGAGAACGCGGGATTGAGCAGGCCGCTGTTGTCGGTATCACTGAAGGTGATGGTGACCCGCGCGGCGCCTGCCAGGTGAAACTTGAAGAACACACCGCCGGCCAGATCATGGCTGTCACCAAGCGTTGCCAGCGTGCCGGCATGCCAGCCGGCATCGTTGAACATTTCCTGGTCAAAGGACGCACCGTTAGCGTCGACGAACAGATTGGCGCCGAAATCGAAATAATCGACGTGCGCAGCCGCTGGCCCGGCGATGCTCAACAGGCCTGCGGCAGCGAGCGCCGGGCACGAAGGTCTGAACTTCATGCTGCGCTCCTTAAGATACATTGCGACGACGACGCTGCAACGCGCCCATCACGCCGAAGGCCGAGCCCAACAACCACGCGGCCGCGGGCACCGGCACCGGTGCGGGCGCAACGGCGGTGAACGAACGGGTCTCCAGGGAGTAGGTCAGCGCCGAACCGACCGCGCCGCCATGGGCGCCGATGACCAGTGTGTAGAAACCGGCAAGGCCGTCGTTCAACGCGCCTTCCAATGCATCGGTCTTCTTCCATTCGTTGAAGTCGATGAGCAAAGTGAAGTGCAGCACCTCGGCCGCGCTGGTCTGATGCGCGCTCCACAACAAGGCCGAGCCGTTCTTGCCGCCCGTACCGAGGGTCGAACCCTGCACACCGTTGGCGTTCGGATCGAAAGCCGCGGTCCGGCTGGCGCCCGCCGACGCATCGGCGCCGCGATACAGCGCCACGTCGAGCAGCGCATTGACGTCATTCTCGGCGTCATAGGCGCTGTCGCGCTTGAGGGTGATGTCGATCTGATAGATCTGACCGATGGCGGCGCCGGCCGTGGTGACGTTCTTGAGGTCGTCGTTGGTGCCGGTGCTGGCGTGAATGAGGTTGTAGTCGAGGCCACCGGCTGTGCTGCCGACCTGCCACGAATTACCACCCACCGCGACATAGGGATGGCTGCTGCCGATGTCCGGCACCAGCGAACCCCACACCGGCGAAGCGTCCTGGATTGCATAGGCGCGCCACAGGCTGTTGGGCGTGGTGGCGGCGGTGCCGGTCACACCGTTGCGCGTGGTGGTGCCGGCTGCGGTGCTGTCGTGATGACCGAGGTATTCCATGTAGGGCAAGGCGCCCACGTAGTCGGTCGGCAGACCGCCGGTGCCGGGGATGTTGGCATTGCTGTCACCGTTGACGCGGCCGCCGACGCCGACAGGCCCATAGCCCGCAATGTTCGACACGCCGTCGCTATTGTTAACGCTGTTGGCGATGCCGGTATTCACACCGGTGAGGTTGTAGGTTTGATGGGCCGAGGCCGGTGCGCCGACCAGCGCAAGCGCGCCGATGAGTGTGGCGTGCGTAAGTTTCTGTGTATTGCTAAGCATGACGAGAACCCTCCCAGGTTTGATTTCCTTGCGTCGATTCAAAAGCGCGGGCGCGCGCTGGCCGTCGCCCGGGACGACCGCTGCGCGAAACGCGCGAAAGCCTTTTATGCGCGCGGGTGGCGCCGGCGTGTCAGGCCCGTGAGTGCGGCCAGCGCGACGCTCAGCAATCCCACCGCGCCCGGTAGCGGCACCGCGCTCAGGGCTTCGGCGCGAAACGTGAGTTGGCCATTGAGTCCGCTGATCCCAAACGACGGCGCGACGACGCCGAAGCCTGCGGCGCCGAGCGCACCCGAGGCGGCAATGGTGTAATTGCCGGCCTCGAGATCGATGACCAGGGTTTCCAGGGTGGCGGCGGCGTTGTCGGCGAAACCGCTGGCAGGATTGTGGGCATTGACCGCGGCGATGAAGGCGATGTTGCTCCAGTTCGCCGCGCCGTTGGCCTGCCCCCAATTGCCGAGCGCGTCGAACTGGCCGACGTAGTCACTGGTGTTGGTGCGGGTGTTGCGAACATCGGCGGCGATGTTCTGCGCATCGACCACGCCGCCCGCATCCAGCGCGTTCTGCACGCGGCGCGGCGGGAAACCGGTCTTGGGGTTCAGCGGATCGGCGCCAGCATCGTCATGGCCTTGATAGACCAGCACGCCGCCGTAAAGGCTGAAACCACCATCGAAGAAATTGCCGGCGCTGTCGAACACATTCCACGAAATGCTGACACGCGAAGCCTTGGCCAGACGAAAGTTGAAGAAGTCGACCTTGTGCGAGTCACCCAGCGTGGCGCGGGTGCCGGCGCCCCAGCCGCCATCGGTGACATCGTTGACGAGCACCGTGGCGGTGCTGAGCGCATCACCATATTGCATCCCCGAAAACTGGCCGACATTGGTCGTGGACTGGAACTGAGCGGTCCACTGGCTCATATCGTTGAGCGGTCGGTCGGATGCGCCGTTGCCGATGCTGCCTGGCACTGCCGGATTCGCGCCGTACTGCGCAGTCGAAGCGACGATGCCCGCAGCGGTGAGATTGGCTATCTGCTTACCCTGGTTGAGATCGTAATACTCGACGTGCGCCAGAGCCTCGGCGCTGGTGCCGCCCAGCAGCATGAGGGCGGCGAGGCGCGAAATGGTTGCCTTGATCGTCATGAACTCCCTACCCGTGAGCGGCGCATGATCCGGCCAGGCTTTAGCGCGATGGCGCGGACTGCGATTTTTTTATCGATGAATTTCGAATCTGCTTTTTACGTAATGTGCGCAACGCTCACAATGCGACCCGATGTCGCACCCCGCTCTCACTGCGCGACCGCGCGAAAGGTCAGACGACCATTGAGATTGGAAACACCGAAAGACGCCGCCACCGTCCCGAAACCGACCGCGCCCAGTGCGCCACTCGCGGCGATGGTGTAATCGCCAGGCCGCAGACGGATGGTGAGCGTCTCGAGGGTATCGCTCGCGTTGCTGCTGAAGCCCTGCGCGGGATTGCGCGCGTTGACTGCCTTGATGAACTTGATGTTGCTCCAGTTGCCGGCCGGGTTGGCTTCGCCCCAATTCTTGAGGGCATTGAACTGGCCGACGAAGGGCTGCTTGTTGATGACTGTGTTGCGTAAGGTCGAAGCAATGCCCTGCGCATCGCGCAGGTTGCCGACATCGAGCGGCGACTGGAACTTGACCGGCGGCGCGCCCTTGCGCGGATTGAGCGGCTCGGCGGCATCGTCGTGCGCCTGGTAGGCAAGCACGCCGCCATACAGGGAAAAGCCGCCGTCGACGTAAGTGCCCTGGCCATCGTGAACCAGCCAGGTGATGGTGACAGTCGACGTCACCGCCAGGCGGAAATTGAAAAAATCGACCTTGTGCGAATCGCCCAAGGTCTTTTGTGTGCCGGCGCCCCAGCCCCAGTCCGTCACGTCGTTGACATTGACGGCGGCACTGCTCTGCCTGGCGCTGTACTTGACGCGACTGAACACACCGGCGCCAGTGCGCAGCTGGTAGGTGGAAGTCCACAGCGATTTATTCCTGAGCGGTCGGTCGGAAGTGACGTTGACCGTGCGCAGGCTGGCGACCTTGGGGTTCTTGCCGAACTCGAGCGTCGATTTCAACTTGCCGGCGGCTGTGAGATCGCTGATCTGGCGGCCTTGATTCAGATCGTAATACTGCACATGGGCGCCGGCCGTCGCGCCATACAGCGCGGCGGCCATGGCCAGCGCGCGCGGCAGCGGAACACATCGGGTTTGAATACTCATCGCCACTTTCTAAAGCACGCTGGCGAGCGCAACAATGCGACAGGTTGTCGCACCCCTGCATGCTCAGAACATCACCGACCAGTTCGCAAACAGCGCACCGTCGCGCTGCAATTGGTAGCCATGAAATGTCTCGGCCACTGGCTGTAACCATTCGACTGACAATTCACTGCCGGCCAGCCAGCCCGTCGGCAGGTTTGCCGTGACGCCGATGCCGAGATCGTAGAAGCGCCCGCCATAACTCGCCGGACTGTCCATCGGGCCACTGATGCTGTTCTCGACCGACTGCACTTCGCCGCTCACCACGTCGAGTTCGCGATGTGCATCGAAGCGCCCCTTGATCTTGCCCTGCACGGTGGCGAGGCCACGCAGAGACAGTGCGAGATGCTGCGTGAGTGCATAGCCCAGCCACGCTGAAGATTCGAACCTGTCACCCCACGCATAGCCATCGGCGTTGCGCTGGCCGAGGCGCGAGGTCAGCGCCACGCGCGCACCCCACTGCCAGGTCTGCGTCTCGCCGAGGTACACCAAGCCCGCGTTCACATCCCAGGTGCCACTGCCCAATTGCATACCGTAATGCAGGTACTCGGGCTGCTTGACGGTGCTGGGGTCATGGTCGTGGCCGGCCACCGGGTTCAAACGTTGCGCGGCATGGCCACTCGGCAGGCTCATGCCCAGCACCGCATGCACATGATGCGCGTCACGCTCGAACAGCCGCAGCAGGTTGCTGACCATGACATCGCCGAGGCCGCCGCTCCCATGGCCATCGTGGCCGGCGTGCGGCACGGCGGCGCCACCCGCCAACGGCGCGAGCGTCATGTTCATGTCGACGAACTGCGGCATGAGCGCAATCGTCCAGGTGGCGTTCGGCGCGTACATCACGTCCAGCATGTGCATGTGCATGCGCATGGCGCGCGGGCGTACGCCGCAGCCCGGCGCATCGCAGCCGCCGCTGGCCACGGTCTCGGCATCGCTGACGCGGTGACGGCCATGGGCAAGCGCCCCGGACTGGCTCGCGAACTGGTAGCGATAGCCGAGCATCCACTGCCCCGCCCCGTCCAGCATATGGGCGTCCATCACGCCGGCCGGCACACGGGGCATGTGGTGATGCATCACGTGATGTTGATGATCGACTGGCGCATCGGCATGGGTTTGCGTGCCATGGGCGGCGAGCGTGTCGAAGTCGACCGACAGCGCGGCGCTCAGCAGGAAATGATCGAAATCGCCGAAACGCGCGGTAGGGCGGGAGCCGAAGCCGAGCGCGCCCCGGTGCAGGTAATACTCGCCATCGACCTCGAGCGTGATGCCGCTGTCGAAGCGGTGGCGCGCGCCAAGCCCGGCGCTGAAGGCGCCGAACGCCGCCAGCCGATAGTCGCTGGCGTAGTGTTCGAGCGCCAGCGCGCATTCGTAACCGCTGCTCGCGCCACAATCGACATAGGGCCGATAGAAACCTGCCGCCGACTGCGCGTAGTAACGCAGGCGCGGTGCAACACTGTCACGCGGCGTCAGGGTTTGATGCCAGGCCAGTTCCAGGGTGTGGGCCGTGATACTCCAGTCGTCGCGGAAATAGCCATAGTCCGCGTGCAGTGCCGCATCGAAGGACGGCAAGTCCTGCACGAGCTTGAAGTCCGCATGCCATTGCGCGCGCCGCGCCGGGCGCCGCTCGTAAGTATGGAACAGCGTGGCGCCGTATAGCGCTTGTCCATCGGCGGCGGTGCGTTGCACCTCGCTGCCGCGACTCATGAACGACATCACGCGGTAGCTGTTGTCGAGATATCCGGCGGCGTGGCGAAAGCCCAGCGCCAGTTGCAGCACCGTCGAGCGCGTCGCGACCCGCGACATCGACACATCGAAACTCCATTCGCGGCGGGTCTTGTCGATTTCGAGGCGCGGTGTGCCATCGGCATACGTGCTGTCGCCGCGGATGATGCCCGCCTGTTCGCCGATGCGGGTATCCACCCAGCCCGCCCAAGTCGAGGGCAGGGTCACTGCGGCACGGGCCACTGCGTGACTCACACCCCACGCCAGGCTGCTGCGCTTGTGATCGAAATCGAATTGACCACCGACATCGACCACGCTCGCGTGGTAGTCGCCCTCATCCGATACGCCACCGCCAATACTGAGCGAGGCTTCGCGCCACTCGTAGCTGAGCGTGCCGTGGCCTTCCTTGCGTGTCTCGGGCGAGGCCGAGGTCATCATGTGGATGACGCGGTCGTCGCGTTCGTAGCGCGGCTGGAAGAGCTTGTCGCTGGTGTTGACGTAAGGATGCATGGCGGCGTCGACCAGCGCCGGCGCCACCTGGCCGGTGCTTGGTTTGGCCGACGCGCCCGCCACCAACTGCGCCTCGCTGAGCGGCGACATGGCCGCCAGCGGCAAGGTGGTGACGGGCGTCGCGCCCGACCAGGTGTCCTGGTTGAAGTCGAGCGCCGCGTGCCAGCCGGAGGCCGGCGACACGGCACCATGCACACTCAAGGTCTCGGCGCGCAGCGGCGCGAACTTGCTGTTGATGCCATGCACGCGGCGATGGCCTTCCTCGTAGCGCGACCACGCCAGCGAGGCTTGGCCCTGCTCGTCGCCATGACTCACGAGCGGCAGCAAACCCGGCAGGGCCAGCGCCGCCAAGGTCAGACGCCGCAATGCCGTGTGATGAAGCGGCGGCTGATCATGCCGCGCCAGCACGCCGTGCGTGTGGCGCCGGCGGCGCGCGACCGTCATGACCAACCGTCGGAGGGAGGCAGCCCCAGCAGTGAGCGCGGCCGGCGCGCCAGCTTGCGTTGCAATGACCGCCGATGCATGCCGAGCAGGCGCGCGGCCGCCGACACATTGCCATCGCATTCCTGCATGGCCTGCTGGATGTGCTCCCATTCGACGCGGTGCAAGGGCAGCATGGCATCGGGCTCGGCGGGCGTCTCTTCGCCTTCCAGGGCGCGCAACAGCGCCGCGACGGTCACCGGCTTGGCGAGATAGTTGTCGGCGCCGCGCTTGATGGCATCGACAGCGGTGGCGAATGTCGCGTAGCCGGTCACCAGGATGATTTGCATGTCGGGGCGCAACGCGCGCAGCGGCGCGACCAGCGCCAGGCCCGACTCTTCACCGAGTTTCAAATCGACCAGCGCATAGTCGGGCAGCAGGCGCGCCGCCACCTGCAGGGCGCTGGCGCTGTCGTGCGCCACCTCCACTTCATGCTGGCGCCGCACGAGCGAGGTGCGCAACACGCGCGCATAGACTTCATCGTCGTCGATCAAGAGTCCGCGCATCATTTGCGTCTCAGGCCGCGAGCGGCAAGGAGAAGCGCACCGCCACACCCTGGCCGCGCGCCGCCTCCATGGCCAGCTCGCCGCCAAGGCGTTCGACGGTCGCATGGGACAGCGCCAGCCCCACGCCCAGGCCTTCGGCCTTGGTGGTGCGAAACAAGGTGCCCGGCAGCGGTGGCGCATCGCTGTCGAAACCGCGCCCGTAATCACGCACCACGCCGTGCAACCAACCATCGGCCACCTTGAGTTCGAGGTCGACCCGCGTATTGCCGTCGCGCGCGCTGGCGTCGGCGGCATTGTTGAGCAGCGCCTGCAGCAGATGGCCGATGCCGGCGTCGAGCCCGTGGGCGGGCGCGGCGGCGAGTTCACACTGCCGCTCGAGACGCACTTCGGGGCGCAGCAAGCGCCAGCGTTCGATGACGCGTTCGAGTTCGGTCGCGGCATCGTGATGCGCGGCGTCGATGCCGGCCGCCGGTGCGGCGAGTTCACGCACGCGATCGCGACAGGCGTTGACGAGGTTGCGCATGAGCTCGATGTCTTCCGTGGTGGCCGTGCCCTGCGCATCCGGTTCGGCCAGCTGTTCGAGCAGCAGGGTCAGTGTCGCGAGCGGCGTATTGAGTTCATGCGCGACCGACGCGGCGTGGGTGGCCAGCGCCAGAATGCCTTCGTTGCGCGTGAACTGTTCACGCAATTGCGCGAGTTCGCGATCGCGTCGGCGCAAGGCGCCGGCCAGCCAGGTCACGAAGCTCGTCACCACCAGCGCCGACACCACGAAGTTCACCGTCATGCCGAGCACGTGCAAATCAAAGGTATCGCCGAACACACTGTGCACATGGGGCAGCGGCCGCGCGAAACTCGCCGCCGCCGAGTAACCGCTGCCGCACATTACCGCCGTCGCCATCACCCAGCGTGGCGGCAGGGCCACCGCCACCACCGCGATGGGCAGCAGGAACAGCGACACGAAAGGATTCATGGTGCCGCCGGTCAGCGCCACCAATACCGCCAGCACCACCACGTCGACAGCGAGATGCGCCAGCACCTCCGCCGGCGCGGGTTCGCGCACGCGGCGCGCGCGCTGCATGGCCCACAGATTGAACAGCGCCAGGCCGGTAATCGCCGCCCACAGCGCGGTGGCGGGTAATGCGATGTGCGCGACACGCACGGCCCAATATACGGTCGCGGCCTGGCCCAGCACCGCGCACCAGCGCAACACGGCCAGCGATCGCAGCAGATTGGGCGCCCTGTCACTCATGGCGGCAGCTTACGGGCATCGCGCAGCGACGACGCTGCGACAGATTGTCGCAGCGATGTGCAAGCGTCACGGCTCAGCGCGTTTCGCGCGGTGCGTGAGACTCGTCGCGCTGTGCGCAATGGGCGAGAAAATCGAGAATCAGGGTGTGGGTGGCGCCAACGTCTTCATTGAGTATGCCGTGGCGCCGCGACGCCACCCAATGCAGTTGCTTGTCGAGGCTGGCGAGCTTGCGATGGGCGATGCGCGCGCTGTCGGGGTCGACCACCTGGTCGGCATCGGCCTGGATGAGCGTCACCGCGCAGTGCACATCGTCGAGCACCGTGCCGAGATGATTGGCCACGCGCGTCAACTCATACAGGCCGCGCAGCGGAATATTGCGGTAATTGATGTGCGGATGCTCGGACTCGTTGGGTCTGAACGGCATCATGCCCTCGTAGGACGACAGCCAGTTCACGATGCGATTGGCGCCGTGCATGAGCGGCACGAAACGCAGATTGCGATTGCGGAACTTGAGCGGCGCGCACACCGCCGCCACGCCGACGATGCTCGGCGCGCCGGTGCTGGCCGCGATCAGACTCAGGGAGCCGCCGGTGGAGAAGCCAACCAGCGCAACGCGCGGCGTCAAGGCCGACATGATGTCGATAGCGCGCGTCACCGAGGCCAGCCAGTCCTGCCAACTGCGCGCGCGCAGATCCCAGGGCGAGGTGCCATGGCCTTTGAGGCGCACGCCGAGCACCGGATAGCCGGCGGCGTGGAGCTTCTCGCCGAACTCGCGCACTTCCGCCGGTGAAGCCAGGAAGCCGTGCACCAGCACCACCCCCAGGGGCCGCGCGCCCCCATCACGGAACAAAAAAGGACTCGGGTCGGCCGTGGCCGTTTCGCGCTGGTTGATGTCGTGATGTTCGCTTTGGCTGTAGCGCGCGCGGTCCCAGGCAAGTGCCTTGATTTCATCATCGAAGCGCTCGAGGGCCAGCGCTTCGGCGCCGAGCGTAGTGTTGCGTGCCAGCGCTTGCGCGACGGCCGCGCCGACCGGCGCCAGCGGCGCCACTTCGTTGGCATAGACTTCGACCGGATTCTCGAGCCGGATTTCGTCGAAGCCGTGCTCCTGCACGAGCTTGTCCTTGAACAGCAGCGCATCGTCACTGCGCTCGATGAGCGCCGCGCTCTCGGCCGAGTCGAAAAACTCGTGCAGCGCCGATGGCCCATTGTCGAGCACCGCCTGGTAGCGTGCTGGGTCGCACAGTCCGCGGTGCAGCTTGATGTTGCGATGGCCCTGCACATGCTTGATGGCGAGATACAGGGCGGTGCGGAACTCGGCTGCCCCCACCCGCGTCACGCCGCGCTCGACGTAGGCCAGAATCAGCGACGAAGCGAGATGCGAGAGATTGACCGCCGCCGACTGGTAGATGGCGCGCATGTAGCGATCGCGCAGCCCGTCGATCACCTGCTGCGCACCGCGCGTGGCGAGACGCCGCGTCCAATGACTCTCCAGGTATTCGATGTCGAATGCCGCGGAAAGTGACGGCAGTCCGCGCGCGAGATGCCTGAGCGCCGGGCGCTGATACCAGGTCAGATCCTCATGCACCGCCAGATCCTCGCCGAGATGGATGTCCATGTCGGTTTCCTTCAGCAGCAGATTGCCTTCCACCACCAGTTCTTCGATGGCGCGCTTGCTGAGATTCTTGCCCATGAACTCGGCGGCGCGGCGCAGGATGTTGTCACTCACGCGCAGCGGGTAGAACGTGATGTTGGCGGGCACCAGCGTGACTGGCCGCCGCGCCGCGGCCAGCATTTCATCGACCGTGGCCATGCCGAGTTCACGCCGCCAGGCGTCCAGCATCGCACTGTCGCCGCGCGCGGCGCGGTATTGCACGGCATAGCGAAAGACCTGCAGCCCGGTGGCGAGACGCGCGGCGCCGGTGTGATGTTTACGACGTGTCTGTGCATGCCTCGAATAGACGCTGTAGCGGCCGCGTTCATCGACCACCTGGCGGTCTTTCACCATCCCGCCTTCGGGAAACACCACCACTTTGCGACCGCGCAGGATGTCACGCGCGAGCAGCGGCATGAGCTCGGGATGATCGTTCGGCACCACGCCGAGATCGCGCAACATGCGCGCGAAGCGATCGTCCCGCGCAAAGAATTCCGCCGACGCGATGGAGCGGCACAGATGGCCGGTCTCCTGGTAAATGAGGTATTGCGGGATGAAGGTTTCCATCCGCGCGAAATGGTTGAACAGGAAAATTTCGCCGCCATCGATCTGATGACGCTGGTGGTGCATCTTGATGCGCAGGCTCAAGAGCTTGCGCACCTGCTCGAAAGCGCGCGCGCACCAGTCGTAGGTCTGCTGATTGATATCAAAGTGACCGGTCATGGTGAGTGCAGCGGCTCGGCGCGGACAAAATATAGTCCAGCGCGGGATGAATGCAGTAGCGCAGCCGTGCGGCGCCGGCGCTGCCGGCTACTTGTCCGGTGTATAGGCCTCGGCCGCCGGCAGGCTGAGGTTCTGCCAGCCACCACCCAGCGCTCGATGGATGTCGACCAGGCGTTGCGCGACGTTAACCGCCGACAGCGCCTGCTGATCTTCGAGCTGCAGGAGACTGCGCTCGGCGTCGAGCACGGTCAGGAAATCTTCCGCGCCTTCCTTGAAGCGCAGTTCCGCGAGCTGCGCGGCATCGCGACTGGCGGCCACCGCGGCCAGCAGTTGCGCTTGGCGCTCGCGTTCGTTGCCATAGCCGCTGACCGCGCTATCAACTTCCTCCAGCGCCTGGGTGACGGTGGTCTGGTAGCGCGCGACATTGGCCGCCGCGGCGCTGTCGGCTTGCGCGATGCGCGCGTAGATGGCGGCGCGATCAAAAATATTCCAGCGCAGGGCCGGGCCGAGCGTGAACAGGGGCGCGCCGGCGGCGACCAGCTTGCCTATCGGCGATGCCGACACGCCGGCGCCGCCGATCAAGGACACGGTCGGAAACAGATCCGCGGTCGCCACACCGATGCGCGCCGAGGCGGCGGCCACCGCGCGCTCCGCGGCCTGGATGTCCGGACGTCGACGCAACAGATCGGCGGGCTGACCGACAGCCACCAGCTCGGGCAGCGTCGGCAACGCACGACTCACACTCAACTGCGCGTCGAGCGCGCCAGGTGGCTGCGACGTGAGTGTCGTCAATCGATTCAGCGCCGCGCGAACGCCCGCACGCAGCACCGGAATGGAGGCCTGACTGGTTAAAAGCTGCGAGCGCGCGCGCGCCACGTCGAGCTCGGTCGCGGCGCCCTCTTTGTTCAAGAGCAGCACCAGGTCCAAGGTCTGCTGCTGCACGGCGACATTCCGCTCCGCCACATCGAGGCGCATCTGCGTGCCACGCAGCTCGATGTAGGAACTCGCCACCGTCGACAGCAACGACAGCAATACGTTGTTGCGCACCGCTTCCAGTGAACCGAGGTCGGCGGCGGCCGCTTCTATCGAACGCCGCACACGACCGAACAGATCCACCTCCCACAGGAGATCGACACCGAGCGTGGCGATGGAACGGGTCGGCGCTTCGTCATGGGCGTCGGCTTTACGCTGCGCGGCCTGCGCATCGCGCCGTTCGCGCACCGTGCCATTGAAATCAGCGCTCGGCAGGCGCCGCGTCTGCGCTTGCCCAAGCTGCGCGCGCGCCGCTTCGACATTGGCAATCGCCACCTTGAGATCGCTGTTCGCTTCCAGCGCGCGTGCAATCAAGGCATCGAGATCGGCATCGTGCAGTGTCTTCCACCACAGTTCCGGCGGCTCGCTGGCGACCACCGACGTGGCGGCGCCGGCCGCACCCGCCGACGGAAACGCGTTCAGCGCTTCGGCATCACTGCCGGTAGGCGCCTGGTAATCGGGCCCGACCGCCGCGCAGCCGCCGAGCAGCACCACGCATATCGCCGTCGCCAATCGCTTGCGCATCATGTCGGCCACTCTCCGCCGCTTTCCTGTATGCGCCGCCGACGACGGCGCTCGCCGCGCACCACGAAACCACGACACACGATGTAGAACACCGGCGTGAACAAGAGACCGAAGAAGGTCACGCCGAGCATGCCGGAAAACACCGCCGTGCCTAGCGACTGGCGCATCTCGGCGCCGGCGCCGGTGGCGAGCGCCAGCGGCACCACGCCCATGATGAAAGAGAAGGACGTCAGGAGGATGGGCCGCAGGCGCATGCGCGCGGCCTGCATCGCCGCTTCGCGACGGCCCATGCCACTGGCCTCGGCCTGGCGCGCGAACTCGACGATGAGAATCGCATTCTTGGCGGCGAGACCAATCAGCACGATGAAGCCAATCTGCACCAGGATGTCGTTCTGCATGCCACGCAGACTGACGCCAGTGATCGACGCCAGCAGACACATGGGCACGATGAGAATCACCGCCAGCGGCAGCATCCATGATTCATACAGCGCCGCCAGCACCAGGAACACGAAGGCCACGCCAAGTCCGAAAGCCATGGCGGCGGTGTTGCCGGCGAGCTTTTCCTGTAAAGCGAGATCGGTCCATTCAAAGCCATAGCCTTCCGGCAGCACTTCCTCGGCCAGCTTCTCGATGGCCGCCAGCGCTTCACCGGTGGAACGTCCCGGCGCGGCGATGCCCTGCACTTCGGCGGCGGTGTAGAGGTTGTAGCGCGCCACGCGGTAGGCGCCGGTCAAATCGCTGAAGGTCGTCAATGAGCCTAAAGGCACCATCGCGCCGCGATTGGAGCGGGTCTTGAGTTTCAGCAGGTCCGAGGGGTCGTCGCGGTAATCGCCTTCGGCCTGGGCGGTGACGCGATAGGTGCGTCCCAGGAAATTGAAGTCGTTGACGTAGGCCGAGCCGAGATAGATTTCTAGCGTGTCGAGCACACGCTCGGCCGGCACGTCGAGCTTTTCGGCACGGGTGCGGTCGATGTTGGCGAAGATCTTCGGCGTCGCGGTATTGAAGGTGGTGAAGACGTTCTTCACTTCCGGCAGCTGATTGGCGCGCGCGATGAATTCGGTCGTGACCTGCTCCAGGGCTTTGACGCCGTGACCACTGCGGTCCTCGATATAAAGCTTCCAGCCGCCGCCGGTGCCGATGCCGCGCACCGGCGGTGGCGGCACCACGAACGCCATCGCTTCCTGGATCACGCCGAGATTCTGCTGGGCGAGACGCAGGGTCTCGGCCACTGGACTATGGCGCTTGGCGCGATCGGCGTAAGGCGCGAGCGGACAGAACGCCGCACCGGCGTCGGGCGCATTGGTGCGGGTCGCGCCGTCGAATCCGGCGAAGCCTGCACAGTGCGCGATGTCCGGCATCTTGAGCAGAATGCCGGCGGCGCGCCGCACCACTTTGTCGGTGCGCATCACCGACGAGCCCGGCGGCAGGCGATAGACCGTGATGATGTAACCCTGGTCCTGTTGCGGAATGAAGCCGGTGGGCGTGCTGCTGAAGGTTTTCCAGGTCAGGAAGATGAGGCCGGCGTAGATCACCATCATCACCAGCGTCATGCGCACCAGGCGCTTGGTGATGGCGGCATAGCCGTTGGCGAAGCCGGCGAAAGTCGCGTTGAAGGCGCGCGCGATCAAGGTGAACGGCATGAGCAGCACGACCAGCAGCGGATGGCGCTTGGCATGGGCATCGTGCGGCCTCAACAGCAGCGCCCCCAGTGCCGGCGACAAGGTCAGCGACACGATGGCCG
>JADLGE010000024.1 GCA_020849475.1 Gammaproteobacteria bacterium
CCAGCAACAACGGCAGCTTCAGCTTGTTGAACGCAGGCGCGACCGATAACAGCGCCCTGTCGGTCGGCATCGACACCTCGAGCGCCGGACACAAGAGCGGCACGGCGACCATCAACCTCGCTTCGGACGGTACGGGCACCAGCGGCTTCGCGGCACTCGGCATCGGCACGCAGACGGTCAACGTCAGCGGTGATGTGTTCCGTCTGGCGAGCGCCAGCGCGCTGGCGAGCAATGTGGTGTTTGCCAACCGTCATGTCGGCGAATCGGCTTTCCAGGCGCTGAGTCTCACCAATACCGCGGCCGCCGACGGCTTCTCGGAATCCCTCGACGCGGCTTTCACCGGCCTCGCCGGCGACGGCGTACAACAGGGCAGCGTGCAGCAACTCGCCGCCGGCCAGACCAGTGCGGCTGGCCTCATCGTCGGCATCAACACCGGCACCGCCGGCCACAAGGTCGGCAGCGCAACCGTGACCTTCACCTCCAATGGTGCGGGCAGCAGCGACCTCGGCTTGACCGGCATCGGCAGCCAGACGGTCAACGTCGTGGGTGATGTCTATCGCCTCGCCAGCGCTGGCCCGGTGGCGGCGGTGCAGTTTGGCAATGTGCATGTCGGCGATGTCGCGAGCCGCACTTTGAGCCTGACCAACACCGCGCTGGCCGACGGTTTCTCCGAAAGCCTCGACGCGGCCTTCAGCGGTGTGTCCGATGCGCGCATCCAGACCAGCGGCAGCGTGGCGAATCTCGCGGCGGGCGCGAGCGATGGCAGCTCGCTGGTGGTCGGCCTCGATACCAGCGTGGCGGGCAGCCTGACGGGCTTTGCGACCTTGCAGTTCACGTCCAATGGCGCCGGCACCAGCGGCCTCGGCTTGACCAGCCTTGGTTCGCAGAACGTCGGTGTGACCACCAACGTGGCGGTGTACCGCTTTGCCGAAGGCGCGCTCGACAACGTGCCGCCGGTCGACTTTGGCGCGCATCGCGTCGGCGACGTGGTCGGCACGGTCGGCGTGACGGTACGCAACCTCGCCGCCAACGATGGCTTCTCGGAAGCATTGAATGCCAGTGTCGGCAGCGTCGATGCCGGCTTCACCGCCAACGGCAACGCCAACCTGATCGCAGCCGGCAGTGCCAACGGCGCCGGCATCCAGGTCGGTCTCGACACCGCCACGGCGGGCGTCAAGAGCGGCAATGCGCATCTCGCCTACGTGTCCGATGGCGCCGGCACCAGCAACCTCGGCCAGACCGCCGTCGGCGGCCAGGACCTCGCCATGAGCGGCCGTGTGTACGGCCAGGCCGTGGCCTCGGTCGAAACCACCAGCGTTGATTTCGGCATCGTGCATGTCGGCGACCTGGTCGGGCCGCAGGGCGTGACGGTGCGCAACCTCGCAGTCGGCTCGCTGACCGACAACCTGCTCGGCAGTGTCAGCGCGGTGCCGGCGGGCTTCACTGGCAGTGGCTCACTGGGCGCTGCCGGGCTGGCCCAGAACGCGGTCAGCAGCGCGCTCAGCATCGGCCTCGATACCAGCGAGGCACGCGTGCTGAACGGCAATGCGACGCTGACTTTCGTCAGTCATAACGACGAGATGGCGGATCTGGCGCTCGGCAACCAGAGCGTGGCGCTGCAGGCGCAGGTCAACAACTTCGCCAATCCGACGCTGGCCGAGACCAGTGGCGATGGCAGCTTGAGCAATGCACCTGCCGGCCACTTCGTCTACGACTTCGGTCAGTTGACGAGCGGCGCTGGCAGCGTCAACGGTCTGTTGGCTCTGACCAACTTCGTCACTGGTCCGGCCGACAGCTTGGGCGCGGATTTCGAGATCGACGCTGGCTCGTTCGCGCTCGGCGGCTTCGGCAGCTTCGCCGGCTTGGGCGCGGGTGGCGCGCACGATTTGTCGGTGTCGTTCAATCCGCTGATCGCGGGCCTGTTCGAGCAAGTGGTGCGCATCAACCTGTTCGGTGAGAACGCCAGCGGCTTTCACGGCAGCCTCGGCACCTTCGAGCTGACCTTGCGTGCCGACGTGCAGGCGGTGCCGGTGCCCGGCGCGGTGTGGATGCTGGGCTCGGCCCTGGCGGGTCTGGCGGGATGGTCGCGGCGGCGTAAAGCGGCCGTGTAAATCGCGCGTTCGGCCACTAGGGGCGGCGTCACGGAGCATTTGTGAATGTCAGACTGAAGTCTGACATTGGGTTGCTGGAATGTGCGATTGAATTCGCACCTGCAGTTATACTCGGCGCTCCATGCAGCATGCGTCGCCCATCGCGCCGGCGGTCACGCACTGGCGCGGTGTCATCATGGCGCTTGCGGTCGGCGTGTCTTTCGCCAGCAACACCAGTCTTGCCGCGTTGGCCTATCGTGGCGGTGCGACACCGCTGGCGGTGCTGCTGGCGCGTTCGGTCACGGCCTTCGTGCTGCTGTTCCTGTTGCTCAAAGCGCGCGGCGTGGCCGTCACGCTGCCGCCGCCACGCCGCTACGGCGCGCTCGCCATCGGCACTGTCTTCGCGAGCTACTCCTTCGGTGTACTGCAGGCCATCCAGTGGCTGCCGGTGGGGCTGGTGGTCGCAACCTTCTACAGCTTTCCTATCCTGGTCGGCGTGGTCGAATGGTGGAGTGGTCGCCAGCCGTTCAGCGCGCGCACCGCCATCGCGCTGCTGGTGGCGTTCTGCGGCATCGTGCTGGCGCTCGACGTGTTCGGCGCCAAACTTCATCGGCTCGGCATTGGTCTGGTGCTGGCCGGCGCGGTCGGCGTGACCATCGTCATGACCATGAGCGCGCGCGTGCGTGGCGCCGGCGATTCACGGCCGGTGACGCTGCACATGCTCGGCACCGCCATCACCATTTTCAGCCTGGTGGCGCTGGTGCATGGCGGCGTGCAGTTGCCACACACGCCCTTGGCCTGGGCGGCGTTCGTCGGCGCGCCGTTGTTCTATTCCTTCGGCATCATCACGCTGTTCGTGGTGGTCGCCGAACTCGGGCCGGTCAAGACTTCGCTGTTCATGAACATCGAGCCTGTCACCAGCGTGGTGTTGGGTTTCGTGCTGCTCGATCAGCGCCTCGGCCACATCCAACTGTTCGGCATCGGATTGGTGGTGTCGGCGGTGGTGCTGATTGAAAGCGCCAAGCTGCGCCTGCCGATGCGCGCGCGCTGAGTGGCTTGGCAGCGGCGCTCATCACGCACCACAATAGAAGCCAATCATCTCAAGTCGGAAGTTCGCCATGACGACAGTCGAAGTGCTGATCCCGGTCGCCGCCACGCGTATCAAGGAGCGGCCGCTGGCGCCGCGTCTCACCAGCTTGGTGGGCAAGCGTATCGCGTGGCTGGACAACATGAAGGCCAACGCCGGTGAACTGCTGCGCAATGTTGCCGAAGTCCTGCGCACGCGCGGCCATGGCTTTGAAATGGTCATCGCCGCCAAGAACGCCACCGCCGCCGCGCCGGATGCGGTGATGGCGCACCTCAAGACCTGCGACGCGGTGGTGCTGGCCATCTCCGACTGAGGCTCCTGTACGTCGTGGAGTGTCCATGACTCGATCGTGCTTGAAACCGCCGGCATTCCAACGGCGGTGATCTGCAGTGATGAATTCGGCCCGCTGGGTCGCGCCGAAGCGCAGGTATTGGGCCTGGGCGCCTTGCCGCTGCTGCCGATTCCCCATCCGCTGGCCGGCAATGACGCCGCGCTGGTGCGGGCCAAGGCCGAGGCCATCGCCGACGAAGTGCTGGCCGCCTTGACCGACAGCGCGGCGACGCTCGCGGCGCGCCACGGTGGCCGCTTCCTGGCCTTGACCGACAAGCGCATGGCGGGCGGTGTGGTATGCATCGACGAGGCCTGCGTCTACGACCCCGGCCTCGCGCGGGGTGGCGCCTCATGAGCGACAGCATCCATCTCGACGTCGACACCGTCGACGACGAATTCGAAGCGCGTGGCTGGAGTGATGGCCTGCCGGTGGTGGCGCCGACCCGCGCGCGCGTCGATGCCATGCTGCGCTGTTGCGATCGCGCGCCCGACCTCGAACTCGGCACCATGCCGCCGCGGCATGGCATCGTCACGCCGGAGATCCTTGCCATCAATGCCGTGATGGCGGGCTGTCGGCCCGAATATTTTCCGGTGGTGCTGGCGGCAGTCGAGGCCATGCTGGAACCGGCTTTCAATCTGTTCGCGGTGCAGGCCACCACCCATCCCTGCGCGCCCTGTGTGATTGTCAACGGACCGATAGCCCGCGAGCTCGGCATCAACGCGCGCTATGGCGCTTTCGGCCCTGGCGCGCGTGCCAATGCCACCATCGGCCGCGCGGTGCGCCTGATTCTGTTGAACGTCGGCGGCGCGGCGGCCGGTGTGCTGGACCGCTCCACCCAGGGCCAGCCCGCCAAGTACGCGTTCTGTATCGCTGAAAACGAAGCCGAGAGTCCGTGGCCGGCACTGCATGTCGAGCGCGGCTTCGACAGTGGGCACTCGACCGTGACAGTGACCGGCGCCGAAGGCCCACACAACCTCAACGATCATGTCAGCGACCGTGCCGACGGCATCCTCGCCACTCTCAAGGGCGCGATGAGCGACATGGGCAGCAACAACGCCTATCTCTACGGCCAACCGACCATCGCCTTCGGTCCCGAGCATGCCGCGATCCTGGCCGCCGATGGTTACAGCAAGGATGACATCCGGCGCTATGTGTTCGATGAAGTGCGCTTGCCACGCGCCCTGTGGCAGCGCGGTGGCATGGCCGGTATGTTTCCGGATCTGTTTCCCGATGAGGATATGAAACCCATCATCAAGTGCGCCGAAGATCTTCTGGTCGTGGTGGTGGGCGGTTTCGGTCGGCACTCGTGCTGGCTGCCAACCTTCGGCGACACCACGCGCGCCGTCACGCGATTGATTGCGCGCGCCGACGGCAGCGCCTTGCTCTCGGTGCGCGAACTGCTCTGAGGGAGCTCTGAAGAACCGTAGCGAGCGAAGGCAGGTCGTGCGCGCCCGGAGCGCAGGAACCGCAGCGTATAGGGAAATACGTGAGGATTCCGAGCACCGGACGCGCGCGAGATACCGAGCGCAGCAGGTTCTTCAGAGTTTCCCTGAGTGCTCAGCGCTCCCACAGCACATGCTCGCGTTCCTTGAGCGCGGTTTTCAACATCGCCAGCAAGGGGCCGGCGCGATGGGCGACGCTGACCGGCTTGTCGCGTCTGTCTTCATCTTCGTCGCGACGTCGGTCGGCATCGAGCGCGCGGCCCGGTCCTTCACCGATGGCGCGTTCGAGATTGGCCAGCGCGGCGGGAATGTCCTCGGCGGCCAAGGAGCCCGGCACCGAGCCACTGTGACCCATGAGGTGAATGAGCTCGCGCGCGACGGCTTCAAGCATCAGCACGTCGGGGGAGTATTTGCTTTTGAAGGTGATGGGCATGGCAGTGCTCAAGGCAAGATGGCGTAGGCGCGGGCCGGAAAGCCGAAACCGCGTTTGACCTTGGGCCAGCTCACGGCAATCAGGGCGCCGCTGGCCGGCACCTGGTCGAGATTGGCCATCGCTTCGATTTGCCAATGGCCGTGCTTCAACAGCCACGCTTCGGCGGCGAAGTCGTCGCTGGCATCAGTGTCGAGCGACTCATGGCCGATGGCGACGACGCCGCGCTGTTCAACGAGGAATTGCACTGCGGCCTGCGACCAGCCGGGGAAGGGCGCACGCTTGAAACGTTCCGGCGCGCTGTCGAAGTCGCGGCTCATGTCGGTGCGCAGCGCCGCGAATGCGCCCTTGGGCACCGCGCCATGGCGTTTTTCCCAGGCCTCGATGTCGGCCACGTTGAAGGCGTGGTTGGGCTCTTTGACCAGCAGCGGCGTGATGTCGAACACCACCAAAGGCAACAGCATTTCGTTGAGCGGGATGTCGTCCATGGTGCGGCCTTTTTCATCGAAGTGCGCGGGCGGATCGATGTGCGTGCCGTACTGACCGACCATCGCATAGAAGGTGGTGCGGAAGCCGTGTTCGGCGATGGTGTAGGGACGATGGCTGTCGGGATCCGCTGCCGCGCCCATCGCCGCTTGGCCGAAACCGCGCCACACCGGCGTGTCCGGCCCGAAGGCATGGGTGAGATCGACGCGTTGCTTGGTGGCGATGATGGCGTAGGCATCGGCCAGGCTGCCCTCGGCATGGGATGACGCGGCGCCGAGCAGCGCGACGACGGTGAACAGTGACAACAGCGAGCGCATCAACGGCCTCCAGGTTTTCGATTGCGATGGGCATGCAATGCCGACTCAAGTGTAGCGCCTTCACACCGCGCGGCGGCGCACGAAAATGCCATAATCGCGCCGCGCCATGGTGTGCAAACCAGACAACGAATCAGGAGGAAAGCATGAGCGAGCACGAGGTCCTGTCGCCCCTTCCGGGCACCTTCTATCGACGGCCGGCGCCCGATGCACCGCCGTTCAAGGAAGACGGCGCGGCGGTCGCGGTCGGCGATGTGCTGGGCCTGGTCGAGGTCATGAAGAATTTTCAGGAAGTCACCGCCGAGCATGCCGGCAGTTCAATTACGTTCCTGGCCGAAGACGGCGAAGCCATCGACTCTGAACAAGTGCTGGCCAGGATCAGCGAGTGAAGATCCGCAGCGTGCTGATCGCCAACCGCGGCGAGATAGCGGTGCGTATCAACCGTGCCTGTCGCACGCTTGGATTGCGCACGGTGCAGGTGCATAGCGCCGCCGACAGGGATTCGCTGGCCGTGCGCCTTGCCGACCGAGCCATCGAAATCGGTCCGGCGCCCGCCGCCAAATCCTATCTGCGTATCGATGCCATCATCGAGGCCGCGCGCGCGAGCGGCGCCGACGCGGTGCATCCCGGCTATGGCTTTCTGGCCGAGAACGGCGATTTCGCCGACGCGGTGGCCGCTGCTGGTCTCATCTTCATCGGCCCCGATGGCGACGCCATCCGTCTGTTGGGTGACAAGGTCGCGGCGCGCCAGATAGCCGCCGAAGCTGGCGTGCCGACCGTGCCGGGCAGCACGGCGCGTCTCGCGGACGTCGATGCCGGTCTCGCGCTTGCCCATCGCATCGGCTACCCGGTCATGATCAAGGCCGCCGCCGGCGGCGGTGGACGCGGCATACGCGTGGTGCACAGCGCCGAAGAATTTGCGCGCCAGTTTCCGCAGGCCGCGGCCGAGGCCGCGGCCTCTTTCGGTGACGGTGGTCTGTACGTCGAGAAGATGATCGAGAGTGCGCGTCACGTCGAAGTGCAGATCCTCGGCGATGGCCAACGCTATGTGCATTGCTTCGAACGTGAATGCTCTCTGCAACGCCGTCGCCAGAAGGTGTGGGAAGAGGCGCCGGCCTTCGACCTGCCCGCCGAAGTACGCGCACAGATGTGCACGGCGGCGGTCAAGCTTGCCGCGCGTGTCGATTACCAGGGCGCCGGCACGGTCGAGTTTCTCTACGACCGCGCCACCACCAGTTTCTATTTCATCGAGGTCAACACCCGCATCCAGGTGGAACACCCGGTGACGGAAATGATCACCGGCCTCGATCTGGTGGCGGAGATGATTCGCATCGCCGGCGGCGAACGTCTGTCCATCGAGCAGGATGATGTCGTCATCCACGGCCATGCCATTGAATGCCGCATCAATGCCGAGAATCCCGCCAGGAATTTCTTGCCGGGGCCGGGCACCATCAAGAGTCTGAAGGTGCCGCACGCGCCGGATGTGCGTTTTGATTCGATGCTGTTCGAAGGCTACACGGTGCCGCCGTTTTACGACTCGCTGCTCGGCAAGCTCATCGTGCACGGCGCCGACCGCGCCGCCTGCCTCACGCGCTTGCAGAGCGTGTTGAACGAACTCGTCATCGAAGGCGTGCCCACCACCATCGCCCTGCATGCCGCGCTGGCCGCCGATGCCAGTGTTGCCGCTGGCAACATCGACACGCGCTTCCTGGAAGGCTGGCTGCCGTCACAATTCCCGTAGGCGCGAAATCATTCGCGCATTTTGATGCTGGGTGCTTACCTTGAATGTCAGACTGAAGTCTGACCCACAGTAGTCTCTGCCGTCTTTTGTGGCTCAGACTTCAGTCTGGCCCTGGCGTGCGAATGAATACGCACCTGCCGGCTGACAGTAAGCGGTACTGGTCGCGCTTTTCGTGCGTAAAGCGGACTTGCTTCACGCATTTTTTTCCAAGCCCGGATTGACCCACCCGCGCCTGCGGGCGCTTGATTGAAGTCGCAGATCAACAGGCACGCCAGGACGCGCGTCGCTGGCGACAATTCGACAATCAAGAGAAAAAGGAAGGGCTCCGTCGTGAAAACCATTCGATTCGTTTGCTGTTCATTGTTGCTGACCATGGCCTGTGCGTTTCAAGCGCAGGCCGTGCCCGCCATTACCGCCAACGGCGCGGTGACCGCGGAACTCGCGCCGCCGTCGGGCTCGTTCAAATCCGACGCCGAATCCGGCGCGCCATTGGCGCGCAGTGCGGTGGCGGTGGCCGATCAAGTGGCAGGCGTCTGGCAATACTCGGCGCTTGCGGATATCGCGGTGCCCAAACTCGCCATCCTTGGTGAGATAGACAACAGCGGCGGTGGCGCGCTGAGCGGTCCTTTCGGTGGTGAAGTGCCCTTGATGCGCGTCAACGCCACGCTGCGTGACACCATCAACATCATCGCGCCGAACAGCGACCCGTACCTGGTCACGGCCTCCATGGATATTGATGGCGTGCTGGTGGTCAGCGGCAGCGATGGCGTGGTGACGGCGCAGATCACGGTCGACCCGGCAGACCGCCTCGCCGACAGTAAATTCAAGACCTACAACACCGATCAGACGGTGCTGAACGATTCTCTGCCCCTGACGTTTCAATTCACCGGCAACGCGCAGTTCGATTTGAGTTCTTCCCTGTTCTTCTTCGTCACGCGGGTCGATGCCGGCGCCAAGGTGCTGGCGGACTTCAGCAATACCGCCATCATCAATCTCTCCATCACCACCCTCGGCGGCGACGTGATTACCAATGCGGTCATCGAAAGCGCATCCGGCAATTTCGGCAGCGCACCGGTGCCGCTGCCGTCATCGCTGGCGGTGTTGGGGCCGGCGCTGGCGATGCTGGGCTGGAGACATCGCCGCCGGGCTTAGGTCCGCGATAGCACCACCACCGGAATTTCCCGCGTGGTCTTGGCCTGGTAATCGGCGAAGGGCGGATAGAGCGCCACCATGTGCTGCCACAGCTGCGCGCGCCCGGCGCCCGTGGCGGTGCGGGCGGTGGCCGCGAAGATGTCCGTCGCGACCTGCAGTTCAACGCGCGGCTCGGCGCACAGGTTGTGATACCAGGCGGGCTGGGTCGGCGCGCCGCCCTTGGAGCCGATGATCACGTACTCGCGGCCGACCTCACCGTAGATCAGCGGCATGGTGTGCAGAGCGCCGCTGTGCCGTCCGCGGGTGGTGAGGAGCAGGGTCGGCACCGCCGCGCCGCCCCCCGCAAAGCGCGCATCGAACAGATGGCCTTCGCGCCCGCCGCTGTCCCGATAGGTTTTCAGGTGGTCGCCGATCCAGTCCGGCAGACGCCCGCCCGCCAGTTCGCGCAAGGTTTCGTTGAGATCCAGCTCACTCATCTCGTGGGGTGCTCCAATGGTTTGCATGGCGGGCCTGGGTATCTGGCACGGCCCAGCATGCCCCACGGGCGCTGTCGGCGGTAGTCGGATGGTCGCGGCAAAAAGCCAAATCGCGGGCAAAAAAATAGGTGCGGCGTGATGATCACGATCCGCACCTTGAATGCGAGGGTTACGGGGTTCCAGGACTTGAAGGCCCGTCGTGGCCGCAGGGGGAGCGGCCACGCCGTGAAATAGCGCCTTCTTGCCCTACATCGTGTTCCTCGGTGGAGAACGGTGCGAGCCGGCCGCGGGTGGCTGGCTCAGGCTGTTTGAAATCGGTTTGCTGGACGGTCGGGCTCCGTTCGGGGCTGGTGCTGGTCAGGGTTCGCTGTGTGCGAGTCCCGGTCCTCAAGCGCCTCTTTCATGGGACGGCTGCTTCGTTGCGCGGCCATCCGGATTATTTGATCTTTCGATTGAATGTTCATTCTAGAATGCTCGTTCAATTTATCTTCACGTTGACAGCCCGTCAAGCTAGGAATGACTATTCGAAAAAAATAACTAACTAAAGGGGACGCCCGAATGGAGTATTTCGGACCAGCCCCATCGCTTCAGGGGAGATGAGATGTTTATGACCGAGGAAAAGTTCACTGGGGGAGAGTCTGGACGGTCGCTGCGTGCCAAGGGACGCCGCGAACAGATACTCGACGCGGCGTCGGAATGCTTCGTGCGTGAAGGCTTTCACGGCGCGAGTATTGCGCGCATTTCAAAGCTGTCGGGCATGAGCCCGGGGCACATATATCACTTTTTCGACAACAAGGAAGCGATAGTCAAAGGTATCGTCGAGCGCATGGTGGTGAGGTGGCTCGAATTGCTACAGCCCTATCCGACCAATCTCGACGTGGTGCCGCTCATCGCCGAGCGCGCGCGCATCGCGGCCACCGAACGTACGCGCCCGGACTTCGTTGGTCTGTGGCTGGAAGTGCTGGCCGAGACCGCACGCAACACGGCGGTCGCGTCGGCGGTGCATGAGGCTGACCGCACCATACGTGTCGCCATCACCGAGCAGGTGCGCTACATCCGCGCGGCGCGCGGCGTGCGCAACGACACACCCATCGAAGCGGTCATCGAAGTCGTACTGGGGATTTTCGAAGGGCTGACCAATCGTTCCATCGCCAACCCTGACTTCAATTGTCGGGCGGTGGATGATGTCATGATGGTGTCACTGCGCGCGGCGCTCGAAGCCTAGTGCGCTGTCGCGCCATTCACGGCCCGGCGGACTCCATCCAGTTCGCCGGGTCGACCTGATAGTAGGTGCGCAGCGTTTCATACAGGCGCGGGTGTTGCGCCGACATCGCCGCGCCGCGTTCGAAAAAGGCTTCAGTCGCCACCGCGAAAAATTCCGCCGGCGAACTCGCGCCATACTCGTCCAGCACGCCATCGGTGACGTTGCGTGCGCGCAGACGCAACAGCGTGAATTCGCGCCCCATCACGTCTATCCAGGCACGCTGACTGTCGGCATCGGGCAGCGCCGGCACGCCATCCATGGCGCCGTTCTCTTCATCGAGCTTGTGCGCGAATTCGTGCAGCACGACATTGTGGCCGTCACCGGCGAGTGTGGTGCCGTGCACGATGTCGGCCCACGACAGCACCACCGGTCCGCGCTCCCAGGATTCACCGCTGCGCACTTCCTCATCGTGGGTTTCGAGGCTGCCGTCGCGATGGACTATCGGCACCACGAACGATTCCGGGTAAATGAGCACGCTGGTGAAATCAGCAAAGTAGTCCATCTCGCGATTCAACAGCAGCAGGCTGGCCTGGGCTGCGATGGTGATGCGCATCTCATCATCGACAGTTAGCCCGTTGCATCCGATGAACTGCTTTTCGCTGAGCAGGATCTGCATATGGCCATGCAGCTGCGCGCGCAGTCCCTGGGGCAACTGACGGTACAGCGGCACGCGTGCCGCCAACAGGCTGGCCCATGCTGGCGGCAGGTTGATATCGAAGCCGCGCATACGGCGACGCCGACGCAGCATGGCCGGCACGAACAGTGCGGCAATCAAGGCCGCGGCAACGATGACAAGCACGATGACAGGCATGACGCGAGTGTAACCAAACGCGGCATCGGGCAAAGCGCGATGATGTGTCGGGTAGTCAGTACTGGCGGGGAGGCGGCGATTCAGAGTAGCGTAGCGCCCAGCCCGGCCATGCATGACGCGACATGTCATGTCATGACATGACCGACGAGTATTAAGAGCATTCTGCATTTAACGAGAGGATCTAGAACCATGCGCGAACTGACACTGGCCGAACTCGACGTGCTGCTCAAGGAAGGCATCGCCTACGCCCAATCCAAGGGACGTCCGTCGTCTATCGGCGTGGTCGACATGGGCGGCAATCTGCGCGGCGCGCTGCGTCCGGAAAAGGGCCGCATCGCCAACATCGAAATCGCGGTCAAGAAAGCCTGGACCGCGGTCGCATTCCAGCGCCCGACCGACATGGTGCGCGATGTCATGCTGCCCGGCGCTTTCGGTTATGGCCTGCAGCACACCGATGAGCGCATCTGCATGGTCGGCGGCGGTTACCCGATATTCGACGAGGCCGGCGATGTCATCGGCGGCATCGGCGCGAGCGGCGGCACCATCGAGGAAGATTGCGAAACCTGCCTGGCCGGCATGCGCAAACTCGGCTTCCAGACCGAGTTCGTCAATCCGCTGGCGGCGAAGAAGTAGTCACCAGGGAAATCGGGGGCCGTCCCCGATTTCCTGCTGTAGGTGCGAATGAATTCGCACCTACGGATTTTTCAAGCCGTGCGCGCCTGCGCCGCTATTACCTCCGACAGTGGTTTATTCCAGCGGAGGGGACATGGCATCCACACACAACGATTTTTCGGGTGGCGAGCGCCGTATCGCGGCACGTCGGGCGGTCAATTTCGGCACTGCCTGGAGCGATGGCCGCCGCGCCCGCCATGGCGAAGTGCTCGACACCTCGGCTTACGGTCTGTTTCTGAAGCCCGGCTGGGCGCCGTCTGAATCCTTCCTGCGCGGCGATGCGATAGAACTGCGCTGCCGTATCGACGATCACGATATCGACCTGCATGGTGAAGTGTGCTGGGTCGGACACAGCGCCGACCACGATGTCGACGGTATCGGTCTGCGTATCTACAACACCGACGCGCTGTCGCGGCTGGTGGGGGAGATGCGCCCGCTGTGACGCGCACTGCGCGCTGGCGGCATGGCTTGAGCGCCCTGCCGTGAGTGGTTAGATTGCCGCCCTGACTTCAACAGGAGCGGCGCCATGGGCATGCTGCGTGCGGACATCGAGTCGCTGGAACAGAACGGCATCACCGGCATCGCTTTGACGCGGCTCGGTGATCCGGATGTGATTCCACTGTGGTTCGGCGAAGGTGATCTGGTCACGCCCGACTTCATCCGCGACGCCGCCAAACAGGCGCTGGACGAAGGCTACACGTTCTATTCCAATCCGCGCGGTCGCCCCGAACTGCGCGAAGCCATCAAGCACTATCTCGCGCGCCTGTACCAGGTCGACGTCGATGTCGAGCGCATCACCGTGCCCGGCTCGTCGATGCTGGCCATCACCATGGCCGCGCAGATGACGCTCAACAAGGGCGAGCACGGTCTCATCGTCACGCCGCACTGGCCCAACATCGATCGCGCGTTTCAGGTCACGGGCGCGAGCTTCAGCACCGTGCGTCAGCGCTGGAGCGAGGGCGGTTGGCAGCTGGCGCTGGACGACCTGCGCGCCGCGGTGCGGCCCAATACCCGCGCGCTGTTTCTCAACAGTCCGTGCAATCCCACCGGCTGGGTGATGACGCGTGAAGGGCAGCGCGAATTGCTGGATTTCTGCCGGCAGCGCGGCATCGTCATCATCGCCGACGAGGTCTATCACCGCACTGTGTACGACGCCGAGGCCGCGCCTTCCTTCCTCGAAGTGGCGAGCGACGACGACCCGGTGATCGTGGTCAATGGCTTTTCCAAGGCCTTCACCATGACCGGCTGGCGTCTCGGCTGGATGGTGACGCCGCGCCGTTACGCGACGCAGATGGCGGTGTTGGCGGAGTGCTTCAACACCGGCGCGCCGTCGTTCGTTCAACGCGCCGGCGTGGTGGCCCTCGAGCAGGGCGATGCGCTGGTGGCGCGCCTGCGGGCCCAGTACCGCGCCGGCCGCGACGCGGTGATGGAGATCCTGGCCGCCCATCCGCGCATCGAACTCGCGACGCCGGAGGGCGCGTTCTATGCCTTCCCGCGCATCCCCGGCCTGCGTTCATCGCGCGCGTTCGTGGAGGGCGTATTGGCCGAGGAAAACGTCGGCCTCGCGCCGGGCTACACCTTTGGCCCCGGCAGTGATGAACACTTCAGGCTGTGCTTCGCGCAGTCGCCCGAGCGCCTGCGCATCGCCCTGGAACGCATCGTGCGCTACATCGATAGCCATGGGCTGTAGATTCGAAGGCACCGACTCGCGTGAATGTCAGACTTCAGTCTGACATTGGCAACATGGCGGAGGACTCAATGTGCGAGTGAACCGCCACCCAGCCCACGCTTGAGCCAGGCCTGCTGCAGGCGGGCCAGCGCCAGCAGCTGCAAATAATCGCCGCCGACGCGGGCGGCTTCGGCGCCGGCCAGCGGCTGTTCGGGTTCACCGAGATGTCCCAATACCAGCTGCGCGCCGCGCAGGCTGTGGCCGGCGCTCCAGGCGTTGGGCAGGCCGACGGTGAACAGGCCCGCCGCGGCAGCCGCCGCGACGCCGGCCGCGGTGTCTTCGAAGGCCACGCAGTGGGCCGCGGGCTGGTCGAGGTCGGCCAGCGCGCGCTTGAAGATATCCGGCGCCGGTTTGCGCTGCGCGACTTCGGCGCCGCCGGTCACCACCCGGAACCAGCCGCGCGCGTCATGGCCGAGATTGGCGTTCAACAAGGCGTCGATGTTGGCGGGCGTGGTCGATGACACCAGCGCCAGTTCGACGCCAGCGGCGCGCGCCTCGCCGATCAGGCGTGCGATGCCGGGCCGCAGGTGCACGCGCCCGGCGGCCACGAACTCACGGTAGAAGCGGGTCTTGGTGCCGTGCAGGGCCGGCACCAGGTTCAGCAGCCGCCTGCGTTCGGCGTGCGACATGCGTTGGCTGCGGATGGCGTAACGCAGGCGTTCCTGGCCGCCGCTGATCGCCAGCAGGGCGGCATAGCGCTGATGGGTCCAGTACCAGCTCATGCCGTGTGCGACGAAGGCCGCGTTGTAGGCGGCGCGATGGATCTCCTCGGTATCGGCGAGCGTGCCGTCAACATCGAATACCAGGGCTTTGAGCATGACAGTCCTCTGCAGGGTGGCCGTCGCGGTTGGCGCGGAGCACGGCCAGTGACGATATCGTCGCTGTCTGGCCCTTACGGATTCAAGCGGCGCGCCTCATCCGTGACATTGTTCACTCTTGAGGCATAGACCAGCGACGCGGGCCGCGCAAGCCTGCCGCCAATCAGCCGAGAACATCACAGTTTCAACGCACGGGAGAGCACCAACATGGCTGGCGCCAATTTGCCCACTTACCATGGCGGCATGCCTGCCGACTTCAAACCTCACTTACTCCGGGCGCCACGCGTCGTGATGCTACTCGGCGCGTCCTGGCTCGGCCTCGCGAGCCAGGCCGCGCTCGCTGCCACGCCCATCAAGCTCAACGCCGAGGTCGGGCCGGGTTTCACCATCACGCTCAAGAAGGGCAACAACCGCGTGGTGACGCTCAAGGCCGGCAGCTATGTCATCACCGTGCGGGACCGCGCTTCCGACCACAACTTCCGTCTGCGCGGGCCGGGTTTGAATCGCGCCACCGCGGTGTCGCGGGTCGAGACCCGGACCTGGACCGTGAGCTTGCGGCCGGGCACCTACACCTATCTGTGCGACCCGCATGCAAGCCACATGAAGGCTTCTTTTCAGGTCAAGCGCTGACCAGCACCGCCAGCACCGCACTCCACGCCGCCGCCAGGTTGGCCGGCGTATAGCCGCCGCCGCCGAACACCATCAAACGTCCCTGCGCATGGCGCGCCGCCAGCGCGCACAGACGCGTGGTGACATGGCGATGGACCGCCGCCGAATATTCCAGCTGCGCGAGCGGATCGCCGGCCAGGCTGTCGGCGCCGGCCTGCATAATGAAAAACTGCGGCGCGTGGCGCTCGAGATGCGCCTCGACCTCCGGCCACGCCGCCATGAACTCACGATCGCCCGCGCGCGGTGGCAATTCGATGTTGAGCTTGCTGCCGACGGCCGCGCCGCTGCCGGTTTCATCGCGATGACCGCTGCCGGGAAACAGCGTGCGGCCGTCCTGGTGAACATCGGCAATGATGACGCCGGGGTCGGCTTCAAAGCCGTAGAACACGCCGTCGCCATGGTGGGCATCGATGTCGACATAGGCGACCCGCGCCATGCCATGCTCGCGGCGCAAAGTCTCGATGACCACCGCCACGTCGTTGTAGATACAAAAGCCGGCGGCATGGTCGCGGGCCGCGTGATGCAGCCCGCCGATGGGCTGCAGACTGCGGTGATGGGCGCCGTCCAGCACGTCTTGCAGGCCGCTGAGCGCGCTGCCGACCACCGTCGCGGCAATCCGGTGCATGTCGCGGAATACCGGGGTGTCGCCGTCGTCGAGCGCCGTCGTGCCGTCATGCTCGGCGGCCATCACACGCTCGACATGGGCGCGCGTATGAAAGCGCGTCAGCTCCTCGACGCTGGCGGCCCGGCCGGCCACTGTCGTGCCTGCGGCAAGCAGCCCCTGCGCCTCTACCGCGGCGAGGAAGCTTGCCTGGCGCTGGGTGGTGAAGGGATGGGGCGGCGCAAAGCCGTAGGCGGCCAAGGTGTCGCTTACGTAGAGCGCCACGCTCGTCGCGGCACTGGCAGTGCGCCTGGGCGTGAGGCCCGCCATCACGCCGGCCGCGCACAGGCTGCGCAACAGCGCGCGGCGCGTGGGATCGCGGCAGGGCTTCGCGGTGTTCGACAGCATACGGTCAGGCTTGCTCATGTCGGCGTCATTGCGGGCTCGATGGGCAACCTTACGTGGGGCGCGACACGCACGGCAATGCGCCTGGCGGCGTTGCGCGCGATGACAAGAAACGGGAAGCCGGGCGGCGCCGCCCGCGCCCATGCTCGTCAGTCATTCTCGTGAAGGGGCACACACGCATGAGCCGGGTACACATCGGAGCAGTGGCGAGCGTCCTGACGTTCATGGCGCTCGCTGCGGGTCTGGCGCCACGCGCTGCGTGGGCGTCAAACGCACGCAGTTACGACGTCGCCGCGACCATGGTCATGCCGCATCTCGACGAAATGCGGCGCCAGGTCAGCCATCACACGCGCTGCGTGAAAGACGACACGCCGGATGGCTTGTTCCCGGTGATGGATCAGCATGCGCTGCGTGGTTGCCGTCTCGGCTACCCGAAAACGCAGGCGCATGAATCAGGTGAGCGGCGTGACTACGTGCTGGTCTGCGCCAGCGCGCGGGTGGCGAGTGGCACCGCCAGCATTGAACAGAGTGAAGATCAGTTGGTGGGCTTGCTGACGGTCAAGATGGGCGGCAAGAACATGACCTTCAGCCAGCGCGTCGAAGCGCGACGCGGCGCGCCCTGCACGCCGCGGGAAGGCGAGTGATCAGAACGGAATATCGTCGTCGAACACTGGCTCGTGGGTCGGCACCGGCGGTTCGTCGTCGCGGGCCTTTCCGCGACCACCGCCCGCGCCTTCGGCCTCGACCGTCCACACGTCGAGACTGTTGAAGTATTTCACTTCACCCTGCTTGCTGGTCCATTCGCGACCACGCAGGCTGAAGTCCACGCGCACTTGATCGCCGGGCTTGAAGCCGTCAATCGCATTGACGCGATCGCCGGTCAATTGAAACAGCACGTATTGCGAATATTGCGATTTGTCGCTGAGCTCGAGCACGAACTCGCGCTTGGAAAACCTGTCGGTGACCTGCTTGGTCTCGAAGATGGCGTGCAGCCGCCCGCTGATTTGTATACCCATGGGCGCGAGCATAGCGGCAAGGGGCGGGGCCGCACAATCACGCCATCATCATCGGAACTGCTTTGCGTGGGTCAGACTTCAGTCTGACATTCCGATTGCTCGTGAGGACCGCAACCTGCTTTGAATGTCAGACTGAAGTCTGACCCACAATCATTCCCTGCAGCTTACTGTGCTGCGCAGATCAGTTTCTTGACCTTGTCCAAGGCCTCGCGCGCCAGCGCGCGCATTTCATCATCGCTTCTATCCTGGATGGGATGGGCGACGAACAGGCTGTCGGCATGAAAGCCCCAGGCGTTGCCCTGCGCATCGGCTGCGCCGCGAAACGCTTCCGAAGCGATGAAGCCACCGGCTACGCCGCGACTGTCGAGTTCACGTATGTCCTGCAAACTGCACGACGTACACGAGCCTCAGTCAGCCAGGCCTTCGACCACCACGTCGCAGTTAGAGGCGATGTCCTGCAGCAGCGCCACCGGCGCCGGGCGCGTGAAGGTTGGCTTCTTGTAGCGTTTGACCGTCAGGCCTTCGGCACTCAGCAAATGATCGAGGTGATCGAGAAACACGTCGCCGCGCGATTTCGAAATATCGAGCAGGCCGATGGTGAGGCCGGTCAGGCTCGCCGGTTTCGCCAGCGGCGCACGCGCGAGCGGTGCGAATTCGCCGGTCGGGTCGTAGAGGATGTCTGTCATGCACGTATCTCCCGGGTCACAGGGTCGGTACCGAGCTCGCCTTTCACCAGCCAGCCCGGAATGATGGCGGAAAACATGCCGGCCGGGCCGCCGGCCCGCACCAGGGTCAGGCCGCCGTCGCGGAATTTTGCACTGAGGCCGTCGCCAGGCTGGCCGCTCGCGCCGCGTGCGGTGCCCATGCCGAGGTCGACGCCCTTGATACGGGTCGCCGCATGCAGCGCCGCGGTGGCATCGGCCTTGCTCCAGCCGGCCTGGTCGAACACGCGGCCATGCTCGGGGCCAATCACCACCACGGCGTCGGCGCCGTTGATCATGTCGATGTGATTCAAACCGCGCAGGCTGCCGGCCAATGAGTAGACCAAGGCTTCGGGCGTGCGCGATTTCTGATCGGCGCAGCCGAGCGGGCCGTCGGCGCTGAACACGGTCACCGCGGACTGCGCGCGCGACAGGCCGCGGTCTTGTGCAAGCGTGGTCCACGGCGTGTCTTCATCCTCGGCGAAACAGAAGCCGAGCTTGCCGGGATGGCCAAAGGTCGACATGTCGGTTTCCTGCGGCTTGCCGCCGCCGATGTTGCGCACCGCGAGTTGTAATGCGCGGCCGATGGTGGCGTTGGCGCGATTGCCCTGACCGAGCACATTGCCGGCCCAGTTCATGCCCAAGGCTTTGCGCACCGGACCATTGACAACGATCATCGGACCCGAGAACCAGGTGGTGGCGAGCAGGCCGTGCAGACAGAACGCCGGATCCAGCGCGGCCTCGACCGCCGCCAGCACGGCCGGAAAGTATTCCGGTTTGCAGCCCGCCAGCACCGCGTTGATGGCGACCTTCTCGACCGTGCAGTCGGTCAGCAGTGGCGGCATGCGGCCCAGCACTTCGTGGGGCGCGCGCGCGGTGGCCTTGAGCATGCGATAGATGCGTTCGGCGGTGGGTGGCACCACCGGCAGGCCGTCGCTCCAGCCACGCTCGAAGCAGTATTCGATGCTGTCGGACAGTTCGGGCACGGCGAGTTCGCGCGAGCTGATGCGAAAGTCGCCGTACCGCAAGGCGAGACGCTCGGCGATGCCGGGCTGCACCGCCAGCGAACCACAGCCCGGACGGTATTGCGGCAGCGATTCGCCGAGGTTCGCCATACCGGTCAGCGCCCGCCATTCGTCGCGTTCCCAGCCCACCACCCGCGCTGCTTCGCGTCCGCCCTCGATCTTGATGAGGGTGGGCACGGTTTCTATGTGCAAACGATAGGAGGCCTCGAGACTGCGATCGTCAATGGCCTGACGAGTCGAGGGGAAATCCGGCTGGTCCTGCACATAGACCGTCAATGCGGCGCCGCTGTTCTCGATGGACTTCAGCACCGGGTTGACCAGTACGCAGGTCGGGCAGTCCTGTTTGACGACTGCGATCAGGCCTTCGGGTATTTGCATGGGCGGCACCTGGGTTCGGTGATTGCGCGGAGTTGCACGAGCATAGTGCAATTGCCCGCCGTATCGAAGATGGGCAGATGAACGTGCATAATCCTGACGCCCGTTCGAAGAACAAAGCTGAAGGATCATGAGCCCAAACCGCGACGGCACTCCTCCCACACCACCGGCCCGCAGTCGCCTCGCCATCCGCGCGCTGGTGGCGGGCCTCAGCCCGCAGGTCATGCCGATGATCATCCGCGACATCGCGCGCGATGGCATGAGCCTCGAATTCGAAGATCACGCAAGCGCGGTCGATGAGCGCTGGGCGACACCCGGCGCAGGCGTGCTGGTGTTTTTCGTGTCGGTCATCGACGGCCAGCGCAAGCGCACCTCGGTGTTCGGCCGCATCCGACAGCGTGAAGCCCATGGCCTGGTGGTGCGCCTGCTGGGCCTTGAAGAAGACACTGTCGAAGCGCTCAACTACCTGTTGTCATTGTCCGGTGCGAAGCGCGCCAAGGCCACGCCGCCGCCGGCGCCGGCGGTGTCGAACGCCACCGTGCTGGCGGAATGCGGTGCGCTGCTGCGTCGGTACGCACCGCTGCTCGCCGCGCATTATCTCGATGGCGTGGTGATTCAATTGCAGGGCTTGAAAGCGCAGGCCGGCGCGGCCGCGGAGCACAAGAAATACAGCTCCATGCTCATGGAACTCAACGCCGCCCGTGCGCGCCTCGACGCCACCATGCAGACCCGCAGCGCGCTGGCCCTGGACAATCTGTTTCGTCACGACCAAAGCGCGCTCAGCAATGGCGAAGGCAGTCTGTCGCTGGTCGAGTCCATCGACCTGCGTTCATCGCTGGCGGTGATGGAAGCGATACATGAAATTTCCACGCGCCTGCGCAGCGTGTGGCTGGCCTGCGAACGCGCGCTGCAATACATCGTGCCGCCGCGCACCGATCTGACGGCGGTGGCGCCGGGCACCTTGTGTCACCAGATTCGCGACACGATTTATTTCGATGAACACCTGACGCGCCTGCGCCAGGTGGATTTGACCAAGGGCTTCAGCGAGCCCTTCATCGCCGCGCTCGAAGCGCTGTACACCGACATGAGCGCGGTGTTCGCGCGCCACGGCGTCGGGCCCGGCGGCGATGGCTCGGCGTGGAATCAGCGCGACTGAAGAAGATTAGGCGGGCGCATGGCGTCGCGATTCGAATCGAATGTCAGACTGCAGTCTGACATTCAGCCGCAAGAATGAGATCCCGGCCGCGCCAGGGCTGTCACCGCCCCAGCAGTCCTCGCAGAGCGCTTTCGAGAGTCGCCGTCGCATCACCCACCGCAGCATGACAACGCCAGCCGACGTGATTGTCGGGCCGCACCAGCAGCGCACCCTGCTCGGAAATCTCGCGTAACGCGGCCCATTGGCCGTCCACATCGGTATAGGCCTGCCCAGCGCCGATGGCGGCCTGCACGAGTTTCACGCCGAGGCGTTCCGCCACGACTGTGGCGGCGGACTGCCAAGCGACGCCGTCATTGCCGGTGATGAGTACGAACGCGCCCTCACTTCCTGCGAGGTCGTGGCTCGACAAGCGTTGCCCGGCGTGGCTCAACCACGCGTGGGGCAGGCGATGGCCGGGATGGGTGGTGGCCTGGTAGTTGCCACCCATGGGATCGGGAATCGGCGGCGGTGTGCCGTCATCGATCAGGGCGCCGGCGGTATAACAAAAACCAATCTCGAGATCGTGCGCCTGGAATTCGGTGCGCTGGGTTTCAAACACTTCGGCTGCGCGCGCGCGGCGCGTGGCGCCCATCGGCGTGTCGGAGAAAAACATTTCGAAGTTGGCGGCGCGCAGCGCGTCGGTATGCAAGGGCGAGAAGCCCATGCCCGCATCCAGCACGCCGTGATTGAGCGCGGTGAACATCGCCCAGTCGACGTTGCGCCGGCCGATGGCCTGGCGTTCGCTCGCATAGCTGTCCAGCAGGCTCGGGTGTGCGCGGCCGTGCACGACCGCGGCGAGCTTCCACGCCAGGTTGTGCGCATCCTGCACCGCGGTGTTGAGACCGAGGCCGGTAGTTGGCGGATGGCGATGGGCGGCGTCGCCGGCCAGGAATACGCGACCGACCTGGTAGCGGTCGGCGAGCACCGCTTCCAGCGTCCAGTGACTGACCTTGTGCACGGTCATTGGTGTGTCGGGCAGTTTCAACAGCGCGCGCAGGCGCGGCAGCACACTTACCTCGTCGATTTGTTCCGGGTCGTCGGGATTGAAATTGAAGTGGATGGTCCACTCTTCCGAATGCCGACCCCAGGTCGGGCCCATCGGCACCATCGCGCCGCTGCCAAAAGTGCCGCCGTGGTCGGGATTGATGAACCAGGTGATGAGACAGGCATCGTCCCACCACGGCGAAAGATCGGCCGTGACATGGGAGCTGACGATGCGCGCGATGTTCTTGATGCCGTCCATTGCCACGCCGAGCGCGGGCCCGACGGTCTTGCCGCCATCGGCGCCGATCATGTACCGCGCGCGCACCGTCAAGGGCTGGTCTTTTTCGACATCCTTGATGATGGCGGTGACACCGTCGGCGTCCTGCGTGAACGACACCAGTTCGTGACCGAAGCGCAGCTTGCCCGGCGCACGCTTCTCGGCGTGCGCGCGCAGCAAGGGCTCGAGGCGCACCTGCGGATAATTGCTCGACGGGCAGGGGCTGTCGCGCTGGTAAAGCGGCGCGACCTTGCCGCCGCCGAAGGCGTCGATTTCGTAGAAGGTCTTGCCATCGAGTGGCCCCGTGCCGCCGAGCGAGGTACGCCAGCGCACCTTGCTCATCTGTGCCATCGGCGTGCCGACCGCGTAGATGGCGTCCGCCACGCCGTGCTGACGGAACACTTCCATGGTGCGCTGATTGAGGTAATGGGCCTTGGGCAACAGCGAGGTGCCGGCATGGCGCTCGATGAGCAGATGATCGACGCCGAGATCCGACAGGATCAGCGAACTGGTGAGGCCACAGCCGCCGCCGCCGACTATCAGCACGGCGACTTCGAGATCAATATTCCTGGATGCGTCGGACACGCGCGGTCTCCCTGATCAATCTAAGTGTATAAGCGCGCGACTCAGTCGGCGCTGGCGAACAAGGCCAGGGCGTGCGGCATGGGGGCGCCGGCCAGCGCCCAGGCGCGGGTCTGCAGTTGTGTAGCCGGCACGCCCATTTTGAAATCGTCGAGCATGCGCTGCGGGTCGTACACCGGACCTACCGGATCGGCGGCGAACTCCGGGCCGCGCATGTACTCGGTGGCGCTCGCCGCGTCGGCGAAGTTGTCGACCTGCATCTCGACATACTGACCATCGGGGTCACGGTAATAGAGCGAGGTGGTGACGCCGTGCTGTATCGGCACCTTGGGTTCGATGCCGCGCGCCTTGAGTGATTCGAAGCGCGCCAGCAGCGCGCCGAGATCAGCAAACGTATACGCGGTATGCATGAGGCCGACGCTGTGCGGCGTGCGCTCGACGAACGGCATGCCGGGCGGCGCATTCAACAATGCCAGGCGGTGATGTTCTTCATCGTAGGTGATGAAGCAGATCATCGGGTCTTCGTAGACCACGTGTGCATCGAGCACTGTGCAATACCAGTCGCGCATCGCATCGCGACGATTGGTCATGAGAACGGCGTGAGCGAATTTGGGCGTGCTGGCCATGAATTTATCCCCGCTGATGGTGCCCGGCGAGCATATAGGCGGCCTGCCTGTCAGGCAACGCGACGTGCGGCAGGGCTCAGGCCAGCGCGGCAATGGCCTTGCGCGTCGCCACCAGGCGGTCTTCATTGACGGGACTGACGGCGATCACCGGCAGGTCGGCGCCGGCGGCGCGAAACGCTTCGAGCTGCGCGCGGCACTGCGCGGTGTTGCCGAACACGCACACCTCGCGCACCAGTTCATCGGGAATGTGCTTGACCGCTTCGGCGCGGCTGGCGCCGCGTCCCAAGGCGCGTATCGCATCCATCGCGGCGCCGAAGCCTGCGCGCCGCCATTGGCGGCGGTAGTTGGGCAAGAGTGCGAAGAACGCGAGGTTGTAGCGCGCGGCGGACAGCGCCGCGTCGGCGTCATCACTGACAAAAGTGGGGATGCTGAGTACACAGGTGCATTCGTCGAGACCGCGCTGCGCCTTGGCCGCGCTGTCACGGGCCGCCGCCACCAGGCGCGGCAGATAACTCATGGGCGACAAAAACGGCATGAGGCCATCGCCGACTTCGCCGGCCACCGCCGCGCTTTCGATGGTGTTGGCGGCGACATAGACCTTGACCGGCGCGCGTGAGGCGGCCTGTTGCAGAAAGCCCGAGCCGGCGCGGCCGGCGAGACCGTCCTGCACAAAGGCCACGTAGTCACGCAGATGCTGTCGCGCATCGCCCATGTCGATGCCGAGTGAACCAAGCAGGCCGCGATGGCTCATGCCGAAGCCGACGCGCAGGCGTCCGCCGCTGAGTTCGGCGATGGTGCGGCACGTCGAAGCGGCCAGGAAGGGATGGCGAAAATAGATGTTGGCGATATTGGTGCCGACCGTCAGGCGCGTGGTGGCGCCGGCAATCGCCTGCGCGCAGGCAAGCGCATCGCCACGGCCTTCATTGACGAACACCGAATCAAAACCGTGCTGCTCGGCAAGCCGCCCGATGTCGACGAATTCCTGCGGTGGGCCGGCGGTGACGGTGGAAAGCACGACGCCGAGGCGCGCGCGCGTGGCTGTTGTCGACATGGTGGCGGGCTCTGTGGAAACGGGAAGTGACGATAGCGCCGAATCAGGCGATGTCGAGCGTGGTCACACGTCTCAACTCGCGTCGATGCTTGTGATCTTCAAAGGGCCGCGCGCGATGCATGGTGGTGCGGTTGTCCCAGATCACGAGATCGTGCTCCTGCCAGCGGTGGCGATAGACGAACTGCGGCTGCGTCGCATGCTCCATCAATTCGCGCAGCATGAGCTTGCCTTCCGGCAGCGACCATTCAAGGATGCGCGAGGCGTGGGACGCGAGATACAGCGCACGCCGGCCGGTGACCGTGCTGTGGCGTACCAGGGGATGGACGGCGCCGCGCAGTTTCTCGAGCTCCTGAGGGGAAAAATCAAAGCCGAGTGTCTGGCGCGAGTAGGCGATGGAGTGATGCACGGTCAAGCCTTCGAGCTGCTGCTTGAGATCGGCGGACAAGGCGTCATAGGCGGCGCGCATGTCGGCGAACTCGGTGTCGGCGCCGGCCGGCGGCAGCACGCGCGTAGACAGCAATGAATAACGGCCCGGCGGATCTTCGAACGATGCGTCGGTGTGCCACAGGCGATTGGCGAGGCCGTAGTGACGGCGCCGATCGTCGGCAGCCAACACCGCGCCGTGCTCATCGACATTGGAGATATCGGTCAGCGCTTCGTTGCCGAAGCGATTGGCGCTGAGCGCGGCCGAGCCGGTCTTGGCGTGCAGCGTGCCATCGAAGCGCTCCGCGAATGCCAACTGCTCGCTGTCGCTGAAGGGCTGATTGCGAAACACCAGCACGCCGTAGCGGTCCATGCCGGCGCGGAGCGCGTCGAGCGTGGCGTGGTCTTCAACCCGGCGCAGATCGACACCGCGCGCTTCGCCGACGAACAAGGGATGCAAAGCTGTGAATTCGAGCGCCATGGCCGAGACCTGTATTGACCATTCAGGTCCGCAGCATAGGCCAGCGCCGTCGCCCGCGCACCTGACCGTAAGGTGAGGTGCAGGCCGAGGGCGGAACGCGCGGTAGGCGCGAATTCATTCGCACATTCAAGGACGCCGCCCCCACGCTTCAACTCTCCCGATAGAACAACAGCACCAGTCCCAGGCCGATGAAACACAGCGGCCACACCCAGGCCGCCAGCCGCGCCAGCGTGCCCTGCGCACGGATCTCAAGCCAGCGCGCACAGCCGGCGGCAATCGCGAACAGGCCGATGCCGAGATGACTCAATTCCATCAGCAGCGCTTCCTGCTGGTTGTTGAGATCGTGACTGTGGGACAGCAACAGGATGCCGCCGACGATGTTGCTCAAGGGGAATACGTACTGGTAGCGCGCTCCCTCGAGCGTGCCGCGGCGCACGCGCCATTCGAACCACGCGAACACGAACACCACCAGCACCGCTAGCCGGTGCTGCAGCACTTCCGGCGCGCGCATGGCGGCGAAGAAGTTGATGTCACCTATCGGCCAGGATTCGGGGTCCGAGCGCAGCAGCACGAATACGCCGCGCGCCGCCAGCAGCAGCGGCCAATGGCGCGCCGGCCGCCAGCCGCCCTGCGCCAGCAAGGCAGCGAGGCCGATGGCGAGCATGAATACGCCCGACCAGTTGTGATTGTATTCAGACCACAAGACATCGGCCGCGTCGACCGGTGGCGACAGGCCCGCGCCCGGCACGTAGACGGGCAAGGCGCGCTGGTTGGAACGGGCGGCGAGGGCGTCGAGGCGCGCCTGCGCCTGGGGGATGGCGAGTTGGCTGGCGTCGGGGCTTTCGAGGCGCGGCGCGCGCAGCGTGAAGACCCTTTCCTTGACCGTCGCCCACGGCGCGAGATCGCCTTTGAGGTCGACCGCCGGCGGCAACGAAGTCAAGGCGCCGGCCACGAACATCACCGCCACACCGATCATCATCTCCACTTCGACGAAGCGTCGCATGCGCTCCAGCAGGGCGCTGTCGCTGGCCAGGCGCCGGGCGGCCAGGAAGTTGCCGGCGCCAAAGCACAGCAGCACCAGCAGCATGAGTGCCTTGGTGGCGCTCATGGCGCCGTACTGGCTGCCATAGACCGCCGCCGTGCTGCCGATGTAGACCCAGGCTTTGCACAGTGCCGAAAGCATCAGCAGTGCGACGCCCGCCGCGCACACATGGGAATAACGCAGCGCGAGACGCGCGCGTAGCGCCGCGCTGGCACGGTTCAACACCACCCAGAAACAGGGCAGGCCGCCGAGCCACGCATAGGCGCCGATCTGATGCAGGGTCGAGGCAGCGACCATGAGCACGGTGTGATCGAGACGGCTGACGGCGTGGGTGGTCGACACCATGCCGGCCAGTATCACCAGTGCCGCCAGCGGCGCGCGTGGCCCCGGCTCGCCGTCGTGCGTGGCAATCAGCAGCGCGGCCAGCACAATCGCAAAGGCGGCGATGTTGGATGGCGCGCTGAAGGCTATGCCGGCGCTCATGCCAACCGAGCCCATCATCACCAGGCTGTCGAGCAGCGCGGTCGCGGCGGCGGTCAGCGCCAGCAGCACGGCGCTGCCGCGCAGTACGCGCGCCAGCCGCGTGAGTACGTCACGCGCCGGGCCGGTGGCGCGATCGAGCACCGGCAGCACGATGCCATGACGAAACAACACGCCGCCCACCACCAGCGCCGCGCCGACCAACGCCAGGCAGCGCAGCAGCACACTCAGGAAAGAGAAGACGTCGAGCAGCAGAGACACGGTTTGACCTTAAGGCGTTGCCAGCACCGTGAACGGCACATTGCCGCGCGTGACGTGGCCGTCGGGACTCAGCACATACCATTCGATGCGGTAGTCGCCGGCGCTCAGCGTGCCGGTGGTGGCGCGCAAATGTTCGACGCTGCCGTCGTCCTGGATGGTCAGATCGCTGGCCGCGCCCTGCGCATCGATCACGCGCAGCCGCGCGCGCTTGCGATCGAGACGGCTGTTGAATTTCAGATCGACCGTCACCGGGCCGGCGGCCACCTGGCCACGGGCCGGCGGCTGACTCTCGATCACCAAGGCGTGCGCGGCCACCGGTTGCAGCGGTGCGACCAGCATCAGCACCAGCACCAGCAGCAGCCACCATACGGACTGCCGGTCGGCGCGGCCCGTGCCGCCACCGAGAAAATATCGCTTCATGCTGAATCCCCACTGCGCAAGCTGCGCACTGTGCTACTGATACGCAGCAAGGTGCTATCTCGAAGGCCGGTAATTTATCAGTTCGTGGTGCGATTGCCCCAGTCTGGCGCAAGCACTGAGACCACATGGTCGGTCAGGGGGGCGCTGGCTGCCGAATAAGGGGGGTGCCGGAGCAGATGGGGAGTATCCGCTCCGGCACCAGAGTCGCACGCCGTTACAGGGAGGGGCGGCGCGCGACAGGGGCCAAAAAAACTGTGGGGCTTTACGTTGCGGAAGTGTGGTCGAGCGCAGGGGATTATTGAAATGGATTTACAGAACACCCAATATTCAGTTCATGAATTTGCGCCGCCTCGATCTCAACCTGTTGGTGATCTTCGACGCCTTGATGGCCGAGCGGAATGTGACGCGCGCGGCGACGCGCATCGCGCTGTCGCAACCGGCGTTCAGCAATGCGCTGTCGCGGTTGCGTCATCACCTCAAGGATGAACTGTTCATACGCGGTCCCGACGGCATGCTGCCGACGCCGCGCGCGCTGGAGCTGGCGCCGCAGATCCACGCGGTGCTGACGGCGCTGGAAGCGGCGCTTGATCCCCAGCATTTCGATCCGGCCAGCGCTGAGCGCAGCTTTACCATCGACACCAACGATTACATGGTGAGCACGGCCATGCCGGTGTTGATGGCGCGCCTGGCGGAACTCGCGCCGGGCATTGATGTGCGGGTAGTGCCGCCGGCCGGCAAGGCGTTTGAACGTCTGGACGCGCGCGAGGCGGATTTCGCGCTTGGCACCTATGGCGAGATCCCCGAGCGATTCGGCGTGGCCATTATCGACGACAACAATTTTTCCTGCGTGATGCGCGCCGGCCATGCGCTGGCGCGTGGCCGCTTCGACTTGAAGCGCTATGCCCAGGCGCAGCACCTGTTGGTCACGCCGCGCGGCGATCCGAGTGGCTTCGTCGATGAAGCGCTGGCCCGCCATGGCCTGACGCGTCGCATTGCCCTGACCGTCAATCACTTCACGGTGGTGCCCGCAATCATTGCCGCCAGCGATCTCATCACCACCATACCGCGCCGCATCTCCGAGCTGTACGCGCCGCTCTATGGTCTCAAGCTGCGGCCATCGCCGGTCGCCACGCCGCCCAACTACGCCCATATCCAGTTGCTGTGGCACAAGCGTCTCGGCCAGCACGCCGCCTATACCTGGTTCCGCGAATTGCTGTTTGGCATCGTCGCCCGCGAGCGCGGCTCGCGCTGAGCCTGGCAGGGCGGTCGCGCGCCAGCGGCCTGCTAGACTTGGCGCTGCTCTCGTCGATAGTCAGCCCCATGCATACCCACGATCTCAGCGCCTGGACCCACGAACACAGCTTCGGCCCCGACAACAGCGCCGCCGAGCGCAGCACCCGCGTGGTCTTATACGTGACCCTGGCGATGATGGTGCTGGAAATCGTCGCCGGCTGGTGGTTCAACTCCATGGCGCTGCTGGCCGACGGCTGGCATATGAGTTCCCATGCGCTTGCCATCGGTCTGTCGAGCTGGGCTTATGGCCTGGCGCGACGCCTGTCGAGTGATGCCCGTTATGCCTTCGGCACCTGGAAAATAGAGGTCCTGGGCGGCTACACCAGCGCACTGCTGCTGCTGGGCGTGGCCGCGCTCATGGCGTTTCAATCCCTGCAACGTCTGCTCCATGCCCAGGAGATTCATTATCGCGAAGCGCTGCCGGTGGCAGTGCTGGGGCTGGTGGTGAATATCGTGTGCGCCGTGATCCTGGCCCGTGCCGGTGGCCACGGCCATCATCATGATCACGGACATCATCACGCCCATACGCATGGGCATGACCACGGTCACGATCACGGGCACGGCCAGCAGCATGCCGATCTCAATCTGCGCTCGGCCTATGTGCACGTGGTGGCCGATGCCTTGACCTCGGTACTGGCAATTGCCGCGCTTATCGGTGGCTGGCTGTATGGCTGGGCGTGGCTCGATCCCTTGATGGGCCTGGCCGGCGCGGTGCTGGTGGCGCTGTGGGCGCGCCGTCTGCTCATCGACAGCGGCAAGGTGCTGCTCGATCGCGAAATGGATCACCCGGTCGTGGAAGAGATCCGCGCGGCGGTCGAGACTGGCGAGGACGCCGGCGCCACGCGCATTTCAGATCTGCATGTGTGGCGCGTCGGTCGCAACGCCTACGCCTGCGCCTTGAGCCTCGTCACCCACGACCGCGCCCTCGATGCCGCCGCCGTGCGTCGCGCGCTGTCCGTGCACGAAGAGATTGCCCATGTGACGGTGGAAGTGCATCTATGTGACTGAGCGCCCCTCAGTCAGCACAGTCCCTGCAGTCGCGCTGCTTCCTCGCGTGCCCGTTCCGGACTGCCCAACAGCTGGCGGTTGAGACCAATGCGCTTGAACCAGTAATGCAGCCCGAGTAAATCGGTAAAGCCCATACCGCCGTGCACTTCGGTGGCGGTGCGCGCGATGAAGCTGCCGACTTCCGCGACATGGGCCTTGGCGTGGCAGGCATAGAGTTCGGCTTCGGCCGGCAAGGTGCTCAAGGCATGGGCCGCGTACCACACCAGCGCGCGACTCGGTTCGAGGGCCGCGGCCATCTCCGCGCACAGGTGTTTGACCGCCTGGAACGAGGCGATCACGCGTCCGAATTGTTCGCGCGTGCCGGCATAGGCCACCGCCTGGTCGAGCATGGCCTGTGCCGCGCCCAGCGTGTCGGCGGCGTGCATGACGCGGCCGTGGGCGATGAGGGTGCGCGCATGGTGCACGTCCTCGCTGCCGGGCAGCCACTCGGCGGCCACGTTGTCGAAGCGCAGCTCGCCGAGCCGGCGCGTGCGGTCGATGCTTACGAGCGCCTCACGCGACAGGCCCGGCGCATCGGTCGCCACCAGGAACAGTCGCGCATCGCGCGTTGCGACGAGGTAGGCATCGGCTTCGAAATCGAGCACGAACAGCGCGCGTCCGTGCAGACGCTCGCCGGCGTGATGCACGCCGGCATCCTCACGCGCACCACACAGCTCTGACAAAGCCGCGCCGACCACGCGCGTGCCGCTGGCCAGGCCTGGCAACCAGGCGGCGCGCTGCGCGGGGCTGCCCGCCCGCTGCACGGCCAGCGGCGCCAGCACACAGCTCGCGACGAAAGGCAGCGGTGCGACGTGGCGACCAAGGCATTCCGCCACCAGCGCCGCTTCCAGCATGCCAAGGCCACTGCCACCGTGGCGCTCGTCGACGACGAGGCCCGCCACGCCGAGTTCGCACACCGCCTGCCACACATCCTCGGCGCGCGGCTCCAGCTGTTCGGCGAAGCGTCGGGTGCGAGTCAGCGGCGCGTGGTCGCCGAGCAGGCGCGTGACGCTGTCGGCGAGCAGGGTCTGTTGTTCGGACAGTCCGAAATCCATGCCGCTGCCCCTCAAGCCAGTTTCGGTTCGCGCGGCATGCCGAGGCCGCGCTCCGCGATGATGTTCTTTTGAATCTGCGCCGTACCGCCACCGATGATGAGGCCCAGGAAGTACATGTAATGCTGTTGCCACATGCCTTCATCGCGCAGCAGCGGACTGCCGCGATACAGTGCGCCGATTTCGCCCAGCGCGTCGATGGCCAGCGCTTCGAGCTCGTGGCGTAAATCGGTGCCGAGCAGTTTCACCACCAGGCCGGCAAGGCGCGCCGGCGTGTCGTTGACGCTCGCCGACAGCAGCCTGAGATCGTTGGCGCGCAGTGCCAGCATGCGACCCTGAATTTTCATCAGTCGTTCGCGCAGCAGCGGCTGATCGATGAGGCGCGTGCCATCCACGGTCTCGTGCTGCATGAGTTCGACGAGCGCATTGAAACGCATGAGGGTGTTGTTCGGATCGCCGAGCATGCCGCGCTCGAAGCCGAGCAGGGTGTTGGCGACTTTCCAGCCGTCGCCGCGTTGGCCGATCATCGAATCGCGTGGCACGCGCACGTCGGTGAAGAACACTTCGTTGAAGCTGGCATCGCCGACCATGGTCACGAGCGGGCGGATTTCGATGCCGGGTGTCGACATCGGGAACAGCAGAAAGCTTATGCCCTGATGCTTGGGCGCGTCGGGTTCGGTGCGCACCAGGCAGAACATCCAGTCGGCGAGATGCGCGGTGCTGGTCCAGATCTTCTGGCCGTTCACACGCCAGTGATCGCCGTCCAGCACGGCGTGGGTGCGCAGACTCGCCAGATCGCTGCCGGCATTGGGCTCGGAATAGCCTTGGCACCAGATCATTTCACCGTACAGGGTCGGGCGGATGAAATCGCGACGCTGCTGCTCGCTGCCGAAATGCAGCAGGGTCGGGATCAGCATCTTGATGCCCTGACCGGCGAGGCCCGGCGAGACCTGCGCGGCGGCGAACTCCTCGGCGATGATGCGCGCCTCGAGGACGTCGGCTTGAGCGCCATAGCCGCCGTACTCACGCGCAATGGTGCGGCCGGCATAGCCGTGTTCAATCAGGCGCTGCTGCCAGGCGAGGGTGCGCGGTGCGCGCAGATCGACGCGCGGCGGCGCTTCGTGGCCATGCTCGCGGATGAATTCGCGCACCTCGGTGCGAAAGTTTTCGTAGGCCGGACCGAAAGATAAATCCACTCGCAATCCCCCCTCGATGAGCAGCCAGTCTAACAGGCTGATGAAAAACTACTGCGCTCGGCATTCTGCGTCCCAGCGGTGCTCGGACACTTCCCAAGGAAGTGGACCGCGGCACGCGGGTCCGCAGGATGCTCGCCAGTGGCGAACACAATCCTCACGTATTTCCGTATACCCTGCGGTTCCTGCGCGCCGCCGGAACGCAGACTGCCTCCGCTCGCTACGTTTTTAACCAGCCTGCTGACCGCGTGTACTCGCTGCCAGAAAGCCGCGACCGGTCGCCGCGCTTGTCACTGTGTCAGGCGCTTGATACAAACCCGGAGCGGGCCTCGCGACCAGCGTGCCTGCTTTCACTTCTCGTTGGATTGTGCGGGGGAGTACTTTTCATGCGTGCAGCCGTGTTTCATCGCGCCGAAGCGGCGCTCACCATCGAACAAGTCCCCGAGCCGCGCATCGGCGCCGGCGACCTCATGATTGCGGTCAAGTGCTGTGGCATCTGCGGTTCGGATCTGCACATGGCCGACGTGCACGGCCCGGAGGGCGGCATGCGGCCGCTGCCGGCCGGCACCGTGATGGGCCATGAATTTTGCGGCGAAGTGGTGGAAGTCGGGCGCGAGGCCGGCGCGAAGTGGAAGGTCGGCGACCGTGTCACCGCCTTGCCCTTCATCGGCTGCGGTCATTGCCAGCCGTGCCTGTCGGGCATGGGGCATCGCTGCGCGACGGTGCGCTACACCGGCCTCGGTGACCTGCCCGGCGGCTATGCGGAATATCTGCGCGTCGGCGCCAATGAAGCCTTGCTGCTGCCGCCCGGCGTCGACTGGCGCCTGGGCGCGCTGGTCGAACCACTCGCTGTCGGTCTGCACGCCGTGCACGTGGCGCGCATCGCGCCCGGCGAACGGGTCTTGATCATGGGCGCGGGCCCGATAGGCCTCGCGGCGGCGATGTGGGCGCGCCACTACGGCGCGCAACACGTGGTGGTGTCGGACAAGGTGTCGGCGCGCCTCGAACTCGCCATGAAGATGGGCGCCACCGCCACCGTCAATGCCGGCGTCGAAGACGTGGTCGGCGCCTGCAAGCGTGCGGCCGGCGGACGCGCCGACGTCATTCTCGAATGCATAGGCGTGCCCGGCACCCAGCAGCTGGCGATGGACTATGCGCCGTCCAACGGCCGCATTGTCATCGTTGGCGTGTGCATGGCGCCCGACACGGTGCTGCCGCCCAAGGCCATCAGCAAAGAGCTGCAAATCAACTACGTCTTCATGTATCGCAAGCGCGATTTCGAAATCACCATCGAACTCATGGATCAGGGCCGCATCGATGCGTCGCCGCTGTTGAGTGCGGTAGTGGGCTTCGACGCGTTTCCGAGTGCCTTCACTTCGCTCAAGACCGACAAGAGCGCGTGCAAGGTGCTGCTCGAACCGGCCTGAGTCGCACGCCATGCCGCAGGATGTGCTCGGCCTCGCGGGGGTGGCGGTGTGCGCCGTCACCGGTGTGCTGGAAGCGGGACGCAAGCAAATCGATTTGTTCGGCGTGGTCGTGATCGCGCTGGTGGCGGCGCTGGGTGGCGGCACGCTGCGCGATCTTTTGCTGGCGCGGCCGGTGTTCTGGGTGGTCGATCACGATTACCTGGTGGCGGCCTTGCTGGCCGGACTCGCGACCTTTGCCGTGGCGCGCCTGGTGCGTTTGCCGCAGCGCCTGTTTCTGATCCCCGACGCGCTCGGCCTCGCGTTGTTCACCATCCTCGGCACGCGCATTGCCCTTGAGCTCAATGCGCATTGGCTGGTGGCCAGTCTCATGGGTGTCATCACTGGCGTGTTCGGCGGCATCGTGCGCGATGTGCTGTGCAATGAAGTGCCGCTGGTGTTCAGCGGTGAACTCTACGCAACGGCGGCCTGGAGCGGCGCCTTGCTGCTGATCCTGACGCGCGCCCAGGACATGCATGGCGACATCGCGGTGGCGGCGCCGACCGTGGCGGTGTTTCTGATCCGCATGGCGGGCATTCACTGGCGCATCAAGCTGCCGCGGTTTTCCATGCGCTGATGGCGTATAGGTGTCGTTATTAATGTGCGAATGGTCGCACCTACCTTGGACCTGCCATGACTGTAATTACCTCGCTCTATACCACGCCCGTGCTGTCGCCCCTGGCGCGACCGTTGAAGACCGCATCGGGACACATCGAACGTTTTCCGCTGGTGTTGATTGATCTGCATACCGACTCCGGCGTGAGCGGCCATGCCTATGCCGAGATCTACCTGCCGGAATTGTTGCCGGCGCTGGAGAGCACGATTCTGGGACTTGGCCAGATGGTCACCGGGCTCGAGCTCCAGCCACGCGATCTGTACAGCTTCATGCTCAAGCGCTTGCGTCTGTGGGGCGCGAAGAATCTCACCGGCGTGGCACTGGGCGCACTCGACATGGCGTGGTGGGACGCCTATGCGCGCAGCCGTGGCGAGCCCTTGTACCAGACCCTGGGTTGCGCGCCGCGCGCGGTGCCGGTGTACATGAGCGCCGGCATGTACGATGCGGCGCAGGTAGTGGAAGTCGCGCAGGCGGCGGTCGATGAAGGCCATCGCGCGCTCAAGATCAAAGCGGGCTTCGCCAACTTCGCCGACGATCTTGCCGCCGTGCGCGCCGCCAAGCGCGTGCTCGGCGAGCGCGCGCTCATGATCGATTACAACCAGTCGCTGACGCCGCAGGAAGCGCGCCTGCGCTGCCGCGCCCTCGACGATGAAGGCCTGGCGTGGATAGAAGAACCGGTGCTGGCCGATGACTACGCGACCCACGCCGAACTCGCAGCGATGCTCAACACCCCCATCCAGATTGGCGAGAACTTCAACAGCACCGATGAAATGCGCGCCGCCATTCACATGCGCGCGATGGACTACGTGATGCCCGACCCGCAGTTCATCCGCGGCGTGAGCGGCTGGCTGGAAGCGGCGGCGCTGGCGCGCAGCGCGCAGCTCGAATGCTCGTCGCATCTGTTCCCGGAAGTGAGCAGTCATCTGTTGTGCGCCACGCCCACCGCTCATTATCTCGAATGGCTGGATGTCGCCAATGGTCTGCAAAGCGAACCGTGGACCTTGGTCGACGGCACGCTGACGCCGCCGGCGCGACCCGGCATCGGCATCGAATGGGATGTCGCCGCGATCGCGCGTCATCGCGTGTGATGCGATGAGGACGACGGCGCGCGCACGGCGCGGCATGCTGAGCGCGCCCCATCACCTGGCGGCGAGCGCCGGTCTGCGCGTACTGCACGACGGCGGCAACGCCATCGAGGCGATGGTGGCCGCCGCCGCCGCCATCGCCGTGGTCTATCCACACATGAATGGCCTGGGCGGTGACAACTTCTGGTTGATTCATGAACCCGGCCACGCGCCGCTGGCGCTCGCCTCCTGCGGCGCGGCGGCTGCACTGGCCACGCGCGAGGCCTATCGCGCGGCCGGCCATGAAGTGATGCCGACGCGCGGTCCGCAGGCGGCGCTGACGGTGGCCGGCGCAGTGGATGGTTGGCGCGCGGCCCTGGAAGTCAGCGCCCAGTGGGGCGGGCGTCTGCCGCTTGCGCGTCTGCTGGAAGATGCCGTGGCGCACGCCCGCGATGGCATCGCCGTGACCGCTTCGCAATTCGACAACACCGTCGCCAAGCGCGATGAGCTCATGGCCGTGCCGGGCTTCGCGCAAACCTATCTCGATGCGCTCGCCGCGCCGGCGCCCGGCGCCGTGTTCAAACAGGCGCGCCTTGCCGACACCTTCCAACACCTGGCTCACCATGGGCTCGATGACTTCTATCGTGGTGAACTCGCGCGCAGCCTCGCGCAGGATCTCGAGCGCGCCGGCAGTCCGCTACGGCTCGCTGATCTGGCGGCTCATCGCGCACGGCGCGTCACACCCTTGAGCGTGATGGTCGATGGTCACACGCTCTACAACCATCCGCCGCCGACCCAGGGCCTGGCGTCGCTGCTGTTGTTGGCGATTTATGCGCGCATGCCAGCCGCGCGCTGTGATGGTTTTGATTACGTGCATCGTCTGGTGGAAGCCAGCAAGCAGGCCTTCATGGTGCGCGACGCGCAGGTCACTGACCCGGCTTACATCGATGGCGATATCGCGCGCTTTCTCGACGATGCTGCCATCGACGCCTGTGCCGCACGTATCGATGCCGCGCGCGCCTTACCGTGGCCGCAGCCGGCATCCCATGGCGATACCGTGTGGCTGGGCGCGGCCGACAGCGCCGGGCGCATGGTCAGTTTCATTCAGAGCATCTATTGGGAATTTGGCAGTGGCCTGGTGCTGCCTGCCAGCGGTGTGTGCTGGCAGAATCGCGGCACGAGCTTCGCCCTCGATGCGCAGGCCTTGAATGCGCTCGCGCCGGGGCGCCTGCCATTTCATACCATCCAGCCGGCGCTGGCCCATCTGCGCGACGGCCGCGTGATGGCCTACGGCACCATGGGCGGTGAAGGTCAGCCGCAGACCCAGGCCGCGGTGTTCACGCGCCACGTGATGCACGGCATGGATTTGCAGGCCGCCGTCGATGCCCCGCGCTGGCTGCTGGGCCGCACCTGGGGGGCCGACAGCACCACGCTCAAACTGGAAAGCCGCTTCGACCCGGCGCTGTGCGCGGCGCTCGCCGCGGCCGGGCACGCGGTCGAAATGCTGCCGGACTACAGCGCGCAGATGGGCCATGCCGGCGCCATTGTGCGTGGCCCCGACGGCTTGATGGCCGGTGCCAGCGATCCGCGCAGCGATGGCGCGGTGGCGGCGTTTTAGCCGCGATTAAACAAAGACGCCGGCACGAGGCCGGCGTCTTTCAGGCAAAGATCTGCTTCAGGCTGCGCGGCGGCGACGGGCGACCCCTAACAGCATCACCATGCCGCCGACCGCCAGCGGCAGACTGGCCGGCAGCGGCACGGGCGCCGGCTGCAGTGCATTCAGCGCAGCTGCGGCGATTACCTGGTGGGTGGCGGTGGTCGGGTGCACACCGTCCCAGTACAGGAAATTTTCCGGATCGGTGCAGCCGGTGAAGGCGTTCTGCGAGGTGCAGGCCTCGGTGACATTGGCGCCGGGCGCCGGGTTGTCGACCGCCGCGTGGTTGAGCGCGAACACATCGAGCAGCGTCAGGGTGTAACCCGGCGCGCTATTGACGAAGTTCGCAAGATCGCCGAGCGACTGGTTGTAGGCCGACGACAGGCCGGTCAACAAAGCCTGCGTGCCCGGCAGCGGGGTTTCAAAGAAACGGGCGGCGGGGGTCAGGCCGAGATCCGGCAGCGACAGCAGCAGGAAGTCCCGCGCGCCGGCGCCGGCCAGCGTGCTCAGGGTCTGGAAGAGATTGTTGAGACTGGCGCTGATGCCATTGGTGAGTCCGAGGTTGGATTGCTGCACGACCAGCGGGTCGAGGGACGACAGGCCGCTGCCATATTGGGCGCCGAGGGCGCGGATATCATTGGCGCCGCCCCACACCGCGTACAGCGCATCGCCCGGCAGCACCCCGCCGTTGTCCGTGACTGCCGAAGCGGCCTGCACCTGCAGGTTCGGCGGACGGATGTCGTTATCGTCGGCGGTGCCGATGAGGCCGGTGCGGGCGCCGCCAAACGCGTAGTTGTTGCCGCCCAGCAGGGACGGTCCGAGCGGCAGACCGAGCGCGCCCGCCAGGTAGTCGGCCCATACCGGACCGTTGGAGTAATTGTTGCTGCCGGCATAGGTGCCAACGGCGATGACCGGCGCGGGGAAGTCCTGGGTGAACGGTGCGGTGGTCTGCGGGATCAGCAGGCTCGGCAGCAGCACGGCATTGTTGCCGTCGTCGCTCAGGCTGTCGCCGAACACGAACATGGATGAATAGGCCTGCGCCTGCGCGGCACACACCATCAACAACAGTGCAAAAAGACTCGCAAGATGATTGCGCACAGTTCCCCTCCGTGGCGCCTCGGTGAGCGCTTTTTATTTGAAAGACGAGCGCATTGTTCGCGTCCGTCGGCGTGCAAGTCAATCGCGCTTTTCGTCTGTCAGCGCACAATAATCGGCGAGAATTCAATCTTGCGCGTCAACTGCACACGCAGCCTGGCCGAGCTCGGCAGTGCGCTGGCGGCATCACGCAGGCTGACACGCATTTCGAGATCGGTGCGATTCGGCAGATGGTCGGGCACGTTCAGCCAGAACAGCGTCTTGACGCGTTCGCCGGGCGCGAAGTTGACGGTGACGCTGCGGCTCAGCAAGGCATGCTCGCGGCGCGCCACGCTGACATCCAGCGACAGCGCCAGCGGCTCGTTCAAGACCACTTCCTGCTGGCCGTCGGCCGCTTCGATGATGAGTTCCGCGTAATACTCGCCAATCTTCGGCAGGCGCAGCGGCGCGGTCACGGCGCCATCCAGAATTTGATTGAACACCAGCCGACCGAGCGGCGGTTCGGCGTAGCGAAACGTCACCGCCTCGGCGTTGGCCCACAGCAGCAGGGGCAGCAGCACTAGCAGAATCGGGCGCATGTCGTAATCTCCGTGATGTCGATGTCGGCGGCGATGCCGATCGCGCCCGCCGCTTAAGTAACTATTGTTCACAGTGCGGGCCGCGACCAGGGGCGCGGCGCGCGACACGTGAAACGATTCTTCAAATTGGTCCGCGCCAGCCTATTGCCGAGTCGCGCCGCGGCCTCGATCATGCCGCTCTCTCGACAATTGTCCTATCCCCGACCCCGGAGTTCCACGCCATGGCAACGCGACGCGGCAGCGCACGCGACGAACGCCTCGACGGCAGCGCCGTCGCTGACAGCCTGCTGGGCATGGCCGGCAACGACCGGCTGTTTGGTCTGGCCGGCAACGATTTCCTCGACGGTGGCCGCGGCGCTGACCTCATGGCGGGCGGACGCGGCGATGACACCTACGTGGTCGACAATGTCGGTGATCGCGTGATCGAGAAGCGCGGCGAGGGCGTCGACACCGTGCGCGCCAGCGTCAGCTACACGCTCGCCGCCGACGTCGAAAACCTGCGCCTGCTCGGCAGCGCGCCGCTGTCCGGCAGCGGCAATGCCGGCGCCAATCAACTGTTCGGCAACAGCGCGCGTAATGTCTTGAGCGGCGGCGCGGGTAACGATGTGCTGAACGGTGGCGGCGGTGTTGACACGCTGCGCGGTGGCACCGGCAATGACACCTACATCGTCAACAGCGGCGCGGTGCGCATCGAAGAAAACGGCGGCGCCGGTTTTGACACGGTGCGTACTTCGGTCAGCTACAGCCTGCCCGCCAACGTCGAAAAGCTCGAGGTGACCGGCAACCTGTTCGTGCACGGCATCGGCAACGCGCTCAACAACACCCTGGTTGGCTCGGCCGTGAGCAATGTGCTGGACGGCGGCGCCGGCAATGATTATCTCGACGGTCGTGGTGGCAACGACACCCTGACCGGCGGCAGCGGGGACGATATTTTCATCGTCGATGCAGCGGGTGACAGCGTCATTGAAGGCGCCAACGCGGGCCACGATACGGTCTGGTCGAGTTTCGATGGCTACGTGTTGCCGTCCAACGTCGAAGACCTGTTTCTTGCCGGCGCGCAGAATCTGTCCGCCACCGGCAATGAACTTGCCAATTACATGACGGGCAACGGCGGCGCCAATCACCTCGCTGGTGGCGATGGCAACGACACACTGGACGGCGGCGCCGGCGCCGATGTGCTGCAAGGCGGCCCGGGCGATGATGTCTATTTCGTCGATGACCGCGGCGACACCATCGACGAAGCGGCCGCGCTCACGCTGCTCGATTTCAATTTCCAGGACGTCAGTGGGCTCGTGTTGAGCAACCCGGGCAGCGCGGCCAAGGTCGCGGCGCTCGATGATGTGTCGCCATGGACGACACGCATCGCGGACTCTCTCATCGCCGGCGGTCTGAAAGGCTTCGACCCCGAGCCCAACCGTGGCATCGCGCTCGGCGCGGAGCAATTCGATGGTCACGGCACGCCGACACCGGATGACGACGGCAATGCTTTTTTGTTCACGTTCTCCATCGCCGCCGGGCAACGCATCGATCTGACCGGCTTCAGTTTCAACGAACAGTCGTCCAACGGCGCGGGCCGCGGCGCGGGCCCGAACGTCTGGCAGGTGTTCATCAATGGCGAAGTGGTGGCCAGCGGTAGCGCCAGCCTCGGGCCGCCGGGCGGTCATCACAGCGCCGACATCGCACGCGATTCCCTCAGCGGACTGAGCGGCACGGTCACGGTGCAAATCGCCGCCAGCGGCGCCGAAGCGGTCACCGGCAGTTGGCGTGTCGACGATTTCACACTTGCCGGCACGGTCGGCGGCGGCGGTATCGACACCGTCAACAGCAGTGTCGATTTCACCTTGAGCAGCGGCGTCGAGAACCTCAACCTGCGTGGCGGCACGGCCATCCACGGCACGGGTAGTGAATTCGCCAACGTCATTACCGGCAACAGCGCGGCCAATGTGCTCGATGGCGCGGGCGGTGCGGACCGCGTCAACGGTGGCGGCGGTGATGATGTGCTGGTCTACGACGCGCTGGATGAATTGCTGGACGGCGGCAGCGGCAGCGACACTCTGCGTGTCGACGGCAGCGGCGTGACGCTGGATCTACGCTTGATAGACGACACCCGGCTGCTGCATATCGATCACATCGACATCACCGGCAGCGGCGCCAATGTGCTCGCGCTCGATATTGCCGATGTGTTGGCGCTCGGCGCCGACGCCAACACCCTGCGCGTGAGCGGCGATGGCGGTGACAGCATCGTGTCCAGTGCCCAGGGTTGGGTGGCGGACGCCGGTGGCGTGCAGACCATCGACGGTGTGCAGTACCAGGCCTACAGTGCCGACAGCGCCCATCTCCTGGTCGCGCTCGAGATGACTGCCACCTTGAGTTGAATCCCTGCCGCAGCGTCGCGCTGGCGCGGCGTGAATGCAGAAGTGAATGCGCGGCAGCCGTGCTTCACACCACCACGTAACGATTGCGACCGGCGGCCTTGGCCTGGTAGACGCCGGCGTCGGCGTTGCGCAGCATGTCTTCGAAGCATTCACCGAGCTGCACCGTGCCGCCGACGCTGACCGTCACCGGGATACGCTGACCGTCGTATTCCACTTCCAGACTTTCCACCGCGCGGCGCACCCGCTCGCACACGATGTCGATGTCGTTGTTGTCCTTCAGCACCGTCAGGCACACGAATTCTTCGCCACCATAACGCGCGACGATGTCGCTCATGCGCAGTTCGCGGCACAAACAGGCGGCGATGGCCTGCAACACCGCGTCGCCGGCGGTATGGCCATGGGTGTCGTTGACCGCCTTGAAGTGGTCGGCATCGAGCAGCAGCGCGCCGAGCCGGATATTGCCGCGCCGCGCGTTACCATAGAGCGTGGCCGCCACTTCGAATAGATAGCGGCGATTGTAGACGCCGGTCAGGAAGTCGCGGATGGCCGAATCACGAATCTGCCGCACATAGCCCACCATGTTGGTGTTCTGCGTGACGCGGCAATAGAACTCTTCGACCACGAAGGGCTTGGTCAGGAAGTCATTGCCACCGAGCTTCAAAAGCTTGGCCGAGATGTCGTGCTTGTTGCTGTCCGACACGCCGATGATGGCGAGATCCTCGCGCCGGTATTTTTGTCGCAGCGCCGTGATCAGCTGGTAGCCGTCCATCACCGGCATGTTGATGTCGGTCAGCACCAGCGTGATGTCGGGGTGTTCGTCCATCACCGCCAAGGCTTCGCGGCCGTCGCCGGCTTCGAGGGTGTGAAAGAAATATTTTTCGAGCAGGGTCTTGATGTACATGCGGAAGCTGCGTGAATCATCGACCACCAGAATCTTGGTGGCGCGGTTCTCGCGCAGCCGCCCGATGAGATAGGCGACGTGTTCGATTTCGTGGCTGTTCTGCTTGACCACGTAGTCGACGATGTTCTTGGCCATCATGCGTTCGCGGATGGCGGGCTCGGCGCTGCCGGTCAGCACGATCACCGGCACGCCGTGGGCGCGCACCGCATCGACCACTTCACCGTCGCCGGCGTCGGGCAGATTGAGATCGAGGGCGGCGCAGAAGAAGCGTTCGGGATTGCGGGCGAGCAGCGCCTCGGCTTCAGCGAGGGTGCCGGCCGTCTCGACCACGAAGCCGCCGATCTGGCGCAGATAGCCACACAACAGTTCCCGTATGGCCTTGCTGTCCTCCACCACCAGCACGGCGTGGCCGGCGGGGCTCGGGGACATGGATTTCAAGCGCGACAGTTTGGACAGGGCAGGGGCGGCGGCCGACATCAGAGTCCTTCAATTCGGTGCACGAACGGGTGCGTCGGCCCTGTATCGGCGCTGCCGTGAGTGCGCTTGAACGCCACGCGTCGCCCACAGCCCGGTGCCGAGCGGCTACATTAGTCGCCATGGATGGCAGGGCACAGCGCGGGGCAAGGGCGGCGGCGGAAAGCGCGCCCGGCGCGGGCCAGCGCTGGGCACGGCGCTGGGCACGGCGCACGATCCTGGCTCTCGCACTGCTGACGGTGCTGCTGGCCGCGTGGGCGTCGCGCGATGAGTCACTGACCTGGGACGAGCCGATATTCATCATTGCCGGCCTGTCCTACTGGCAGACCGGCGATCACCGTTTGAACAGCGAGGCGCCGCCCTTCGCCCAGCAGCTGCTGGCGCTGCCTTTGCTGGCCATGGACCTTCCGCGCCCGCCCTACGCGGGGCCGGGCTTCCGCGCCGCCAACCAGGTCGGCTTCGCGGTCGATTACCTCGCCACCCAGGCCGAGCATCTCAACGCCATCACGCAGTCGGCGCGCGCGCCGGTGTGGTTGGCGAGTGGCCTCGGTGTGTGGCTGGCCGGTAGTTGGGCCTTGGCGATGTTCGGGCCGGCAGCGGCCGTGACCGCGGCGCTGGGCGTGGCTCTGTCGCCGACCCTCATGGCCCATGGCCGCCTCGCCACCACCGACATGCTGTGCACGACTGCCATGCTGGCCGCGAGCTATGTGCTGTGGCGCACGCTGCGCAGCGGACAGTGGCGCACCTGGTTGTTGTACGGCGCGCTGGTGGCGCTGGCGGTGATGGCGAAATTCACCGCGCTGTTGCTCGGGCCGCTGGCGGTGGTGCAGGTGGCGTATGCCGTGCTGGTCGACAAGCGCGCGCCGTGGCCGCTGCTGTTGCGCGCCGCTGCGTCGCTGGCGATGTTCGTGCTCGTCATCGGCGCCTGTTACGGCCGCGTGCTCGACATCCGTCCGTTCATCGACGGGCTGTCGCATCTCTATGTGAACACCAACAGCGACTATCACAGCTACCTGCTGGGCGCGGTGCTGGATCGATCCGCCTGGTATTACTACCTCGCGACGTTCGTGCTGAAGACACCGCTGCCGGCCTTGCTGCTGCTGGCCGCGGCGGTGCTCGGCGCGCTGCGCCACGCGCGTGGTCGCGAAGCGGCGGTGTTCCTGCTGCTGCCGGCGCTGGTGATGATGGGCGTGTCGTGTTTCGACACCATCAACGTCGGCCTGCGCCGCGTGCTGCCGGCCTTGCCGATGCTGGCGATATTCTCGAGCGTGGTGGCGAGCGCGCCATGGACGCCGCGTCGGCGTGCGCTGGTGGCGAGTGCGCTGCTGTGGATGCTGGCCGAGACTGCCTGGTATTTCCCGTATCAACTCGCCTACATAAGCCCGCTGGCCGGCGGCCCGACGCGCGCGCCCTATGTGCTGGACGACAGCAATATCGACTGGGGGCAGGAACTGCCGCGACTGGCGCGCTGGCAGGCCGAACATGCGCGCGATGAGCCGCTGTACTTGAGTTACTTCGGCACCATCGCGCCGTCACTCTATGGCGTCAAGGCGACGCCCATGACCGAGCAACATTACCGAAATCCCGGCCCAGGCCTGTACGCGCTCAGCACCCATCGCCTGGTGTGGCTGCGCAAGATTGAACATTTCACCCACGCCGGTGTGGATTGGCTGACGCGCTACCAGCCCATTGCGCGCATCGGCTATTCGATTTATGTCTACCGGTTCCCGCAAGCGCGGTGAATGGGGCAGTCTTGAAGCAGTTGCCTTCAATGTCAGACTGAAGTCCGACCCACAAAGAGTGGCACCCAAACCCCGTGGGTCAGACTTCAGTCTGACCCTTTAAAACGAGCCCCTCACTCATAACGCAGCGCCTCTATCGGATCGAGCCGCGCCGCCTTGCGCGCCGGAAAATATCCGAACACCACGCCGACCGCGACTGCGAACAAAAACGCCATGAGAATCATGCCGGGGTCGAGGATCAACGGCACCGCCAGCATTTTCGACAGCCCCAGCGAGGCCGCGAGCGCGATGGCGATGCCGGCCAGGCCGCCGAAGCTCGACAACACCACGGCCTCGATCAAAAACTGCAGCAGCACATCGCGTTCCAGCGCGCCGATGGCGAGGCGGATGCCGATCTCACGCGTTCTCTCGGTGACCGACACCAGCATGATGTTCATGATGCCGATGCCGCCGACCAGCAGGCTGACCGCCGCCACCGCGCCCAGCAGCCCGGTCAGCACCTGGGTGGTGCCGGCCAGCGTGCGGGCGATTTCCTGCAGATCCATGACCGTGAAGTCATCGTCCTCATGGGGCGCGATGTGGCGCCGCTCGCGTAACAGGTCAGTGATGTCGCGCAGCGCCACCGCGGTCGGCACGCCGTCGCGCGCCGAGATCTGCATGGACGTCACATCCTGGTTGCCGGCCACGCGCCGCCAGTAGGTGCGCATCGGCGTCAGCACCATGTCGTCCTGATCCATGCCGGTGGTGGTCTGGCCCTTGGTTTGCAAAAGACCGATGACGTCACACGAGACTTTGCCGAAACGGATTTTCTCGCCAACCGCGTCACGCGTGCCGAACAGATTCTTGCGCACCGTTTCACCGAGCACGCACACCGCCGCGCCGCCGCGCATTTCGCCGCTGGTGAACATGCGCCCGGCCGCCAGCGTCCAGTTGCCGACTTCGAAGTAACGGTTGTCGACGCCGTAGATGCTGCTCAGCCAGCTGTTGTTGCCGGCCACCACCGCGAGTGCGCGCGAGGCGGTCGGCGCCACGGTGGTGACACTGTTCACTTCGCGCGCCACCGCCTCGGCATCGGCGAGCTTGAACTGCGGCGCTTCGGTGCGCTGCATGCCGACCCGTTGACCGGGCCTGACGATGAGGAGATTGGCGCCGAGTTGCGAGATGTCCTGGGTCACGCGCGCGGTCGCGCCCTTGCCGATGGTGACCATGGTGATGACCGCCGCCACGCCGATGACGATGCCGAGCACGGTTAAGGACGAGCGCAACAGGTTGCGGCGAATGGCGCGCACCGCGAGGATGAAGGCGTTCCAGATCATGCCGGCGCCACGGCCTCGATGAGACCATCGCGAAAATGAATGGTATGCCGCGCGTACTCGGCCATGTCCAGTTCGTGGGTGACCATGACGATGGTCAGTCCGTGTTCGCGATTCAGCGTGGCCAACAGCTGCATGAGCTCGTGGCTGCGCGCGGTATCGAGATTGCCGGTCGGTTCGTCGGCGAACAGCACGCGCGGTTCGGCGGCGATGGCGCGCGCAATCGCGACACGTTGCTGCTGACCGCCAGACAACTCGTTGGGCGCGTGATGCGCACGGTCGGCGAGACCGACGGCAGCCAGCGCCGACAGCGCGCGTTCGCGCCGGGTCTGCGCGCGCAAGCCGCGATAGATGAGCGGCAGCTCGACGTTCTCCAGCGCCGACGTGCGCGCCAGCAGATTGAAGCCCTGGAACACGAAGCCGATGCTGGTGCGCCGCACCAGCGCGCGTTCGTCCTGACTCAAGGCCCCGACATCGACGCCCTGGAAAAAATGGCGACCGCTGCTCGGCTTGTCGAGGCAGCCCAGGATATTCATGCAGGTCGATTTGCCCGAGCCGCTCGGGCCCATCATGGCCAGGAAGTCGCCGGCGGCAATGCTGAGATCAATGCCGCGCAAGGCCGCCACGCGCGCTTCCCCTTCGCCATAGATGCGGCTCACTTCGCGCAGTTCGACCAGCGGTGCGCGCAGCGCCGCGCTCTCGCTCATCGCGGCGCCTGGCGATAGTCGACCGCGACCTTCATGCCGGCTTTGAGATCGGGGCTGACCACCGCGGTGAATTGCTCGTCGGTCTCGCCGATGGTGACGTTGACCGCGCGCGGCGTGTCGCCGTCCAGCACCCACACGCGCCGCTCCGGACCTTTCGCTTGTTCGGAGCGCATCGATGTCTGGCGCGACGGAAAACGCATCATGAGCTTGCCGAGTATGCCGCCGTCATCGCCTTTGCGCGGCGCCGCCGGCGGCACGAAGCGCAGCGCCGCGTTCGGCACCAGCAGCGCATCCTTCACTTCACGCACGACGATTTCGGCGGTGGCGGTCATGCCGGGCCGAAGCGCGAGATCGCCATTGTCGACGCGCAGCACCGTGGTATAGGTCACCACGCCGTCCTTGGTCTCGGGCGCATAGCGCACCTGCGTGACGGTGGCGGGAAAGGCGCGTGTGGCATAGGCATCGACACCAAAGCTCGCACGCTGGCCGGCCGCGACCACGCCGACATCGGCTTCATCAACCGCCACCTGCAGTTCCATCTCCTTGAGATTCTCGGCGAGCGTGAACAGCAGCGGCGTCTGCATCACCGCCGCCACGGTCTGACCGGGCTCGATCAAACGCTTCAGCACGATGCCATCTATCGGTGAGTGGATGACGGCCTTGGCGAGTTCGGTTTCTTTTTCATCGAGGATGGCTTGCGCGACCGCTACTTCGGCCTTGGCACTGCCGACCGCGGCTTCGGCGCGCGATAGCGCCGCGCGTGAGGCATCGAGTTCGTCGGCCGAACACATCTGCTTCTCGGCAAGCTTGGCGCAGCGGCCGTTCTTGAGACCGGTCTCGACCACCGTGGCCTGCGCTTCGCGCTGGCGCGCTTCGGCCGAGGCCAATGAGCCGCGCGCCTGCACTGCGGTTGCTTCGAGGCGCTGCGTATCGAGCCGCGCCAGCACCTGGCCGCGTTTGACGGTGTCGTTGAAGTCGACCAGCACTTCTTCAACCATGCCCGACAATTCACTGCCGACATCGACCTGCGTCAGCGGTTGCAAAGTGCCAGTGGCAGTGACCTTGACGGTCAGGTCGCCCTGTCGGACATCGGCGCTCACAAACTCAATCTTCGGCGCATCGCTGCGCGCCGACTGCTGCCCATACCAGCGATAGGCGCCAGCCAGCACCACGGCTGCACACAGCAACCACCACAGACGTGCGCGCCGCCGTGCGCGACGTGCGCCGCTCAAGACTGCTTCGAGTTCGGCGCCGGGGGTGGAGGAAGGAGCATTCATGGCAGGCGCATACGTGGCTCAGGGACGATTGGATGAGTGCCGGGCATCAACGGAACAGCGCCAGCGCCTTGACCAGGGTGTTCCAGATGCCCCACGCCAGCGGCACGCCGACCACCAGCCACAGGCTCACCACCCCCAGCGTCGAAGCGCTGGCCGCGCCGCTATCTACATTGGTCGGTTGCGACGGCTGTACGTCGTGCGCGAGCTGGCGCTCGGCGGCGAGTTCGGCATCGCTCATGAAGCAATGCGCGGCGAGCGGCCGCACCAGGAGATTGCACACGAAGCCGCCGGCCAGCAGCGCGGCCAGCACATACATGGTGGTGTCGTAGGCAGCGCTCTTGGCGACGCCCGCTTTGATCTGCGCGTCGTTGATGTAGTTGACCAGCACCGGGCCGAGAATGCCGGCCACCGACCATGCCGTCAGCAGGCGGCCATGGATGGCGCCCACCATCTGCGTGCCGAACAAGTCGGCAAGATAAGCCGGGATGGTGGCGAAGCCGCCGCCGTACATGGTGAGGATGACGCAGAACAGCGCCACGAACAGCGCCACGCTGCCACTCGCGCCGGCATGGGGCGCGGCAGCGTACAGCATCATGCCGAGCACGAAGAATATGAAATAGGTGCGCTTGCGGCCGATGTAATCGGAGCACGAGGCCCAGGCGATGCGGCCGGCGATATTGAACAATGACAACAGGCCCGTGAAGCCGGCGGCGATGGCGGCTATCTGGCCGAGCTGCTCGGCGTTCAGTTGATCGAATTTCACATCGAGCCCGAGCAGGCGGCCGCCAAAGATCTCCTGCAGCATCGGCGAGGCCATGCCGATCACGCCGATGCCGGCCGACACGTTCAGGCATAACACGCCCCACAGCAGCCAGAACTGCGGCGTGCGCCAGGCGCGGCTCACGTGCACATGGCGCTGGGTGATCATGCTGTCACTGGTGCTCTTGACGGGCGGTGTCCAGCCCGCTGGTCGCCAGCCGGTTGGCGGCACACGATAGGCGAAGGCGCCGGTGGTCATGAACACGAAATAGATGACCGCCAGCGTGACGAAGGTCTGCCACACGCCGACCGAGGTCGCGGTCGCGTAATGCTTCATCAGGAGATCGGCCAGCGGCGAGCCAATCATGGCGCCGCCGCCAAAGCCCATGATGGCCATGCCGGTCGCCATGCCGCGTCTGTCGGGAAACCATTTGATCAAGGTCGAGACCGGCGAGATATAGCCGAGGCCGAGACCGATGCCGCCGATCAGGCCCGAGCCCAGCCACATGAGCCACAGCTGATGCAGGTACACGCCCGCCGCCGAAATCATGAGGCCGCCGCACCAGCACAGCGCCGCCACGAAGCCGGCCTTGCGCGGTCCGACATGTTCGAGCCAGCCGCCCCACAGCGCGGCGCTCGAGCCCAGGAATACGAAGAACAGGGTGAACATCCAGCCGAGCAGGGGTTTGTCCCAGTCGCAGATGGTGGTGGTGAGCTTGGCCAATACGCCCATGTCCGGCGGGCCGGCGAGCGGCGCACTGATGCCGACGGCATGCATGAGTGGCAACCAGAACACCGAGAAGCCATAGGCCATGCCGATGCACAGATGGATGCACAGCGCGGCGGGCGGCACCAGCCAGCGATTGAAGCCCGGCCGGGCGATGGTGTGTTCCTTGGCCAGCAATGACATGGGGACAGGCTCCGCGAAGACAGTGCGCAAGCGTGCGCGCATGGGGACAGTGCGGCGATTCTACGCGCAAACGCCGCCGCGCCGACCGCCAGCGCCGGCGCGTATTCTGATCGGGCGCAGGCGCCGGTCGTGGCTCAGGCTGGCAGCGTCGCGCAATTCTGCGACAATCCGGGCCATCATGAAAAAGCCTTTCCCGTTTGACTTCTTCTACGCGCTGACGACCTTGCTGCTGAGCTTCACCATGGTCCATATCGCGTACACCCTGGTCATACGTCCGAATGCCGATGCACAGCTCGCCTACCAGCGCGAGGTGTGGGCCAAGGATCCGATGGTGCACATTCCCCGTTCCATCTGGGTAATCATGCACGACCCCGAGCCCGAGACCTGCTGGGTGCTGGCGGTGTGGGCGGGCTTCATTCTTGGCTACCGCGAATACCGCGTGGTGCGCGAACGCAAACTCCTGCAGCAGGATTTCCTGGGCCTCAAGGAAGGCGAAGTGATCTTTCCCGATTCAGTGCGCGAGTTTTCACGCCAGATAGAAAGCCTGCCGGCGGCGGTGCAGGGGCGTCTGCTGCCGCGCACGCTGCGCATGTGCATGACGCGCTTCGGCGCCACCGGCAGCGTGCAACACGCCGCCGAGGCGGCGCGCGACGAATGCGAACTGGAAGCCTCGCGGCTCGACGCCGAGCTGTCGATGATCCGCTTCGCGGTGTGGGCCATCCCGGCAGTCGGCTTCGTCGGCACGGTGCGCGGCATCGGTGCGGCGCTGCAGGAGGCGCAGCGCGCCGCGGCCGGCGATGTGACCGGTGTGACCCAGGGGCTCGGCATCACCTTCAATGCCACCTTGGTGGCGCTGACCCTCGCCATCACCATCATGTTCTTTCTGCATCAGATCCAGTTGTCGCAGGACCGCCTGGTGCTGGACGCCAAGGCCTACGTCGACCACTACCTCATCCGCCATCTGCGCGAACGCTGAAGGCCTTTTTGTGGTCACGCGGGTTTGTGGCAACTGTCATGGTGCGGGCGCGGGAATGATGTAGGCTGTCGGCTCCTTACAGCCAGGAGCGCCATGGTGGCCAATCGCCTTTCCTTTCTCCGTCTCAGCCTCAACGCCGTCATGGCGCTGGCTTTCAGTTTCGTGGCCGTCGCCGCGGTCAGCGCCGACGAAGCCGCTGACAAGGTCCTCGAAGAAAAGATCCTCAAAGTCATCCGCGAGCACCCCAAAGAGATCATGCAGGCGGTGGTCGGCTATCAGCGCGCGCAGGCCGAACAGCGCATGAAGAGCGCGGAGACGCAGCTGCGCGACAAGGTTGCGCAGTTGAAGAGCGACGAACTGCTCGGCGACTCACCGACGCGCGGCAAGGCCGGCAGCAAGCTGGTGCTGGTCGAGTTCTCGGATTTCCAATGCCCTTATTGCGGCAAGGCGTTTGAAACCGTGCAGCAGTTCATGGCCGCCCATGAGCAGGAAGTGCTGCTGGTCTACAAGCATCTGCCGCTGGCCGAAATGCACCCGGCCGCGACCGGCGCCGCGCTGGCCGCGTGGGCCGCGCAGCAGCAGGGCAAGTTCTGGGAATTCCACAACGCGATGTTCAAGGGCCAGGATCATCTCGGCGAGGCGCTGTATACCGACACCGCCAAGTCTCTCGGCCTCGACCTCGAGCGCTTCAACAAGGACCGCGTCAGCGAAGCCGCCAGCGCGGCGATACAGCGCGATCTCGATGTCGCGCGCAAACTCGATATCCAGGCCACGCCGCAGTTCCTGCTGAACGCGCGTCCGATCACGGGCGCGGCGCCGCTGGAAGAGTTCGAGAAAGTGCTGGGCGAAGCGCGGGCGGAAGTGAAGTAGCCAGCAACGGGGCATCGTTCGAATGTCAGACTTCAGTCTGACATTGAGACGGCGCGCGACCCGCCACGGTGTCTAACGCGCCATCTCACCAACGGCGCGTCAATCCTCGTCATCATCCACCCGGAACGGCTTCCACCACAGCACCAGCTGTGGCATCAAGGTCAAGGCCGCGAGCAGCGCCACGCTCATCGCCACCGCGGTCAGCAGACCGAAAAGAATGGTGGGGATGAAATTCGACAGCATCAATATCGAGAAACCCACCACCACCGTCACGGTGGTGTAGAAGCCGGCCTTGGCGACATTGTTGTGGCAGTAGTGCATGGTCGCTAGCGGGTCGCGCAGGCGCCGGTATTCGACCTTGTAGCTGTACAGATAATGGATGCAGTCCTCGACCGCGATGCCTATCGTGATTGAGGCAATGGTGATGGTCATGATGTCGAGCGGAATCCTGGCCCAGCCCATGAAGCCGAGGATGGTCACCGCGCCGAGCAGGTTGGGCAGGATGCCGATCACCGCCACCTTCAGCGAGCGGAACATCACCAGCAGTGGCACCATGATGCAGGCCATGGCCGAGCCAAAGGTCAGGATTTGTGACTGGTACAGGCTCTGCAGCACATTGTTGTAGAGCACCAGCAGGCCCGAGATCTCATATTCCGTGGGCTTCAACTTGAGCCCGTCGCGCAAACCACTGTCGATGCGTTCGAGCAATTCTTTGCGCTTGAGATTCGGCAGCGTGTCGATGATGCGCGCCGAGAGGCGCATTTCATTGTCGAAGACCGACACGAAGGGCGTGAAGAGATTGGCCTTGGCGGCGTCCGGCATCTGCCGGTAAATGGTTTCGATGCCTTCGGCGCCGAGTGGCTTGCCGTCGTTCATGGCTTCGGCCACGCGCAGGGTGGAATCGAGCGACAACACCTTGCCAATTTCGGGCTGCTTTTCGAGGTAGGCGTGCACCGCCTTCAAACGCGCAATCTTGGCGTCGCTGAACCACGACGACGGCGCCTGCTCGGCAGTCGCGACATCGTCGAACATTGCCGCGAGATCGCCGGTGCCGGCCTGGGTGCCGGCCGCGCTCGCCTGCTCGGGCGGGAATTTCAGGACGATGTCGAGCGGCGTGGTGCCGCCCAATTTCTGATCGATGAGGGTCAGTCCCTGGTGGATCTCGGTGTCCTTGTGAAAATAGGACACGAAGCTGTTTTCGACTTCGAGCCTGCGCGTGCCGAGCGTCGCGGCCAGCGCCACCAGCAGCGAGACCACCAGTATCGCCTTGCCGTGTCTCTCGGTGAGATGGGCCAACCATTCGGTGAAGGCATAGCCCTGCGCTTCAGGGCGCGTGAGCGGGCGGCGCTGTGTCATCACCAGCAGCGCCGGAAACAGTGTGAAGGTGCTGGCGAACGCCACCAGCAGACCTATCGACATCATCCAGCCGAAATCGATGACCGGCTTGATGTCGCACAGCACGAAGGAGCCGAAGCCGATGATGTTGGTCAACACCGTGTAGAACGACGGCCGCGCCATTTCCAGCGCGGTGCGTTTGACCAGCTCTTGTTGACTGAGCGTCGGATGATCGCGCAGCAGTTCGCGATAGCGCACCACCAGGTGGATGTTCATCGACATGGTCAGAATCAGCATCAGCGACACGAAGTTGGTCGAGATGATGGTGACCTTCCAGCCCGCGAGGCCGAGCAGGCCGAACATCGCGGTGCTGGTGTAAAGACAGCTCGCGAACGGCAGCGCCACCCAGCGCACTTCGCGAAAGATGATGCCCATCATCGCCACCAGGAACAGCAGCACCGCGCCGCCGAAGGTCGCCATGTCGCTCTGGATGAAGGTCATCATGTCGTCGATGATCATCGGCATGCCGCCGAGATAGAGCGTGGCTTCGCCCTTGTGCCTGGCGAGGATGGCGCGAATCTCGGCGATGGCGACCCGCGTGCTCGCTTCGTATTCCTCCTTGGCCCGTTCGTAGTCGGGACGCAGGCGCGCGAGTTCCTGTTCCTGCGCGGCGCTCAATCCGCCATGGATGCGTTTGTAGAGCAGTTCGTCGCGCAGATTCGACAGCCGCGGCAGGCTCGGATGATCCTTCAGAAAGATTTGCATGGCGCCGACCTTGCCGTCGGCGCTGGCCACCAGGTTGCGATACAGCGGGCTGGTGGTGAGCTCCTTGCGCGCCACTTCGAGTTTCACTTCGTGGGAGCGCAGGGTTTCGAAATTCATGCCGAGGTCGGCCATGCGACCGGTGACGGTCGACAGCAGCGGCACATCGAGCACGGTGATGATGTCCTTGACCGCCGCGACCTGGGTCAGCTCGTCGCGCAGATCGCTGATCATGCCGAGCGTTTCAGGAGTGAAGACTTCGCCGTTGTTCGGCACCACCGCGATGAACAGGAAGTCGCGGGTCTGGTAGCGCATCTGGATCTGGCGAAAGCTGCGCAGGTCTTTGTCGCTTTCCAGCAGCAGCGCATCGGTCGAGGCATCGAGCTTGAAATTGCGCAGGCCTGGCAACAACGCCGCCATCACGAACCCGAGCAGTGCGAGCGCCAGCCACGGATGGCGCAGCACGACGCGTTCATAAAGAGCGGCAAGACGGTGGGACATGGGTAAGCCTGTTGCGCGATGGACGTCCGTTTCGGCGCCAGTGTAATGCGCAAAGCATGGCGCGAGCAGTGCCATCACCTGCGCCGTTTTGGGTGCCGTGCAGCATTGTTAAAGGGGGTTTCCGGCAATTCCCCTTTCTGGGAAGCTGGTCCTATAATCGGGCACCGCGTTGGCCGCCCGGCCGACCTATAAGAACAGGCGCCGCCGCACGAAATAGCGAGACAGGCGCTCATTAAAGGGAACGTTATGCGATGGGGAACTGATGGGGTGATGCCCCGGCGATCGAGGGCAGCCCACGCTGCGGCTGCGTTTGTGTTCTTCGTCGCGCTTGCGACCAGTGCCGCGGTCTTCGCCCAGGCCGCGCCCGAAGCGGTCAAGGAAGCCGCCAGCCAGGCGGCGGGTGTTGCCGTCGAGGCGGCCGCCAGCGTCGCCGAGAAGGCCGCCAGTGCCGCCGATGCGGTGGTCGAGAAAGCGGCCGAGGTCAATGCCGCCGCCGACAAGGCGGCCGGTGAGCGTGAAGGCAACAAGCTCGACATGGGCGTCACCATGGACCCCTTGTCCTGGTGGACCGGCATGAAGCGTCTCATCGAACTCGGCGGCAAGCTCGTCATCGTGCAGCTCTCGGTGTCGGTGCTCGGTCTGGCCATCGTCATGTTCAAAGTGCTGCAGTTCCTGGGTGTGCGCGACGGCCAGCTGCGCGCCCTGCACAAGGCCATCGACACCTGGGAAGGCGGTGACGTGAAGAAAGGCCAGGAGATGATCAAGCGCAACGGGCTCGGTTTCGCCGCCGATGTCGAATATGCCTTGAAGCGTCTGCGTCCCGACAATGTCGAACTGGTGCGTGAAGAGCTCTATCGCCGCGCGCGGGTGTTTCTGGCGCCGCTGCACGCGCATCTGCCGACCATCGAAATCATTTATTACATCGCGCCGTTGCTGGGCCTGCTCGGCACCGTGACCGGCATCATCGCGTCGTTCCAGGCTCTGGAAGCGAGCGGCGCCGCGAACGACGCCGCCAAGCTGGCCGGCGGTATCTGGGAAGCCTTGCTGTGTACCGGCGTCGGTCTGTCGATGGCGATTCCGTTCGCGGTGCTGCATTCCTTGCTGGAAACGCGCCTGAACCACATCGTCGCCGGCGTCGAGGACGTCATCGCGCGGGTTTTCACCACCGAACTCGACATCGGCCAGGCAGACACTAGCCCACGTGCGTGAGCTGCGCCTTCAGCGTCCGCGGCGCGCGCGCCGCATCACCCTCGTGGCGCTGGTCGATCTCGTCATCATTCTGCTGATCTTCTTCATGCTCAGGACCAACTTCCTGCAGCCGCGCGCGCTGGGGGTCGGCACTTCGACCCAGAGCCAGTCCGACCAGCCGCCGCCGATTCCGCCCATGCAGGTCGAGCTGCATCGCGATGGCAGCACCTGGCTGGCCGGGCGCCAGCTCAGCGACAAGGAGTTGCTGGACGCCGCCGCGCAGCGCCAGCGCGGTGACAAGGACATGGCAGTGGTGGCGGTCGACAACGGCGTCAAGCTGCAGCGCGCGGTCAATGTCATCGACATCCTGAAGAGCACCGGCATCGTCGCGGTCGATCTGCGTCGCGCGCGCTCCTTCGATGCACCAGCCAGCAACTGAGCCGCCATGATCATCGAACCGCCCAATCCCAAAGCCGACCGCCGTTACTTAGGCCCGCACGGCAAGCACGGCAACCTCGCCGAGCGCGACGCCAACGTCATTCCGCTCATCGACGTGGTATTCATCCTGATTCTCTATTTCATGCTGGCCGGCAGCCTCGACCAGGAACTGGTCGAAGCGCTGCTGCCGCCGCAATCGAAGAGCCTGACCCAGGCGCCGCAGAAGGTGCCGTTCGTGACGGTCGACAAGGACGGCAAGGTGACTTACGAGAAGGCAGTGCTCGATGACATGGCGCTGGTGAAGGCGCTCAATGCCAACGGTCATCCGCCGCCCAAGGTCGCGCTACAGGCGGAAGAACAGGCCGATGCCGGGCGCGTGGCCGACGTCATCGCGCTCATCGGTCGCGCCGGCATTGGCGATCTGTCGCTCATTACCCGGCCTGCCGCCATTCATCGCTGATAGACTCGCCGTCCCGCCGGCCGCGTCCCGGCCAAGATTGCCATGAACATGCATTGGAAGACCCTGCCGCGAGACGCGGCCAGCGCCATCGTCACGGCGAGCGCGCGTCAGCCCTGGACGGTGCTGCTGCTCAGTCTCGTGCTGACGCTGGCGGCGGGCTGGTATACCGTCAACCACGTTGCCATCGACACCGATACCGGCAACATGCTCGACCCCGAGCTGCCCCACATGAAAGCCAGCAATGCGCTGGACGCCGCCTTTCCGCATCTGCCCGGCGACGTGGTGGTGTACACCGAATCGAGCCACGCCGGCGAAGCCGAAGACGCCGCCGACGCCTTGAGTGCGCGCCTCGCTGAACGCCGCGACATCGCGCGCGCGCTGTCGCAGCCGGGCGGCGGCGAATTCTTCGCGCGCAATGGTCTGCTCTATCTCGACACCGATGCGCTGTGGGACTTGTCGGAGCGACTCGCGAGCGCCGAACCCTTGCTCGGCGCGCTGGCCAACGACGCGAGTCTCGGCGGCCTGCTCGACGCCCTGGGCCTGGGCCTCGCAGGTGAACTCGACGACAGCCAGCGCAGCCAACTCGCCGGCATGTTCGACAAGCTCAGCGTGGCGCTGGAAAGCCACGCACAAGGCCAGGGCGAAGCCGTGCACTGGCGTGACGAGTTGTTCGCCGGCATCGGTGAGGCCGGCCCGCATCGCGCCTTCGTGCTCATCGACCCGGCGCACAGCGGCGACAGCTTCCGGCCGACCGAAGACGCCATCGACCAACTGCACACCGAGCTCGAAGACCTGCGCACGCAGTTCCCCACCGTCAAGTTCTTCATCACCGGCAGTGAAGCCATGGACGGTGAAGAACTGGTGACGGTAGCCGACGACGCCACCCTCACCACCAGTCTGTCGTTCGTGGCAGTGGCGCTGGTGCTGGTGTGGGGACTCAATGCCGCCGGCCTGGTGGTGGCGGTGCTCGTGACCCTGGCCTGCGGTCTCGCCTGGACCTCGGCCTTCGCGGTGGCCTGCGTCGGCAGCTTGAATCTCATCTCGGTGTGTTTCGCGGTGCTCTTCATCGGCATGGGCGTCGACTTCGGCATTCAATATGCGATGCGCTATCGCGAAGAACTGGCGCAGCACCCGCGGCGCTCCGAGGCCCTGACGGCGGCGGCGCGCGGCGCCGGCGGTGCGCGGGTGCTGGCGGCGGTCGGCGCCGCCATCTGCTTCTTCGCTTTCGTGCCGACCAGCTATCTCGGTCTTGCGCAGCTCGGCGTCATCGCCGGTTTCAGCATGGGCGTGGCCTTGATTGCCAACCTCACGGTGTTGCCGGCGCTGCTGTCGCTGTTGCCGGCGCCGCGCGCGCTCATCAAGCGCGAGCCGCGCGCGGGGCACGGCGCACTGGCGCGTTTCGTGGCCCGCGCACGCACGCCGATCATGGTGTTTGCACTGCTGGCGGGGGCGGGCGGCGCGGCGCTGCTGCCGCGTGTCGAGTTCGACCTCAATCCGCTCAATCTCAAAGACCCGCACAGCCCCTCGGTCGAAGCGTGGCGCCGCCTGGCGACCAGCGCCGACAGTTCACCCTATACCGCCGACGTGCTGGCCGCGTCGCTGGACGACGCCGTCAAGCGCGCCGCGCATCTCGGCACACTGAAAGAAGTCGATAAGGCCATCACCCTCGCCGACTACCTGCCGACGGAACAGGATGAGAAGCTTGAGATCATCGACGGCATGCGCGCCGCGTCGGGCGCCTTGCTGGCGCCGTCGTCAGCCGCCACGCCCGACATCAATGCCGAAGCAGCGGCGGTCGAGCGTTTGATCAAGCGTATCGACGCGGCGGGCCCGCGGCTCGGTGACGGCGCACTGCGCGCCAGCGCCACGCGCTTGAGCCAGGGCTTGCAGAAACTGCGTGCGGCAGACGGTTGGCCGACGCGCAGCTTGCCGGCCGTGCGCAGCCTGCTGCTCGGCGACCTGCCGCAGGCCATCGCGCGCCTGCGCAAGCTGCTCGATGCCGGCCCGGTGACGATGAAGGACATCCCGGCCGATCTGACCCAGCGCTACGTGGCCGCCGATGGTCGCGCGCGGGTCGAGATCTATCCCCGCGAGAATCTCAACGACAACGCCGCCATGCGCCGTTTCGCGCGCGCCGTCACCGCCATCGAGCCGCAGGCCACCGGCGCGCCGGTGGAACTGGTGGCCGGCAGCCACGCGGTAATACAAGCCTGCGTAGAGGCCTCGGTATTGGCGCTGGTGCTGACCGTCATCATGCATGTGTTCGTCTTGAGCGGCGTGATTGATGCGTTGCTGGTGGCGGCGCCGCTGGTGCTGGCCATGCTGTTGACCGTCATCACCTCGGTGCTGTGCGATGTGCCGCTCAACTTCGCCAAGATCATCGCGCTGCCGCTATTGATTGGATTGAACAACGCCTATGGAGCCTATCTCGTGATTCGACGCGGCCATGCCGATGACATTCATCAACTGCTCGATACCAGCACGCCGCGCGCGGTGCTGTTCAGTGGCCTGACCGCGGTCGCGTCTTTCGGCACGCTGGCGGCGTCCAAGCATCCCGGCATGGCCGGCATGGGCGTGCTGATCGCCTTGTCGCTGGGCTATGCGCTGCTATGCGCGCTGGTGGTGCTGCCGGCCTTGATGGCCGTGATCGAGAGTCGCCGTCCGGCGGCATCCTGAGGTCAACATGGATATCCTGTACTGGAAGGCCGTGATCCTCGGCATCGTCGAAGGCCTGACCGAATTCCTGCCGATCTCATCCACCGGCCACCTGATCCTCGCCGCCGATCTGCTGCACTTCAACGACGACAAGGCCAAGGTCTTTCAGATGGTGATCCAGACCGGCGCCATCCTTGCCGTGATCTGGGAATACCGCGCGCGCTTCATCGACGCGCTCACGGGCCTGGGCCGCGAGCCGGCCGCCAATCGTTTCGCCGCGAATATTCTCGTGGCGTTTTTCCCGGCGGTGATCCTGGGCCTCCTGTTCGGCGACTACATCAAGGCCATGCTGTTCAAGCCGGTGCCGGTGGCGGTGGCCTTCATCGTCGGTGGCTTCGTCATTCTGTGGGCCGAGCGCCGCGAGCATCGCACTCACTGCGAGGTGGTCGATGACATGAGTTTCATGGATGCGCTCAAGATTGGCCTCGCGCAGTGCTGCGCGCTGATCCCGGGCACTTCGCGTTCCGGCGCCACCATCATCGGCGGCCTGTTGTTCGGCCTGTCGCGTCGCGCGGCCACCGAGTTCTCTTTCTTCCTGGCGGTGCCGACCCTGGTCGGCGTGGCAGTCTACGATTTGTACAAGCATCGCGAGCTGCTCGCGTGGTCCGACCTCGGTCTGTTCGCGGTCGGTCTCGTGACGTCCTTCGTGGTCGCGTTCCTGTGTATCCGTTGGCTGTTGCGTTACATCATGCGTCACGATTTCACGGTGTTCGCGTGGTATCGCATCGTGTTCGGCGTGGTGGTGCTGGCCACCGCGCATAGCGGATTGGTCGACTGGACCGTGCAATGAAAGGCGCAACGGCCGTCGCGCGGTAATTTGCAAAACTGTCGACGGGTAGTCATTTCCTCGTCACAAGCTTGGGTCACGATAGCCCCGAGGTCACACCCGGGCGGTCTTAACTGTTCGTTCCGGGCCCTGTTCGACAACCTGGAGCGATAAGCATGGACGACGTAGTGGATGATCTGTGCGCGGCGGCACGCCGGCACGAGAGCGCCTTGCACGCCCTGCGCGGACCCGGCCATCGCGCCAGCGCGGATGAGTTGCAGCGCCTTGAGCACAAGCTTGAATGTTGTGAGCAATGGCTGCGATTGATCCATGCCGACGAGGCGCTGGAACGCAGTCGCCGCGGCGCCCTGCGGCCCTCGATACGCGTGGCGGCGCGCATGCCGGCGCCGAGCGATGTGTCGGTGCAGGAAAGCGAAAAGAGTCGCGTGCGCCGCGCCTCCTGAAACGGGGGCAATGGAAAGTCTGATCGAGCCTGGCAAGCACGCGACGCCGCGTCCGGTCAGCTGCGTCGCTTAACCAGCTCCCCCCTCACTAAAGCCCGTGAAGGGCGTCCTCCAGAGTCGACCCGCGACAATCCGTCGCAGGTGATTCCGCGCGGTATCGGTTAAACTGCAAGCGCGAATTCATTCGCACATTTGAGTCGCTGCACTGCGCCCAGTGACGGCGTTAATGTGCGAATGAATTCGCACCTACAGGCGACGCGTCGGCGTCCTTATATGGTGCGAGAGCAGCAGTCATGCACCAACAGGTGTGTTGCCGGCAGCAGCGCACCGATATTGTCTCGACCTAACTGCCTGGAAACCACGTGTTTTCCCACTGGCACAGAACTTGACTGGTCCTGCCTGAACGTTTTGCGCGGGTGGGGGGATAGATATCAGGGAGGACGGTCACGCGCGCCTGTCCACGACCAGCATTTCAGTACCGAAGAGGAATCGCCATGCGCGACATCATTCAAGATCTCTGCGCAAACCTGCGCGAGTATGAGTCCGCGCTCGCCAACATGCGTGCCTCGGCCAAGCCGGGGCGCGCCGCCGAGATGGCACGCATCACTCGCGATGTCGAACTGTGCGAGCGCTGGCTGCGGGTAGCGGGGGGCGAGGAGGCCCTGGCGCGCATGCGCGCCGAGTCCGGACCTCTATTCCGCTCCTGAGCGGGCAGCTCAGCCCAGCACACCGCGCGCACGCAGCTCCGCCACCACGCGCTCGGCGGCCTCGGCGGGTGTGCAGGTGGTGGTATCGATGCGGATCTCGGCCGCTTCCGGCGGCTCATAGGGCGAATCGATGCCGGTGAAATTGCGGATCTGCCCGGCCCGCGCTTTCGCATACAGGCCTTTCACATCGCGCTGCTCAGCAACGCTGAGCGGTGTATCGACGAACACCTCGATGAATTCGCCATCTTCCAATAGCGCACGGGCCGTGTGCCGTTCGCTGCGGAATGGCGAAATGAACGCCGTCAGCACGATGAGGCCGGCATCGACCATGAGCTTCACCACTTCCGCCACGCGCCGGATGTTCTCCACGCGGTCCGCATCGCCGAAGCCCAAGTCCTTGCACAGGCCGTGACGCACGTTGTCGCCATCGAGCACATAGGTGCGATGGCCAAGCGCATGCAACTGCTTTTCAACCAGGTCGGCGATGCTCGATTTCCCTGCGCCCGACAGACCGGTGAACCACAGGCAAGCCGGCTTCTGACCGTTCTGCGCGGCGCGCGCGGCCTTGGTCACGGACAAATCCTGCCATTTCACGTTATGCGAGCGGTGCAGCGCGAAGTGCAGCATGCCGGCGCCGACCGTGTTGTTGGTGAGGCGGTCGATAAGAATGAAGCCGCCGGTGTCGCGATTCTCGCGATAAGGGTCGAAGGCGATGGGGCGGTCGAGTTCGAGTTCCACCACGCCAATTTCATTCAAGGCCAGTTGCTCGGCGGCGACATGCTCCATGGTTTCGATGTTGAGCTTGTGCTTGATCGGCGCGACCGTGGCGGTGACGGTCTTGGCGCCTATCTTGAGCAGGTAGTTGCGACCGCGCAGCAGCGGCGCGTCGCTCATCCACACCACCGTCGCTTCAAACTGGTCGGCGTCCTGGGCCGGCAGTTCGGCGCTCGAGATCACGTCACCGCGCGAGGCGTCCACTTCATCGGCCAAGGTCAGGGTGATGGATTGATTGGCGACCGCCTGTTCGAGGTCGCCATCGGCGCTGACGATGCGCGCGACCGTGGTGTTGCGGCCTGACGGCATCACCACCACCGCGTCGCCCGCGCGAACCACGCCACCGGTGATGGTGCCGGCGAAGCCGCGGAAATCGAGATGCGGGCGGTTCACCCATTGCACCGGCATGCGGAAGGCTTGCTTGAGCACACGGGTCTCGTCGATTTCAATCGTTTCGAGGATGCTCATGAGCGGCGCGCCCGCGTACCAGGGCGTGTTGGCGCTGGCCTGCGTGATGTTGTCGCCGCGCACGCCGGAGATGGGAATGGTGAGCACGTCGGGCAAGCCGATGCGGGCTGCGAGTTCGCGGTATTCACGGTCGATACGCGTGAACACCTCCTCGGAATAGTCGACCAGGTCCATCTTGTTGACCGCCACCAGCACATGACGGATGCCAAGCAGGCCGACGATGTAGCTGTGGCGGCGGGTCTGTGGTAACAGGCCTTTGCGCGCATCGATGAGAATGATGGCGAGATCCGCGGTCGACGCGCCGGTCACCATGTTGCGCGTGTACTGCTCGTGGCCGGGCGTATCGGCGACGATGAACTTGCGCTTGTCGGTCGAAAAGAAGCGGTAGGCGACGTCGATGGTGATGCCTTGTTCACGCTCTGCGGTCAGGCCGTCGAGCAGCAGCGCGTAATCGATTTCGCCGCCGCGCGTGCCGACGCGTCGCGAATCGGCTTCCAGCGCTGCGAGCTGGTCTTCGAACAGCATCTTCGATTCGTAGAGCAGGCGTCCAATCAGCGTGCTCTTGCCATCATCGACACTGCCGCAGGTGATGAAGCGCAACAGGCTCTTGTTCTCGTGCGCCTTGAGATAGGCGTCGATGTCGGTCGCAATCAGATCGGATACGTGGGCCATCAGAAATACCCCTCCTGTTTTTTCTTCTCCATCGAGCCGGCTTCATCGTGATCGATGAGGCGGCCCTGGCGCTCCGAGGTGGTGGTCAAGAGCATTTCCTGGATGATTTCCGGCAGCGTGGTGGCGTTCGATTCCACCGCGCCGGTCAGCGGATAGCAGCCTAGCGTGCGGAAGCGCACGTTCTTGGTCATCGGTGTTTCGCCCGACTTGAGTGGCAGGCGCTCGTCATCGACCATGATCAGCATACCGTCCCGTTCCACCACCGGCCGTGGCGCCGAGAAATAAAGCGGCACGATGGGGATGTTCTCGAGGTGGATGTACTGCCACACGTCGAGTTCTGTCCAGTTCGAGATCGGAAACACGCGCATGCTCTCGCCCTTTGCCTTGCGCATGTTGTAGATGCGCCAGAGTTCGGGACGCTGGTTCTTGGGGTCCCAGTGATGTTGGGCGGTGCGGAATGAAAAGATGCGTTCCTTGGCGCGGGATTTCTCTTCATCGCGGCGCGCGCCGCCGAAAGCGGCATCGAAGCCATGCTCGGTCAGGGCCTGCTTCAAGCCCTGGGTCTTCCACATGTCGGTATGCACCTGCGAGCCATGGTCGAAGGGGTTTATCCCCAGGGCCTTCGCTTCCGGGTTCTGGTGCACCAACAGTTCCATGCCCATGTGCGCAGCCATGCGTTCGCGCAGCGCATACATGTCGCGAAACTTCCAGGTGGTGTCGACGTGCAGCAAGGGAAATGGCGGTGGCGCGGGATAGAACGCCTTGCGCGCGAGATGCAGCATGCAGGCGCTGTCCTTGCCTATCGAATAGAGCATGACCGGCTTGTCGGCTTCGGCCACCACCTCGCGCATGATGTGGATGCTCTCGGCTTCCAGGCGTTGCAGGTGCGTCAGTGTATTCATGAGTGAGCGTCTCTCGAACGGGCGTTGCCGCAGTGGTTCAAGTGGGGGAGGCGTCGTGCGCGGACGGGCGTCGCGTGACGCCCAGTTTACGCATCCGCGCGCGCAGGGTATGGGGATTGATGTCGAGCAGCAGCGCGGCGCCGTGCGGGCCCTCGATACGGCCCTGGGTGAGGACCAGCGCCGTTTCGATGTGCGCGCGCATCGCTTCATCCAGAGTCGCGATGGCGCCGTCGTGCACGCGCGCCGCTGCGGGCGCATGGCGAGCCGTGAGGCCGGGTGCGATGCCGGGCGGCGTGGCGCCGAGCGCAGTGGCAACTTCGAGGCCATGGCCGTCACCCAGGATCGCGGCGCGATCCAGCACCGCTGCAAGCTCGCGCACATTGCCCGGCCAGTGATAGCTGCTGAGCAATAGCAGGTCGGCGGCCGTCGGCAACTGCAGACGCAGACCGAAACGGCTGGCGGCGCGCCGCGCGAAATGGGCGGCCAGCGCCGGGATATCCGCCGGTCGTTCGCGCAGCGGCGGCAGCACGATGGGAAACGTCGCGAGGCGATACCACAGGTCTTCGCGAAACTGGCCTTGTTGAATCAACTGCGGCAGATCGCGATGGGTGGCGGCGATGATGCGCACGTCGACCTTGATGTCATCCTCACCACCGACGCGACGAATCAGGCCATCCTGTAATACGCGCAACAGGCGCACCTGCGCCGCCGGCGGCAGGTCGCCGATTTCGTCGAGCAGCAAAGTGCCGCGATCGGCGCGCTCGAACCAGCCGCGACGCTGACCGGTGGCGCCGGTGAAACTGCCACGCTCATGGCCGAACAATTCCGAGTCGAGCAATTCCGGCGGGATCGCGCCGCAGTTGACGCGTATGAAAGCCGCCTCGCGACGCCGCGAGCGCAGGTGGATTTCACGCGCGACCATCTCCTTGCCGGCGCCGGTTTCACCGAGGATCAAGACCGGCACGTCGGATTTCGCGACCAGCGCGATGCGCTCGAAGGCCGCTTTCAAGCCGCCATCGGCACCCACCAGTTCGTCGAGTCCGGCGCCGTTGCCGAGTCGCGCGCGCAGCCGCTCGCTGGCGGCTTCCGCGGCGCTGCGCAGCGTGGCGAGCTCGCGACGCAGGGCATACGCGCCGAGCGCCGTTGAAAACGGCTCGAGCAGGGCGGCGAAACGGCCGCGTTCGAGCGCGCTGAAGGCCAGTCCCTGGGCATGACTGCCGACCAGGAGACCGAGACCGCCCCCATCGTCAGCGAGGCCGCCGACCAGGCAATCGGGCGGCGCTGTCGCGGGAATGGCGCGCAGTACCAGCGGCTCGATGGCGCCGAGTTCATGGCGCGCCATCACCCGCTTGCGCTCGGCCCAGCGCCGCAGGCGTTCCAACATGTCATCGGTAAACAGAAGGGTTTCGGGCTTCGCGGGCTGTTGCTGGCTGTCAGCCAAGGTCGCAACGCCGGGCAGGCCGCGTTCAAAGCCTCGTAAGGCCAGGCGCAGTTCCGGCCACAGCGCGTGCAAAGGCGCGGCCATGGCAGTCATCGCCATCCCCAGGTCTGCGTGCCGTGCCGCTGCCCGCCACACGGCGAGCAAGGTCGGCTGAAATTCTGAATCCGTCATATATAAAAGTTCGCGCGTGGAATTAAATCGCTTTGTTGGTAAATATCACGGACGCGGTGATTATTTTTTTATAAGCAACTGTCTTTATGCATTATTTCTTAATGGCACTAAAACTGCAATTCGTATTCGATTAGAGCATTAAATGACCGAGACCAGCCATGAGCAAGCCCAGCCACCCGCAGTCGCGCCAGCCCGAAGAACTGGTCGCCGAGGCCATTGCCAGCATTCGCTACGGCGCCGTCGAGGTCACCATTCCTGACGGTCGCATCATGCAGATTGAAAAGCGCGAGAAGTTGCGCCCCGCCGTGTCGTCCGAGAGCGGCGGCGGCTCGAGCGCGCGCTGAGTCTCGCGACATCCGCCCGTCCCCGTTTCTGAACCATCACCGACCGGACCGCCGGAAGTGCAATCACTCCACTGCCCAACTGCTGGAATCCGTCCGATGAAAACACTTCGACCCTGGTCGCTCTTGTTGGCCTTGGCGCTGGCGCTGCCAGCCCACGCCGATACCGCCGTTGCACCCGCTGACCTCGCCGCTCAGCTCGCCGAGCTGAAGGCCCGCGTGCAACAACTGGAAGCGGCGCTGGCCGCGCAGAGCCAAGCCCAGTCGGTGGCGTCCGCGCCGCCACAACCGCAGCTCGCGCAGAAAGTCGCCGCCATTGAGCGACGCCTGGAAGTGCAGGCCGAAGAGGCGACCGCCAACCGCGTCAAGACGCCGGGGGTGGCGCTCGGTGACAAAGGCCTCGCCGTCACCACGCCCGATGGCAACTTTGAGATGAAGCTGCGCGGTTACGTGCAACTCGATGGCCGCTACTACCTGGCCGACAACGCCGACGTCGACACCGACACCGACACGTTTTTGTTTCGCCGTGTGCGCCCAATCATCGAAGGCACGGTCTACAAGAATTTCTATTACCGCCTGATGGCGGACTTCGCCAGCAATGCCGTGACCTTGCAGGACGGCTACGGCGAATGGCGCCAGTTGCCGTTCGCGCGCCTGGGCTTCGGCAAGATGAAGACGCCGCTCGGTCTCGAGCAATTGGCCTCGGCGTCGGAACTGGAATTCGTCGAACGCGGCCTGCCGCGCAATCTCATTCCCAACCGCGACTTCGGCGTGGTGCTGACGGGCGACCTGTTTGACGAACGCTTGAACTACACGGTCGGCGCTTTCAACGGCGTGCAGGATCTCGCCAACATCGGCGCGTCCGACAACAACGACGACAAGGATTTCGTCGTCCGCATCTTCGCGCTGCCGTTCAAGAACTGGTACGGGCCCTTGCAGGGGCTAGGCGTCGGTGTTTCGGGCAGCTACGGCAAGGAAGAATTCTCGGTTGCTTCCAACAACGTAACCGCGGCGCTCGGCAGTTATGTGACGCCCGGCCAGCAGCGCTTCTTCCGCTACCGCAGCACCGGCGCCAATACCGACGTGGTGGCCGCCGATGGCAAGACTGTCAACGTGCCGCTGACCACCGTGCTGGCCAATACCACCGTCGCCGACGGCACCCGCTTCCGCATCATGCCGCAGGCCTATTGGTGCTGGCGTCAGTTCGGTCTGTTCGGTGAGTGGGTGCGCTCCGCCCAGGAAGTCGCTTTCGGCGATCACCGCGACACCCTCGCGCATGACGCTTGGCAGCTGCAGGGCTTCTGGGTGCTGACGGGCGAAGACGCCAGCTATCGCGGCGTCAAGCCGTCGCGCAACTTCGATCCGCTGGCCGGCGCCTGGGGCGCATGGGAACTGGTGGCGCGCGTCAGCGATTTGCAAATCGACAAGGACGCCTTTCGCGGTGTCACCGCCAACAACGCCGGCACGGCGTTTGCCGACCCACGGCAATCGGCGCAGCGCGCCAGCGCCTGGGCCTTGGGTGTGAACTGGTATCTGAATCGCAATTTCAAGCTCAACGTCGATTACGAAAACACCTGGTTCAACGGCGGTGGCGGTGGCAGCACGCGTGCGCCACTCGATCGTGAAACCGAGCGCGTGTTGTTCACGCGTTTCCAGATTGCCTACTGAGTTGTCCGGCAGCGAGGAGCAAGCACGCATGAAGAAGTTACTTGAACGCGCACTGTTGGGCGCTGCCCTTTTGACAGGTTCGCAGGCGCAGGCCGACGTCACGCTGTTGAACGTGTCCTATGACCCGACCCGGGAGCTCTACCAGGAGTACAACGCCGCGTTCGCCAAGCATTGGGCGGCGCAGGGCGGCGAGGCCGTGACCGTCAATCAATCCCATGGCGGCTCGGGCAAGCAGGCGCGTGCGGTCATCGACGGCCTCGACGCGGATGTGGTGACCTTGGCGCTCGCCTACGACATCGACGCCATCGCCGAGAAGTCGGGCCTCTTGAGCAAGGATTGGCAGCAGGCTTACCCCAACAACAGCTCGCCCTATACCTCGACGATTGTGCTGCTGGTGCGCAAGGGCAACCCCAAGGGCATCAAGGATTGGGATGACCTCGTGCGCAAGGATGTGTCGGTGGTGTCACCCAATCCCAAGACCTCGGGCGGCGCACGCTGGAACTACCTCGCGGCGTGGGCATACGCCAAGCACAAGCTCGGCAGCGACGCGCAAGCGCAGGACTTCGTCAAAAAGCTGTTCCGCAATGTCGCGGTGCTCGATACCGGTGCGCGCGGCGCGACCACCACCTTCGTCGAGCGCGGCATCGGCGATGTGCTGGTGGCGTGGGAAAACGAGGCTTATCTCGCCGTCAAGGAACTCGGGCCGGAGCAGTTCGAAATCGTGGTGCCTTCTTTGAGCATCCTCGCCGAGCCGCCGGTGGCAGTGGTGTCGAAAGTCGCCGACAGACATGGCGCCTTGAAAGTGGCGCAGGCCTATATCGAATATCTCTATAGCCCGGAAGGTCAGGAGATCGCGGGGCGCAATTTCTATCGCCCGCGCGACCCGCAGGTGGCCGCCAGATTCAGCGCCACTTTCAAAGACACCGAGTTCGTCACGGTCGATCAAGAGTTCGGCGGCTGGAAGAAGGCGCAGGCCACGCACTTCGCCGACGGCGCGCTGTTCGACCAGATTTTCCTGAACCAATAGGCGCGGTCGAGGCAAGCCCATGAGCCTTTCCACCAGCGATGCCGCCGCGCGCCTGCCGTGGCTGAATCGCGGCTACTTTCGCGGCCGCGCGTGGCGCGATCATTTTCGCCGCCACAGCGCGCTGCCGGGCTTCGGACTGACCCTGGGCGTGAGCCTGTTCTACTTGAGCCTCATCGTGCTCATCCCGCTTTCGGCGGCCATCATCAAGTCGCTGCAGTTGGGCGTCGATGCGTTCTGGGCGGCGGCCACCGCGCCGCGTGTGCTGGCCGCCTACCGCGTGAGCTTCGGCTGTGCACTGCTGGCGGCGGCCATCAACCTGGTGTTTGGTCTCTTGGTGACCTGGGTGCTGGTGCGTTATCGCTTTGCCGGGCGGCGCGCGCTCGATGCC
>JADLGE010000025.1 GCA_020849475.1 Gammaproteobacteria bacterium
ATGGTGCCGATGCTGTCGGATTCGAGCAGGGTGATCTGAAAGCCGTGTTTGGCCCAGCCGTGGGCGAGCAGGGCGGCGGTCATCCAGCCGGCGGTGCCGCCGCCGACGATCAGGATATTGCGTCCCGCAACGGGCCGTGCGGATGTGTCTTGGTTCGTCATCGATAGACCTCATGGACTGCTGGCAACGGCTAGGTTCGCCGTCTGCGCAGTATGGTTCGCCATCCTCCCTGTTGCCTGATGGAGCGCAACTCGCGCAAAAAAAAAACCGCGGGGTGGTTGCCCATCCCGCGGCCTTTTGTGCACGGCTGTGCTGTCGGGTACTAGGTACCCAGACGGCGCATCGCGGACTGCGTGATGTAATCAGAGATGAACTTGTTCGGTTCAATCTGATCGTAGCCCGACTTCCAGCCGCCCTGGCAATGCTCGGACTGGCAGAAGCGGGTGACGCGCTTGGACTGGATATCGTTCGAGATAACCCAGTTCCAGCTCCACTCGGAGCGGCCGTCAGAAGCCTTCACCACATGGTCGCCGCAATCCGGCACGCCGGTGCCCGGCTTCTTGAACATGCTGGTGTCGTACATCGAGAAGCCCGGTTCGAAGGACTTCCAGATCTCGCCACGGCGGTCATAGGAGATGGCCTGCGGGTACTCGAGGTTGCGCGCATCGAGATAGATGCGGCGCTTCTGCAGCGGTGCGCGCGGGAAGCCGGTGGGCTCGCCTTCGAGCACGATGACTTCCGGGATGAGCGACTTGCCGACGTTGTAGTAGGTGGTGCCCTTCGGGCCACCGACGGTCGGGTGGGTCCAGTTGTCGAGGTTCGGACGCCACTGGTAGTGCATTGCGCCCAGGAACGGACCGCGGTGTACGATCTTCCAGTTGCCCCAGGTCAGCATCGGGTCGCCAGCGGCCCATGCGTCGGAGAGGAACAGGTTGATACCGGCAACGAGCGGCTCGAAACGCTGGTTGGTCGGGAAGCGGCGCACGCGCTTGAACGCCGGCAGGTAGCCGTACAGTTCAGGGAACTTGGCCTGGTCGTAGTACCACTCGTTCATGAATGCGGTACCCTTGATGTCGTTCGGGGCGGTAAACCATACCGACTGGAAACGAATCATGTCTTCATGGCCGGCCAGCGAGGTGCCGCCATTCGCGGAAGCCGGATTCACCAGACCCTGGGTCTGCTGCTGGGCCCACACGAAGTGGTATTCGTATTGGACGTCGCCTTCGGAGTCCAACGCGTAGGTCGGAATGGCGAAGATGTCCTGGTCATGACGGCCCCAGGAGAGGGTCACGTTGGCGATACATTCCTGGCCGGTCTGTGCTTCCGGGAAGGGATGGCCACCGATCCACGGCTTGCCGTCCTTGGTATACACGTTGCCGTCGGAACCGAACTGCGCCTGGCCCCAGTTCTTGAGGGTCGCATCGAGGTAGTAGGGCGGAAACTGCGCGGTGGTCTCGGTCTGGGTGCCGAAGATCGTGAAGGTGCGGTTGTCCTGGCTCACTTCCTGGAACAACATCGGGTCGATGAGATCCTGGACCAGTTCGACGTTGTCCTTGCTGATGGTGTCACCGACCTTGATCTTGCCCTTGGTGTAGGCCTCGATGTTGGTCAGTTCTTCCGGATAAGCCTTGAAGCTGTCGCCGGACTTGGCCATCAATGGCCACAGAGCGCTCAGGATACCGGCACTGCCGGCGCCCTTGGCCGTCTTCTCCATGAATGCGCGACGGCTGTATTCGAAATCATATTTCTTGATATGCATTGTTTCCCCTGCCTTTCCGAATGGAATCGGTAGTACTAGTCAGAACTCGGGACCGTGTCCCGTTGCTGATTGAGCACCCCTTCAACGATGCGAGAACGTATCGCTAGCCGCATAAGGTAACGCAGCCGGCGATATCGTCCAAGGCTTTTGAAGGGATTGGACGACGGCCCTTTCGCTGGGTAAGTGCCGACGCCACAAGGGCCGGTTCAAATTATTTTCGCGGGCGCGCCGATGCCTGGTGTCGTCCTGCGGATGGTGCGCTGCGGCACCGCGACAGGACCGTGCGCGCCGGCCCTGCCGCAGTCGGAGCGCAGCACGATTTCCAGTACGATGACGGCCTTCATTCTTTGGCAGCGGGGCACGGCGGCATGGTGACGGCGATCGTACTTATCCAGACGCGTCATGGACGGACCAAGGACGTCGCGCAGGCGCTGGCGGCGTTCCCGGAGATCTCCGAGGTTTATTCGGTCGGGGGCAGTTACGACGTGGTGGCCTTGGTGCGGGTCAAGCAGAACGAGGACATCGCCGACATGGTCACCGAGCGCATGGTCAAGGTCGAGGGCATCGAGCGCACCGAGACCATGATTGCATTCAAGACCTATTCCCGGCACGACCTCGAGAACGTCTTCTCGCTGGGGCTGGAATAAGGTCGACAGGCCAGGGCTTGGGTGGGGCAATGCTGAGTTATTGGCGCGAGCACGTGGTGACCTGGGGCGAGTGCGATCCTTTTGGCTTGGTCTATTACCCGCACATGCTGGCCTGGTTCAACGATACCGAGCATGCCCTGTGGCGGGCGCTCGGCCATCCTATTGAAGACATGATTGCGCGCGACCGCACGACTTTCGTGATGGGCGAGGTGGGCTTCCGCTTCACCGGCCCCATCCGCTATGGCGAGCCGGTGCTGTGCCGGGTGTCGGTCCTGCACCTCGGCCGCAGTTCCCTGAAGTGGGGCAGCGAGTGCGTGGCCGCACGCGACGGCGCACCGGTCTATGTCGGCAGCGCCACCCGCGTCTACGCCCGTATCAATGATGACAACAGTCTCGCCGCGGCGCCGATAAGCGATGCGTTGCGCGCGCTGCTGGAAGGTCCGTCACCGCCTTCGGCGCTGCTCCCGGCGGCGTTGGCCGCCAAGCTCGGCTGGTAGTCAGCGGCGCGCCGGCGGGCTGATATAGTCGCGCGCTTCGACCACGCGTGGGTGTCCGCCTCGATGTCAGCTTCGATTCCAGTGATCGCGATCCCCCATGGCGCCTACTGGTGCACGCCCTTCGCGCGCTGGCAGGGCAGCCTCGCCCATCTGCACAGCCTGCGTTTCGCCGCCCGCGTGGCGCGCGACGCGCTGGCCGCCCGGGCGATTGAGCTGAACGCCTTCGATTACGGCGTGCTGGGCATGACGGTGCCACAGCGCAATTCTTTTTATGGCCTGCCGTGGCTGACCGGCGAGATGGGCGCCGCCCACATCGGCGGTCCCACCATCATGCAGGCCTGCGCGACCAGCGCACGGGTGCTGGTGCAGGCCGCGCAGGAAGTGGCGAGTGGCGCCGCGGACTGCGCGCTCACCATCACCGCCGACCGGGTATCCAACGGCCCACACCTCTATTACCCCAATCCCCAGGGCGCGGGCGGCAGCGGCGAGAGCGAAGACTGGGTCTTGGGCAACTTCGACAAGGACCCGCTGGCCGGCTGCAACATGCTCACGACCGCCGAGAACTGCGCGCGCAAGTGGCAGGTGAGCCGCGAAGAGCAACATGCGCTGGTCGTGCGCCGCTATGAACAGTACCGCGCGGCGACCACGCCCGACGCCGACGGTCGCACTTTTCAAAGTCGCTACATGGTCACGCCGCTGGCGGTGCCCGACCAGCGCAGCAAGCGCGTGGTGGCGACCTTGCACGGCGATGAAGGCGTGCATGAAACCACCGCCGCGGGTCTCGCGCGCCTCACGCCGGTGATGCCGGACGGCACTGTGAGCTTCGGCGCCCAGACCCATCCCGCCGACGGCAACGCCGGCATGGTGGTGACCACGCCCGCGCGCGCGCGGGACCTGGCGCGCGATGCGTCGATACACATCGAACTCCTGGCCAGCGGCCAGGCGCGTACGGAGTTGGCCTACATGCCTGCCGCGCCCATCGGCGCCGCGCAGCGCGCGCTGGCCGCCGCCGGCATCGGCATCAAGGATCTCGCTGCCATCAAGTCGCACAATCCGTTCGCCTTGAACGACATCATCTTCGCGCGCGAAACCGGCGCGCCGCTGGCGACCATGAACAACTACGGCTGCTCATTGATTTGGGGCCATCCGCAGGCGCCCACCGGCATGCGCGCGATCATCGAACTGATTGAAGAACTGGTGCTGCTCGGCGGCGGCTATGGCCTGTTCCATGGCTGCGCCGCCGGTGACACGGCGATGGCCGTGGTATTGCGCGTGCATTGATTGTCGATGGACGTTGAAGGCGAATTCCTGCTGCCCGCGCCGCCCGGCGACGTGTGGCGCAGTCTCAATGACCCCGAGGTGCTGGTGCGCTGCATCCCCGGCTGTCAGCGCATGACGCGCATCGACGCGGAAAATTTCGAATGCGAGATCCTGCTGAGCTACGGCCCCATCAAGGCCACTTTCATGACCGTGCTGGTGTTGTCCAACGTGCGCGCGCCGGATTCCTACACCTTGACCGGGCGCAGCCAGGGCGGGCTGTCGGGGGTCGGTGAAGGTGTGGCGGACGTGTGGCTCATGAGCGTGCACAGCGGCACGTCGCTGCGTTACGCCGCGCGCCTGTCGGCCAGTGGCCGCATCGCCAGGATTGGCGCGCGCTGGTTGAACGGCGCCACGCGACGCATGACCGAGAAATTTTTCAATGCGTTCGCGGCGACGTTTGGTGAGGGTTGACGGCGGGCGGGGCGGTCTAATGTGCGAATGAATTCGCACATTGAAGTCCGCCTCAGCGGCGCAAATCCAGCGTAAACGGCATATCCACCGCAATCTCTGCCTTGCGCCATTCGACCTGTCCCTGCGTATGCCCTTGCCGTTCGAAGCGCGCCAGACGCCGCGCTTCCGCTTCGCGCGCATTGACCGGGTAGGTGTCGTAACTGCGGCCGCCGGGATGGGCGACGTGATAACGACAGCCGGCCAGCGCGCGGCCGTTGGCGATATCGACCAGGTCGAAGGTCAGCGGATTATGCGAGCGGATGGTCGGGTGCATGGCCGACGGCGGATCCCAGGCCTTGAAGCGCACGCCGCCGACATAGTTGCCGCGCACGCCGGTCGGTTGCAGCGGCACCGCGCGGCCATTGCACGCAATGCCGTAACGCTCGGGCACGAAGCCCGTCACTTCGACCTGCAGACGTTCCACTGACGAATCGACATAGCGCGCAGTGCCGTTCTCTTCACCGAGCACATGCCAGGGCTCGAGCGCGGTGCGCAGATTCAATTCGATGCCGCGATAGGCAATCTGCCCGAAGCTCGGGAAGCGGAACTCGAAGAACGGCTCATACCAGGCCGCGTCGAAGCCATAGCCACGCGTCGCGAGTTCATCGATGACTTCACGAAAATCATTCCACACGAACCACGGCAGCATGAACCTGTCATGCAGCTGCGTGCCCCAGTGGATGAGCGGGTGCTCATAGGGCCGGTCCCAGAAGCTCGCCACCAGAGCGCGCAGCAGCAGCATCTGGGTCAGGCTCATGCGCGCATGGGGCGGCATTTCAAAGGCGCGAAATTCCAGCAGGCCGCGGCGGCCGCCGCTGTGGTCAGGTGAATAGAGCTTGTCGATGCAGAACTCGGCACGATGGGTGTTGCCGGTCAGATCGATGAGCTGATTGCGCATCACCCGGTCGACCAGCCACGGCGCGACTTGCGCATCGCCACGCGGCAACTGTGCGAGCGCGGTGGCGAGTTCATGCAGCCGGTCATCGCGCGCTTCGTCGACGCGCGGCGCCTGGCTGGTCGGGCCGATGAACAAACCGGAAAACAGATAGGACAGCGATGGGTGGTTCTGCCAGAAGCGCAGCAGTGAGCCGAGCAGATGCGGACGTCGCAGCAGCGGCGAATCGGCCGGCGTGGTGCCGCCGAGCGTCACATGGTTGCCGCCGCCGGTGCCGGTGTGGCGACCGTCGAGCATGAATTTTTCGGTGGCGAGCCGCGACTGCCGCGCGTGTTCATACAGCGAGGTGCTGAGCTCCACCAGTTCAGGCCAGCTGTGGCAGGGTTGCACGTTGACTTCGATGACGCCGGGGTCGGGCGTGATCTGCAACATGGACAGTCGTGCGTCGCGCGGTGGCTCATAGCCTTCAATCACCACGGGCTGCCGGAGTTCTTCCGCGGTCGCCTCGATCGCATGGATCAATTCCACGTAGTCGGCGAGATTCACCAGCGGCGGCAGGAACAGGTGCAGGCGTCCGTCGCGCACTTCGGTGCACAGCGCGGTGCGCACCAGGCTGTCATCGACGACGGGCGGCTTGCGCGCAGGCGGCGCGCTGCGCAGTGTCGGCGCCTGGCGGTACCAATGACGCGGCATGAGCGGCTGCGGCGGCGCGAACGGATCGCTGACCGGCGCTTCTTCGCGCCCCGGGTCGGCGGCAGCCGGCAGCGATTGCACTGGCAGACGCAGGCCCAGCGGTGAATCGCCGGGGATCAGAAACAGATGGCCACGGCGCAAGGGCCAACTGCCGCTGCGCCAGCCGCCGGCAATGCCGCGTGCCAAGGGCAATACGTAACCCGCCGGTCTGTGCAATGCGCCTTCGAACAAGCGCCGCAGACGCGCGCGTTCCACCGGGCTCGCCAGGCGCGCGTCGGTCGGTTCGATGTTGAGCGGCAGCGTGCCTTCTTTCCACAGGTAGTAGTAACTGTCTTCGAAAGCCGTCTGCACGTATTTCGGTTCGAGCCCCAGGCGCGCGGCCAGGCGGGCCGCGAAGATCTGGTCGATGGCAGCGGCCAGCGGCGCGTCGGCTCTGGCGAGGTTGGCGAGCAGCTCGGGCTTGGCCCATAGCGGCTCGCCGTCCTTGCGCCAGAAGATGCCGAGCGCCCAGCGCGGCAGTTCTTCGCCCGGGTACCACTTGCCGATGCCGTGATGGACCAGGCCACCCGGCGCGTAGTGGCCGTGCAGTCGTTCCAGCAATACCTCGGCGGCATGGCGCTTGCCCGGGCCGTCGGCCGCAGTCGTCCACTGCGGGCTCTCGAAGTCGTCGACCGACACGAAGGTCGGTTCGCCGCCCATGGTCAGGCGCACGTCCTTGGCCGCGAGGTCCGCATCGACCTGGCGGCCGATGGCATCGATGCACTGCCATTGCGCTTCGCTGTAGGGCTTGGTGACGCGCCGGTCTTCATGCACACGCACCACGCTGTTGCTGTACTCGAGTTCGACCTCGCAGCGCTCGGTGGCGCCTTCGACCGCTGCCGCATGGCTGAAATGCGGCGTGGCCGCCAATGGAATGTGACCTTCGGCGGCGAACAGGCCAGAGGTCGGGTCGAGACCCACCCAGCCCGCACCGGGCAGATAGACCTCGGCCCAGGCATGCAGATCGCTGAAGTCGGCGCTCGGCCCCGACGGGCCGTCCAAGGCCTTGATGTCCTCCGTTAACTGCACCAGGTAGCCGGATACGAAGCGGCTCGCGAGGCCGACGTGACGCGCTATCTGCACCAGCAGCCAGGCACTGTCACGGCAGGAACCGCGGCCGCTGGCGAGGGTTTCCTCGCAGCTCTGCACACCCGGCTCGAGGCGCACGATGTAGTCGATGTCCTGCTCGAGGCGCTGGTTGAGTGCGACCAGAAAATCAATGGTCGGCATGGTCTCGCGCGGCACCCCGCTCAGCCACGCCTGCAGCAGCGGGCCGTTGTCCGACACCACGCGATAGGGTGCGAGGTCATCGACCAGCGCCGGGGCGTAGTCGAAGGGGCAGGTCATGGCGCTCTCTTCGAGGAAGAAGTCGAAGGGATTGATGGCGACCATTTCCACGATCACTTCGACATCGACCGTGAGCCGTGCGCTGGGCTCGGGAAACACCACGCGCGCCAGGTGATTGGCGTAGGCATCCTGCTGCCAGTTGATGAAATGACCGTCGGGCTGGATAGTCATGGAATAGGATTCGATGCGTGTGCGCGTATGGGGCGCGGGCTTCATGCGCAGCACGTGCGGCCCCAGGGCCACGGGCCGGTCGAAGCGGTAGTCGGTGTGGTGTCGGATGGCTACGCGGATGCTCACGCGATCGATTCCTCAAGGCCTGCGGCGCGCGGCGCCGGTACAGTGGAGAGTAGCTGCTTCATTCTGACTCGAAGATGGCATGAATCATGCCAAGAGCGATTTATGAAATTCTCCTGGCAGAACTATGACAGTCGCGGCTTCTATGACGAACTGATCGCCGAGCGTGGCAGCGCGCGCGCGGCGGGAAGCGCCGTCGCGAAGCATATCCGTTCGCTGACCATGGATGAGATTCGTGAGCGCCAGCGCGCCGCGGAACTCGCGGTCAAGACCATGGGCATCACCTTCACGGTCTACAGTGAAGGCACCAATATTGATCGCGCATGGCCCTACGACATCATTCCGCGCACCATTTCGGGGAGCGACTGGGATCGCGTCGAGGCCGGGCTGGTGCAGCGACTCACGGCCCTCAATCTGTTCATCGACGATGTCTACAACGAACAGCGCATCCTGCGCGACCGCGTGGTGCCGCGTGAACTCATCGTCGAGTCGGGCAACTTCCGTGCTGCCTGCGTCGGCATGCGACCCAAGCATGGCGTGTGGGCGCACATCTGCGGCAGCGATCTGATTCGCGACCGCGACGGCACCTTCTATGTGCTGGAGGACAACCTGCGCGTGCCATCGGGCGTTTCTTACATGCTCGAGAACCGCAAGGTCACCAAGCGCGTGTTTCCCGAACTGTTCGCCGCCGACAACATGCGGCCGATAGGCGAGTACACCGCCCACCTGTTCGCGATGCTGGCTTCGCTGTCGCCGCGCGAAGGCCAGCGGCCGGTGGTGGTGGTGCTGACGCCGGGCATCTACAACTCGGCCTACTTCGAACACTCCTATCTCGCCCAGCAGATGGGCGCCGAGCTGGTCGAGGGCGGCGATCTGTTCGTCGGCAGTGATGACTGCGTGTACATGCGCACCATCGCCGGCCAGGCGCGCGTCGATGTCATTTATAGGCGCATCGACGATCTATTCCTCGATCCCGAAGTATTCAATCCCGATTCTACGCTCGGCGTGCCGGGCCTCATGCGCGCCTGGCTGCGCGGCAAGGTGGCGCTCGCCAATGCGCCGGGCGCGGGCGTCGCCGATGACAAGGCGGTCTACACCTACGTGCCCGACATGATTCGCTATTACCTAGACCAGGACGCCATCCTGCCCACTGTCGAGACCTATCGCTGCGGCGAGAAAGAGCCCTGCGCGTTCGTGCTGCAGCATCTCGACAAGCTGGTGGTGAAACCCGTCAACGAATCGGGCGGCTATGGCATGTTGATGGGGCCGAGCGCCAGTGCTGACGAACGCCATGCCTTTGCGCGGCTGCTGCGCGCCAACCCGCGCAATTATGTCGCGCAGCCATTGGTCGCGCTGTCGACCTGTCCGACCGTGTGCGGCGACGACATCGAGCCGCGCCATCTCGATCTCAGGCCCTTCATCCTGCAGGGCGCGCAACACTATGTGACGCCCGGCGGCCTGACGCGCGTGGCACTCAAGAAGGGCTCTTTCGTGGTCAATTCTTCCCAGGGCGGTGGCAGCAAGGACACCTGGATCGTGGACTGCCCATGAGTATGCTGTCGCGGGTCGCCGAAAGGGTTTACTGGCTGGGGCGCTATCTCGAGCGCATCGAGAACAGCGCGCGCCTGGTCAGCGTGTATGGCAACGTGCTGCTCGATTTACCGAGTTCGGCCAAGCTGCGCTGGGAGTCGCTGCTCGCCATCACCGGCAGCAGCGAGGATTTCGCCGCGCGCTACAGTGTCGCCGACGAACACAACGTGGCGCGCTTCTATCTGACCGACAGGGACAATCCCACTTCAATCATCAATTCCGCCGACAGCGCGCGCGAGAACGCACGCACGGTGCGCGAGATGGTGCCGGTGAGCATCTGGGAAGGCATCAACGATCTGCATATCTATCTCAACGACAACGTCGACAGTGCGGCGTCGCGTCGTGGCCGTGACGCCTTTCTTGGCCGCGTCATCGAGTCCTGCCAATACTTGGTGGGATGCATGGCGGGCAGCATGAGCCGCGATGCGGCCTATCACTTTCTGCGCGCGGGGCGCTATCTCGAACGCGCCGACATGACCTCGCGCATCGTCGACGTCGGCACCGCCAATGTTTTTCCGTGGGGCACCGGCAGTCGCCAGGATGGCGCCGCGTCGCGCGAGTCCGACCCTTACGAAAGCATTCTGTGGATGAACGTGCTGCGCTCATTGAACGCGCTGCAGATGTATCGCCGCGCCGTGCCGGGACGCATCTGCGCCGAGGAGGTCACGGCGTATCTTCTACAGGACGAGAACTTCCCGCGCGCGGTGTCCAATTGCCTGCAGGCGCTGGCGTCCTGCCTGCGTCACCTGCCGCACAACGAAGCGGCGGTCGCGACCGTGACGGCGGCCATGGATCACGTGCGACAGGCCAATCTGACGCAGCTTTTGAAAGAGGATGGGGTGCACGACTTCATCGATGAGATGCAGATCGAATTCAACGCGCTGCATGCGGTGATTAACGCCAGCTGGTTCGAAGCGCAGCGCTGAGGAAATATTGCAGGCGGCGGTCGCGCTGACCGCCGGCGTCAACGCTGCTGCGCCGCCGCCTCGCCGTCAGCCTGATCCCACATCGTCGCCCACGCGGGCGGCGGCAGGGAGCGGAAGGCATCCTTCAGACGTTCGTCCCAGTTGCGCTTCAGTTCACGCAGGTAATCGCTGTCTTCTTCGAGAATGAGGCGATTGTGCATTTCCAGCGAGTCGGTCTTGTAGGCCAGCACTTCTATCGGCGGGCCGACGGTAACGTTGCTGCGCATGGTCGAGTCCATCGACACCAGCCCGCACAGCACCGCGGTATGCAAGGCGGTGTCGGGTTTCAGGATGCGATCGAGTATCGGCTTGCCGTACTTGCTTTCGCCTATCTGCAGGAACGGCGTGGTGCGTGAGGTGGCGATGTGGTTGCCCTGCGGGTAGATCAGGAACACATCGGGTGCGCTGCCGAGAATCTGACCGCCGAACAGCACGCTGGCTTCGAAGTCGATGCCGCCGCCAGCCTTCTTCTGTTGCATGACGCTCAGTTGACCGATGTAGTCGGCCGCTTCGTCCATGCTGGACAGCGTCATGAGGCTCAGGGGCATGCCATGGTCTATGTCGTGGCGAATCTGCGCGACGATGCCTTGCGCGGTGGCGAGGTTGCCCGAGGTCAGCAGGCAGAACTGCCGCGCGCCATCCAGACCGAAGGTATGCATCTTCGAATAGGTGCTGATCTGATCGACGCCCGCGTTGGTGCGTGAGTCGGACAGGAACACTAATCCGGCATTCAGTTTTATCGCTACGCAGTAAGTCATCGAAACAAGGTCGCCGTCTTGAGCCTTGCAAGGGTAGGGGGGGTGCCACGGCATGGCAAGGGGTTTTGCCGCAGCGCACGCGACATCGAGGTGAACATGTTTGAATTCGGGCAAGGGCGCGCCGCGGACGGGCGCGCCGCACGCGATCAGGGCAGGGTGTGATCGATGCTGATAGCGACTTCAGCGGCGTCCTTGACGGAAAGCGTGCTGGACTTGCCTTCCAGATCGCCGCTGCTTGCATTGGCAGTGCCGCTCTTGGAAATCCGCGCCATCACGTAAAACTGCTGCACGTCGGCCAGCGAATGGCCGGGCATCATCGCCATGCTGTCGTCGAGGGTGATGGACAACGGCAATTCGGCCACCGTGTGACGTGACACTGCCAGCGGCATGGGGGGTCCGTCCACCGCCCGCGCGGCGATGAACACGGCGTCGCCCGGCTGGGCCTGGGCCGCGAGTTCGGGCGCGAGTGTGACATTCACTTTCACCGCCACGCGCGGCGTGGCCTTCTGCACGCTGCCGCCGGCGCGCTCAATCAATTGTTGAATCTCGCTCTTCAAGCCACTGTCCTGGCCGGCCAGGCCCAGGGCCTGTTGCCAGGTCGCGAGCGCGGTCGCGGTGTCGCCTTCCTGCTGTTCGAACAGACCCTTCATAACCAGCGCCGACGGATTGTTCGGTTCGTTGCTGAGCACCTTGCCGGTCAAGGCCAGGGCACGACCGCGATGCTCGTCACCACCAGCCATGAGCAGCGCATCGACCAGCAGCAGCATGGCGCCGGCATGGTCCGGCAACAGCCGGTTGAGGCTCTCGGCGGCGGAGACCGCCTCGCTGTAATGGCCAAGCTGCATCTCGGTGCGCGCCAGCAAGGCCCAGGCATCGGCATCGTCGGGCTGCTTGGCCAGACGCTCGCGCACGCGGCCGACGAAATAGTCGATGGACGTTGCCTGGTCGCGCCAGTCGGTGTGGGGATGGGCGGCGCTGTAGGTGGCGAGCTCCGGCGAGCCCAACTGCCAATACAGGCCGCCGGCGGCGAGCGGCGCCAGCAGGCACAACAGAGCGAGCGGCGCGCGACCTGCGACATTGACAGTGGCGACCGGCGCTTCGGCCGGCAGACCGTCGACCACCGCGCGTTCGAGCTCGGCGCGCAAGGCCGGTGCAATGTTCGCATCGATGTCGCCGGCCGCGAGTTCGGCGTCGAATTCCTGCAGGCGCCGCAGTTGATCGTCAGTGGCGGCCGCCGAATCCCGTTGCGCACGACGCAAGGGCAGCCACAGCAATGCCAGCGCCAGCGCGGTGAGCGCGGCCAGGGCCAACCAGAAATTCATGGGTGTTCTCTGCGCTCCGCCAGTGCCTGCGCGAGGCGCGCGCGTTCAGTGTCATCGAGGGGCGCCGGCGGCGGCGCGCGGCGGCGACTCATCATCACGACCACCATCACCGCCAGCGCCAGCAGCACGAACGGCCCCAGCCACAAGAGCCAGGTGGATTCTTTGAGCGGCGGGCTGTACAGCACAAAGTCGCCATAACGCGCCACCAGGTAATCGCGGATGGCGGCGTCGCTGTCGCCCTTCTCCAGCAGGCGTTTGACCTCGTCGCGCAGATCCTGGGCGAGCTCGGCGTGGGAATCCTTCAAGGTCTGGTTCTGACACACCAGGCAGCGCAGCTCGCCGAGCAGAACGTCGTAACGGGCCGCCAGGGCGGGATTGGAGAACTCGGCCGGCGCATCGCTGGCCGACGCCGGGGCGCCGGCCAGCAACAGCAGGCAGAACAACATCAATGCCACTGACTTCACTGGGCGCGGGGCTCGGGGCTGGCGAGCAAGGGCATGATCTCGCGATTCAGCACTTCGCTGCTCAAGGGCCCGATGTGCTTGTAGCGAATGACACCCTTGGCATCGATGACGAAAGTTTCCGGCACGCCGTAGACGCCAAGATCCAGGCCCAGCTTGCCCTCCGGGTCGAACAAGGTCAGGCCGTAGGGATCGCCGCGCTGCGCGAGCCACTCGCGACCGGCCTCGAGTTCATCGTGGTAGTTGAGGCCGACCAGCTTCACCTTGCCGGCTTTGCCGAGTTCGACCAGCAGCGGGTGCTCTTCGCGACATTGCGCGCACCAAGAGGCCCATACGTTCAGCAAATAGGGCTGGCCCAGCAGGTCTTCGCGCTGCATGGGTTTGTTGGGCGCGCTGAGCGTGCCGAGCGAGAACTGGGGCGCCGGTTTGCCGATGAGGGGCGAGGGCACCAGGCGCGGATCGCGCTGCAAACCGATGGCGAGAAATACCACCAGGGCGCCAAACAGCAGCAGTGGCACGCCAAAACGCAGCGGCATCTTTTTCATGACGCTGCTCCCTGGCGGCCGCCGACGTTGGCCACGCGCCGTGCGACCACGCGGCGAAAGCGGCCGTCGCACATGGCTATGATGCCGCCCGCCGCCATCAGGATCGCGCCCAGCCACAGCCAGCGCACGAAGGGCTTGACGCTCAGGCGCACGCTCCAGGCCTGCTTGTCCAAGGGTTCGCCGAGCGAGATATAGATGTCGCGGGTGAGACCGGGATCGATGCCGGCCTCGGTCATGGGCATGCCGCGCACATGGTAGTTACGCTTTTCCGCCGACAGGCGTATCGGCGCCGCGCCGGGGCGTGCCACCTCGAACTGTGCCTCGGTGCCGGTGTAGTTGGGGCCGGTGAGCGGCACGGTCGCGACGAAATGAAAATCGTAGCCCGCCACTTGCGCGCGCTCGCCGGGCGCCATGCGGGTGTGCAGGTCGACGGTGTTGAGACTGACCAGGGTCACGCCGACGATGGTCACGGCAAAACCAAGATGGGCCAGGTGCTGGCCGAGATAGGCGGCCGGCAGGTTCATGAACGCGCGCCACGCCGACTGGCGCTGGCGGCAGCGCTGAATGACGCCGCCGATGCTGGTGCTGACCACCCACGCCGCGAGCGCCAGGCCGAAAATCGCGCGCGGCGAGCGGGCCTCGCTCATGGCCGCGACGGTCGCGCCGAGCAGCAGCACGGCGCCGAGCAGGGGCATGCGTAATTCGCGGCACAGGGTCGCGAAGCGGTCCTGCTTCCAGCGCGCATGCTGGCCGAGGCCGAGCAGCACCACCAACGGCGACATCACCGGGATGAATACGTTGTTGAAGTAGGGCGGACCGACCGACAACTTGCCGAGATTGAGCGCGTCGAGCACCAGCGGATACAGGGTGCCGAGCAGCACGGTCGCGCAGGCCACGGTCAAGAGCACGCTGTTGGCGAGCAGGAAGGTTTCGCGCGAGGTGGTGGCGTAACTCGCACTGACGCCCATGCTGGCGCCGCGCCACGCATACAACACGAGGGCGCCGCCGATCACCAGCACCAGGAAGGCGAGGATGAAAATACCGCGCGCCGGATCGCTGGCAAACGCGTGTACCGAGGTCAGCACGCCCGAACGCACCAGGAAGGTGCCAAGCAAGGACAGACCGAAGGCGCCGATGGCGAGCAGCACGGTCCAGCTCTTGAACACATCGCGCTTTTCGGTGGCGGCCAGGGAATGGATGAGCGCGGTGCCGAGCAGCCACGGCATGAAGGATGCATTCTCCACCGGATCCCAGAACCACCAGCCGCCCCAGCCGAGTTCGTAATAGGCCCACCAGCTGCCAAGCGCGATGCCGATGGTCAGAAAACACCAGGCGAGCAGGGTCCATGGCCGCGCCCAGCGCGCCCACGCGCTATCGAGATGACCGCCGATGAGGCCGGCGATGGCGAAGCTGAAGGCCACCGAAAAACCGACATAGCCGGTGTAGAGCATGGGCGGATGAATGACGAGGCCGAAGTCCTGCAGCAGCGGATTCAGATCCGCGCCGTCGGCGGGCGGCGGCAGCTCGCGCAGGAACGGATTGGAAGTGATGAGCATGAACAGCAGGAAGCCGATGCTGATGATGGCCATCACCGCCAGCACGCGCGCCACGAAGGCCAGCGGCAGCCCGCGACTCGCAAAACTCACCGCGCACGACCACACCGCCAGCAACAACACCCACAGCAGCAGCGAGCCCTCATGGGCGCCCCACAGCGCCGAGATGCGGAACGCCAGCGGCAGCGCGCTGTTGGAATTGGCGGCGACATAGGCCACCGAAAAATCATTGGTGATGAAAGCGTGGCTCAGAGCCGCGAACGCCAGCGCCAGAAACACCAGTTGCGCGCGCGCCGCCGGTCGCGCCAGCGACATCCACAACACATTGCCGCGCTGCGCGCCAACCAGCGGCACGACGGCCTGCAGCACGGCGATGGCGAGCGCCATCGCCAGCGCGAAATGGCCGAGCTCCGGGATCATGGCTGGGCCGCCTTGCTGGCCTGGCCGTCCTTGAGTGCCTGCGCCACTTCCGGCGGCATGTATTTTTCATCGTGTTTGGCCAGCACCTCGCTGGCGACGAACACGCCTTGCGCATCGAGTTGTCCGATGGCGACGATGCCCTGACCTTCGCGGAACAGATCGGGCAGGATGCCGCGATAGGCGATGGCGCGCTCCTGGGCAAAATCGGTGACCTTGAAGCGCACCGTCAAATCCTTGGCATCGCCACGCTCGACGCTGCCCTTGACCACCATGCCGCCGAGCCGGAACGCGCGATTGCCCGGCGCCTCGCCGCGCGCGACTTCACTCGGGCTGTAGAAATACATGAGATTCTGATTGAAGGCGGTCAGGATCAGCGCCACCGCGATGCCCACACCGAGCACGCACAGCGCAATGATCCACATGCGTTTACGACGCGGTGTCATGGCTTTCTCCCAAGGCCTCGCGCCGCGCGAGGCGGCGCAGTGCCGCCTGTTCGGCGCGACGTGGCAGCACGATATTGAAAATGAGCAGCACCGCCGCCAGCCCATAGGATGTCCACACATAGGGCGCGTAGCCGCCCATGTGCAGGAATGCCTGCAGGGCGCTCACCGGCCGGCCTCCTGCGCGCGGCCGAGTTCACGCACCCAACTCGCGTTGCGGTCGTAATCGAGGATCTCGCTGCGCACCCGCACCAGCAGCGACCAGGCGAAATAGCACTGGAAGGCGCTGATCATGACCAGCAGCGGGATGAGCATGTCGATGTGGATGGACGGCTTCGAAAATTTACTCACGGTCGCGCCCTGGTGCAGGGTGCTCCACCATTCCACCGAGAAATGGATGATGGGGATGTTGACCACGCCGATGAGGGCCAGCACCGCGCCGGCCCGCGCCCCGGCGCGCCGGTCGTCGAGCGCGCCGTGCAGGGCGATCACGCCGAGATAGAGAAACAGCAGAATGAGTTCGGAAGTCAGGCGCGCGTCCCACACCCACCAGGTGCCCCACATCGGTTTGCCCCAGATGGACCCGGTCACCAGCGCCAGGAAGGTGAAGCTCGCGCCGAGCGGCGCGCAGGCGCGCGACACGATTTCAGCCAGCTTGAGTTTCCATATCAGGGCCACGCCGCCGGCCACCGCCATGGTCACGTACACGAACATCGACATCCACGCGGCCGGCACGTGGACATACATGATGCGGAAGCTGTCGCCCTGCTGGTAATCGGTCGGCGCCAGCAGCAGGCCACCCACCAGCCCCCACGCGAACAGCGCCAGCGTTGCCGCCGCCAGCCACGGCGTGAGGGTGTGGCTCAGGCGATAGAAATGCATGAGCGAAGCGTACTTGTGCAAAAACGCGAAATTCACGGCGACCTCATGGACGGGCGCGCGGCAACGCTGCGCGCGGCGCCGACTTTGGGAGTGGTGCGGACAGGATAAGTTGCATCAGCTCATGCGGATTCTGAGGGCCGCCGCGGTCGCCCACGGCGTCAGCGTCAACGCCAGTACGAGCAGCCCGGCGAGGAAGTACAACTCCCCGGCGACGGGCAGCCCCAACGCGGCATTGGCCGTGGCGGAGGCGCCGAAAATGAGCACCGGAATGTACAACGGCAGGATCAACATTGCCAGAAGCAGGCCACCGCCCCGCAGGCCGACGGTGAGCGCACTGATGGCGGCGCCGATGAGGCTCATGCACACGCTGCCCAGGGCAAGCGTGGCGAGCAGGGTGCCGAGCAGGGCGGGCTGCAATTCCAGCGACAGCCCCAAAGGTATGGCCAGCACTAGCACCGGCAGTCCCGATAACAGCCAGTGCGCGGCAGCCTTGCCGAGGCCCAGCAGCGGCAGCGAGGCGCCGCCGACCACCAGCACCTCCAGCGTGCCGTCGGCATAGTCGGCACGGAACAGCGCTTCCAATGACAGCGCGCTGGCGAGCAGCGCCGCCACCCACACCACGCCCGCGGCGACCTTGGACAGCAGGGCGCTGTCGGTGCCGAGCGCGAACGGGAACATGAGCACGCACAGCGCGAAGAACAGCAGGGGATAAAGCGCCTCGGCCTGATTGCGCACCGCGCGCAGCAACTCGCGACGCACGACGGCGGCGATGATGGTGGCCGGCGTCACGGGCGCGCCTCGGCCAGCGGCACGGCGTGAATGACGTGGCGCGAGTCGAAGGTCTGATGGGTGGCTATCAGCACCGTGCCGCCGGCGTCGACATGGGCGTCGATGATCGACTCCACCAGTGCACGGCTGGCGTGGTCGAGAGCGGTGAAGGGTTCGTCCAGCATCCACAGCGGCGCATCGAAAAGAATGAGCCGCGCCAAGGTCACGCGCTGGCGCTGGCCGGCCGACAGATAGCGCACCGGCCGCTCGGCGAAGCTCGCCGCGTTGAGGGCGCGCAGGGCGGTGGCAATGCTGTTGCGTCGCGGCGCGGCGCACAGCGTGGCGATGAATTCGAGGTTTTCAAAGGCCGTGAGCTCGGTATTCAGACCGCCCTGGTGGCCGATGTAGTTGAGCTCGGCGCGGAAGTCGGCGGCGCGCGTCAGGCGCGTGCCGCGCCAGTGAATGTCGCCGGCGTCGGGCGTCACGAGTCCGGCCAGGGTCTTCATGAGCGTGGTCTTGCCGCTGCCATTGGCGCCCTGCAGATGCACGACGCTGGCGGGCGGCGCCTGAAAGCTCAGGCCGTCGAACAGCACCCGTTCGCCGCGCTCAACGCGCAGGTCGCGAACATCGAGACCGGAGTCATTCATGATGGGCAAGGGGAGGCGGCGTCAGACCAGCACCAGCGGCGGCGCGGGCTTATTCGAGGATGAATTTGCCTCCCGCGCGACCGGGCATGCCGCCCATCGGTCCGGGACCGCCCTGGCCCGGCACCACGATGCGCGATGCCTCTTCGCGGGCCATTTCGCGGGCGCGTTCGTTGAGTCTTTCAATGGCGCTCTTGATGCCGGCCGGGAACAGCGCACAGGCTTCGGCCAGGGTCGGCGCGTCGAGCGGGAACTGCACCGGTATCGGACCCATCTGGGTCATGAGGGTGGTGTCGCCGATAAAGCGGCTCGGGCGCGAAGCGTCATCGCTGCCGTCGGCCTTGATCGGGATGAGGCGACGGATGGTCGCGGCGCGCAGGTCGGTGATCGATTCCTCGCGGTACAGGTTATCGACATCGACTGTGAAGGAATCGGCGCTCATGCCCTCGGGTCCGGCCATCTGTTTTCTCCCGTTCGCTATGGTCGCGGCATGGTAACAGATTCGTGATACATGACAGATTTAAGGGCACGGGCTTTCCCACCGATATAAAGCCCGACGGTGTAAAGTACGCCGACTTTACGAGTACCCAAATACGTTATGAAGATTCTGGTCACGGGCGCCGCCGGCTTCATCGGCTCGCGCCTCGCTGAACGTTTGCTCGCGCGAGGTGACGAGGTCGTGGGCGTTGACAACCTCAACGACTATTACGAGGTATCGCTCAAAGAGGCGCGTCTGGCGCGCATCGCGAACCACGCCAACTTCTCTTTCCACAAGTTGAATATCGAAGACCGCGCCGCCATGCCGGCGCTGTTCGCCGCCGAGAAGCCCGAACGCGTGGTGCATCTGGCCGCGCAGGCGGGCGTGCGCTATTCAATAGAGAACCCCCACGCCTACATCGACGCCAACATCGTCGGCACCACCAATATTCTCGAAGGCTGCCGTCACAACGGCGTCCAGCACCTGGTCTATGCGTCCTCGAGCTCGGTATATGGCGCCAACACGCGCATGCCGTTCTCGGTGCACGACAACATCGACCATCCGGTGTCGCTGTACGCAGCGACCAAGAAGGCCAACGAATTGATGGCCCACACCTACAGTCATTTATATGGACTGCCGGTCACCGGCCTGCGCTTCTTCACGGTCTATGGGCCGTGGGGTCGACCGGACATGTCGCTGTTCCTGTTCACGCGCAAGATCCTGAACGGCGAACCGATAGACGTGTTCAACTACGGCAATCACCGTCGTGACTTCACCTACATCGACGACATCGTCGGCGGCGTGATGGGTTGTCTCGACAATATCGCCAAGCCCAATCCCGACTGGAACAGCGATGCGCCGGACCCCGGCACGTCCAAGGCGCCGTATCGCATCTACAACATCGGCAACAACTCGCCGGTGCCGCTGATGGACTTCATCGCCGCGCTCGAAGAGTGCCTCGGTATCGAGGCCAAGAAGAACATGCTGCCCCTGCAGGCGGGCGACGTGCCGGACACCTATGCTGATGTCACCGCCCTGGTCGAAGACATCGGTTATCGGCCGGGCACGCCTTTCAAGCAGGGCATCGCCAATTTCGTTTCCTGGTACAAGGAGTATTACAACATCCCATGAGCGCGCATAACCGAAAAATTGCGGTCATTGGCCTGGGCTACGTCGGTCTGCCGGTAGCGGTGGCCTTTGGCCGTTCGGCCCGCACCATTGGTTTTGATATCAATGCCGCCCGCGTGGCGGAACTCAAATCGGGGCACGACAGCACGCTTGAAGTCGAGGATGACGACCTCAAGGCCAGCAACATTGCCTTCACCTGCACCGCCACGGACCTGCGCGAAGCCGATTTCCACATCGTCGCCGTGCCGACGCCGGTGGACGAGGCCAAGCGCCCCGATCTGACGCCGATGATCAAGGCCTCCGAGACCTTGGGCGCGCATCTCAAGGTCGGTGACATCGTGGTCTATGAATCGACGGTCTACCCGGGCGCCACCGAAGAAGACTGCGTGCCGGTATTGGAGCGCATGTCGGGCCTGAAAGCCGGCAAGGACTTCTTCGTCGGCTATTCGCCGGAGCGCATCAACCCCGGTGACAAGGATCACACCTTCACCAAGATCACCAAGGTGGTGTCGGGCCAGACGCCCGAGATTCTCGAAATCGTCGCCAAGGTCTACGAATCGGTGGTCACCGCCGGCGTGCATCGCGCGTCGTCGATCAAGGTGGCCGAAGCGGCCAAGGTCATCGAGAACACCCAGCGCGATCTCAACATCGCGCTCATGAACGAACTTGCGCTGATCTTCAACCGCATGGGCATCGACACCCGTGACGTGCTGGCGGCGGCCGGCACCAAGTGGAACTTCCTCAAGTTCGAACCGGGCCTGGTCGGTGGTCATTGCATCGGCGTCGATCCCTATTACCTCACGCACAAGGCCGCCATCGTCGGCTATATCCCGCAGGTCATCCTCGCCGGACGCAGCATCAATGACGACATGGGCCGCTATGTCGCGCAGCAGGCCATCCGCCAGTTGATCGCACAGGGCGGCGCGGTGAAGGGCGCGGTCATCACGGTGCTCGGTTTCACCTTCAAGGAAAACGTGCCGGACCTGCGCAACACGCGCGTCATCGACATCGTCAACGAACTCAACACCTATGACGTCAAGGTCCAGATCCACGACCCCTACGCGGATTCGGCCGAAGCGCAGCACGAGTACGGCGTGGAACTGATGCCGACCGAGAAGCTTGCGCCGGCGCGCGTGGTGATCTTCGCCGTGCCCCATCATCACTATCTCGAAGATGCGTGGGCCACCGTCACCGCGCGGCTCGAAGGCGGACGCGGCGCGGTCATCGACGTCAAGGGCAAGCTCGATCGCAGCAGCGTGCCGACCGGCGTGACGCTGTGGAGGCTGTGACACCATGAAGGTCGTGATGATAGGCACCGGCTATGTCGGCCTGGTGTCGGGCACCTGCTTCGCCGAATTCGGCGCCGACGTCACCTGCGTCGATGTCGACGCCAACAAGATTGCGCGTTTGCATGCCGGCGAGATGCCGATCTACGAACCGGGTCTGGCGGCCCTGGTGGCGAGCAATGTCGGCACCGGCAGGCTCAAATTCACCACTGACATCGGCCCGGCGGTGGCCGGTGCTGATCTGGTGTTCATCGCGGTCGGCACACCGAGCCGGCGCGGTGAAGGTTTCGCGGATCTGTCCTACGTCTACGAAGCGGCGCGGCAGATTGCCAGCCATCTCGACGGCTACACCGTCATCGTCGACAAGTCGACGGTGCCGGTGGGTACGGCGCGCAACGTCGCACGCATCATGCGCGAGACCAATGCCAACGCTGATTTCGACGTCGCGTCCAATCCCGAATTCCTGCGCGAAGGCGCGGCGATTGCCGATTTCATGCGCCCCGACCGTGTCGTCATCGGCTGCGAGAGCGCGCGCGCCGAAAAGCTGCTGCGTGAGCTGTATCGACCGCTCAACCTGCGCGAGACGCCGATACTCATCACCAATCTCGAGAGCGCCGAACTCATCAAGTATGCGGCCAACGCCTTCCTCGCCACCAAGATCAGTTTCATCAACGAAATCTCGACCCTGTGCGAAACCGTCGGCGCCGACGTGCACGCGGTCGCCAAGGGCATGGGCATGGACGGCCGCATCGGCTCGAAATTCCTGCACCCCGGGCCGGGCTACGGCGGTTCGTGCTTTCCCAAGGACACCCAGGCGCTGGTGCGCATCGCCCAGGAGCATGGTTCGAGCTGTCGCATCGTCGAGGCGGTGATCGAAGTCAACGCCGCGCAGAAGGCGCGCATGATCAAGAAAATCCGCGAGGCGCTGGGCGGCTCGGAAGCCGGCAAGACCATCGGCGTGCTGGGCCTGACCTTCAAGCCCGAGACCGACGACATGCGCGACGCGCCGGCCTTGTCCATCCTGCCTCCCTTGATGGAGAAGGGCGCCAGCATCCGCGCCCACGACCCACAGGGCATGCACGAAGCGAAGCAGTACCTGCCGAGCGACGTGCACTACTGCGAAGACATGTACGACGTGTGCACCGGCGCCGACGCGGTGGTGGTGCTCACCGAGTGGAATGCCTATCGCGGCATGGATCTCGCCCGCGTCAAGCGCGCCTTGAAGGGCGCGGTGTTCATCGATCTGCGCAATGTCTACGAGCGCGCCACGCTCGAAGACCTGGGCTTTGCCTATCACTGCATCGGGCGTTGAGGGAGGCTCTCTCGGCGCCGCCGCGGTAGGTGCGAATTCATTCGCACATTGGAGGCGCGGCTGGGCGCCTCGCTTCGCCATTGAATGTGCGAATGAATTCGCACCTGCCGAACAGGCCTCGCGGCACCGTATGACAAGGTAAGATGCGCGCAGCCGTCTTGCCCGTGCGCCCATGCTGTTTACCACGCAACTGTTCCTGCTCGTCTTTCTGCCGCTGACGGCCTGCGCCTATCATCTGGCGGATACGCGCCGCGCGCGGCTGTGGGTGCTGCTGATATCGTCCCTGGTGTTCTATGGCTGGTGGGACGTGCGCTTCCTGCCGCTGCTCATCGTCACAGGCGTGGTCAACTGGTCGATTGCCCAATCCTTCCGGCGCGCGCCGCGCGATGGCCTCATCTGGGCGGGCGTGGTGTTCAACCTCGGTGTGCTGGCGGTGTTCAAGTACACCAACTTCATCGCCGCCAGTGTGCTGGAACTGTTTGCCGAGCCGTTCACGCCGTGGCCGATAGTGTTGCCGCTAGGCGTCAGCTTCTTCACTTTTCAGCAGGTCTCCTACCTGCTCGACGTGCGACGTGGCCAGGCAGCTGAATACGACTTTCTCGATTTCGCCTGCTACGTGTGTTTCTTCCCGCACCTCATCGCCGGGCCCATCATTCGCCATCACGAACTCATTCCACAGTTCGCGGCGCTGGTGGCGAAGCACATCGATCGCGAAATGGTGGCGCGCGGCCTGTTGCTGTTCGTGCTCGGCCTGGTCAAGAAAGTGTGGCTGGCCGATCAGCTCGCGCCGTTTGCCGATGACGGCTTCGCTGCCGCCGCGCCCGGCACAGCCCTGGCCTGGCAGGCGGCCCTCGCCTATTCGCTGCAGCTTTATTTCGATTTCTCCGGCTACTCCGACATGGCGCTGGGTCTGGCCGGCATGTTCGGCCTGAGCTTGCCCATCAACTTCGACGCGCCTTATCGCGCCACCAGCATTCGCGAGTTCTGGCGGCGCTGGCACATGACGCTTTCGCGTTTCCTGCGCGACTACCTCTACATCCCCCTCGGCGGCAGCCGCGCCGGCCCGCTGCGCGCTTATGCCGCCGCGCTTGGCACCATGCTGTTGTGCGGTCTGTGGCACGGCGCCGGCTGGACTTTCATTGCCTGGGGTGGCCTGCATGGCGTGGCGGTGTGCTGCAATCGCTGGTGGCTGGGGCGTGGGCTGCGCCTGCCGGCGCTGCCGGGCTGGGCACTGACCATGCTGTTCGTGATTGCCGGCTGGGTGCTGTTCCGCGCCGATGATTTCCATGGCGCCGCGCGCATGCTGAGCGCCATGGCCGGGCAGGGCGGCAGCGGCGCGGCCGATGACGACGGCTGGGCGGTGATCGCGCTGGCCGCCGCGCTCGCCATCGGCGGGCCGACCAATCTCGAACTGTCGCGCAAGGCCTGGCCTTATCGTCCCGTGCTGGCCGTGCCACTGGCGCTGCTGCTGCTGGTCACGGTGCTGCGTGTCGGCCAGGGTCGCGGCATCGAATTCATCTACTTCCAGTTCTGACATGGCCTGGTCGCGCTACATCCGTGTGCTGCTGCTGGGCTCGGCGCTGCTCGGCGCCGTGGTCTACGCCTTCATCCTGGTGCTCGACCCTTACATGGACGTGCCGGTGTCGCCCAGCCTGCCACGCGCGCCGGTGTCGACCAATCAGCGCTTTGCCTACCCGGCGTTGGCGCGCCTGCCGGCATTCGACAGCGCCGTGGTCGGCACCTCGACCATGCGCCTGCTCGATCCGCAGGAACTCGATGCGCAGTTGGGTGGACGTTTCGTCAACCTCGCCATGAATTCCGCCACGCCCTACGAACAGGCGCGCATCCTCGAAGTGTTCCTGCGCCACCACCCGCAGCCGCGCCTGGTGGTGCTGGGCAACGACGGCAGCTGGTGCAACCGCGACCCCGAGGCCGGCAACTACACTTTCCGCGCGTTCCCCGAGTGGATGTACGACGACTCGCCGTGGAACGACCTTCTGTACCTGTTCAATGACAAGGCGCTGGAAGACGCGGTGCGCATGCTGGAACTGCTGCGCGGCAAGCGCGAGCCCAAGTACCGGCTCGATGGCTATCGCGACTTCACCCGCGATTTCGGCCGCTACGACACCAAGGCGGTGCACAAGCGCCTGTACGCCAGCCGCCGCGCGCGCGATGCCAGCAGCGACACCGAGCCCAGCCTCGCCCGCCCGGACTGGCAGTTCCCGTGGTTGCCGCGCCTCAAGGCTCTTCTGCAGGCGGTGCCGGCCGGCACGCGCATCGTGCTGCTCTATCCGCCGGTGCATCGCCACTATCTCGAAAACATGGCGAGCAATATCGCTGAGTGCAAAGGCCGCAGCGCCGCGCTGCTGGCCGGGCTGCCCAACCTCGTCACCCTCGATTACATGCAGGTCTCCAAGCTCACCGCCGCCGACGACAATTTCTGGGACGCGGTGCACACCACGCGTCCGGTGGCGCGCCTGGTTGAGGCCGATATCGCCGCGCTGCTGGCCGGCAGCACGCCGCCCTCGGGCTACGCCGAAGTGCGTCGTCGCGCCCCGCCCTGAGTCCCGGGCAGGGTGGGGCGGCCACGACAGGTCGCCCTCATTGCCGACGCGTGGCACAATATCTAGCGGATTGGGGGCGAAAAGAGCAGCACTATGGAATACCGGGCACCGTACATCATCAATGACCGCCGCATCCGCTTTGCGGTGATCGGCTGCGGACGGATCTCGGACCGACATTTCGACGCCCTGGCCGCCCACGGCGAACGCGCCGAACTGGTGGCGGTATGCGACACCGACCCGCAGCAGGCGCAGGCCGCCAGCGCCCGTTACGGCGTGCCGGGCTATTACTCCATCGCCAGCCTGCTGGCCCATTCCGAAGCCGACGTCGCGGTGCTGTGCACGCCGAGCGGCCTGCATCCGCAACACGCCATGGAGCTGGCCCGCGCCGGCCGCCACGTGGTGACCGAGAAGCCGATGGCGACGCGTCTGGCCGACGGCAAACGCATGGTCGCCACCTGCGACGAACAGGGCGTGCACCTGTTCGTGGTCAAGCAGAACCGCCTCAACCCGACCCTGCAGCGCTTGAAGCGCGCCTTCGTGCAGCGCCGTTTCGGCCGCATCTACATGGTCAACGTGAATGTCTTCTGGACACGCCCGCAGGACTATTACGACCAGGCCCCGTGGCGCGGCACCTGGGAGTTCGATGGCGGCGCGTTCATGAACCAGGCCAGCCATTACGTCGATCTGCTGGACTGGCTGGTGGGGCCCATCGAAAGCGTGCACGCCTATACCGCGACGCTCGAACGCAACATCGAAGTCGAAGACACCGGTGTGGCCAATATCAAATGGCGCTCGGGTGCGCTCGGTTCGGTCAACGTCACCATGCTCACCTACCCGCGCAATCTCGAAGGTTCGATCACGGTGCTGGGCGAGAAGGGCACGGCGGTGGTCGGCGGCGTGGCGGTGAATGAGATCAAGCACTGGGAGTTCGCCGAGAAGGAAGACGATGACGCGGCCGTCACCGACGCCAACTACAGCCCGACCTCGGTCTACGGCGTTGGCCACCCGGCGTACTACAACAACGTCATAAGCACCATTCGCGGTGAAGCCAAGCCCGAGACCGATGGCCGCGAAGGCCTGCGTTCGCTCGAAACCCTGATCGCCATCTACACCTCGGCGCGCGATGGCCGTCGCGTGTCGCTGCCGCTCGAATACTGAGCGCCGCCATGAGCGATTACTCGGTACACGCCACCGCCATCGTCGATGAGGGCGCCGAGATCGGCGCCGGCACACGCATCTGGCACTGGGTGCATGTCAGCGCCGGCGCGCGCATCGGCCGCGCCTGTTCCCTCGGGCAGAACGTCTACGTCGGCAACCGTGTCAGCATCGGTGACAACTGCAAGATTCAGAACAACGTCTCGGTCTACGACAACGTCACGCTCGAAGAAGGCGTGTTCTGCGGCCCGAGCATGGTCTTCACCAACGTCTACAATCCGCGCGCCGAGATCTCGCGCAAGGACGAATACCGCGACACCCTGGTCAAGCGCGGGGCAACGCTCGGCGCCAACTGCACCATCGTGTGCGGCGTGACGGTCGGCGCCTATGCCTTCATTGCCGCCGGCGCGGTGGTGCGCGAAGACGTGCCGGACTTTGCGCTGATAGGCGGCGTGCCGGGACGCCTGCTCGGCTGGATGAGCCGCTTCGGCGAACGCCTCGACCTGCCAAAGAGCGGCGACGGCGAATGCACCTGCCCGCACAGCGGCGAGCGTTACACACTCAGCGGCGGGCGGGTGCGAGTGGAAGGCGCGGCTTGAGGCCGTGCGTCGATAGTCAGCGCGGTCGCGGCCAACAGCCGTGGCCGTTGGAGCAATGATGGAATTCATCGATCTCAAAACCCAGTACCAGCAACTCAAGGGCGCCATCGACCAGCGCATCCAGCAGGTGCTCGATCACGGCCGCTACATCATGGGCCCCGAAATCGTCGAGCTCGAACAGCGGCTGGCCGAGTACGTGGGCGTCGAACATTGCATCGGCGTGTCCAATGGCAGCGAAGCGCTGCAGATTGCGATGATGGCGCTGGACATTGGCCGTGACGATGAAGTCATCACCTCGCCGTTCACCTTCATCGCCACCGCCGAGATGATTGCGTTGCTTGGCGCCAAGCCGGTGTTCGTCGACATCGACCCGCGCACCTACAACCTCGATCCGGCGCAGATCGACGCGGCCATCACGCCGCGCACGCGCGCCATCATGCCGGTCAGCCTGTATGGTCAGTGCGCGGCGATGGACGAAATCAACGCCATCGCCGCCGCCCACAAGCTGGCCGTCATCGAAGACGCCGCGCAAAGTTTCGGCGCGACCTACAAGGGCCGCCGCTCGTGTGGCCTGTCGACCATCGGCAGCACCAGTTTCTTTCCGTCCAAGCCGCTCGGTTGCTATGGCGACGGTGGTGCGCTGTTCACACGGGATGCGGCGCTTGCCAAGCGCATGCGCGAGATTCGCGTGCATGGCCAGGACCGCCGCTACCATCACCCGCTGCTGGGTGTGAACGGCCGCCTCGACACCCTGCAGGCCGCCATCCTGCTTGCCAAGTTCGATACCTTCCCCGACGAAGTCGCTGCCCGCGAGCGTTTGGGCGCGGCCTATTCGGCGCGCTTCAAGGCCGCCGGTTCGCACTTCACCACGCCCTACATCGAAGCGCACAACACCTGCGTTTACGCGCAGTACACGGTGCAGGTCGAAGAGCGCGACGCGGTCATCGAGCGACTCGCCGCCGCCGGCATCCCGACCGCCGTGCACTACCCGGTGCCGCTGCATCTGCAGCCGGTGTTCGCCAACATGCAGCTCGGCGCGCGCGGCAGCTTTCCGGTCTCGGAGCGCACCGCCGAGCGGGTCATGAGCCTGCCCATGCATCCGTTCCTGAGCGACGCCGATCTCGAGCACATCGTGGCGGCAGTGGTGGCCGCGGTGGCCCATGGCTGAGGCCGGCGCACCGCACGCCGGGCGGTGTGTGTCAGCCCGGATTTAGCTGCCTCTATGCATTTACCGAAAGTTTTCGTGCTGCTTCCCGCCTTCAATGAGGAAGCGGCGCTACCCATACTCATTCCGAAATTCGCGGCGGTGCTGACGCGCCTCGGCAATCCATTCCTGATCATCGTCGGCGATGACGGCAGCAGCGACGGCACCGGCGCGGTGGCGGCTGCACTCGCCAGGGATTATCCGTTGGAAGTGCTGACCCACCGTGTCAATCGCGGTCTGGGTGAAACGGCACGGGATCTGTTCGAACGCGCGGCGGAGCTCGCCGCGCCCACCGACATCATCGTGCGCATGGATTGCGATGACACCCACGACCCGACCGTGGTGGAAGCGATGCTGGCACGCCTGGCGCGTGACGATGTCGACGTCGTCATCGGTTCGCGCTTTCAGCCGGGCGGCGGCCAGAGCGGTGTCAACGCCTACCGCGCGGCCATCAGTCGCGCCGCCAACCTGTTCATGAAAGTGTTCTTTCCGATGCGCGGCGTGAATGACTATTCGTCGGGCTTTCGCGCCTATCGTGCGCGCATCATCCAGCGTGCGATCGCGGTGTTCGGCAACAACTTCATCCAGCTCAAGGGCCTCGGTTTCACCGGCACGCTCGAAAAGCTCGTCAAGCTGTCGCTGCTCGGCGCGAAATTCGACGAGGTGGCGATGATGCTGCGCTACGATCAGAAGCAGAGCAGCAGCAAGATGGTCAGCAGCGTCACGACCTTGGGTTACCTCGTCATGGCGGTGCTCTACCATTGGCCCTGGGGTGGCTGGCGACAGCAGAGTCGACGCAATCTCTGGCGCCAGCACCCCGGCTGAGCGCGATGCCATGTGCGGCATAGCGGGATTGTTCGGAGCATCGCCCGGCGCGGACAGGCAAGCGCTGGTCACGCGCATGGCGGCGCGTATCCGCCATCGTGGCCCCGACGGCGAAGGCGTGTTCGTCGACGCGCGCGCGGCGCTCGGCCACGTCCGGCTGTCCATCATCGACGCCGAAGGCGGTGCGCAGCCCATGCACAGCCGCGACCAGCGCTACGTGCTGACGTTCAACGGCGAGATCTACAACTACCTCGAACTGCGCACCGAACTCGAAGCCGACGGCGTCGCGTTCGAAACCCATTCCGATACCGAAGTGCTGCTGGCGATGCTGGTGCGTCACGGCAGCGATGCGCTGCCGCGTCTGAACGGCATGTTCTCGTTTGCATTCTACGACCGCCGCGATGGCGGCTGGCTGCTGGCGCGCGATCCTTTCGGCATCAAGCCGCTGTATGTCGCCGAACTCGCCGACGGCCTGCTGTTCGCATCGGAGATCAAGGCGCTGTGGGAGCATCCGGCCATGCAGGCGCGGCTGTCGTGGCCGGCGCTGCAGGAATACCTGACGTTTCAGTATTGCCTGCTCGGACGCACATTGTTCGCCGGAGTGCGCCAGCTCATGCCCGGCACCTTCATGCGCGGTCACGGGCAACACATCGAACAGCAGGCGGCCTACTGGCGCTTGAACTACGAAATCGACGAGACCCGTGCGCCCGACAGCTATGTCGAAGAGCTGGGCGCGCTGCTCGACGACAGCGCGCGGCTGCAAATTCGCAGCGACGTGCCGCTCGGCGCCTACGTGTCGGGCGGCATCGATTCGAGTGTGGTGGCCTGTCTCGCCGCGCGCCAGATGGGCCGCGCGCTGCCCTTGTTCCATGGCCGCTTCGACGCCGGCCAGGCCTATGACGAATCCCATTGGGCGCGCCAGGTGGCGGACGCCATCGGCGTGCCCTTGTGCGAAGTCACGCCGAGCGCGCAGCAGTTCGTTGATGAGATGCCGCGCCTGATCTACATGCTCGACGAACCTTTGGCCGGCCCCGGTGTATTTCCGCAGGCGGTGGTCAGCCGCCTCGCGGCCGGCGCGGTGAAAGTGGTGCTGGGCGGGCAGGGCGGCGATGAGCTGTTCGGTGGCTACACGCGTTATCTCATCGGTTATCTCGAGCAAGCGTTGAAGGGCGCGATGTACGGCACCCAGGAAGAAGGGCGCCATGTCGTGACCCTGGCCACGGTGATTGAAAACCTGCCGATGCTGCGCGGCTATGAGCCGTTGTTGCAGCACTTCTGGCGCGATGGCCTGTTCGCGCCCATGGACTCGCGTTACTTCCGTCTCATCGACCGCGGCAGCGACATGGATCAGCTTTTGAGCGACGATGCCCGTGCGCTGATCGACAGCGAACAGGTGTTCGCCGAATTCCAGGCGGTGTTCAACGATCCGCAGACCCATTCCTACATCAACAAGATGACGCACTTCGACCAGGCGACGTTCCTGCCGGCGCTGCTGCAGGTCGAGGATCGCGTCAGCATGGCGGTGTCGCTCGAAGCACGCGTGCCCTTGCTCGATACACGCATCGCCGAATTGGTGGCGAGCATGCCGCCCGCCATCAAGTTCGCGCACGGCACCAGCAAGCATGTGTTGAAGCGCGCCGCGCGCAAATTCCTGCCGACCAGCATTGTCGAGCGCCAGGACAAGATGGGCTTTCCGGTGCCGCTCAACGAATGGTTGAAGGGCGGACCGGTGCGCGACTTCGTGCGCGATGTGCTGCTCGGCACCGCCAGTCGTGAACGCGGACTGTTCCGTCCCGCCGCGCTCGAGAAACTGGTCGATCACGAGCGGCCTTTCGGGCGCCAGCTGTGGGGCGCGCTGTGTCTGGAACTGTGGCATCAACGGTTCGTGGACGGCCGCCCATGAGCGCGACCGGCATGCCGGCGGCGCGCGCGGAATTTTTGACACGGCGCCTGCCTTGGCTTGCCCTGGCGCTGGTGGTGATGGCCTGCATCGCCAACCGCTGTTACTGGTACGCGCCGGAAACCGCCTACCGCGGTTATTCGCCGGTGGGCTGGGTCTATGTTCACGAACACCCGGCCGAGTTCAGTAAGAACTGGCAGAATGGCACCGAGAACTACGATCGTTCGGCGGTGATGTGGGTCTACCTCCTGGCCTATCGACTGGCGGGCATCGAGGCCGAGCATCTGGTGTACTTCATCATCGCGCTCGAAATCGTCGGTCTCGCGTGGAGCTATGTACGCATTACGCAAACCCTGATCGATGATGCGCCGGCGTCGCTGGCGGTGGTGGTGGCGATGCTGGCGGTAGCATCGTCGATACGCAATGTGAGCCTCAGCCGTTTCGGCACGCCGTTCTTCGAAGGGCAGTTCTATACCTTCGCCGAAATCGCACGCAACATGGCGGTGCTGGCCTGCCTGCGCGGACGCTGGCTGAAGAGCGCGGGCTGGCTGTCGCTGGCGACCGTCAATCACGTCATTCTTGGCGCCATCGGCAGTGCGTTCGTGGCGGCCGTTGCGCTCGTGCGCTGGCGTGGCGGTGAACGCCGCGACATCCTGCGCGGTGCGGCGCTGCTGCTGCTCGTCGGCGGCGCATGGCTGGCGCTGTTCTACCAGCCGGGCGCTCTCTATGCCGACCCGGTGCCCGATGCCGTGTGGCACACCTGGGCGCGCTTTTTCAATTACCACTGGTTTCCGTGGCACAACGGTGTATTCACCGCTGAGCACCAGCGCTGGCTGTTGCCGTTCCTGAGCATGTTGGCCGCCGCCGCGCTGTGCTGGCTGCATCCCGCCACGCGCCCACCACGCTATGGGCGCGAGATGATGGCAGGCATGGCGATGCTCGCGGCGATGACGGTGTTTGCCGTGATCATTTCCGAGCAGCGTGTGAGCACCACTTTGATCAAGCTGGCCCTGCATCGCGGCGCCGACATGATGCTGACCTTCGCGCTGGTCTACGCGGTGGCGCTGTGGTGGCGGGCGCTGGTGACGCTGCCGGCATGGAGAGCGTCGGCCGCCGCCTACCTCGTGTTGGCGGCGAGTTGGAGCGCCGGTGTGGCGAGTGCCGCACTGGCGGTGCATGGCGCGCTGGCGCCGCCGTCAGCGCGCCGAGATCGATATCGGTGGTGGCTGGTCGCGACGCTGCCCGTGCTGGTGGCGCTCGCCTACGTGGTGAGCGGCCACGGCAAGCCGTGGTTGTCGGAGGGCTACAGCGGTCTCGCGCCGCTGCTCGGTCGTCCGCTGCTGGCCGTGCCGCTGCTGTTGGCCGTGCTGGTGATGCTCGCCGCGCGCGCCGGTTCAGCGTGGCGCGCGCCGCTGCTGACGCTGTGCGTGGCCCTTGCCTGCACGGGCTGGATTCAGCGCGATGTGCCGCACTTCGCCGTCGAGGGGCGCGCCTATCTCGATGTGCAACGCTGGGCGCGCGCCAATACGCCCACCGGTGCGCTGTTCTTCGCCGATCCGACCATCTTCTACGGCTGGAGCGATTATTCGCGGCGTGCAAGCTTCGGCAACCTGCGCGACTGGACGCATCGCTGGGCCTACAACTCGCGTCGTGACTGGTGGCAGCAAGGCGTCGAACGCCTCGCATTGCTGGGGTTGAAGGTCGATCCCTACCTCAAGCGCACGGATGGCGCACAGCGTCTGACGCGTGATGTACGCACGCGCTTCTACCGCGCCGATGACGCCTGGCGTCAGCGTATGGCCAGCGACTGGGGCGTCGATTATTTCGTGTTGCGACGTAAGCCCGCCCATCGATCGCAATTGCCGGTGGTCTATCAGAACCAGGGCTTCGTGGTGCTGGCGGCGCGTGCGCCGTGAGTGAACTCACCGCGCGCCGCGCGTGGGCGGTCGAGGCCGCGCAGCGTTATTGGCCGCGTGCCGCGCCCTTGATTGCGCAACTGCCGATGCCGGCCGTGTCTGTCGCCGACGCTGGCGCGGCGCCGCGCATGACGGAAGTCCTGTTGCCCGCGTGGGCCGAGGATGTCGGCGTGGCGCGCGCGCTGCTGGTGCCGGCGGCAGCGCTCAGGCGCATTGATGGCCAGGACACCTGGCAAAACGTCGATTGGCTGTCGGCGATGTCCTGGTATCTCGATGCCAGCGCCGAGCGCGCCCACGAACTGCAACGCGGCCCCATCCATTCCTACGCGCTGCGCCTCGACGGATGGGATACACGCCTGTGGTCCCATGCCTGGGTCAATCGCATGGCACTGTTCCTGCGCCGTTGGCTGGCGCGCGAGCAGGGCGTCGACGAGCATCAACTGTGCGGACCGCTGCCGACGCCGCGGCTGGTGCTGACCCATGACGTCGATGCCTTGCGCAAAAGCGTGTCCATCCGTCTCAAGCAGTCGATGTTCCAGGCCTTCAATGCCCTGCGTGCCTTGCGCGATGGCGACTTCGCGGCGGCCGCGCGCCGCGCGCGTAAATTTGCACAGGTGCTGCTGTCGAACGAATCCTACTGGTGCTTCGAGCGCATCTTCGAACTCGAAGCAGCGGCGGGCGCGCGGTCGATGTTTTTCTTTCATGCCCGTGATGCCGGCCCGCGCGCCGCGCGTTTGATGCTGGTCGACCCGGCCTATCACGGCGCCAGCGAGGAGCTCGCGCGGGCAGTGACGCGCGTGCAGCGCCACGGCGCCGCCATCGGTCTGCACCCATCCTTCGCGGCGTGGCGCGACGCGGCGCTGCTGGCGCGTGAAAGACACAATCTCGAAACGCTGTGCGGGCAGCCGGTGACGGCGGTGCGTCAGCATTGGCTGCGCTTTTCGTGGCAACATACCTGGGCCGCCCAGGCACGCGCCGGTCTGCGTCATGACTACACGCTCGCCTTCAATGATCGGCCGGGTTTTCGCAGCGGAGCGGCGCTCACCTACCCGGCATTCGGCATGGCCGACGAGCCGCCCTTCCAGGTCACACCGACGGTCATGATGGATTCGCAGTTTTATGATTATGCCGAGCTGTCCGACAGCGCGCGGCTGGCGGCGATGGCGCACTGGCTGCGCGAAATCGAGGATACCCACGGCGAGGCGGCGGTGATCTGGCATCAGCAGGTATTCAATCGTGACTACGCCTGGGACGCGGGTTACGCGGCGCTGCTCGATTTGCGGCGCGCCAGCGCATGAGTTTCAAAGCCTGGGCGCATCGACTGCCACAGCCTCTCGCGCGGCGCCTGTTCGGTGATCGCGCGCAGCACGGACTGGTGGTCAAGGACGACGACCCGCAATGGCGTGAATGGTTGTCGACCTACACGGCGTTCTACGAAAGCAACCAGCGCAGTGGCATCGGCCTCATGGTCAACGATGCCGGCTACCAGGTGATGCGCAAAATACCGCTGGCCGGCCGCCGTGTGCTCGAGATCGGTCCCGGCGACATTCGTCATCATGTCCATTGGCAGGGCCGGCCGGCGAGTTACACCCTGTTCGATGTCAGTTCAGCGATGCTGGCCAAGGGCGTGCACAATCTCGCCGCGCTCGGCATCGAGGCGCGTGCGGTGCTGTGGGAGCGCGCCGCCAGCGAGTGGCCGTTCGCGGACGGGGAGTTCGATGTCATCGTGTCGTTCTATGCCTTCGAGCACATGTATCCCTTCGCGCCGGTGCTGGCCAATCTACGCCGGCTGCTCGCGCCGCGCGGGGTGCTGGCCGGCGCCATTCCCTGCGAGGGCGGGCTGGCCTGGGGCGCAGGGCGCATGCTGACCAGTCGTCGCTGGTTTCTGCGCCATACCCACATCGACCCGGACAAGATCATCTGCTGGGAACACCCGAATTTTGCCGACGCCTTGCTCAACGATTTGAGCGCAAGCTTCGGGCCGGCAGCGCTCGCCTGGTGGCCGTGGCGCGTGCCGTCGCTCGATCTCAATCTCATCGTCTCTTTCGTATTCGAGCGTGATGAATCCCTACCTTGACGCCGTGCATGGCGCCTTGCCGCGCCTGCTTGCGAGTTTCGACGGCGATGCGCTGCGCGCCACGCGCGGCTTGGGCGATCGTACGGCGTGGGCGTGGAAGACCATCGATTTTTTCAACGCCACGCCGCAGGGCGCGGTGCATGGCCTCGCGCGACTGGTGGCGGCCGACCTGTTGCCACAGGGCATGTGCGCGGAGCCGGTGATGGCGCGCATCGAGGAGGCGGTCGACGCGCTCGCGCGCATCACGCGCGGCGACGGCAGCCTCGAAGAGGCCTTCCCCTATGAAGGCTCGTTCTGCGTCACGGCGCTTGTCGCCTACGACGTGCTGGTGGCGCGCGAGCAGCTCGGCGAGCGCTGGTCGGCGCGCGCCCAGGCGCGCTGCCTCGAACGCGTCGAACCCTTGATAGGCTATCTGCTGCGCGCCGATGAGACCCATGGCGCGATAAGCAATCACATCCTGACCGCGGTGGCGGCTTTACTCGCCTGGCAGGACGTCATGCCGGGCGCAGCGGAGGCGCGCGCCGAGGCGCTCATGGCGCGCGTCAAGGCCTGGCAATCGGCGGAAGGCTGGTGGCGCGAATACGATGGCGCCGATGCCGGCTATCAAAGTCTCGCGACCTGTTACCTCGCCGATATCCATCGGCGCCGCCCGCACTGGCAGCTCGCCGACCGCGTCGCGCGTTCGGTGGATTTCCTGAGCCATTGCGCCCATCGCGACGGCTCTTTCGGCGGCCTTTACGGCAGTCGCAACACGCGCTTCCTGATGCCTGCCGGTTTTGAATATCTCGCCGACGAGATGCCGATGGCGGCGGCGCTCGCCGCGTTCGCACGCACCTCGATTGCCACGCAGAGCTGCGTGACGCTGGCCAGTATCGACGCCGGCAATCTCGCGCCGTGGTTCAATGGCTATGCGTGGGCGGCACAGCTTTGCGCTACGCGACAAGCGCCGCGCGATGTGCCCTTGCTGCCCTGTCAGCAGCCACGGTTGCGCGCGTGGTTTGCCGACGCGGGGCTGTTGTTCGACGGTGACGATGAAGCCTACACCGTGGTGTCGACGCACAAGGGTGGCGTGGTGCTGCGCACTTCGACGGCCAGCGCCGCGCGCATCGATGCTGGCGTGGTGATGCGCGACGGACACGGCGCGCTGTCGACCACGCAGCATTATCGCCGTGACAACACGCTGCGCATCGAGGCCGACGAGATTGTCGTCGACGCGCCGCTCACACCCTTGCGCCACACCCCGTTCAAACCGGTCGACATGCTCGCGCTGCGCCTTTTGAATCTCAGCGTGATGCGTTGGCGGCCGCTGCGCGAATGGGTCAAGCGCCGCCTCGCCGCGCTGCTGATGGGCGCGCCCAAGGCGCTCGCGATGCGCAATCGCCGCGTCATCCGTCTGCGTCCGACGTTCGCCATCGAGGATGAAGTGAGTGGTGCGAGCGGCGCCAGCAAGGTCGAAGTCACGCGGCCGTTCTCGGTCATCCACATGGCCAGTCAAGGCTATTGGCAACGCGGGGATGACGCGTGATCCCACGCATTCGCGCGGAACTCGGCGTGGCGGAGATGGCGGCGGCGCTGCGCTGGCCGCGCCATGACGACGTGGCGCGCTACGAGCAGGCCTTCGCCGCCAGCATGGGACAGCGTCACGCCATCGCTTTCGGTTACGGACGCAGCGCGCTCAGCATCGCCTTGCAGTGCCTGCTCGGCAGCGGACGGGAAGTGATCTGTCCGGCCTACACCTGCGTGGTGGTGGCCCATGCCATCGTCACCAGCGGCAATGTGCCGGTGTTCATCGACAGCCATGCCGATGACTTCAACATGGACCTCGACGCCGCCGCAGCGGCCATCACATCGCGCACCGGCGCCATCATCGCCACCAGTCTTTTCGGTCACCCGGTCAATCTCGAGCACACCGACGCGCTGCGCGCTGCCCATCCCGACGTACTCATGATCCAGGACTGCGCGCACAGCTTCGATGCCCGCTGGCAAGGGCGCGCTGTGCAGGGCGCCGGCGACTTCGCGATCTTCGGGCTCAATATCAGCAAGCTCATGACCTCGATATTCGGCGGCATGCTCACCACCGATGACGATGCCGTGGCGCAGCGGCTGCGCGCGGCGCGTGATCGCAAGTGCACGCCGGCGACGCTGGCCAAGGGCCTGCGCCGCGCCGCTTACCTGGCCGCGGTGGTGCCGGCCTTCATGGCCTGGCCCTACAGCGTGGTCGGGCGTTTGAAGGACTGGGGAGTGCTCGATCATTTCGTGCGCTACTACCGGCCGGACGTGATCGACATGCCGGCCGATTACCTCGAAGCCATGAGCCCGATCGAGGCGCGCGTCGGTCGCGCGCAACTCGCGCGGCACGCGGCCATCCTGACCGCGCGGCGTCGCCGTGCCGACGCCTGGCGCAAGCGACTCGCGCATGAAGCGGGGCTGGTGCGCCTGCCGGCGGACGAGGCGGGCGCGAGCTGGTCGCACTTCAGTTGCGTGGTCGACGACCGCGAAGCCTGGGTGGCGCGCTGGCGCGCGCGTGGCATCGAACTCGGCACCTTGATCGAATACAGCATTCCGGAGCTGCCGGCTTACGGCGCGTGGCAGCCGGCGGCTTTTCCGCACGCCGCACACTACGCTCGGCATACGGTCAATTTTCCGTTGACGAGCGATCTGCGCGATGGCTGACATGACGGGACCCGGGAGGCCGCATTTGCCGATGATTTTGCGCTGGAGTGGTCGCGTTCTGAGCTTTGCCATGGTGGCGGCAATCGCTGTGTGGATGCTGCGCGAGCTCGACGTGCAGGATGCCATCGGTCGATTGCATCGCGGCCAGCTCTACGCGGTCGCCCTGGTGCAACCGCTCGTGGTAGTGGTCTATTTCATCCTTGGCTGGCGCTTCTCCCACCTCGCCGCGCCGCCCACGGTGCCCATCATGGCCGCGACCCGCGCCATGGCACTTTCGGCGGGCCTTAACTATTTGTTGCCGGCACGCACCTCGGAGTTGGTCAAAGCGCTTTATTTGCGGCGTGCAGGCGACCGGGGTTCGGGCGCGTTGATGGCGGCGATCGTGGTCGAGCGCCTGATGGATCTATGCATCGTCGCGACGCTCACGACCCTGGTGGTCGCAGCGCGGATGGCGTCTTCTGCTTGGGCCGCGCTGGGTGCCGCGCTGGGCGCTGCATGCTGTCTGTGGCTTTCTCCACATATCGCGCGCATCACACTCCGCGCCAGCGCCGGCTGGTCGTGGACTCGCCTGCGGGCCTTGCTCGGCGATTTTGCCGAACGTATACACGTCTTGTCGCGCGTACATTTCGACGCGCGCATCTGGGCGATGGGCGTGACGGCGTGGGCGCTGTCCTGGATGGCTGTGCATGTAGCGATGACCGCCACGCTCAGGACCGACGTGTCGTGGAGTGCGTCCGGCCTGGTATTCGTGGCGTCAACGCTGGGCTTCGGCATTCCGTTGTTGCCCGGCGGCGTTGGTACGGTCGAAGTGGCGGCGGTCGCCGCGCAGCGTCTGCTCGGTATCGAACTTGAACCAGCCGTAGTGGTGGCGGCGGTGATGCGTCTGCAACAGGTGATTGTGCCGCTGCTGTGGTCGATGTTGATCTTGCTGCAAGAAGGCGACCTGTGGCGTCGCATCCGCGGTGCTGAAGAGAATCCCGTGGCCGAGGTGTCTAAGTTGTGATGGTCAGGTTAACAGCTCGCTGAGGTGAGGCTTGGAGTCCGCGCATCGACCGAGCGTTAGTGCGGGTTTGAATAGGCCGAGTCGTGCTTCCACAGGTAGTGGGCCCTGCCATCGACAATGATGGTGCCGACGATTTGCGCGTTGATTTTTTTGTGAGCGGCGTTGCTTGCCGCGTTCTCGCAATCGACCGGCCCGTAGAATTCCCTGATGCCGCGTGTCTGCATCTCGGCACACAGACGCCCGTACAACTCCATGCCGAGCCCATGTTTTCTGTATTCCGGAGCGACCACCCAGGTGATCCAGCGCTGTCGCGGAATGGCAATCTGATGCTTGTCGGCGAAGATATTCTTGAACACGAGTTTCAGCTGCCGAGGATGCAGCACCAGCATTTTCAATCCGTACCACATCAGGGCCAGCGGATGCTCTTTGACGAGGAAGCGTGTCGTTGCAGAAGAATCGGCCGTGCCTATGATGTATCCGGCCAGCCTGTCGTTTGTCTTGTCGACGGCCACCCACGCGATGACCGCCGGGCAGAGTGTGATTGTTTTAAAAAACAATTCCCAAAAACTGACGTCCATCTTTGAGAAGAGACCAAACTCTTGAGACGTCATGCGCGCCTGCGAGGCATCCCGCGCATGAAGGTCCGCCATTTTTTCAAATCTGAAGGTCCGGGTGGCCGTTAAGTCGTGCATCGTCGGTCGGCGCTCAGGCCTCGCGCGCGGCGTCTTTCTTTTCCAGCGACGCGTAAATCATGAACGGCAGCAGACTGTCGAGCAGGCGGTGCAGGGCGCGTGGTATGCGCACCCCGAGTGCACGCGCCGGAAAGAAGTGGAAGTAGACCTCGCGTACATGGAAATGAGTTTCCAGCAGCGCGACGAACTGTTGACGGGTGTAGGACTTGCCGATGGGATTGTCGGCGCCATCGTAGAGCCGCACGATTTCATCGACGTCGGCATTGTCGACCATCGCCTCACGTCCGCGACCCTTGAGCCCGACCCCGAGCTTGCGCAGCCAGCGACCGGCGAAGCTGAATAGCGGCCAGCCGCGCAGCAGCACGTTGCGGTAGTAGACCGACACGCTGGCGGTGCCGCCCTGGCGCAGCACGCGCGCAATTTCGCGCACCGTGGCCGGCGTATCGGGGGTGTGATGAATGACGCCGAGGCAATTGACGTGGCTGAACCAGCCATCGTCGAAGGGCAGCGCTTCGGCATTGCCGACCTTGAACTGCGCCTGGCAAGCGTAGAGTTCGCAGCGGCGCGTCGCGAGTTCGATGGCCTTGTCGGTGAGATCGCACGCCCACAACTCGGTGCAGCCACGCTGGCCGAGTTCGACCGTCCAGAAGCCGGGACCACAGCCGAGATCCAGCACCCGTTCGCGGCTCCTGCCCTGCGGGAAGATGCGCTCGTCCATGGCGCCCGCGAAGCAGTCATCGATATACACCTGGCGATGCTCGGCGAAGAATTCCGCGCTGCCGGGCGCATGGCGCGATTCGCCGCTCCATAAGGGATTGCTCTGCCAGAAGCTGCGAACATCATCGACGCTGGGATTCATGCTGTTCCTTGTGACGGGGGGCGCGTTGCTGGTGTTGATCTTAGCCTGCCACGCCGCGCGCGGCGTCGATGTCCCGCGCGAGCGCTGCATAACAGTCGCGCAAGGCTTGCGCTTCATTGTCGAAACTCAGGCGCTGACACAGCGCGCGGCGCTGTTCGATATCGACATAGCGCGCGCGCTCGCCATGCACTTCCCGCACAGCGGCCGCCAGCGCCACGACGTCACCGTGGGGAAACACGCGGCCGAGGCGGTTTTCGGTGACGAACCGCGCCATGTCTTCGAGCGCCGATGTCACCACCGGCAAGCCGGCGAACAAGGCTTCGAATAATTTGTTCGGCAAGGAATAGCGGTAGCTGAGACAGGCGTCGGGCGCGGCAATCACGGCGACGTCGCCGCTGGCAATGAAATCGATGAGTTCCTCGGGCGGCACCGGCGGCACGGCGTGCACGCGCGCGGCCACGCCCAATTTCTGCGCCTGCGCCGCCAGCGCCGCGGCTGTCACCGGTTCGGCGCGACCGACCATGGCGAGATGAAAATCGGGCAGGTGAGCGAGCGATTCCAGCATGAGTTCGAGCCCGCGATGGCGGGTGACGAGGCCCGTATAGACCATGAGCGGCGTGTGCGCGTCGAGCGCCAGCACGGTGCGCAGTCCGCGCGGCGCGGGCCGCAGCTTGGCCTGCCATGGGGTGTTGCGCAGCAGGCCGACGCTGTCGAGGTGATAAGTTTCCTGCAGCGCGCGGGCCACGCCGGGCGACACGGTGAACACCGCGTCGGCGTCGCCGATGTAACGCTCTTCATAGGCGATGCGGCGCGCGTTCGAGGCCGCGCACCAGTCGAGATTGCGATGCGGTTCTAGTTCATGGGAGTCATACACCAGGCGTGCGCCGCGGGTGCGCGCGGCGAGCGCACAGCTCTCCAGCATCCACAGTTCGTGGGCATGATAGACATCGGCTTCGAGCGCCAGCAGCGTCGGCACATAGGCGTGGGCATAGCGTGCAAACAGCAGGCGCACGCTCAAGGGCGAGGTGGCGGGCCGGAAGTTACGCGACAGATGACGCAGGCGCTCTATCAGTGACTGGCGCAGACCGCGTGCCATGGGGCTGATGGATGCGGTGGCGCTTGCCGCGACGGGCGGGCTGTCGGTGGCGGGGATGGCGCGCGGCGGGCACAGGCGTTGCCAGCACAAGGTGCCGCCGGGGACCAGATCCGGCAATAGCGCGAGGCGGCTGGTCGGCAGGCTGACGCGCACATAGCGCACGCCGTTGCGTGTTTCGCGCGTTGCATGGCCGGCGCCTGCCAGGCCCACCACCGTCACCTCGTGGCCGGCGGCGACCAGCACCTCGGCGCTCTTGACCACGCGGTAGTCGTTGCTGCCGGGATTGTTCACCGCCATCACCACGCGCGTCACGAGGCCATGCTCCGTGCATGCATGAGTGGTTGCTGGTGATGCGTGCGGGGCCGGATGTTCAGGGTCGCGCTCGTTGCTGCGGGTTGGCGCGCATTGTACGCGCTGCGCGGCGCGTCGCGGTTCCAGAGCCACCGTTGACCATGCCACAATAGCGGCCCATGCCGGCATCAGAGTCGCAATGAGTCCATTGCGCGACCATTCAAACCCCCACGACGCATCGCCCGCGCTGTCAGTGCTGATGCTGGTGGGCAATACCTGCGTCAACGACACGCGCGTCTTGAAAGAGGCGCAGTCGCTGCTGGCGGCCGGCTACCGCGTCAGCGTGCTGTGCGATGACGACCATGGTCGCTGCGGCGATGCCGTGCAGGATGGTGTGCCGCTGCGCCGGGTCGACATGTCGCTGCTGGCTTCGCTGCCGGCGTGGCTGCAGCGAGTGCTCAATCGCGTGCGCGGCGCCCATGGCCCGCGCCCCGCCGCGGGCGTCGCACCGGTCGCCGTCGCCGTCGCGCCACGCACGCCGCGCTGGCTCAACCTCGGGCCGCTGCGCCTCATCATCAAGCTGCTGCGACAGCGCGCGATTCGACGCGCGGCGGTGGCGCGCTGCGGCAACGAGCGTGTGCAGGTGGTGCATGCGCACGATCTCGAAACCCTGCCTGCCGCCCTGCGCCTTGCCGAGCGCGCCGGTGCGCGACTGGTCTACGACGCCCACGAACTGGAACGCCACAGTGTCGGCCTGTCGAAAATCGAAAGCGTGGCGCTGGGCTGGCAGGAAACACGCCTGCTGCGCAAGGTCGCGCGGGTCATCACGGTCAGCGATTCCATCGCACGCTTTCTGGCGCGCGCCTGTCGCATGCCGCTGCCGCTGGTGGTGATGAACAGCCCCAATCTCAACCAGCAGCGCCGCGTGGCGCAGGATCTGCGCGCCCAACTCGGGCTGTCCAACGAACAACCCCTGGCGGTGTACATCGGACGTCTGGCCGCGCATCGCGGCATCGACGAGCTGCTGCCGGCCCTGAGTGCGTGGCCCGCACTGCATCTCGCCTGCGTGGGCGGACGCGACGCGGCGTTCGCCGCCGCCCTCGCGCGCCGCGCACAGGCGCAGGGTGTGGCGGCGCGCCTGCACCTGGTCGATGCGGTGTCGCCGTTCGAACTCATCGACTTCATTCGCTCCGCCGATGTGGCCGTGGTGCTGGTACAGGGCGTGTGCCTGAGCTATCTCTACTCGCTGCCCAACAAGCTGTTCGAAGCGACCTTCGCCGGCCTGCCGGTGTGCGCATCGGATCTGCCCGAGCAACGGCGTTTCGTCGAAGAAGTGGGCAATGGTGTGCTGGTCGATGGCCGCGACAGCAATGCCATCACGCGCGGCCTGCGCGAGGCCTACCAGCGTCGCGCGGAGTTTCGCCTGGCCCCGGCGCGTCTTGCCGAACTGGCCGAGCGCTACGCATGGCAGGCGCAGAGCCGCAAATTGCTGAGCATGTACGAGGCGTTGCGATGAAAGGCGCGCTGAGCCATGCCGAGCGCAATGCGCCCAAGCGCGTGTTGATGAGCAACCTGGTCGATTTCGCGCGCGGCGAAGGCGATGCCGGACATCAGTCGGCCTTGCTCGCCAACTTCACCGCCATGGGCCATGAAGTGCGCATGCTGACGCCGGGCCGTGCCGGCGCGGCGGCGGCGGTGGCGCGCTTCGGCGCGCGAGCGGTGGTGACGCCGTCCGGCACCGCGCTCGGCCTGCCCGGCAGCTTCGATGCGCTGTGGCAGTTGCCGAAGCTGCTGCAGGCGCGCTGCGCGTGGCGCATGAATATCCTGTACGTGCGTGTCACCACCCTGTGTTTCGTGCAGGTGCTGGTGGCGCGCGCGCTCGGCATGCGCGTGGTGGTCGAACACAATGGCTGGACCGCCAGCGAGCGGCGCGTGCGCGGCGGCGGCGCCTTGATGTGTGCGTTCGAGCGTTGGAGTCAGCTTGCCGCCGCGCGCCATGCCCATCGCTCGCGCTGTGTGACCAGTGGTCTCGCGCGTCTGTTGACGGATGGTGGCGTGGCGCCGGAAAAGATATTCGTGGTTGGCAACGGCGTCGATCTCGACAAGTTTCGCGTGCTGCCCACCGTGCGCGCGCCCGACGCGCCGTTGCGACTCGGCTTCATCGGCCTACTCAATCCGTGGCAGGGCGTGACCACCGCGCTGGCGGCCTTCGCCGCCTTGCGCAGCGAGCTCGCGCTTGAATTCTGGATAGCCGGTGATGGGCCGCTGGCGGAATCGCTGCGTGCCGAGGCCGAGGCTTTGGGGCTCGCCGACAGCGTGCGTTTTCTCGGCAAGGTGGCGGCGGTCGATGCGCCGGCGGTCATCAATCAATTCGATATTGCGCTTGCGCCCTATACCCTTGGCCGCAACGCCGAGATCGGTTCGTCGGCCATCAAGGTGCGCGACTACGCGGGCTGTGGCCGGCCGGTGATCGCGGCGCGTCTGCCGGGCATCGTCGAACTGGAAGAGGCCGGCTGGTTGTTCACCCACACCCCGGACGATGCGGCCGATCTCGCCACGGTGATCCGGCGCGTGGTGGCGCTGGGGCGCAGCGAGTTGGCGGCGCGTGGCGCGCTGGCGCGGGACTACGCCGAGCAGCATTTCGATTGGCGCCAGATTGCGCGCTGGGTGATAGCGGAATGCTGAGGCTGTGCGCGGCATGTCTGACGGCGGCCGGGCGATGAGCGTGCGCCTGGCCCATGTCATCACCGGCCTTGGCGCGGGTGGCGCCGAGTTCATGCTACTGCGTCTGTGCGCGCGGCTGGTCAGGAACTATCAGCTCGAAGTCATTTCGCTGACCAGCGACGGACCGTTGGCGGCGCATCTGCGTGTGCTCGGTATTCCGGTGGTCGAACTCGGCGTGCGCGGCGTACACGATCTGCCGCGCGGCATGCGCGCGTTGCGTGAAGCCTTGCAGGCATTTCGTCCGGATCTCATTCAGACCTGGCTGTGCCATGCCGATCTGCTCGGCGGTCTGGTGGCGCGCTACGGCTTGCGCGTGCCGGTGATCTGGGGCGTGCACCAGGCGGAAATCGATCCCCGTTCCACACCCTTGAGCACGCGCGCGGTGTTGCGCATGTGCGCGTGGCTGTCGGCGCGCGTGCCGACGCGGGTGGTGAGTTGCTCGGAGGCCGGTAAGCGTGCGCGCATTGCCGCGGGCTTTCCCGCTGGACTGTTCGAAGTCATCACCAACGGCGTCGATCTTGATCTCTTTCAGCCGCGGCCGACGGCCGGCGCGCACCTGCGCGGCATGCTGGGCGTGGCGCCCGACACGCGCCTGGTCGGCTTGCCGGCGCGCTGGCATGCCGACAAGGATCACGCGCTGCTGTGCGCGGCGGCGCGCCAGGTGTTGGAGGCATGTCCAGCAACCTGCTTCGTGCTGTGCGGGGAGGGCGTAGATGTCGGCAACCGCGAGCTGCTGCACATGCTCGAGGCCACCGGCCACAAGGCGGCGTTCCGCTTGCTCGGCTTTCAGCACGACATGCCGAGCCTGTTGGCCGGCCTCGATGTCGGTGTGCTGTCGTCGCGCACCGAAGCCTTTCCCAATGTCATCGTCGAGACCATGGCCTGCGCGGTGCCGTTTGTCGCCACCGATGTCGGCGATGCCGCCGCCATCATCGGCGATTGCGGTCGTGTGGCGCGGCCAGGCGACGCCGCGGACCTGGCGCGCGCTTTGCTCGAACTGCTGGCGATGCCCGACGCCGCGCGCGTGGCCTTGGGCGCACGTGCGCGCGAACGCGCGCTCGCCCACTTCAGCCTGGCCGCCACGGTGGAGGCCTACGACGCGCTTTATCGCAGTGTGCTCAGTCGGGGGCAGCCACTATGTGCGGCATCCTAGGCGCGCTGCGCGCCGATGCGCGCGCCGTCGACAGCGCCACCGCTGCGCGTGCGCTCGACACACTTCGGCATCGCGGCCCCGATGCGCACGGACACTGGCAGGACGATGGCGCGGGCCTGTGGCTAGGGCATCGCCGCCTGGCGGTGATCGATCTCAGCGAGGCCGGCGCGCAGCCCATGCCATCGCGCGATGGACGCCATGTGCTGGTGTTCAATGGAGAAATCTACAACTTCGAAACGCTGCGCGCCGCGCTCGTGCGCGACGGCGTGACACTGCGCGGTCATTCCGATACCGAAGTGCTGCTGGAGACCATCGCGCGTGATGGCCTGGCGGCGACGCTGCCGCGTTTGAACGGCATGTTCGCGCTGGCGCTGTGGGACAGACAGACGCGCAGCCTGCAGCTCGCGCGTGACCGCTTCGGCGAAAAGCCCTTGTACTACGGTGTGCTGGAAGGCGCGTTGCTGTTCGGCTCGGAATTGAAAGCGATACTCGGCCTGTGCACGCGTACGCCTGCCCTCGATCGCACAGTGCTTGCGGCCTATTTCCGGCGCAACTACGTGCCCGAACCCGCCAGCATTTTCAGCGGCGTGGCAAAACTGCCGGCCGGCCACATGCTGACGGTGACGCGTGACGAATTATCCAGGCTGCCGGCGCCGCAGGCCTATTGGTCGCTGAGTGCGGAAGTGGAGAGCGCAGTGCAATCACGCAGCGCAATGACCGATGCGCAAGCGGTGACGGCGGTGCACGACACCCTCGCGCGGGCGGTGGAATTGCGCATGGTCGCGGATGTGCCGCTCGGCGCGTTGCTGTCCGGCGGGATTGATTCCTCCTTGATGGTGGCGCTCATGCAGCGCGCCTCGCGACAGCCAGTGCGCACTTTCAGCATCGGCTTTGGCGAAGCCGGCTATGACGAAGCACCCCACGCACGTGCGGTGGCGCGCCATCTCGGCACTGAGCACACCGAGCAACGCGTGAGTGCGGCCGAAGCGCTGGCGGTGATTCCGCGTCTGGCCGACATCTACGACGAGCCGTTTGCCGATTCCTCGCAGATCCCGAGCGTGCTGGTGGCGGCGCTCGCACGTCGCAGTGTCACCACCGCCATCACCGGCGACGGAGGCGACGAACTGTTTGGCGGCTACCTGCGCTACGGGTTGGCGCTCAAGTGGTGGCAGCACACGCGCGCGCTGCCAGCGCCGCTGCGCACAGCGCTGATCAAGACCATAACTCACGTTGCACCCGCGCACTGGGACCGACTGCTGCTCGGCGTCGCGCCGCTGCTGCCGGCACGCCTGCGTTTCGGTGCGCCGGGCGATCGCCTGCACAAGTTGGCGCGGCTGGCGGCGGCGCCCGATATCGGCGCCATGCATGCCGCCGCCGCTGAACTCGGCTCGGGTGTGCGACTGGTGTTGGGCGTCGAAGCTTTTCAGCGTGGGCCGCAGCGGGTGGCGCCGGCCGCGCTGGATGAGGCCGCCGCGATGATGCTGGCCGATGCCCTCGATTATCTGCCGGGCGACATTCTGACCAAGATCGATCGCGCGGCCATGGCGGCCAGTCTCGAAACCCGCGTGCCGTTTCTCGATAACGAGGTGGTGGCCTTGGCCTGGCGTCTGCCTTCGCATATGAAGCTGCGCGGTCAGCAATCGAAATGGGTGCTGCGTGAAGTGTTGGCGCGTTACGTGCCGCCGGCGCTCACCGAACGCGCCAAGGCCGGTTTCGCGGTGCCGCTCGATGCGTGGCTGCGCGGTCCGTTGCGTGAATGGGCGAGCGATCTATTGAGTGTTTCGCGTCTCAAGCAGGCGGCGCTGCTCGACGCACACTGCGTCGATCATCTGTGGCGGGAACACCTGGGCGGGCAACGCAATCATCAGCATGTGCTGTGGGCCTTGTTGATGTTCGAATGCTGGCGCGCCCGTTGGAGCGACGCGACATGAGGTCGACCACGAGCGCACGCCCCTGCCTGTTGTTCGTGGTGACCGAGGACTGGTATTTCATGTCCCATCGCGCAGGGCTCGCAGAGCGCGCGCGGGACGCAGGTTGGCGGGTGGTGGTGGCGGCGCGCGAAAGCGAACACGCCGAGGCCATTCGCGCCCTCGGCCTCGAGTTCGTGGCCTTGCCGTTCGAGCGCGCGCTGACCTATCCGTGGCGCGATGTGCGCCTGCTGTGGGCGCTGCGCGGCGTGATGCGCGTGCTCGAACCGAAGCTCGTACACCTGGTGTCCTTGAAACCCATCCTGCTCGGTGGCCTGGCCATGCGCCTGCTGCCGAGGTCCTGCCCCGCGGTGCTGGCGTTCACCGGCCTCGGCTATATTTTTTCGTCGCGGGCCGGTCTCGCGCGTTTGTTGAAGCCGGTGGTGATCCGTTTGCTTGGCGCGGTCGCGCGGCGTGACGATGCCTGGGTGCTGGCGCAGAACCGTGACGACCTCGACCTGTTGCGCAGCGATGGCATTGCCGATCCGCGTCGCGCCAGCATCATTGCCGGCGCCGGTCTCGACGCGGCGCAGTTTCCGGCCACGCCCTTGCCGCCGCGCGCGAACGCGCTGGTGGTGCTGCCGGCGCGCGTGCTGCGCGACAAGGGCGCCTATGAATTCGTGGCCGCCGCCACGCAAGTGCGCGCGCTGCGCCCCGAAGTGCGCTTTGCGCTGGTCGGCGCCCATGACCAGGCCAATCCAGGCGCGGTCGAAGCGCGCGATCTTGAGCAATGGGTGGCCGGCGGCGTCGTTGAATGGTGGGGACATCGGCGCGACATGGCCGCGGTGTTGGCGCAGGCCTACATCGTGTGTCTGCCGTCCTATCGCGAAGGATTGCCGCGCGCCCTGCTCGAAGCCGCGGCCTGCGCGCGGCCCATGATTGCGACCGACGTGCCGGGTTGTCGCGAAATCTGCATCGATGGCGAGACCGGTCTGACGGTGCCGGCCAAGAATGTCGAAGCCTTGGTCGCGGCGCTGTTGCGCATGCTCGACGACGCCGCGCTCGCCGCGCGTTGCGCGGCGGCGGCGCGCGCCAAGCTGGAGCGTGAATTCACCTTGAGCCGTATAGCTGAGCAAACGCTGGCCCTGTATCACCAGCTGAGTGGTGACCCATGACGGCGCGTCCCGAATTCGATGCCCCGGGCAGCGCGCGCTTCAAGCGCGTGTTGGTGAGCGGCGCCAATGGCTTCGTCGGTCGCGCCCTGTGTCGGGCGCTGGCCGCGCAGGGTGTCGAAGTGACGGCGCTGGTGCGCACGGCGTGCGAAATCGCCGGCGCGCGGCACGTGCATGCGGTCGGTGATTTCACCCGGGTCAAGGATTGGCGGCCGTGGTTGGCGAATATCGACGCGGTCGCGCATCTCGCCGCGGTCACCCACGACGGCACACGCGGCGCATCGAGCGCGCACTTTCACGCGCTCAATGTCGATGTCAGTCACGCGCTGGCCACGGCCGCCGTCGACAGTGGCATTCGCCGCTTCGTGTATCTGAGTTCCATCAAGGTCAACGGTGAAGCTTCGCCGCGCGTGGGCGGCGTGATTCACGCGTTCTCCGGCGCCGATACGCCGGCGCCGGAAGACGACTACGGACGCAGCAAGCTTGCCGCCGAACAGCGCCTGCGCGCGCTGTGGGCCGGTGTGGATGGCGCGCTGACGGTGCTGCGTCCGCCCTTGGTCTACGGGCCCGGACAGAAAGGCAATTTGCCGCGGCTCATGGCGCTGGTCGCGCGCGGCGTGCCGCTGCCTTTCGGCGCGCTCGAGAACCGGCGCAGTCTCATCCATGTCGACAGCCTGGCGTCGGCCATCGTGCGGGCGCTCGGCATTCGCAGCGCCGGCCTGCGCTGTTACACCCTGGCCGATGTCGATGTTTCCAGCGCCGAACTCGTGCGCGCGATGGCGCACGGTCTCGGCGTCGAGGCGCGACTGGTGGCGGTGCCGGGCATGGTGCTCGAAGGACTGTGCGGCGTGCCGGTCGTCGGCCCGCGACTGCGTCGCCTGTGCGGCAGTCTGCTGGTCGATGCGCGTGTGATTGAAAACGAACTCGAGTGGTCGGCGCTGCTGCCGTTCGAGCAGGCCATGGCCGACACTTGTGCGGCGTGGCGGCGCGCACCAGCGTGAACCTGCTGTGGTCGTGCGCGGTGTTGCTCATCAGTGCGCTGGCCACGGCCGCGCTGATTCGACGTTTGATTCCGCTGCTGCAACGCGCCGCCGTCATCGACGTGCCCAATGCGCGCAGTCTGCACGCCGCACCGGTGCCACGCGGTGCGGGACTCGCGATTGCCGCGGTGGTGCTGGCCGTGCACGCGCTGCTGCTCGCGAGCGGTCGCTGGTCCGGCACGGCGCCCATGGTGATAACGGCCGTGGCGGCGGGATTCGCGGCCTTGGGCTGGGCCGACGATCGTGCCAGTCGCGGCGTCGCCTTGCGTTTCGGCGTGCAGGCGCTGCTGAGTCTGGTGTTCGTGTGCGGCGCGTTGCCGCCGGAGGTGTCCTGGCCCGTGCGCGCGCTGTTGTGCCTGGCCGTGATGTGGGCCGTCAATCTTTTCAATTTCATGGACGGCGCCGATGGCCTGGCCGGCGTGCAGGCCTGCGCCGCCGGTCTCGGCCTCAGCGTGTTGCTCGGCATCGAAGGGCAGGGCGGTGCAGCGCTCGCAGCCCTCGCCATCGCCGGTGCAGCTGTCGGTTTCCTGCGCTGGAACTGGCATCCGGCGCGCATCTTTCTCGGCGATGCCGGCAGTTATTTCCTCGGCTTCGAACTGGCGGCGCTGGTCACGTGGTCGGCGCCGCATGCGCGCATGCCGTGGCCGGCCTTGGTGCTGGTCGCGCCCTTCGTCATCGACGCGAGCCTGACGCTCACGGCGCGCGCCTTGCGTGGCGTACCGGTGTGGCGCGCGCACCGCGAACACGTTTATCAGCGACTGGTGCTCAGCGGCTGGTCGCCGGCGCGCTTGAGCACCGCGCTGGCGGCATTGCTCATGCTGTTGTGCTGGCCAGCGGCGGCCGTCGCGCACGCGCAGGGTCCGGCCTCGGCGCTGCTCGTGTATGGGCTTCTTGCTATCATCTGGACATGGCTACGCCGTACCTTGCCGCTGTCTCGTGCTTAAGTCCGGATTGATCTGACCGGTGTCAGTCACGCCCCGCTTCAAAATCATCGTGCACGATCTGGTGGCCATCGCGCTGGCGTGGATGCTGGCGCTGTTCGCGCGTTTCAATTTCGCCCTGCCGCCGCCGCAGCATCTGCATGCCGGTGAATTGGCCTTGCCGGTGGTCCTGGTAGTGCAGGCGGCGCTGGCGTGGCGCTTCGGCCTCTACCGTGGCCTGTGGCGCTTCGCCAGTCTGCAGGACTTGTGGAACATCATTCGCGCCGCGGTGCTCGGCACGGTGTGCATCGGCCTGTCGCTGTTCCTGATCAGTCGCCTGGTCAATATTCCGCGCTCGATGTTCGTGCTCTATCCTCTGTTCCTGGTCGCGCTGCTCGGCGGACCGCGCCTCGCCTTTCGCCTGTGGAAAGACCATTCCTTCAACCTGCGCAGCGTCACCGCCGCGACCCGCGTGCTGGTGGTCGGTGGCGGCGAAGGCGGTGAAGGCGTGGTGCGCGACATGCTGCGCGACGGCAGCTACCTGCCGGTAGGCATCGTCGATGACGACGCGCGCCTGGCGCGCTCACGCATCCATGGCGTGCCGGTGCTGGGACGCATCGCCGATATTCCCGCCATCGTGCAACGGCGCGACACCGACATCATCATCATCGCCATTCCCAGCGCCAGCAGCGCGCAGATGCGCCATATCGTCGAACTGTGCGAGGCGAGCGGCAAACCGTTCCGCACCCTGCCGCAATTGCATGACATGGTGTCCGGGCGCGCCACCATGAACGCCATGCGCGAAGTGAAAATTGACGACCTCCTGGGCCGCGACAAGGTGGTGCTCGACTGGCAACGCGTGCAGTCGTCGCTGGCGGGCAAAGTGGTGCTGGTCAGCGGCGGCGGCGGTTCCATCGGTTCGGAGCTGTGCCGCCAGGTGGTGGCGCTGGGCGTCGAGCGGCTGGTGGTGTTCGAGCAGTCCGAGCACAACCTCTATCTCATCGAACGTGAACTGCGCGGCGCCTTTCCGCTGCGTCAGCTCGAATTCGTGCTCGGCGATGTCTGCGATCGGGCGGCGGTCGAGCATGTGTTTCAGCGCTTCAAGCCGGCGCTGGTGCTGCACGCCGCGGCCTACAAGCATGTGCCGATACTGCAGAGTCAGGCGCGCGAGGCGGTGCGCAACAACGTGTTCGGCACGCTGGAGATGGTCGAAGCCGCCGAGCGCCATGGCAGCGCGACTTTCGTGCTGATCTCGACCGACAAGGCAGTGCGTCCGAGCAGCATCATGGGCGCGACCAAACGCCTGACGGAATTGCTGTGTGAAACGCGCAAGCGACGCGCGGCGACGCGCTACATCACCGTGCGCTTCGGCAACGTGCTGGGTTCGGCCGGCAGCGTGGTGCCGCTGTTCCAGTCACAGATTGCGGCCGGTGGCCCGCTCACCGTCACCCATCCCGAAGCGCGCCGCTATTTCATGACCATCGCCGAGGCCAGCCAGTTGATTCTGCAGGCTGCGACGGTCGGCAGCGGCGGCGAGATCTTCGTGCTCGACATGGGCGAACCGGTCAACATCACCTATCTCGCCGAGCAGATGATTCGCCTGTCCGGTCGCGAGCCCGGTGTCGATATCAAGATTGAGTACACGGGTTTGCGCCCGGGCGAAAAGCTCAACGAGGAGCTGTTCCTCGATGCCGAGAAGCTGACGCCGACGCCCCATCACAAGATTCGGCTCGCCCAGCATGTGGAAGTCGAGCCGCGCCAGCTGGCCGATTTGCTCAGTGCCCTGGCGCGCGCGGTCGAGACCTTTGATGAAGCTGCCATCGAGCGTCTCCTGCGCCAGGCGGTGCCTGACCTCGAAGTGGTGCAGCCAGGATCAAACGAAGCCGCCAATGTCATTGCCTTCAACCGCGGCGCCCCGTAGGTGCGAATTCATTCGCACATTGACGGGCGCGGCACGGCGCCGAACCGGGTTTTAATAGGTACATGAATCCGCAGCCACGGAATTCGCGAATAACAGGAGCGTTCGATTGCCCATGAAAGTCAGAAAAGCCGTATTTCCCGTCGCTGGTCTCGGCACGCGATTTCTGCCGGCGACCAAGGCCAACCCCAAGGAAATGCTGCCGGTGGTCGACAAGCCGCTCATCCAATATGCCGCCGAAGAGGCGGTGGAGGCGGGCATAGAAGAGCTGATCTTCGTGACCGGGCGCACCAAGCGTTCGATCGAGGATCATTTCGACAAGGCCTATGAGCTCGAGAGCGAGCTCGAAAAGGCCAACAAGCACAAGCTGCTGGATATCGTGCGCAACATCCTGCCGCCCCATGTGTCCTGCACCTACATTCGCCAGGCCGAGCCGCTGGGCCTGGGCCACGCGGTGCTGTGCGCGCGGCCGGCGGTCGGCAACGAGCCGTTCGCGGTGCTGCTGGCCGACGACCTCATCGACGGCCAAGGCGCCGGCTGCATCAAGCAGATGGTCGAGATGTACAACGAACACCAGTGTGGCGTCATCGCCGTGCAGCCGGTGCCGCGCGAAGACACAGACAAGTACGGCATCGTCGCCACGGAAGTCATCAACGACCATTTGAGTCGCATCACCAGCATCGTCGAGAAGCCTAAACCGGCGGTCGCGCCCAGCACCCTGGCGGTGGTCGGGCGCTACATCCTGCCGGGGGAGATCATGGGCATCCTCGCCACCACCAAGCGCGGCGCCGGCAACGAGATCCAGCTGACTGACGGCATCGCCACCTTGCTGGCCAGCCAGCAGGTGCTGGCCTACCAGTTCAAGGGCACACGCTACGACTGCGGTTCCAAGCTCGGCTACCTGCAGGCGACGGTGGATTTGGCCATGAAGCACCCGGAAGTGGCGCAGGAGTTCGCCGCCTGGCTGGCCAAACGGCAGGGCTGATTGGGAACTGGCGGGTGGGGCGCCGGGCTCTGTCCCGGCTGAGCTCAGGGCTGCCCACGCAATGCTGCGTGGGCGGTGGTCATCAGAATATGTAGTCGAGCATGGCGCGTTTGCGCGCCAGTTCGGTTTGCAGGAAGGTCAGGGCGCGCAGGGAATGCTCATCTTCGGGCTCGCCGGCGGCGGCGATCAGCTCTTCCAGCTCCTGCACTTCTTCTTCCAGCTCGTCGCGCTCGTTATCCGAGCCCAGCAGTGGGAAAAAGGATTCGAGCTGCTTGAGCTCCTCGACGAGGTCGTTCCAACCTTCCGAATGGGTGCCGCTTCTCATGTCTGGTGACCTCCGATCGTCCACCAAATAAGTCCATTATCAGTCTTTTCGGATCCACGACCTTATGATGATCGTTTAAAACGCTGATCTTCACGGAAATAATATAGGATTGTCGGAAACAACTTCAACTGCCAAAGCTAAACGACGCGCTTTCAATGTCTGACCGATCACATTCTTTGTTCGATAACGGCCGCGTGATTGCCCACGCCACGGTCGCGCCCGAGGCCAGCCTCGCCATTCTTTCCCAGCGCGAGGTCAACGCCCTGTGCCGGGGCGGCAACCAGCCCCTGCATGACCTGTTCCGGCGCTGCGCGCTGGCGGTGCTGTCCAGCGGCGCCGAGATCGACGACGTGCGCGACCTCTACGACCGCTACCGGGATTTCGACGTCAGCCTGGTGCAGGAAGACCGCGGCCTGCGCCTCAACCTGCGCAACGCACCGGCCACCGCCTTCGTCGCCGGGCAGATGATTCGCGGCGTGCGCGAGCACCTGTTCGCGGTGCTGCGCGACATCCTCTACATCACCCACGAGCTCGAGCGCGGCCTACAGTTCGACCTCTCGACCCCGGGCGGCATCACCGACGCGGTGTTCAAGATCCTGCGCAACGCGCGGGTGCTGACGCCCGAGCCACGCGCCGGTCTGGTGGTGTGCTGGGGCGGGCATTCCATCAATCGCATCGAGTACGACTACACCAAGGAAGTCGGCTACGCCCTCGGCCTGCGCGGCCTGGATGTCTGCACCGGCTGCGGACCGGGCGCCATGAAGGGGCCGATGAAGGGCGCCACCATCGCCCATGCCAAGCAGCGCATCGGCAATGGCCGCTACATCGGCATCACCGAGCCCGGCATCATCGCCGCCGAGGCGCCCAATCCCATCGTCAACGCGCTGGTCATCATGCCGGACATGGAAAAGCGCCTGGAGGCCTTCGTGCGCCTGGCCCATGGCATCGTGGTGTTTCCGGGCGGCGTCGGCACCGCCGAGGAAATTCTCTATCTGCTCGGCCTGTTGGCCCATCCCGACAATGCCGCCCAGCCTCTGCCGGTGGTGCTGACCGGGCCGCCCGAGAGCGCGGACTATTTCGCGTCGCTGGATGAGTTCATTCGCCTGGTGCTGGGGCCGGAGATCGCCGACCGCTATCGCATCGTGGTCGGCGACCCCCATGGCGTGGCCGATCTGCAGCAGGTCGAGATCAAGAATGTGCTGGCTTACCGCGACCAGCACGACGACGCGCCCTATTTCAACTGGCGCATGGTCATCGACAACAGCTACCAGACGCCGTTTGCCCCGACCCACGAAAACATCGAGAGCCTGGTGCTGTCCCGTGACCTGCCGCGCCACACCCTGGCGTCGAATCTGCGCCGGGTGTTCTCAACCATCGTGGCGGGCAACGTCAAAGAAGCGGGCATCGCCGCGTGCGAGGCCCATGGGCCGTTTCGGATCCGAGGTGAACAGACCATCATGACGGCGCTTGATGCGCTGCTCGCAAGCTTCGTCGCGCAGCACCGCATGAAGCTGCCGGGGCGCGCGTATCGGCCTTGTTACGAGATTGTGCGGTGAGGCGTTGGTGCGAATGAATTCGCACCGACGACGGGAGCGCGTATTTCCTCGGTGACCTCCGCCCTTCAATACCCGGTCATTTCCACATACCCCAATCCCGCCGGCTGGCCCTCACGGCTGACCGTCACCGCGCCTTCCCAATACTTGAAACGTCCATGCCATTCCTGGTCGGCGAGGCGTGGTGCGAGGGTCAGGGTCAGCTGGTGAGCGGGGATGTCGAGCCGCCAACCCTGCGGATAGGTGCGACCAGTGCGCGCGCTCTTCCAGGCGCCGAGCGTGCTGATGCGCACGTCTTCGGCGGCGAGCCTATGTGGCCGGCCCGCGCTATCGACATAGGTGCCGGCGCTGAAAGCATCACTGCCACCATCGCGCTGGCGCAGGCGATAGAACATGAGGCTGCCGCCGTCGGCGAGTTGCAGCGCGAACCAGTCCCAGCCAGCCTGCTGGCGCGACAGGGCGCTGGTGCTCCATTCGCGATCCAGCCAGGCTTCGCCGCTGACCGCGTGTTCGCTATCGGCCAGCGTCAAAGTGCCGCGCGCGGCGAGGCGCGGTAGCGAGTAGTAGTAGGAAGCATTGCCGGGCGCCGCGCTCTTGCGCGACAGGCCCTCATCACCTTGCAGCACCACCGCGCTCTTTTCATCGAGCTTCAAGTCGATGCCCTGGCCCTGCTGCGTGGCCTTGAGATGCCAGCCCGTGGCGGCGTCGTATTCGATACGCCAGTCGTCCAGCCATACCGCCGGCGGCGCCACCGACACGCCGGCGACCTCCGGCAGCGCGCGGCTCATGCGCTCATAGGCATGGAACTGCTGACCCTCGATGTCGGTGATGGCGAAATGGCCGAGCAGCACGCGTGAACTGCGCCATGCCGACGCTGATGGCGGGGTGTGCGCCGCGAGTTCAAAGCGGAACAAGGTGAGCTGAAAGCCGAAAGGGCGACCCTCGCTGTCCTTGAGGTGTCCGGTGAAATACCACCATTCAGAGCGGAACTCGGGATGGGCAGCGTGATCGCGCGGAAATTCGAACACACGCGGCTGCTCGGCGCGCGCGAAGCCGGCATCGTCCGTCGGCGCGCTCATGGCGGCGATGGCGTTGTCGTGTGCGCCGTCGCGCGGCGCGGGACCGCCATGCACGCCTGACAGCGCGGCCCACAGCAGCGCGCCCGCGACGGTCAGCAGCCAGTACAGCTTATTCATAGCGCAGCGCCGTGGCCGGGTCGATGCGCACCGCGCGTTCGGCCGGATAGACGGTGGCGGCCAGCGCCGCCAGCAGCGCGCCGGCGGCCGGCAACAGCAGCGCGTGCGCGTCGAGACTGAGCTGCATGCTCCAGCCAAACGAGCGGATGTTGATGAAGGCTATCAAGAGCTTCGCGATCAAGACGCCGAGCGGCAGCGCGAGGCCCGCCGCCAGCACCGCAATCACGGCAGTCTGCAGATAGAGCGTGCTGCGCAGTGCGGCCGGCGCGAGGCCGGTGGCGAGCAGCATGGCGTATTCGCGACCGCGTTCCAGGTGCAGCGCCAACAGCGCGTTGAACACGCCGAGAGCGGCGATGGCGGCGGCAAACAAAGTCAGCACGTGGGTGATGGCGAATGTGCGATCGAACACCGCCAGCGAGCGCGATTTCAAAGAAGCATTCGACCACGCCGCGAGGCTGCCATCGCGCGGCAGGAGCGCCATGAGCGTGCGCTCGAGTTGCCGACTGTCGACCTTGGGGCGTGGATAGATGCCGATGCCGTGCACGCGTTGGTCCTGCCAGTAATGACGAAAGCGCGCGAGGCTCACCGCCACCACGCCGCGTTCGCTGCCATAGTCGCTATAAATGCCGGCGATCCGAAACGGTCGGCGTCCGACCGGCGTCGGAATGTCGATGAGGTCGCCGACCTGCTTGCCGAGGTGATAGGACAGCGGTTCGGAGATCATCGCCACATCGCCGTTGTTCCACGCCGGCCACGGCGCGACGCCGTGCAGGAATTGAAAGCCGCGCTCGGCCTCGGCGGGCAGTTCATAGGCGGTCACGCGCAGTTCGCCGTCGCCATACAGGACGCGCGCACGACGAATCTTCGACACCGTCGTCACCTCGGGCAACTGCATGACGCGCGCGATGAATTGTTCATCGATGCGCGGCGGCGCCTGTTCATCGAAGCCCGGTGAGATATAGATCTCGGCGCGCAACAACTGCGTCAGCCAGTCGTCCACCGCGCCGCGAAAGCTTGCGACCATGAGGCCGACGCCGACACTGGTGGCGGTGGCGGCCATCAGCGCCGCGACCGCCATGCCGATGCGTCCCATCGAGCGTGAGGCGCCGCGTATCGCAAGACGCAAGGGCAGGGGACGCAGCCGCGAGTGGCGATGGGCGACCGCGTCGAGGCCGTGCTGCACCAGCCACGGCACCAGCAGCATGGCGGCGACGATGCAGGCGCCGAGCGCGGCAAAGCCGGCGTAGAGGGAACGCGACGACAGCGTGAGCAAGGCGCTGGCCAGCATCACGCAGGCGAGGCCGGCCCAGGCCGCGCGCGCCAGACCACGCGCGGCGCTGTCGGCGCTGACGGAATAACGCGCGGCGTGGGCTGGGTCGGCGCGCAGGGCCGACCACGCCGGCAAGGCCGCCGCGAGCAAGGTGGTGACGGCCGCCAACGCCACGCCGAGCAGGGCCAGCAGCGGTTCGAACGTCAGCTGCCCGCCACCCGTGGCGAAGTAATGATCGCGCAGCGTCTGGCCGACCGGCGCCATGAGCGCGCGCGCCAGCCCATAGCCAAGGCCACAACCGAGCACACCGCCGGCGAGGCCGAGAGCCAAGCCCTCGGCCACGATCAAACGCGCCAGCGCACCGCGCGTCACACCGAGCGCGCGCAGACGCGCGAACAGCGACTGTCGCTGCATGACCAGGAAAGCCATGGTGTTGTAAATCATGAAACCGCCGACCAGCAGCGCCAGCAGACTCAGGGCGTCGAGGTTGGTGTAGAAGGCGTCGGTGAGATTGCGCGCACCGCGCGCCTGGCGGCCGGCGTCGATGATCTGTACCTGTGCGGGCAGGGCCGCGGCGAGCGCGGCCAGTGTCGTGGCGGCGTCGCTGTCGTTGCCGGCATCGAGTTCGATGCGCGTCACGCGCCCCTCTTTGTGCAGATATTCCTGGGCGCTGGCGATGTCGAGCAAGGCCACGTCATCGGCAAGCGTCGCGCCTGACTCGTCAGTGGCCGCGACGCTCGCGAGCAGGCGCAGCGCATGCTGGTCTTGTGCGTGGCGCGCGAGCAGGCTGCCATTGACGGCCACGCCCAGGCGTTGCGCGGTGCCCGCGGTCATGACCATGGCGCCCGCCTCGGTCAGGAATTTCGTCCACGCCAAACCCTGCGCGCCGCTCTCGCCGCGCAGGGCCAGCGCATCGACACCGAGCACCTGCACGGCACGTTGCTCACCGCCGACATCGACGCGCAGACTGCCGGTGACAATGGGTGAGGGATCCAGTTGTGGCGCAACGCGCCGCACCCGTGCCAGCAAGCGTTCATCGAAATCCTCACCGTCGACCGCCACCACGAAATGCGTGGCGCGGCCGAACACGCTGCGCAGCGAATCAGCGAACGCCTGGCGCGCGCTGGCCTGCGTCAACAGGATGCCGATGACGATCGCGACGCCGAGCGCGATGCCGCTCACCGCCAGCACGCATTGCGCCGGATGGCGCGTCAGGAAGCGCAGACTGGCGCGCCACAAGAGCATCACGGCCGCGCGCTGAGTGCGCCGTTGCGCAGTTCCAGCACGCGGTCGGCGTGGCCGAGCATTTCGTCGCTGTGGGTCGCCATCAACAGGGTCGCGCCGGCGGCGCGCACGCAGCGTTCAAACAAGGCGATGACTTCACGGCCGGTGTCGCGGTCGAGATTGCCTGTCGGTTCGTCGGCGATGATGAGCCGCGGGCGATGGGCGATGGCGCGTGCGATGGCGGTGCGCTGCTGCTCACCGCCCGAGATCTGGTCGGGGAAGCGGTCGGCGAGCGCGGTGATGGAAAGCGCGTTGAGCAACTCGGCGACGCGCGCCGCTTGCGGCAGGCCGTTGAGTTCGAGTGGCAGCGCGATGTTCTCGCGCACCGTCAGGGTCGGCAACAGGTTGAACGCCTGGAACACGAAACCGAGGCGCGCGCGCCGAAAGGCCGTGCGTGCGGCATCGTTCCAGCCGCTCATGTCCTCGCCTTCGAATTCGAGATGGCCGCTGTCCGGTCTGTCCATCGCGCCGATGAGATTGAGCAAGGTGGTCTTGCCCGAGCCGCTGCGGCCCACCACCGCGACGATTTCACCCGCAGCGAGTTCGAGATTGAGATGACTGAGGATGGCGGCCCGTTCGCGCGCGGCGGCGTAGTGGCGGCCGAGGTTGCGGGCGCGGAGCAGGGGCGGGGCGATCATCGGGCAAGGTTAAGCGAGCGGCCAGGCATCGGCAAACCGCTGGCGCAGCGGCGTTCGATGGCGGATATCACAATGTTCCACAGTGTGAGTGATGTAGTTCCGGATGTCGGCCTGGGCCGGGCGTACAGTCGCTTCACCTTAGTTTCCTCCTCATTATTCAGCCCTGCCCCGTGCGGGGCTTTTTTTTGGGTTGCACGGGTGGCGCGCGGCGTTGACCGTCCCCGGGTGATGCTCTACGGTGCGATGCGACTCAAGGGCTGCCCGTTTGCGGCCGATTAGGGACAACCATGATACTGAGCGTCATCATCCCGGCTTATAACGAGCGGCACACCATCGGCCCGTGCCTGGTCAAGGTCATTGCCGCCTTGCCCCATGTCGAGAAGGAAATCGTCATCGTTGATGACTGCTCGCGCGACGGCACGCGCGATTGGCTGCGCGCCCAGGTCGACGGCCTGAAAGGTGAAAACGCGGCTTTCGAACTCGATGACAAGGGCGATGTGAAAGTCGTCAGCGGCAACGCTGCCTTCACCATCCGCGTGCTCTACCACGATACCAATCTGGGCAAGGGCGGCGCTCTGCAGACCGGTCTCGCCGCCGCCCGCGGCGACGTCATGATCATCCAGGACGCCGATCTCGAATACGACCCGCAGGACTGGGTCGGCATGTACGACCTCATCGCCGTGCGCAAGGTCGCCGACGTGGTCTACGGTTCGCGCTTCTACGGCCGACCGCATCGCGCCCTGTATTTCCATCACTACATGGCCAATCGCCTGATCTCTTTCCTGTTCAACGCGCTCTACAACCAGACCCTGTCCGACATCGAGGTCTGCTACAAGATGTTCACGCGCGAAGTGTTGGACTCCCTGCGCCTGTCGGCGCGCGACTTCGGCATCGAAGTCGAGTTCAGTGCGCAGTTCGCCCGCGCCAAGCGCTGGCGCATTTACGAGATGGGTATTTCCTACTACGGCCGCACCTACGACGAGGGCAAGAAGATCAACTGGAAGGACGGCGTGAAAGCGCTGTGGTACCTCGTCAAGTATCGTTTCGATCTCTAGGGCCTTTGCCCATGGCGCGTTCCGCGGTCGTCAAGAACTCGCTGATGGCCGTGCTGGGCCTGGCCGTCGGCGCGGGCTTTTTGTGGCTGGCGCTGCGCAAGGTCGACGTCGCCGAACTGCGCGCCACGGTCGCGAGTCTCGACACCTCTCTCATGCTGTTTTCCACCGCGCTGTATTGGATGGCGCTGTCGTTGCGCGTGTTGCGCTGGCAGTTGCTGCTGCGCGAGCTCGGGCCGGCGCCCTTGCCGGCGGTGGCCGAAACCCTGGTGGTCGGTTACGCGGTCAACAATGTGCTGCCGGCGCGCCTGGGTGAAGTGGCGCGCGCAGCCTATGCCAAGCGTCGCCTCGGCATCGGGCGCGCGCGCGTATTCGGTTCCATCGTCATCGAGCGCGTGCTCGATCTCGTCGCCATCCTCGCCTGTCTCGGCGGCGGCCTGGCAGTGTTGTACTACGGCGACCACGCCGCGCGGCAGCCGACCTTCGAACTGGTGGCCTTGAACGCGGGTGTCATCATCGGTGTGGCGGTGCTGGCTTTGGCGGTGCTGCGCGCGGGCAATCTCGGCCGCCTGCGCATCCCGCCGCAGGTGATGAATTTGTGCCACGACTTCGCTGCTGGCGTCGCCAGCCTCAATCGCCGTTCGGCGCTGCTCGCCGTGGTGTTGAGCGCCATCATCTGGTCATTCGAAGTGGCGGCCCTGGTGCAGGCATTTCGCGCGCTGGCCGTGCACCTGGAATTGGGTCAGGCCATGCTGGTGATGGGCATCGCGTCCTTGAGCACGCTGGTGCCGACCGCGCCGGGCTATTTAGGCACCTATCAACTGGTATTCGCCATCGCCATGCGCGCCTTCAACCTGCCGGAATCGACCGGCATCGTTGCCGCCGGCGCGGTGCAGGCCTGTTTGTTCGGCTCGGTGACGGTGGTGGGCGCGGCCATCCTGGCGCTGCGATCGCTGCGCAAGGTGTTTGCCGGTCATGGGTCGGTCAAGATCGCTTAGGCCATAACGCTGGCCCGAACGTCGGCGACGGGTTTGATACCCAGGCATCGGCCTGACATACGAAAGCGGCGATGAGTTCGCGTCTGCTATATCAATCCTTCAACGAGAACGGCGTGAAATCCGTACGCGCGTCGTAGAAATCCTCGTTCTCGGCGCGCTTGAGATGGTTCACCACCACGTAGGTGAGCGGCGTCATCACCACTTCCACGGAAATCTTGAACAGGAAGTTGAACAGCAGCACGGTCATGAGACTGTCGGTGGCCCAGATGCCGTAGAAGGCGATGGGATAGAACACCATGCTGTCGACGCCCTGGCCGAGGATGGTCGAGCCGATGGTGCGCGTCCACAGCCAGCGGCCGGCGGTCCACACTTTCATGCGCGCCAGCACGTAGGCGTTGACGAAATCGCCTATCCAGAACGCCACGATCGACGCCACCACGATGCGCCAGGTGCCGCCGAACACCACTTCCAGCGCCGGTTGCAGCACGGCATTGAAGGGCTCTTCCGTGGCGGGCGGCAGCTTCAGCACCACCTGCGACATGATGGTCGCGAAAATCATCGCGCCGAAGCCCGCCCAAATCACTTTGCGCGCCCGCGCGAAGCCGTACACCTCGGTCAGGATGTCGCCAAAGATGTAGCTGATCGGAAAAAACATGTTGCCCGAGCCAAACACCAATCGCTCGCCGGTGAAGGGAATGGCGAACGGCAGATCGATGGCGCAGACCTTGGCCGGGCCGATGAGATTGGAACACAGCAGCACGGCGACGAAGCCCGCCATCAGCATGTCGTAGTAACGATAGTGGCGACCGCTCATGGCTCGCGGGTGCGCAATGATTTGAGGCTGGCGCGGATGGCGGGAAAGCTCGCGGTCGCCTGATCGATGGCGTCGGTGTAATGCACCACGTAGTAGTTGCCGTGCACTTCACCGCAGGCGAGCACGCCGGTCAGGGCGTGGCCGTTACGGGTGCCGGTCCAGCGCACGCGGCGCAATTGCGCTGCCCCCAGCGCCAGTGGCGAAGCCATGTCGATGGCGAAGAACTGCTCATGCTCGCGGCGCACCTCGTCGAGAAACAGGCGCACGCACTGGCTGTCGCTGAGCGCGCCGAGACGATGTCGGATCTCGGTCGACGGCATGACGGTAAGCATGAGCCGCAAGGGCTGCTTGAGGTCAGCCGGCAGCCACGCATAGGTGTTGCCGCTGGCGGCGCGCGCGACGGGTGCGGCGTGCAAACTTGCCGGTGGTGTCAGGCTGAAAGGCGCATCGTCGGCGTCGGCCCCATGGGCGGTCGCGACGAGCATTGAGAACACGAGACCAAGGAAGCGGCGCGTGCGCTCAGCCACGCGCCACATCTTCGCGAGCTTGGTTCACATAGTGGGATTGGCGTAGCGCCGCACGCAGGGCGGCGCGCGCAATGCGGGTGCGCGGGCGCGGGTGCGGACTGCCGGCGGCCAACGCCGCGCGCAGTTCGTGCTTGGCGCTCACATAGTCCGGCAGACCATGCCGTGCGAGCAGCGTTTCGAAGCGCTGGTAGGCGTCTTCATCGAAGCTGCGCCTTTGTCCTGCATCGTCGAACAGCGGATTTTCCGGATGCAAAGTCATCAGTGGCAGCGCCTGCGGCGGCAGCGGCAGATTGGCGGCATGGGTGCGGCGACGATGCAGGAGATCGGGCAACAGATGCGTATGCGAACCCTGCGGCGTGTGATCGCGCGCGATGGGCTGATAGACCTCGATACGCGCCAGCGGCGACATCACCACCCGCGTCGGGCTGGCGTCGATCAGGACGCGTTGCAGGGCATGGCCCGCCGTCACCACCGAGGTGCCGCAATGGTCGCGCAATGCGTCGATCAATTCGGCATTCGCGGTGCGCACGCAGTAGTCGACATTCGGCACGGCGAGGCCGAGATCGAACAAGGCCCAGCCCTGTTCCTGTTCTTTGAGGGCGCGCTCATCGGCGCCGATTTCAGTCAACGCCGTGCGCGCGGCGCCATGACGGCCGGGCGCGAGCAGCGCGATGCCGTATTGCCAGGCGTCACCGTGTGCTGACGGCGCTTCATAGGCGCACGCGACTTCGTCGCCGCGCAACTCGACCGCCAGCGCACCGCGCGCACTGGTCGCCGTCAAGCGCTGGGCGTGGCGCTCATACTTGGCTTCGGGTTCGTGAAATTCGGCAATCGCTCCCAGACAGCCGATGCTCGCGCCGGCGCCATGGTCGTGCAATTGGGAGTAGATGAGATCCAGCAGCGCGTGGCTGCCGGTGGGCGGCGTTGTCGTTGAAGGGCCTGCCGTCATGCGTTCGATTGTCCTACAAACTTTCGCGGCTGGCCATGGGCCGGACGCCGCGACTTCATGCTTGTATTGCGCCAGGCCGCAGGCTTTCGCCACCCTGCGGAATGTCAGACTGAAGTCTGACCCACAATGAGTTGTCTTGCGCAGTGATTCAGACTTGGGCCTGTCCTTCAACGAGTCTCTTTCTTCTGTGGGTCAGACTTCAGTCTGACATTCGGACGTCCGAATGCAGAAGGTCCTGACGGTTCACCCACGGCAGTTCGTCAGCCGTCAATGTCTCCTGCTCGAGCAGCTTGTGCGCGCCTACATCGAGCAGCGCGCGACGCTCGGTGAGTATCTGTGTGGCGCGCGTGCTCGCCTCATCGACCAGCGCGCGTACGGCCTGATCAATCTCGCGGGCAGTGGCTTCACTGTGTTCGCGCAGCATCGGGCCGCCGCTGAAGCCGCCGCCGAGAAAATGTTCCTTGCCTTCGTCGTATACGACCTGGCCGATCTCATTCGACATGCCGTAGCGCATCACCATGTGGCGCGCTATTTCGGTGATCTTGTCGAGGTCGTCGGCGGCGCCGGTCGAGATCTCGTCCAGCACCAGCGACTCGGCGGCGCGACCGCCCATCAGCACCGCCATCTTGTCCTTGAGCGACTGGCGCGACATGAGGAAGCGTTCTTCGGTCGGCCGTTGAATGGTGTATCCGAGCGCGCCGATGCCGCGTGGAATGATCGAAATCTTGTGCACCGGGTCCATGCCCGGCAGGCTCGCCGCCACCAGCGCATGCCCCATTTCGTGATAGGCGACCGTGCGGCGTTCTTCGGCATTGAGCAGGCGTGAGTGCTTTTCGATGCCGGCCACGATGCGCTCGATGGCGTTGTTGAAGTCGCTCATGGTCAAGGTGGTGGCGCGACGACGGGTGGCGAGCAGCGCGGCCTCGTTGACGAGGTTGGCGAGATCGGCGCCGGTGAAGCCCGGCGTCAGCGCCGCGATATGTTCGAGATTGACGTCGCCGTCGCGGCTGATTTTCTTGATATGCACATTCAGGATCTGCACACGCCCGACCTTGTCCGGGCGGTCGACCAGGATCTGGCGGTCGAAGCGGCCGGCGCGCAGCAGGGCCGGGTCCAGCACTTCGGGGCGATTGGTGGCCGCCAGCAGCACGATGCCGGTGCTTGGGTCGAAGCCGTCCAGCTCCGTCAGCAACTGGTTCAAGGTCTGCTCTTTTTCATCGTGGCCGCCGAACTGACCGACACTGCGCGCGCGACCCAGGGCATCGAGTTCGTCGATGAAGATGATGGCGGGCGCGGCCTGACGCGCCTGTTCGAACAGATCGCGCACGCGCGCCGCGCCGACGCCGACGAACATCTCGACGAACTCCGAGCCTGAAATGGAAAAGAACGGCACGCCGGCCTGGCCGGCCACCGCGCGCGCCAGCAGGGTCTTGCCGGTGCCGGGCGGGCCGACCAGCAGCACGCCCTTGGGGATATGCGCGCCGAGACGCCCGTACTCGGCCGGCGACTTCAGAAAGTCCACCACTTCGCGCAGCTCGACCTTGGCCTCATCGACCCCGGCGACGTCGTCGAAGCCGACGCCGGTGGCGGTTTCGACATAGACCTTGGCGTGGGACTTGCCGAGCGACATGAGCCCGCCCATGCCCTGCTTCTCGGCCATGCGCCGGATGAGAAACATCCACACCGCCACGAAGAACACCGTCGGCAGCAACCAACCCAGCAGGTCGCGCACCCAGTTCGACTCGACCACGCCGCTGAACTTCACGCCGTAACGCGCCAGGTGTTCGGCGAAGGACGGCTCGACGCGGGTGGTGATGAAGCGCTCGCGGCCGTCGGCCAGCGGCTGCTTGAGCCGTCCTTCGACGTATTGATCGCGAATCTGCACTTCGGCGATGCGGTCGTCGCGCAGGTACTGTTCGAATTCACTGTAGGGCAGGGGCTCGACCTGCGAGTACTCCACCCACCAGGCGTGAAAACTCACCACCAGCATGATGGCGAACAGGGCATAGCTGAGATTGATTTGATGGGTCTTGTGCATGGTGGTGTCCGTGGTGTGGGTGCGAATGCATTCGCACAACCGCGCCTAGGATATCGCGCGTTGCCCGGCTGTGAGTGTGCGATTGAAATCGCAGCTACATGGTGATGGCGCCCTGCCGACAGCCTCGGCTAGCATGCCCGCTTTGCCCTGAATCGAGAGGAACCGCCATGCGCGCTGCCGTCATGCGTCATAACCAACTGCGTGTCGAAGACCTGCCGACGCCTGAACCCGGGCCGGGCGAAGTGCTGGTCAAGACCCTGGCCTGCGGCATCTGCGGCTCCGATCTGCATGCCTTGAAGCACACCCGCGAGTTGGTGGAAGGCGCGGCGCGCTCTGGTGGACCTTTCATCATGGACCTCGAGCGCGAGGTGGTGATGGGCCATGAGTTCTGCGCGGAAGTGCTCGACTACGGCCCGGATACCGAGGTCACCGTGCCACGCGGCGCGCGGGTGTGCGCGATGCCGGTCATGATTCGCGGCAGCACGCTCGAGACCATTGGCTATTCCAATAACCATCCCGGCGGCTATGGCGAGTACATGCGTCTCGCCGCGCCCTTCCTGCTGCCGGTGCCCAATGGTCTGGCGACCGCACACGCGGCGCTCACCGAACCGATGGCGGTCGGCGTGCACGCGGTGGCCAAGGCGCGCATGGAACGCGACGACGTGCCACTCGTGATCGGCTGCGGGCCGGTGGGCCTCGCCGTCATCGCGGCGCTGAAACTCGCCGGTGTGGCGCCCATCGTCGCCGCCGATTATTCGGCGCGACGCCGTGAGCTGGCGCTCGCCATGGGCGCCGATGTGGTGGTGGACCCCGGGGTCGAATCGCCGTTCGCCAGCTGGCGCGAAGCGGCGGTGTGGCGCGATGTCAGCCGCGCGCCGAAGCTGCCGCCGTGGGTGCCGGGCCCGGCGCTGCGGCCGGCGGTGATCTTCGAATGTGTGGGTGTGCCGGGTGTGATTGAACAGATCATGGTCGGCGCGGTAAGTGGCGCGCGCGTGGTGGTGGTGGGCGTGTGCATGCAGCGCGACAGCTTCGAGCCGATGTTCGGCATCAACAAAGAACTCAACGTGCAGTTCGTGCTCGGCTACAGCGGTGATGAATTCGCCGCGACCTTGCGCCATATCGCCGACGGCAAGCTGCCGGTCGCGCCACTCATCACCGGCACCGTCGGTGTGGAAGGCGTGGCGGATGCGTTCGCGGCGCTGGCTTCACCCGACACCCACGCCAAGATTCTGGTCGAGCCCTGGCATGCCTGAGCAGGCAGCGCCGTCCGCCGCTGACGAGCGTAGCGAGGGCGGTCGTCTCTACCTGCGCGTGCTGTTCGCGATCGCGGCCGGCGCGCTGCTCGGGCATTTCTATCCGCAGCAGGCGGTGGCCTTGAAGCCACTCGGCGATGGTTTCATCGCACTGGTGAAAATGCTGATCGGTCCCATCGTGTTCTGCACCGTGGTGCTGGGCATCGCTGGTTCGGGCGACATGCGCAAGGTCGGCCGCGTGGGTGCGCGTGCGCTGATCTATTTCGAAGTGGTGTCGAGTGCGGCGCTGGCACTCGGGCTGCTGGTCATGCATCTCATCAAGCCCGGCCACGGCTTCCATGTCGACCCCGCCACGCTCGACGCCAAGGCGGTGGCGCGCTACAGCCAGGCGGCGTCCGAGCAGAGCGCCACGGATTTCATCCTGCACATCATTCCGCGCACCTTCGTCGATGCCTTCACCGGCAATGGCGATCTTCTGCAGGTGCTGTTGCTGGCGCTGTTGTTCGGCGCCGCGTTGCTCAAAAGCGCCACGGCGCGCGCCACCCTGCAGCCCGTCATCACGGCCTTGTCGCAGGCCCTGTTCGCGATGATGAACATCATCATGAAGCTCGCGCCGCTGGGCGCGGCCGGCGCCATGGCGTTCACGGTCGGTAATTACGGCATCGCCGCCTTGAAGCCGCTGGCGGCCTTGATGGGCAGCTTCTATCTGACTTGCGTGCTGTTCGTAGTGGGCGTGCTGGGCGCAATAGCCGCGGCCACCGGCTTCAACATCCTGCGCTTCGTGGTCTACATCAAGGACGAGTTGTTGACGGTGCTTGGCACTTCGTCGTCCGAAGCGGCGCTGGTGCCCCTGATGAACAAGCTCGAGCAGCTCGGTTGCGAGCGCTCGGTGGTGGGCCTGGTGGTGCCGTCGGGTTATTCGTTCAATCTCGATGGCACCAACATCTATCTCACCATGGCGGCGCTGTTCGTCGCCCAGGCGCTCGACATCCCGCTCACCCTGCGTGAAGAGCTGACCTTGCTGGCGGTGGCGATGCTGACTTCCAAGGGCGCGTCGGGCGTGACCGGTGCGGGCTTCATCACCTTGGCCGCGACGCTGGCCGTGGTGCCGAGCATTCCGGTGGCGGGATTGGCGCTGATTCTCGGCATCGACAGGTTCATGTCCGAAGCGCGCGCCCTGACCAATTTCATCGGCAACGGCGTGGCGACGGTGGTGGTGGCACGCTGGGAGGGCGCGCTTGATCGGGCGCGTATGCAGGCGCAACTGCGGGGCGTGTGAAGCGACGGGCGACGCTTGGCATGGCCGCGCTCGCGATGCCATGATCCGCGCCCCGGTCTTCCGACCTACTACTGCCTGGAATCCTCATGCAAATCGGCTCACTCATCCGCCGCGCGGCCCTCTATTACGGCGACGCCACCTGCCTGACCGAAGGCAGCCGTGACGTCAGCTTTCGCCAATTCGACCGCCTGACCGACATCATCGGCAATGCCTTACTCGCGCGCGGCCTGGTGCCCGGCGACCGTGTCGGCGTGCTGTTGCCGAACAGCGTCGAATGTCTGGTCGCCTATTACGCGTTGGCCAAGGCCGGCCTGGTGCGCGTCGGCTTGAACACCCGCGAGACGCTCGACAACCATCGCTACAAACTCGCCGACAGCGGCAGCCGTGCGGTCATCCACGACGACATCGCCGGACTCGAAACCGAGATACAGATTGGCAGCGCCGAATTCGCGGCCATGTTTGATCACCCGAACGACAGCCCTTGCCAGGTCGACCGCGCGCTCGATGCGCCGCTGCGTCTGGGCTACACCGGCGGCACCACCGGCAAGGCCAAGGCCGTGACCTTGACCACGCGCGGCGAACTGGCCGAGCTGTCGGCCTTCCTCATGGATCTCGTGCCGGATCTCGAACCGGGCAATACCTTCCTGCACGCGGCGCCGATAGCCCATGCCTCGGGCGCGTTTTTCCTGCCGGCCATCGCGCGCGGCGTGCGCTCGCTGGTGATGAAGAAATTCGATCCCGCCGAATTCATCGCGCTCGCGAGTCGCGAGCAGGCCAGCCACACCTTCCTGGTGCCGACCATGCTGGCCATGATCCTCGAACAGCCGACGCTCGCGGACGCGACATTCAAGCTGCGCAAGATCTCCTATGGCGCTTCGCCCATCGCACCGAGCCTGCTTGATCGCGCCGAAGCGCGCTTCGGCCGCATCTTCGCGCAGTGCTATGGCCAGGCCGAGAGCCCGATGGTCATCACCTGTCTGCGTCCCGAGGATCACGACCGTGTCGGCTCCTGTGGCCGACCGTTCACCTTCGTAGAATGCGCGGTGTTCGATGACGACGACAAGCTGCTGCCGCCCGGCGAAGTGGGCGAGATCGTGTGCCGCGGCCCGCAGACCATGGCCTATTACTGGAATCGCCCGGAGGCCACTGAACAGGCTTTTCGCAGCGGCTGGCTGCACACCGGCGACGTCGGCTACATGGACAAGGACGGCTTCTATTACCTCGTCGATCGCAAGAACGACATGCTGATCTCGGGCGGCTACAACGTCTACCCGCGTGAAGTGGAAGACGTGCTGATGGCCTTTGACGGCGTGGTCGAAGCGGCGGTGGTCGGTCTGCCCGATGAGAAATGGGGTGACATGGTGCACGCCGTGGTGGCGGGCCGGCCCGATCTTGATCTCGAGGCCTTGAACCAGTTCGCGCGCGACAAGCTCGCCAACTACAAGCGGCCCAAGGGCATCGCGCTGTGGCCGGAGTTGCCGAAGAGCGCGGCCAACAAGATCCTGCGTCGCGAAGTGCGCGACCGTTTGCTGGCCGAGAAGAAGTAGGCGAGGGCAGGGCGTGAGCAGCAAGTTTGTCAGCCATGCCGGCGCCGCCGATTTTGATGCGGCGGTGCTGGCGCGATCCCATGAACAGGCGGTGCTGGTGGATTTCTGGGCGAGCTGGTGCGCGCCCTGTCGTCAGCTCGCGCCGGTGCTGGAAGATCTCGCCACGCGCCTCGATGGCGCGCTGGCGGTGGTGAAGGTCGATACCGACGCCGAGCAGGAACTCGCCGCCCGCTACGGCATCCGCAGTCTGCCGACGCTCATGGTTTTTCGTCATGGTGAAGCGGTCGGCCAGGTGGTCGGTGCGCAGCCGTTGGCGGCGCTGGAGCGCCTGGTCAAACCGCATCTCGCGCGTGCCACGGATGAAGCCGTCGCCGCCGCGCACGCCGCGCTGGGCCTGGGTGACATGAACAGCGCGGTGGCCGAACTCGAACGCGCGCACGCCATCGATGCCAGCGACTATCGCGTGCACTTTGCGCTGGCCGAGCTGTACTTGAGTCTCGGGCGCATCGATGAAACCCGCAAGCTGTTGGCTGAGCTACCCGCCAATCTGCAGGTCGGCAGTGAAATCGCGCCTTTGCATGCACGCCTGAGCCTGGCCGACGCGGCCGCAGGCGAGGTGGGCGACGACGATATTGCCCAGACCTATCGAGCCGCCGTGCAGGCCGCGGTGGGTGGCGATTTCGACGTCGCGGTCGAGGGTCTGCTGGCGATGCTGCCACGCCAGCGCGTCTGGCAGGACGGCGCAGTGCGCAAGACGCTGGTCGACATTTTCAACGTGCTGGGCGCGGATGAGCGCGTCAAGGCATGGCGCACGCGCATGGCGCGGAGTTTGAACTGATTTGCGGGTCAGACTGAAGTCTGACCCACAGTCCGTACGGGCGTCACCGAAGCGGCGCGCGGTTATGAAAGCATGAGTCGCGCCAGCGCGGCCCTTTCCCTGTCCCCGAATCCCAGCCACGTGTCCATATAGCCTGCGAAGCTGCCACAGCGCGCCTCGATGGCGTCGAGCGCGGACTCCAGGAATTCCGCCGGCGCGGCCATCACGGCGGCCACGGTCTCTGGTCGCGCGTTGGTGGCGAAGGTGTCCACCGGCTGCCAGTCGCCGTTGCTCAGTAAATAGTCTTCCAGCACCACCGCGCGCGGCACCTCGAGCGCCAACAGCACCAGCGCAATCAAAATGCCGGTGCGGTCCTTGCCGCTGGTGCAGTGAATGAGATGCGGGGCGGTGTCGGTGGCGATGAGGTGATGCATGACATCGCGCAGTTCCGCGGCGTGCTCGAAAGGCATGCGCGCGTAATTGGCGCACATCATGGCCGCCGCTTCGTCGGGCCCGACGCCGAGCACGTTGATGGCATGGAACAGTTCTTCGATGCCAGAGGGATAGAAGCCACGCACGAAAAAGCCGGGCGGCGCGTGCTGCGGCAGGCGGTCTGGTGCGCGCTCGCGCTCAGGCTCGTGGCGCAGATCGACGATGGTGCGCAGGCGCAGGGCCGCAAGGCGGGTGAGATCGTCGTCACTCATGCGCGACAGACCATCGGCGCGGATGATCACGCCATAGCGGGTGGTGGCGCCGGCGGCGCTCGGCAGGCCGCCGAGGTCGCGCACATTGCGCGCGCCGTCGAAGCGCAGGATGCGTTGTTGGTGATCGATGTTCATGGCGCGATTCTACCGTCGATTGCGGCGCGCTGGTCGGGCTTGACGCCCGCGCGCCGCCGCGGCATCAGTGCGCGAAGTAGGCCGCCATGCCAGCGAGGGTGAAGAGCCTGGGGTAATCGGCCTCTGGAACGGCGCGCCCGGTGCGCTGGCTCAAGGCGATGACCAGGTTGAGGAAATCCATGGAGTCGAGATCCAGCGCCTGGCGCAGGTCTTGGTCGGCGCCCGCCGTGTCAAGGTCCACTTCGGGCGCGATCCCGGCAAGCGCGTCAGCCACCATCGCGCGTATCTGCTGTTCGTTCATAGGGTCTCCGGCGCATTGAGCAAGCGTTCGATGTCGGCCAATAACTGGCTGCCGAGATGCCCGTCGCTGACGCGATGATCGGCGGCAAGACTGACGCCGATGACGGGTTGCACTTCTACCTGCCCGGCCACCGCCCACGGCCGCTCGACGACCCGCCCGAAACCGATCATGGCGACCTGCGGAGGGTGGATGATGGGCAGCACCGTGTCGGCGCCGCGTTCGCCGAGACTGGTCACGGTGACGGTCGCATCGACCAGTTCCGATCCGCGCAGCGCACCGCCCCGCGCGCGCATCACCACGTCGCGCAGGCCGGTCATCAGTTCATCGAGACTTTTCTTGTCGACGTCGTGTATGGCCGGCGCGACCAGGCCGCCGCCGCGCAAGGCCACGGCCCAGCCGATGTGGATGCCGTCGCCGGCGCGGAAAGCGCCGTTCTCGTAGAAGCCGTTGAGGGTCGGGGTCCGGCGGAGCGCCAGTCCGACCGCGCGCAGCAGCAGCACCGCCGGCAACAGGCGCGCTTCGACGGTGCGGCTTTCGTTGGCCTGCCTGAGCCAGCGCAGCGCGGAGGCCATCGAAATTTTCTGACCGAGGTAGTAATGGGGGATTTCGCGCTTGGAGCGGGCCATGGCCGCGCCGATCACGCGGCGCATGGCGGCCGCATCGAAACCGCCGGCGCGCTTCACGCGCGGCGCGCTGACGGCGGCAAGGTCGGCCAGCAGGACCGCGCCGCCGGGGCCGCTGCCGCTCACCCCAGCAAGATCGACGCCGAGCCCGGCGGCGCGTTTGCGCGCCGCCGGGCTGGCGCGCCGATGGCCTGCGCTGGCGACAGCTGAGCTTGCGGCCGGTGTGCCAACGCTGTCCTGCGCTATCACGGCCGATGGCGGCGCCGGCGCCACGGCGGGCGCGGGTGAGCTGACGGTCGGCTCGACGCGTTCCGTGGCGGCAACGGCCCGCGCGTCGGTCCCGCTCTCGCCGGCCACCCGCAGACGCGCCATCACCGCGCCAACCACCAGCTCCGCGTCGAGCGGTGCGATCAGCGCCTCCACCACCGCGTCCTCGAACACTTCGATTTCGATCGCGCCCTTGTCGGTTTCCACCACCACGATCACGTCGCCGCGATGGAGGGTGTCGCCGGGCTTGACCAGCCACTCGATGACCCGCGCCGATTCCATGTCGGGCCCCAAGGAGGGCATCAGGAAATCGCTCACGCGGGGCGTACCACCTGGCGCACGGCCGCGACGATGCGCCCGGCATTGGGCAGGGCCGCCTGTTCGAGATGGGCGGCGTAGGGCATCGGCACTTCGGCGCTGCACACCCGCGCTATCGGCGCGTCGAGTTCGTAGAACACCATCTCCACCAGTCGCGCGCAGACCTCGGCCGCCAGCGAGCCGCTCTTCCAGCCTTCGTCGACGATCACGCAGCGGTGGGTGCGTGCGACCGAGGCCGCTACCGTCGTCATGTCCAGCGGCCGCAGCACGCGCAGGTCGATCACTTCCGCGGCGATACCTTCGGCCGCCAGCGTGTCGGCCGCCGCGAGGGCGCGCGGCAGGCTGCCACCATAGGTCACCACGGTGACATCCGTGCCGGCGCGACGGATGCTGGCGTGCGTGATGTCGACGGCGTCGATGCGCTCGTCGAGTTCAGCCTCGACGTTGTAGAGCATGACGTGTTCGAAGATCAGCACCGGGTTGGGATCGGCCAGCGCCGGCGCGAGCATGTGGCGCGCGTCTTCGATGGTTGCCGGCGCGAGGATGCGCAGGCCGGGGATATGCGCATACCAGCCTTCCAGGGAATGGGAATGCTGGGCCGCGAGTTGCCGACCGGCGCCGGTCGCCATGCGGATCACCAACGGTACCGCGAACTGTCCACCGGACATGTGCGGAATGCTGGCGGCGTTGTTCATGATCTGATCGAGCGCGAGCAGGCTGAAGTTGACCGTCATGATCTCGACTATCGGGCGCATGCCCGCCATCGCCGCACCGATACCGGCGCCGACGAAGGCCGATTCCGACAGGGGCGTGTCGCGGATGCGCTCCGCGCCGAATTCCGCGAGCAGTCCCTTGCTCACCGCGTAACAGCCGCCGTAAGCGGCAATGTCTTCGCCCATCATGAACACGCGCGGGTCGGCAACGAGTGCGGCGCGCAGGGCCTGCTTGCAGGCTTCGCGATAGGTAATGACTGTCATGCCGGCACCTCGTCCATGACCACGAAGCGTTCGAGGTCTTCCAGCGCTTCGAAGTGACCGGCCTCGGCGAACGCAATGGCGGCCGACACTTCCTCTTCGGCCGCGGCTTCGAGCTTCGCCACTTCGTCGTCGAATACCAGGTGACTGCTTTCGAGCCAGGTCTGGAAACGCAGGATGGGGCCGCGCTGCTTCCAGGCCTCGACCTCCGCCTTGTCGCGGTAGAGCTGGGCGTCGAACATCGAATGGGCACGGGTGCGATAGGTGCGGCATTCGAGCAATTGCGGGCCGCCGCCGGCCCGTATCGCGCCCACCGCGCGACGCGCCGCCAGCTCCACGGCAACGACGTCGTTGCCGTCGACCGCTTCGCTCGCGACGCCGTAGCCGGCTGCCTTGGCGTGTATGTCGGTCACGCTTTCGGCGTCGGCGAGGGCGGTACCCATCGAGTAGTAATTGTTCTCGCACACGAACAGCACCGGCAGCCGCCACAGCGCGGCGAGATTGAGGCTCTCGTGAAACTCGCCCTCGTCCACCGCGCCCTCACCGAAGAAGCAGGCCGACACCGCGTCACGGCCCTGCATGCGGTCGCCGAGCGCGGTGCCGACCGCCAGCGGCAGACCGCCGCCGACGATGGCGTTGCCGCCGATGAAACGCCGGGCGCGGTCGAAAATATGCATGGAGCCGCCGCGGCCGCGGCAACAGCCTTCGACCTTGCCGAAGAGTTCGGCCATGAGATGGGTCATGGGCACGCCGCGCGCGATGGCCTGGCCGTGTTCGCGATAGGTGGCGATCACCGCGTCGTGCGGCGTGAGGGCTTCCATCACGCCGACCGCGATGGCCTCCTCGCCGTCGTAGAGGTGCAGGAAGCCGCGAATCTTCTCGCGCTGGTACATTTCGGCGCAGCGCCGCTCGAAGACGCGGATGCGCACCATCTGCGCGAGCAGGTGCAGCAGGGTTTGATGATCGAGATGGAGTTTGTCGCCACTCATCGTTCATCGCTCTCCAGGGTGGAAAGATCGCCTTCCGGCAGGCCGAGTTCGCGGGCGCGCAGCAGGCGGCGCATGATTTTCCCGCTGCGGGTCTTGGGCAGGTTGTCGCGGAAGGCGATCTCGCGCGGCGCGACCGCCGCGCCGAGGCGGTTGCGCGCGTGTCCGAGCAATTGCTTGCGCAATTCCTCGCTCGCCTCGAAGCCGGCCTTCAAGGCCACGAACGCCTTCACCACTTCGCCGGCCATGGGGTCGGGCTTGCCGATCACGCCGGCTTCCGCCACCGCGGGATGCTCCATGAGAGCGCTCTCGACCTCGAATGGACCGATCAGATGCCCGGCCGACTTGATGACGTCGTCGGCGCGACCGACGAACCAGAAATAGCCATCGGCGTCGCGACGCGCGAGATCGCCGCTCAGATACCACTCGCCGGCGAAACACTTCTCGTAGCGCGCATGCTCGTTGAGATAATCGCGCATCAGCGAGGGCCAGCCGCGCTTGAGCGCGAGTTCTCCCTCGACGCCCGGCATGGTCACGATCTCCAGCGCGCCGTCGGCCGTTCGTTTCACGATGGCCGCCTCGACGCCGGGTATCGGGCGGCCCATGGAACCGGGCTTGACGTCTTGGGCGGCGAAGTTGCCGATCATGATGCCGCCGGTCTCGGTCTGCCACCAGTTGTCATGGAAGGGCATGCCGAAGGCTTCCATGCCCCACACCACGGCTTCCGGGTTGAGCGGTTCGCCGACGCTCGCCATGAAGCGCAGGCGCGGCATGCGATAGGCGGCCAGCGCTTCGCGACCAAGCTTCATCATCATGCGGATCGCGGTGGGCGCGGTGTACCACACCGACACTGCCTCGTCCTGCAGCACGCCGTACCAGCTCTGGGCATCGAACTCGGCTTCCACCACCACGTTGGTCACGCCGTTGCTGAGCGGCGCGATGATGCCGTAGCTCATGCCCGTCACCCAGCCGGGATCGGCCGTGCACCAGAACACGTCCTCGTCGTGCAGGTCGAGGACGTAGTGGCCGGTGACGTGGTGGGTGAGCACCGCGCCATGGGCGTGCAGCGCGCCTTTCGGCTGGCCGGTGGTGCCGCTGGTGAAATGCAGCAAGGCGAGCGTATCGGCGCTGGTCGGCACGATATCGAAGTCGCTCGACTGGTCGGCGAGCAGGGTCGCCCAGTCGTGGGTGCCGGCGACACGGCTCGGCGCGTTGTCCTCGCCGAGCAGGATCACGTGGCGCAATCCGGGCAGGCGTTCGCGCAGGGCGCCGACCTTGCGTGCATAGAGCGTCTGGGTGGTGACCAGCACGCGCGCGTCGCCGAGCGACATGCGGGTGGCGAGCGGCTCGGGGCCGAAAGCCGAGAACAGCGGACACACGACCGCGCCCGCCTTGAATGCGCCGAGCACTGCGACATACAGCTCGAGCACCCGTCCGGCGAGCACGAACACCCGTTCGCCCGGCTGCACGCCGAGGGCGCGCAGCGCGTTGGCGAAGCGGTTGGTATCGTCGCGCAGTTCGCGATAGGTCAGTGTGCGCCGCAGGCCGGTACGCCCCAGCCAGCGCAGCGCGACCCGCTCGGCGCGGGCCCCGGTCGCGTGACGGTCGACCGCTTCATGGGCGATGTTGAGGCCGCCGCCCGGCAGTCCGCTGAGCATTCCGCGCGCCTGTTCCCAGGAAAATTCCGCGCACACCCGCCGGTAGTCGTCGAGATGGGGAGCGGGCAGGCGGGCGGAGTGATGCTTGGCGATGACGTCGTAAACGCGCCGTGCCGCGTCACCGTTGTCTTGTCCATTCATGCTTGCCCGACCTTGCCGCTGTGGTTCGCAAACGTGCCGAAGCCATTACAGCGGCTGGCCGAAATTTCCACATTGATCCCAATCAGACGCCGTCGAGTGTCGATCACCGCTGCGATCTTCTGCGCCAGCCGTCGATGCGATCGAAAGCGCCGTCGATATCCTGTTCGCTCACGCAGAACGCCATGCGCAGGTGATGCTCGCCGCTCGGCCCGAAGCCGGCGCCGGGCGTGACGCTGACTCCCGCCTCGTGCAGCAGCCGCAGCGCGAATTCGCGGCTGTCGCGATGTGGCGCGAGGATGCGCGGGAACACGTAGTAGGCGCCCTGCGGACGTTGATAGCTGAACAGTTCGGGCATCGCGTCGAGGCGTGCGCAGATCTGCTCGCGTCGCGCGGCGATGATGCGCGCGAATTCGAGCCTGGCCGGCGGCGCCATGCGCAGCGCAGCGAGCCCGGCCACCTGGCTGATCCGCGGCGCGCAGATGAGCTCGGCGTCGTGCACCTTGATGGCCTCGCGCTTGAGGCATTCCGGCATGACCATGTAGCCGAGCCGCCAGCCGGTCATGGCAAAGGCCTTGGAGAAAGTGAACATGTAAACCACCTGCGCGGCGAATTCGGGTGCGCTGGCAAGATTGAACAGCGGCGCCGCGCGCTCATGCACGAAATCCGAGTACGGGTCGTCGATGAGGATGAGGAGATTGTGCCGGCGCGCGAGCGCCGCCAGTGCCAGCAGATCGTCCCGCTCGAAGATGCGGCCGGTCGGGTTGGAAGGATTGACGAGTATCACGGCGCGCGTGCGGCCGTTCACCAGTGCCGGCAGCGCATCCATGTCGAGTTGCCAGCCGCGCGACTCATCGAGCCGCCAGTAGCGCGGCACACCGCCCGCGAGTTCGATCTGCTGCAGGTGGGAGCAGAAGCCGGGGTCGGTGACGATGACCTCGTCGCCCGCTTCCAGCAGCACCTTCAGCATGGTGCTCATGGCCTGCATGTTGCCGGCGCTGACCAGCACGTGCCGCTCGGCATCCGCCCGCACGCCGGTGGCGGCATGGTGGCGCTCGACAATGGCGGCGCGAAATTCGGCGATGCCGTCCGGCAGCGAATAGCGGCCGATGTCGGGATCTTCATCCAGCGCCTCCTGCACCGCCGCGCGTATCGGCGCGGGCGTGACGAACGAAGGCACGCCCCAAGCCAGCGATATCGCGCCGGGGGTGCGGGCAGCGCGCACGGCCATGTCCTTGATGACGGACAGTTCCATGCCGGCGACCCTGGCCGCGATGGTTGCGCGCAATGGGTTCATGTCATCGCTCCCGTACCGGTTACCGAGTCTGCGCACTTTAGCCCGACGGGGGCGCGCAGAACTGTCGGTGGTCAAACGACGGGCGCGGGAGGTGGGATGCGCAGCGTGGATTGACCGACATCAGTGTCTTTTCCGTCCGAATGCGGACGATGTGCTACGTCGAGGACAGACATCCGCAAAGCGCGGTGAAGGGGCACGACATGGGTGAACACAGCATCGAAACCTTGCGCGCTGATGCCGAGCAGGTGTTGGCCAAGGTCTGCCAGGAACGGGACGAACTCAGGCTCAAGCTGCATCTCGCCCGCGCGGAAGTGCGCGAGGAATGGGACAAGCTCGAGCCGCGCTTCGCCCACCTGGAGGCACGCGTGCGCGAGGTCAGCGCATCGGCCAGCGATGCGACGCGTGACGTCGGCGCGGCGCTTGGACTGCTTGGCGAGGAACTGCGGCATGGTTATGCGCGCATTCGCAAGGCCATGCAGTCCTGAATTGAATTGAGCGGCGCCTGCGGCGGCGTGGCGGCTGCCCGCGATGGTGTCGAGGCCGCTGCGCGCAGGCATGCGCGGGGCGGGTATCCGTTACGGGCAGGAGGGTTAAGTCCATGGGCAAGAATTGGCTGGTCATCGCACATCGCGCCGGCGCGCGCATTTTCGCGCGCGGTGACGATCCCCATACGCTGGAAGTCGTGGAGCACATGGACAATCCGCAGGCGCACCAGCCCGAAAGGGAGTTCGGCAGTGATCGGCCAGGACGCTCGGTCGACAGTTCCCGGCACGGCCGGCACGCGATGAACAACGAAGCGCCGGCCAGGGAAGCGTCCGCGCAGAAATTCGCCAGGCGCATCGCCGAGCGTCTCGATGCGGCCCGCGTCGGTCATGAACTCGTACAGTTGGCATTGGTTGCCGAGCCGCACATGCTCGGCCTGTTGCGCGATGCGCTGTCGCCCCACACCGCTGCCCTGGTCAGCGCCGAACTGGAAAAGGATTTGCTGCACGTGGCGGACAAGGACCTGGCCGCGTATCTCAAGCAGGCCAACTTCTGGATTTGAAGGTCAGGGGCTGCGCCTCTGACCGCGATCAGCGGGGCGCGGCCCGGGCGGCTTTAAATTGATACCAGCCAGTTTTCCGTACGGAGGTTGCTGCCATGGCATTTCGTAAACTGACCTTCGGCGCCGCCGCGCGCGAAAAAGTCATGCGTGGCGCGACCGCCCTCGCCGATGCGGTGCGCGTGACGCTCGGGCCACGGTCCAAATCGGTATTGATCGAGCGCAGTTTCGGCAGGCCCATCGTGTGCAATGACGGCGTCACGATTGCCAAGGAGATGAATCTCGAAGACCGCGAGGAGAATCTCGGTGCGCAGATGGTGCGCGAGGCCGCCGAACGCACCGGCGACGCGGTCGGTGACGGCACCAGCACCGCGACCGTGCTGGCCCACGCGATCTACGCCGACGGCGTGCGCAATGTCACCGCCGGCGCCAGCGCCATCGATTTGAAACGCGGCCTCGATGCCGCGCTCAAGGTGGCGGTCGAGGCGCTGCGCGCCTTGTCGCGCCCGGTGACCACGCGCATCGAACGCGCCCAGGTCGCGACCATATCGGCGCACAACGATCCGGCCATCGGCGAGATCGTGGCCGAGGCGGTGGAGAAGGTCGGGCAGGAGGGCGTGATCACGGTGGAGGAGGCGAAGACCACCGACACCCAGCTCGAAACCGTCGAAGGCATGCAGTTCGACCGCGGCTATATCTCGCCGTACTTCGTTACCGACACGGAAAAGATGGAAGCGGCCATGGAAGACCCGCTACTGCTGATTTCCGATCGCAAGATCACGCACCTGAAAGACCTGCTGCCGCTGCTGGAGGAGATCGCCAAGAGCGGCCGGGCCCTGGTGGTGATTGCCGAAGATATCGACGGCGAGGCGCTCGCGACGCTGGTCGTGAACCGCATTCGCGGCGTGTTCAGCTGCGTGGCGGTCAAGGCGCCCGGCTTTGGCGATCGCCGCAAGGCGATGCTGGCTGATATCGGCATCCTGACCGGCGGCACGCTGATCGCCGAGGAACTCGGACTGACGCTCGAGAAATGCACGCTCGCCGATCTCGGGCGGGCCGAGCGGGTGGTGGTGAGCAAGGACCACACCACCATCATCGGCGGCAAGGGCGACAAGCTCGCCATCGACAGCCGCTGCAACGAATTGCGCAAGCAGATCAAGGACTGCACTTCCGATTACGACCGCGAGAAGCTCGAGGAGCGCCTCGCCAAGCTGGCGGGCGGCGTGGCGGTGATCCGGGTCGGCGCGCCCTCGGAAGCGGAAATGAAAGCGCGCAAGGATGCCTACGACGACGCCATCGCCGCGACCAAGGCCGCGAGCGAGGAAGGCATCGTGCCCGGCGGCGGCCTCGCCCTGCTGCGCGCGATTCCGGCGGTCGAGGAGGCCGCCACCCGGCAGGAAGGCGACTTCCGCACCGGCATGTTGATGCTGCGCAATGCGCTCGAGTCCCCGGCGCGCACCATCGCCAACAACTCGGGTGTCGACGGCGGAGTGGTGGTCAATGCCATGCGCCAGAGCCAGGGCGCCGAGGGCTACGACGCGTCCTGCGGGAAATACGTCGACCTCATGACCGCCGGTATCATCGATCCGACCAAGGTGGTGCGCATCGCGCTCGAGAATGCGGTGTCGGTGGCGAGCGTGCTGTTGCTGACCGAGGCCACCATGGTCGAGGTCAAGGATCCTTCCGATCATCCCCGCGTGCCAGGCGATGGCATGTGAGCCGGCGCAAGCCCCCGCCTGGGCTTGAACCATCGGCCACGGTGAATTAGCCGCGGCGGGCCAGCCATGATAAAAGCTGGCCATAACCATCACCGCCGTCATCCTGCTCGCCTTGGCGATGTCGACCGACGCCTTGGCGGCGGCGATAGGCAAGGGCTCGGCCCTGCATCACCCGCGCTGCAGGGGAGCCCTGCGCACCGGCCTCATCGTCGGCGGACTGCTGTTGATGGGCATCGGCGCAGCCAGCTTGAAGGGGCATCTGGCGGCTGGTCGACGCCCGCGGCGATGCGGTCCGGGCGCCGCAGGCCGTGCACCGCCGCCGCGCGACCGGCAAACTTTCCAGCCGTGACTTCTTCAATCCTGGACCCGGTCCCCATGAACGCATCCCTGCCGACCTATCTCGTCAATGAGCACCTCGACCCCTGGCGGGTCTTTCTCGAGCAGGTTGAGCGGGTCACACCCCATCTCGGCGCACTCGAGCGCTGGGTCGAATCGCTCAAGCAGCCCAAGCGCATTTTGATCGTCGATGTGCCGGTGCGTATGGACGACGGCAGCTTCGCGCACTTCGAGGGCTATCGCATCCATCACAGCCTGGCGCGCGGCCCCGGCAAGGGCGGCATCCGCTACCACCCACAGGTCTCGCTGCCGGAAGTCATGGCGCTGGCGGCCTGGATGTCCGTCAAGAACGCGGCGGTCAATCTGCCCTATGGCGGCGCCAAGGGCGGCATCCGGGTGGACCCCAAGGCCTTGTCGATGGCGGAACTCGAACGCATGACGCGACGTTATGCGAGCGAACTCAATCTCGTCATCGGGCCGGACAAGGACATTCCCGCGCCCGACGTCAACACAAACGAGCAAGTAATGGCGTGGTTCATGGACACCTATTCCATGAACCAGGGCCGCACCGCCACCGGCATCGTGACCGGCAAACCCCTCGCCATCGGCGGCAGCTTCGGCCGGCGTGACGCTACCGGACGCGGCGTGTTCGTGGTGGCCGCCGAAGCCGCGCGCCGCGCCGGCGTGGACCTGCGCGGCGCGCGCGTGGTGTTGCAGGGCTTCGGCAACGTCGGCGCGGCGGCGGCGCGCTGCTTTCACGAGGCGGGCGCGCGCATCATCGCCGTGCAGGACCACAGCGGCCAGGTGCATCACGAGCGGGGTATCGATCCCGCGGCGTTGGCGCGCCATGCGGCGGCGTCGGCCAGCGGCGTGAGCGGCTATGCCGACGCCAGCGCGCTGAGCGCCGACGAGTTCTGGTCTCTCGACTGCGAGTTCCTGGTGCCGGCCGCGCTCGAAGGGCAAATCACTGCCGCCAATGCCGGACGCATTTCTGCACGCATGGTGGTCGAGGGCGCCAATGGCCCGACCACGCCCGCCGCCGACGACATCCTCGACGAGCGCGGCGTGCTGGTGGTGCCCGATGTCATCGCCAACGCCGGTGGCGTCATCGTCAGCTATTTCGAATGGGTGCAGGACATCGCCAGCTTTTTCTGGAGCGAGGACGAGGTCAACGAGCGTCTTGACCACATCATCCGCGATGCCTTCATCGCGATCTGGGACCTGGCGCGGGACAAGGGGGTGAGCCTGCGCACAGCCACCTTCATCGTCGGCTGTACGCGCATCCTCGAGGCAATGGAATTGCGCGGTCTGTATCCGTGACAACTGTCGACAGGGGCGCCGCCACCGACCACCAGGATATCGCGGACGATCATTGTGATCCCATCGGCACGCGGTGCGTGTGCAGCGGCGTTATCCGCGCAGTGTGGCGCGCGCGAAGGCGATGAATTACGCAGCGATTGGCCCCGGGACGACACGAGGCTTGAAGGCATAGCGCAGGTTTCGTGTCGAGGTGAAAGCGCGCATGGATGCCGCGGGTCGGCATCAGGAGTTGGAGCGAAGTGGCTCCCCGGGACGGGCTCGAACCGCCGACCTAGTGATTAACAGTCACCCGCTCTACCGACTGAGCTACCGGGGAATAAAGAGCGGCGTATGGTACTGACCTCGTGGGGCGCCGGTCAAATCTAATTACACTCAACACTCAGGCCAGCAACTTTCGCATGCGCGCCATCGCGTCCTTGAGCACATCCATGCTGTTGGCCGTCGACAGACGCAGGCAATCGGGCGTGCCGAAAGCCGCGCCGGGCACCACCGCCAATTCACCTTGCTCGAGCAGGTACTCGGCCAGCGCCACGTCGTCAGCGAGATCGTCGCGCCGCGCGAGCACGCCGCTCACGTCAGGGAACACGAAGAAGCTGCCCTCGGCCGGATGCACGTTGACGCCCTTGATGAGCGCCAGCTCACGCAGCAGAAAATCGTGACGCTTTTTGAATTCGACGCTCTGTTCGCGCAAAAAGCCGCGGTCGCCGCGCAGCACGGCGGTGGCCGCCGCCTGGGCGATGGAATTGGGATTGGAGGTGCTTTGCGACTGGATCTTTTTCATCGCTGCAATCAGGGGCGCCGGACCGGCGGCGTAGCCAATGCGCCAGCCCGCCATGCCATAGGCCTTGGAGAGTCCATTGACCAGCACCGTGCGCTCATGCAGACGCGGCGCCGCGTTGAGAATATTCACGAACGGCTCGGCGGCCCACATCACGTGCTCGAAGATGTCGTCGCTGACCACGATGACTTCCGGAAAGTCGGCCAACACATGACCAATCGCCTCGAGTTCGCTGCGACTGTAGACCGCGCCACTCGGATTGGCCGGACTGTTGAGGATCAGGAGTCTTGAATGCGGGCCGAGCGCGCCGCGCAACTGCTCGGGCGTGATCTTGAAGCGTTGCTTGAACTTGGTGCGGATGATGACCGGATCGGCGCCGGCGAGGCGCGCCATGTCGGGATAGGACACCCAGTAGGGCGCCGGGATGATGACTTCGTCGTCCTCGTTCAACAGCGCCTGCATGAGATTGAACAGGCTGTGCTTGCAACCGCAGGACACCAGGACGTTGTCGGGTTTGAAATGCAGGGCGTTGTCTCGCTCGAACTTCTCGAGCACTGCGGCCTTGAGTTCCGGCGTGCCATCGACATCGGTGTACTTGCTCAAACCTGCGTCGATGGCCGCGTGCGCGGCGTGCCTGGCGTGCTCCGGCGCGTCGAAATCCGATTGACCCGCGGCCAGGTTGAGAATGTTGCGCCCGGCGCGTTGCAACTCGGCGGCCTGGGCGGCGACGGCCAGCGTGGGCGAGACGCGCACGCTCGCCGCTCGGTGTGAAGGTTTGACGTCCACGGGGACGAAGCTCCTGGCGTTCGCTAATGGGCCGACGGCGGCTCGTGTACTATACCGGGTGACCCCGCAAGCACGCCGCCCGATGAGCAATATCGACGAACGTTCGACCAGCCGCAAGTTCGAATTGGTGTCCGAGTTCGCACCTGCGGGCGGACAGCCGGAAGCCATTGCGGCGCTACTCGAAGGTATCGACGCCGGTCTTTATCACCAGACGCTGCTGGGCGTGACTGGTTCCGGCAAGACCTTCACCATCGCCAACGTCATCCAGGCCGTGCAGCGTCCAACGCTGATCATGGCGCCGAACAAGACCCTCGCCGCGCAGCTCTACGGCGAGATGCGCGAATTCTTTCCGCACAATTCGGTTGAGTATTTCGTTTCCTATTACGACTACTACCAGCCTGAAGCCTACGTGCCGGCGTCGGACACCTATATCGAGAAAGACGCCTCGATCAACGACCACATTGAACAGATGCGATTGTCGGCGACCAAGGCCTTGCTGGAGCGGACCGACACCATCATCGTCGCAACGGTGTCGGCCATCTATGGTCTGGGCGAGCCCGATGAATACCATTCCATGGTGTTGCACCTGCGGCGCGGCGACATTATCGATCAGCGTTCGATACTCAGGCGCCTGACAGCGTTGCAATACAAGCGCAACGACGTGGTGCTGGAACGCGGCACCTACCGCGTGCGCGGTGAAGTGATCGATATCTATCCCGCGGAATCGGAACGCGACGCGCTGCGCGTTGAGCTGTTCGACGATGAGGTCGAGAACCTGGCCTTGTTCGACCCGCTGACCGGTGAGGTGGTGCGCAAGCTGCCGCGCTACACCATCTATCCGAAGTCCCACTATGTGACCACCCGTGAAACAGTGCTGCGCGCGGTCGAGACCATCAAGGAGGAATTGAAGGAACGTCTCGAGCAGTTACGGTCTTTGAACAAGCTGGTGGAAGTGCAGCGCCTCGAGCAGCGCACCCGTTTCGATCTCGAAATGATGGCCGAACTCGGCTACTGCAATGGCATTGAGAATTACAGCCGGCATCTGTCCGGGCGCGCGGCCGGCGACGCGCCGGCGACCCTGTTCGAGTATCTGCCCAAGAATGCGCTGCTGGTGCTGGATGAAAGTCATGTCACCATTCCGCAGCTTGGCGCGATGTACAAAGGGGACCGCTCACGTAAGGAAAACCTCGTCGAGTACGGTTTTCGCCTGCCGTCGGCGCTGGACAACCGGCCGCTGCGCTTCGAGGAGTGGGAGCGTCTCGCGCCGCAGATGATTTTCGTGTCCGCCACGCCGAGCAGCTACGAGGCGAGTCACGCCGGACGCGTGGTGGAACTGGTGGTCAGGCCGACGGGCCTCATCGACCCCGAAGTCGAAGTGCGTCCGGCGGGCACCCAGGTCGACGACCTGCTGTCGGAAATCAACCTCACCGTCGCGCACGGCGGACGCGTGCTGGTGACGACACTGACCAAGCGCATGTCCGAAGACCTGACCGATTACCTCTCCGAGCACGGCGTGCGCGTGCGCTACCTGCATTCCGACATCGACACCGTGGAGCGGGTCGAGATCCTGCGCGACCTGCGGTTGGGCGAATTCGACGTGCTGGTCGGTATCAATCTTTTGCGCGAGGGGCTCGATCTGCCGGAGGTGTCGCTGGTCGCGATCCTGGATGCCGACAAGGAAGGCTTCCTGCGTTCCGACCGCTCGCTCATCCAGACCGTCGGCCGCGCGGCGCGCAATATCGGCGGGCGGGCCATCATGTATGCCGACAATGTCACGGGTTCGATGCGCCGCGCGCTGGACGAGATGGAGCGCCGGCGCGAAGTGCAGATAGCCTATAACCAAAGCCATGGCATCACACCGGTAGGCATCACCAAGCAGGTCGCGGATGTGATGGAGGGCGCCTATGGGCCGGCTGCCGGACAACCACGCCGCGCGCAGCAGCGTGCCGCCGAAAGTCGCGCGCCCTATGCGGGCTTGAGTTCGGAAGCGGCGCTCAAGAAGGTCAAGCAACTGGAAGATCGCATGTACAAACATGCACGCGACCTCGAATTCGAAGAGGCCGCGCGGCTGCGCGACGAAATCGCCCTCATCAAACGCGAAGTGCTGGGCATGCCGCTGGTTGCCGGCAGCGATTGATGGTCGAAGCGGCTGGTGACACGCGCGCAATTTGTGTATTCTTACGCCCCTTCGCAAGGGCGCTGGTACCGAGGCAACACCTCGAACGACCCGCCCGCGCAGAGAACGACAGGCGCGTAGCTCAGTTGGTTAGAGCACCACCTTGACATGGTGGGGGTCGTTGGTTCGAATCCAATCGCGCCTACCAATTCCGACCGGTAGGAAATCTCGACACGGAATTACCGCGCCGAAACCGTCGTGCGCATGCCCTCCGGCGTGTTCAGCACCGTCAGTTTCCCGTGTTCCGTGCTGCTTTGGATTCCGACCCTTTCGATGGCCGCTCGTACAGGCCACGGAGATATGAGCCATGCCCGCAATTACTCTTCCTGACGGCAGCCTCAAGCAGTTCGACGCCCCCGTGACCGTGGCGGCTGTAGCGGCGTCCATCGGCGCTGGCCTTGCCAAGGCCGCGCTTGGCGCACGCGTGGACGGCCGCGAAGTGGATACCTCGTTTCTGATTGAGCGCGATTGCGCGTTGTCGATCATCACGTCGAAGGACGAGGCTGGTCTCGAAATCATCCGCCACAGCACCGCCCACCTGCTCGCGCAGGCCGTCAAACAACTCTACCCCAGCGCCCAGGTCACCATCGGGCCAGTGGTCGATGACGGTTTCTATTACGACTTCGCCTACGAGCGTTCTTTCACTCCCGAGGATCTGGCGCACATCGAAAAGCGCATGGAGGAGTTGGCCGAGGCTGACCTGGTCGTCGAAAGACGACTCATGGCGCGCGACGACGCAGTCGACTTTTTCAAGGGCATGGGCGAGGCCTACAAGGCCGAAATCATCGCCTCGATTCCCGCGGATCAGGACATTTCTCTGTACGGGCAGGGCGATTTCGTCGATTTGTGCCGCGGACCTCATGTCCCCAGCACGGGCCGCCTCAAGGCATTCAAGCTGACCAAAATTGCCGGCGCCTACTGGCGCGGTGATCAGAACAATGAAGTTCTGCAGCGTATCTACGGCACGTCATGGGCTGACAAGAAAGATCTCGCCGCCTATCTGAAGCGAATTGAAGAAGCCGAGAAGCGTGACCACCGCAAGCTCGGCCGCAGCCTGGATTTGTTCCATTTCCAGGAAGAAGCGCCCGGCATGGTGTTCTGGCATGAGAAGGGCTGGACGCTCTACCGACTGGTCGAGCGCTACATCCGCGATGTGTGTTACGCCGACTACCAGGAAGTGCATACCCCGCAGGTGCTGGACCGCTCGCTGTGGGAGAAGTCCGGGCATTGGGACAAATTCCACGACATGATTTTCGCGACCAATTCGGAAAATCGTGAGTACGCCGTCAAACCGATGAACTGCCCCGGACATGTGCAGATCTTCAATAACGGCCTGCGCAGCTACCGCGATCTGCCTTTCCGCATTGCTGAATTCGGCATTGTTCACCGCAACGAGCCGTCGGGCACCCTGCATGGACTCATGCGCGCGCGACGTTTCACCCAGGACGATGCCCATATCTTCTGCGCCGAGAGTTCGTTGCAGGATGAGGTCAGTCGTCTGATCGACATGACCTTTCAGGTCTACACCGCATTCGGCTTCACCGATGTCGAAGTGGCCCTGTCTTTGCGTCCCGCGCAGCGCGTCGGCGCCGATGAACTGTGGGACAAGGCCGAGGCGGCGCTTGAACTGGCCCTTACCAACAAAGGCCTCAAATTTCGCGTCCAGCCCGGTGAAGGCGCCTTCTACGGCCCGAAAATCGAGTTCACGCTCAAGGACTGTCTGGGCCGCAATTGGCAGTGCGGCACGGTGCAGGTGGATTTTTCGATGCCGGAACGCCTCGGCGCCAAGTTTGTCGGCGAAGACGGCGAGCGGCATGTGCCTGTGATGATCCACCGAGCTATCCTTGGTTCGATGGAGCGCTTCATCGGCATTCTCATCGAACATCATGCGGGCAGATTCCCTGCTTGGCTGGCGCCGATGCAGGCCATCGCCCTCAGTATTACCGAACATCACGGCCCGTGGGCCAAAGAGGTTGCGGAAATCCTGAAAAATCAAGGATTCCGATGCGACGCGGACTTGAGAAACGAGAAGATCGGGCTTAAAATCCGCGAGCACACCTTGCAACGCATCCCCTACCTGCTCGTCATAGGCGAGCGCGAGATGGGTAATAGAACCGTGGCCGTGCGAGCGCAAAGCGGCGCCGATCTGGGCGAATTGACCTTAGAACAATTCACCGAGAGGCTCCGCAACGAAGTTGCGCAGCGCGGCCAAAGTATTTTGGAGGATTGAGGTATAGCCGCCGACAAGAAGAACCGGGTCAACGGGGATATTAACTGTCCGCAAGTGCGCCTGATCGGCGCGGACGGTGAGAACCTCGGAATCGTTGCAATCGAAGCTGCGAGGCGCGAAGCGGAAATCCATGCACTCGACCTAGTCGAGATCGTGCCGACTGCTGAGCCACCTGTCTGCCGAGTGATGGATTTTGGCAAATTCCTGTTCGATTTGAGCAAGAAGCGCCATGCCGCCAAGCGCAAACAGAAGCAGATCCAGGTCAAGGAAATCAAATTCCGGCCTGGCACCGACGAGGGCGATTATCAGATCAAACTCCGAAATCTGAAGCGGTTCCTCGAGACGGGCGACAAGGTGAAGGTTACGTTGCGCTTCCGCGGCCGCGAAATGGCACACCAGGAACTGGGTGCCCAGATGCTGCAACGCGTCGAGAGCGACCTCGGACAGTTAGGAAACGTAGAGCAATTCCCGAAGCTCGAAGGGCGCCAGATGGTCATGGTCATCGCGCCGAAGCGCAGCTGACGGGCAGTGGAGAGTTGATGATGCCGAAAATTAAGAGCAATCGCGGTGCAGCCAAGCGGTTCAGCAAAACCGGAAGTGGCCGAATCAAGCGCCGGCAGTCGTTCAAGCGTCATATTTTGACGAAGAAGAGCCCCAAGCGTAAGCGTCAGCTGCGTCACGGCGCCCTGATCGCGCACGCCGACGAAGCTTCCGTTCGTCAGATGCTGCCTGGGCTGTAAGAAGGTAGAGCGAAGGATTTATTAGCAATGGCACGAGTTAAGCGTGGTGTCCAGGCGCATGCCCGGCACAAGAAAATCATCGATTTGGCCAAGGGTTACCGTGGCCGGCGCAAGAATGTGTTCCGCGTCGCCAAGCAGGCGGTCATCAAGGCCGGCCAATATGCCTACCGCGATCGTCGTCAGCGCAAACGTCAGTTCCGGGCGCTGTGGATCGTCAGAATCAACGCAGCTGCCCGCGGCTTCGGCCTGAGCTACTCGCGGTTCATCAACGGCCTGTCTCGCGCCGGGATCGAAGTGGACCGTAAGGTTCTGGCCGACTTGGCGGTGCACGACCTGACCGCATTCAGCGCTCTGGCCGAACGTTCCAAAGTCGCGCTGGCCGGTTAATCCGGTCTGACTCGAAAGTCGCGTAGCGGGGGAAAGGTAGAGCCTTTCCCCTTTTTGTTTTCAGCGTATTCAGCCTGCCGCATGAGCGATATCGAAGCCATTGTGCACGAAGCGATCGTTGCCCTCGCGGCAGCGGTGGATCTGAACGCGCTGGACGAACTGCGAGTGCGTTACCTCGGTAAGAAAGGCGCGATCACGGCGCTGCTCAAGACCCTGGGGAATTTGCCTGCGGACCAGCGTCCCGCTGCCGGGCAGGCCATCAATGACGCCAAGCAGCGCGTTAGCGATCAACTCGACGCGCGCAAAGCCGCGTTGGAAGCAGCCCATCTCGATGAGCGCCTGCGCACCGAGCATATCGACGTCACCTTGCCTGGCCGGGGCACGAGCAGTGGCGGCGTGCATCCCATCAGTATCGTCATCGAACGCATCGAGGGTATCTTCCGCCACGCGGGCTTCGATGTGGCCCGCGGTCCGGAAGTGGAAGACGACTTCCATAATTTCGAGGCGCTGAACATTCCCGCCCATCACCCGGCGCGGGCCATGCACGATACGTTCTACCTGACCGACGGTCGCCTGCTGCGCACCCATACTTCGCCCGTGCAGATTCGCGTGATGGAACACACGCCGCCGCCGCTGCGCATCATCGCGCCGGGTCGCGTGTACCGTTGCGATTACGATCAGACCCATTCGCCGATGTTTCACCAGGTCGAAGGCCTGTGCATCGATGAAGGCATCACGATGGCGGACCTCAAGGGCACACTTGACGTGTTCCTCAAGACTTTTTTCGACCGGGACGATCTCAAGATTCGCTACCGGCCGTCGTACTTCCCGTTCACCGAGCCGTCCATGGAAGTCGACATCAAGCTCGAGTCCAAGCATGGCATCAGCAACTGGCTCGAAGTGATGGGCTGCGGCATGGTTCATCCTGCCGTCCTGGCAAAGGTCGGGGTGGACAGCGAGCGTTATACCGGGTTCGCATTTGGCCTGGGCGTCGAGCGCCTGGCCATGTTGCGCCATGGCATTTCCGATCTGCGTCTTTTCTTCGAAAACGACATTCAGTTCCTGCGGCAGTTCGCCTGACGGCGGCGTCGATCCAGAGCGCGTTGTAATGAAACTCAGTGAGCGATGGTTGCGTGAGTGGTTCGACCCGGGCGTCGAAACAGCCGAACTGGCTGAACGACTTACGCTGGCGGGGTTGGAAATAGAAGGGCTGTCGGCGGCCGCGCCGGCCCTGACAGGTGTCATTGTCGGAGAAGTGCGCGAGGTCGCGCCGCACCCAGACTCCGACCATTTGCACGTCTGCCAGGTGTTCGATGGCAACGCGACGCATCAACTGGTGTGTGGCGCGGCCAATGTCCGTCGCGGGTTGAAGACAGCCTATGCGCCGCCCGGCGCGGCGATAGGCGATGGTCGCTTGCTGACCCGCAGCCCTATCCGGGGCGTCGAGTCCGCCGGCATGCTGTGTTCCGTAGCGGAGCTGGGGCTCGGTGACGACGCCAGCGGTATCATGGAGTTACCGGCCGATGCTTCTGCCGGTTCTACCTTGCGCGACTGCATGCAACTTGATGACACGGTCGTTGAGGTCAACCTCACGCCCAATCGCGCGGACTGTTTTTGCGTCAGTGGCGTGGCGCGCGACCTGGCGGCATTGTTCGGCGGTCGTTTGAAGTCAACGCAAGTGGCTACCGTCGCTGCGCAATCAGACCGCGTCGTGCAAGTTCAACTGGCAGCGCCTCTGGCGTGCCCCGCTTATGCAGGACGCGTGATCACCGGCATTAATCCGAACGCACGTACTCCGCTGTGGATGAGCGAGCGACTGCGCCGCTCTGGCGTGCGTTGCATTCACCCGCTGGTCGACGTCACGAATTACGTGATGCTCGAACTCGGTCAACCGATGCACGCCTTTGATCTCGACAAACTCGAGGGGTGGGTGGTGGTGCGCGAGTCCATCGCCGGTGAGCGCATCGCGCTTTTGGACGACAGCGAAATCGAACTCGTGGCCGGCACTTTGCTGATCACCGATGACCGCGGGCCGATAGCGCTGGCCGGCATCATGGGCGGCGCAACGACCGCGGTATCCGAGCGCACGACCAATGTTTTCCTGGAAAGCGCATTCTTCGAACCCATTCGCCTGGCAGGCGCTGCGCGGCGTTATCGAATGCATACCGACGCTTCCCAGCGCTTCGAACGTGGCGTGGATCCTCGCGGGCAAGCGCGCGCCATCGAGCGCGCGACACAACTGATTCTCGACATTTGCAGTGGCACGCCAGGCCCTTGTGCGGTCACTGAGAGCGACACCGGACGGCGGCCGCCTGCCGTGGTGCAGTTTCGTCCGGCGGCGGTGAAGCGCCTGCTCGGCATCGATGTCGCGGAATCACGCATCGCTGCCATCCTGCGCAGCCTGGACATGCAAGTCGACGACACCGTGATGCCGTGGCGCGTGGGCGCTCCGTCGTTCCGTTTCGATATCAACATCGAGGCCGACTTGGTGGAAGAGGTGGCTCGCATTCAGGGCTACGAGTCGATTCCCGCCCGTTTGCCGATGACGGCCGGCCTGCCGGCGGTCGGTGATGCGACCAGTCCGCTCGAGGCGCGCGCGCGAAACACGCTGTCTGTGCGTGGTTATTTCGAAGCCATCACCTATAGCTTTATCGACCCATCCCTGGCGCGGGCCTTTGATCCAGGCGTTGAATCCGTGCCGCTCGCCAACCCCATTTCCAGCGAAATGTCGGTATTGCGACGCTCCATCTGGCCGGGCTTGGCCCAGGCTGCGCTGCATAATCGCAACCGCCAGGTCGATGACATCCGCTTGTTCGAGATCGGCATGGTGTTCCGGCAAGAGCAGGGCGGCCTCCTGCAGCGTCGTCAGATGGCCGGTCTGCGCACCGGACCGGCAGTCCGTGTGCACTGGTCTGACCGCGCACGAGACTCAGATTTTTACGATATTAAACAGGATGTTGACGCGCTCTTGCAGACCTTGCGTCAAGAGCGGGTAAGGTTCGTTCCGAGCACGCACCCCGCACTGCATCCGGGACAGACCGCCGCACTCGTGCGTGATGACGCGGTGATAGGTCACGTCGGTGCCCTGCATCCGGCCATCAGCGCTCGTATGGGATTTGATAAGCCCCTGTTTCTGTTTGAGATTGATTGTGACGACGCAGGCGTGTCGGCGGCTGCCCAATTTCATCCCATTTCCAAAGTCCCGGCGGTACGGCGCGACCTCGCCATCGTCGTGGACGAATCCGTGACTGCCGATGCCTGCCTGCAGGCCGCTCGAGAAGCGGCGGGCGATTTGCTGCGCGACCTGCAGTTATTTGACGTGTATCGGGGCCAAGGCATTGATTCCGGCAAAAAAAGCCTGGCGTTAGGCTTGATTTTTCAGACCCTTTCTAGCACTCTTACCGACGACGAGGTCGAGCAGGCGGTAAGGCGCGTGCTCGCGCGGTTGCGTGAGTGCGTTGGGGGAACCTTGAGGGACTAATTCGATGGCGTTGACGAAAGCCGAAATGGCCGAACGACTTTTTGAGGACTTGGGCCTCAACAAGCGCGAGGCCAAGGAACTTGTCGAGGCCTTTTTCGAAGAAATCCGCATGTCTTTGGAAGCAGGGCAACAGGTCAAACTCTCCGGGTTTGGCAACTTCGATCTTCGCGATAAAAACCAGCGGCCTGGGCGGAATCCCAAAACCGGTGAGGAGATTCCCATCACTGCACGTCGCGTCGTGACGTTCAGACCAGGTCAAAAACTAAAAGCCAGAGTAGAAGCCTATGCTGGAAGCATCGAATAATAACGAACTGCCCGTCATTCCAGGTAAACGCTACTTCACCATTGGCGAAGTCAGTGAATTATGCGCGGTCAAACCGCATGTCCTGCGCTACTGGGAGCAGGAATTTCCTCAACTCAAGCCGATCAAGCGACGCGGCAACCGACGCTACTATCAGCGTCAGGACGTGATCCTGATTCGGCAGTTTCGCAGTCTTTTGTATGAGCACGGTTTCACCATCGGCGGCGCCAGGCAGAAATTGTCGGGCGACGAGGTGAAGGCGGACTCGAGCATGAGCCAACAGATCGTGCGTCAACTGCGCATCGAGCTGGAAGAGGTGCTCGATATCCTGCGACGCTGAGGCTCGCCATTGTTTTGCGCAACGCGTCAAAGCCCACGACGCGTTGGCTGCAAGACAGTAGTCAGAAAGTCAGAATCCAACTACCCTGTCGGCCTCCGGAATCCAACTCGGACCGGGGCCGTTTGAAAGTCTTGTCGGGGCGTAGCGCAGCCTGGTAGCGCATCTGCATGGGGTGCAGAGGGTCGGAGGTTCGAATCCTCTCGCCCCGACCATTCAATTTCAGCCGTCGTAGGTGTCCGAGCTCAACTGTCCTGGCGTCGTCCGACGACCACTTCAGTTCCTCAATGAACCGAGTACGCGTACGCGGCTAGTGCGGGAAAGGTGAAAGAACGGCTCTCGATGTTGCCAGTCTGTGCCGGTCCGCGGCGAGCGCCGATGCGCTTGGCTGTGATCGCGACGCTGGGCGTACTGTTCGCCTTGGCGGCATGCCGCGATGAAACGGACGCCATCGGACAGTTCCTGGACGGCGATTACAACTCCTCTTTCAAGTCATTTCTACGGCGCGCCGATAATGGCGATAGCGCCGCAATTAACTTTGTCGGCATTCACTATTATCTTGGCTTGGGGGTTGAACGCGACTTCGGTGCGGCGGCCAGATGGTTTGAGCGCGCTGCCCGCGCGGCCAACGCCGACGGACAGCGTAACCTCGGCGTGCTCTACATGCGTGGTTGGGGCGTGCCCCGCGACAACGTCACGGCCTACGCCTGGTTACTCCAGTCCAGCAGCCAGGGGAATCGTCGTGCACGCGTGTATCTGGATTCTGTGGAGCATTCGATTACGCCCAACCAGACCATGCAGGCGCGCAAGTGGATTGCCGATCAGTTGCAGTTGCCCGGTGAGCCGCACCCGGCAGTGACTGATGACCGCGCGCAGCCTTGAATTCAAAAATTTAAAACGGAAATACGCCAGAAATGTGTGGAATAGTCGGAGCCGTCGCGCAGCGTGATGTCGCGCCCATCCTGGTCGAAGGGCTGAAGCGGTTGGAATACCGTGGCTATGATTCGGCCGGCGTTGCGACAGTCAAGGACAAGGCCATACAGCGCGTGCGCGTGGCCGGCAAGGTTAGAGTGCTCGAAGAGGCGCTGGAGACCGAACCTCACGCCGGTGGTCTCGGCATCGCGCACACACGCTGGGCGACCCACGGCGTGCCGTCCATCCGCAATGCCCATCCGCACATGTGCCGCGAAACGGTCGCTCTGGTGCATAACGGCATCATCGAGAATCATGAACGTCTGCGCGCCGAGCAGATTGCCGCCGGCCACGCTTTCAATTCCGACACCGACACTGAAGTCGTGGTCAACCGCATTTACGATTACCTTGAGCAGGGTGATGACCTCTTGAAGGCCGTTCAGCGCACCACCAGCGACCTTGAAGGCGCCTACGCCTTGGGCGTGCTGTCGACCACCTGCACCGACAGACTGGTCGTGGCGCGACGCGGCAGCCCGCTGGTCATTGGACTCGGCATCGGCGAAAACTTCGTTGCATCGGACGTCTTCGCCCTGCTGCCGGTCACGCAGCGCTTCATCTTCCTCGAAGAGGGGGATGTCGCCGAGATCACCCGCGAGCAGGTGCGAATCTACGACGCCAAGGGCCATCCCGTGACGCGTGCGGAGTCGCTGTCCGAACTGTCTGCCGACGCGGCCGAGAAGTCCGGCTATCGGCATTTCATGTTGAAGGAAATCTTTACCCAGGCGCGCGCCGCATCCGAGACGCTGGAAGGGCGCATCGAGAATGGCTCCGTGCTTGATTCGGCGTTCGGATTCGACGCCAAGGAAATTCTCGACCAGGTCAAATCGGTCACCATCGTTGCCTGTGGCACCAGCTTTCACGCCGGCCTGGTCGCGCGCTACTGGCTGGAAGGCCTGGCGGGCATTCCGTGCACGGTGGAAGTGGCGAGCGAGTACCGCTATCGCAAGCCGGTGGTGACGCCCAATTCCCTGTTCGTCACCATTTCACAGTCCGGTGAAACAGCGGACACGCTGGCCGCTTTGCGCGAAGCGCGGCGCTGGGGAGTGTCTCATTCGCTGGCCATTTGCAACGTGCCGGAGAGTTCGCTCACGCGCGAATCTGAATTGGTGTTGATGACGCGCGCCGGCCCTGAAATCGGTGTCGCTTCGACCAAGGCGTTCACCACGCAGTTGGTGGCACTGATGCTGCTGGTCGTGGCGCTCGGGCGTCGCAATGGCATGAGCGTTGAGCAGGAACGCGAACTGGTGCGCCAGCTCGAAAGTCTGCCAGGCAAGATCAACGGCGTGCTTGAACTCAACGACCGGATTGCCGATCTGTCACAAGCCTTTGCCCACAAGCATCACAGCCTGTTTCTCGGGCGCGGCTCGATGTACCCGATAGCGATGGAAGGCGCGCTCAAGCTCAAGGAAATTTCCTACATTCACGCTGAAGCCTACCCGGCAGGCGAACTCAAACACGGCCCCTTGGCCTTGGTCGACGAGGACATGCCGGTCATTTCGGTGGCCCCCAACAATGAACTGCTCGAGAAGCTGAAATCGAACCTCGAAGAGGTGCGCGCGCGCGGTGGCCAGCTGTATATTTTCGCGGACTCGCGCGTCGAGGTGACCAAGCAGCCGGATATCCACGTACTCGATGTGATGCCGGTCGAAGATCCCATCGCGCCTATTGTCTACACCATCCCGCTGCAACTGCTGGCGTATCACGTGGCGGTGATTCGCGGTGCGGATGTCGATCAGCCGCGCAACCTCGCCAAGTCGGTGACGGTCGAGTAATGCGGCCCCGTTGCGTGCCGGCACATCGGTCGGCAGACCAGACAAGCGTAGTCTGAGCCCGCAATCATGGAGGCCGCCAAGGCAAGCGCCGGCACCGTGCTGCTCGTCGACGACGATCAGGACATGCTCAACCTGCTGTCGAAATGGCTGCAGGGCGCGGATTTCGTGCCATTGCTCGCAAGCTCGGGCGAGGATGCACTGCGGCTGGTGAGCAGTGCGCGGCCTGACATGGTTGTCACCGACCTGTTCATGGAAGAAATGGATGGCATGACCTTGGTCACGCGTATTCATGCTGAGAATCCACTGACGCCAGTCATCATGCTGAGTGGCCAGGCGAGGATTCCGGACGCGGTCAAGGCCACCCACCTTGGCACCTCGGCATTTCTCACCAAGCCGATAGCCAAGGAAGCCTTTCTCGCCGAGATCAACACGCATATCCGACCGCGACGGCCCGAAGGGGCCTCGGCGTTTGGTCGCAACATCATCTACCGTAGCGATGTGATGGCCGAGCTCCTGGAGCAGGCCGAACTGGTCGCGCGCGGCGATGTGACGGTATTCATCAACGGTGAGACCGGCACCGGCAAGGAAGTCCTGGCGCGCGCCATCCATGACGGCAGCCGCCGTAGCGGCCATGCTTTCGTGGGTGTCAATTGTGGGGCGATTCCGGAACAGCTGCTCGAATCGGAATTGTTCGGTCACGAAAAAGGCTCGTTCACCGGCGCCAGCAATCGCCATGACGGACTGTTCCTGGCGGCCGACGGCGGCACGCTGTTTCTCGATGAAATTGGCGATATGCCGCTGGGCTTGCAGGTCAAATTATTGCGCGTACTGCAGGATTTCGAAGTGCGGCCAGTCGGCTCGGTCAAAAGCGTGCCGGTCAACGTGCGGATTATTTCTGCGACCCATAATGACCTCGAATCGCTGGTCGAGAAGGGCGAGTTTCGCGAGGACTTGTACTACCGCTTGAACGTGGTGCCCTTGAAGATGCCGAGGCGGGCCGAACGCGCCGAGGACATTCCCTTGCTGCTCGATCATTTCCTCGCCGTCAACGCCACGCGCGCCGGTGTGTCGAGGAAGCGCTTTGCGCCGGATGCGGTCGCCTATCTGGCCGGCGCCGCGTGGCCGGGCAACATCCGCCAGCTGATCAATGCCGTTGAACTGTGTTCAACGCTGTACACCGGTGACATCATCCCTCTCGCCATGGCACAGCGCGCATTGCGCCAGCAGCCTGTGCAGTTCAAAACACTCAAGGACGCCAAGGCCGAATTCGAACGTAATTACCTGGTCAGCGTGTTGCGCATCAGCGGTGGCAACGTCGCCAATGCGGCACGCATCGCCGGCCGTAATCGCACAGAGTTCTATAAGCTGCTCAATCAGTACGACCTGGATGCAGCCAGTTACCGCGAAGCCAATGGCGGCCAGGATGATGATTGAATCATCTCGATGACTGGCCCGGACTGAAACAGGAACCAGCCCATGACTGACCGCATACCTGTCGTAATCGATCCGGACCTGGCCGACCTCGTTCCCGGCTTTCTCAATAATCGTCGACGTGACGTCGAAAAGCTGCGCGCGCAGCTGGAGGCCGGGAATTTCGCCGACATCCGCATGATAGGCCACAGCATGAAGGGCGCTGGCGGTGGCTATGGTTTCGATCCCATCACTGATATCGGCGCCGCCATCGAGCGCGCGGCTTTGGCCGCTGACAGCGCGACTATCGAGCAGGGTATCGCGCAACTCGCCGACTACCTGTCGCGCATCGACGTGGTCACGGGTGCTTGAAAGCGCCTGAACAGCTGGAGCAAGCGCCGATGGCTGAGCAAGGCCACAAAGTTCAGCGCCACGCCTCGTCGAATTTCTTCTATTTCGTTGCCGCCGCCTTGGGCATTTCGTTTTCGTGCGTGCTGGTGGTGTTGGCCTGGAACAATGCACTGCGCAACGAAACCCGCGACTTCAATTTCAACACCATCGCGGTACGCAACGAAGTCGAAGCGAACATTCGCACCGCCGATGCCATCATCGCCAACCTCGCCAGCTTCATTGCGGCCGATGAGCGCGAGGACCGCGGCCGTTTTTCCCAGTACACGGCGGGTTCGCTGAAGCGCTACGCCTTCATCGATGGCATGGCGAGAATTCGCATCGAGGCCGATGGCCAAGTGCGGGTTATACAGCAGACCGGCAAAGCGGCTGGCGACGCTGTGGCCGCGCTGTTGACCGGCGACCCGCGCGCGCGCGACACGGTCAACAACGTCATCGGCCAGGATGCCGCCGTGCCGTTGGCGCCCGGCGCGGGCGAACAAGGCGGTGGAGTCCTGTATCTGGTGCAGCCGACTGCGCGCGGCAACGCCGCAGGCGGCGCTTTTGACTGCGCAGTACTGAGCGTGGACCTTGCCGGTCTGGTCGGTGCGCAGGCCATCGAGCCCAGCCTCGCGTTCACCTTGTACGCCGTTTCCGAAGGCGTGGCCGGGCGCCAGCGGGTCTTCACGCGTCCGGCCAATGCGAGCGACGGCCGTGGCTGGGTGGTCGATACGCTGCGTGAGGAAAGCTCGGTGCGCCTCGAACATTTCTCAGCGTGGTTGGTCACGGACAAGGCTTTGCGCTGGGGCAGTATCGACACCGGCCTGGTGCTGGTCGCGGCTGTACTTGGTGCAGGCGTCACCTTGCTGCTGGTGGCGCTGGCCCGTGCCAAGGACCTGCAGGCGCGCGAACTCGAGGCGCGCAACCGCGTCATTGAAGAGCAGGTGCAACAGCAGACGCGGGAATTGGCGGTTGCTCGCGATCAGGCGCTGGAGGCGTCGCGGGTCAAATCAGATTTCCTGGCCAGCATGAGCCACGAGATTCGCACACCACTCAACGCCATCATCGGCATGGCTGAATTGCTTTCGGAGTCCGCGCTGACGCGTGAACAGGAGAAATTCGTCAGCGTTTTCCGCAACGCCGGCGAAGCGCTGTTGAGCCTGGTCAACGATATTCTCGATCTCTCGAAAATCGAGGCTGAGCGCTTGAAGCTCGAGGACATCGAATTCGATCTGCAGGACATAGTCGAGCAGGCGGTCGAAATCTATGCGCTGAAAGCCGACGACAAGGGCATTAAACTGGTCGTCGACATTGCCCCCGGCGTGCCGCGCCTGGTGGTGGGCGATCCAGGGCGACTGCGGCAGATCATGCTTAACCTGGTCGGCAACGCCATCAAGTTCACCGAGCGCGGCGAAATTGTCGTCGTCGTCGGCCTTGACGAGGCCGAGCCGGCGGGCAGCATGCTGCATTTCGAGGTTCGCGATTCGGGCATCGGAATTCCGCGCGACAAGCTGGAAAGTATCTTCGGCAGTTTCACGCAGGTCGACAGCTCCATCACCCGCCGTTACGGCGGCACCGGGCTTGGACTGGCTATCTGCAGACGCCTGGTGGAGTTGATGCAAGGACGCATCTGGGCGCAAAGCGCTGAAGGCCGCGGCAGCGCGTTTCATTTCCTTGTGCGCCTGCGCGCGGCCGCGGAACAGTTGCCGCAGACGAGCGCGGTGGGCGGCGGGCGCGCGGTGCTGGTGGTGTCCACGCACGAGCCGAGCGCGCACATGCTGACGACGGTGCTCGCAAGCTGGCAGTTCAGCAGCGCGTCCTGTGCCGATGCGGGAGCAGCCCCGGCGCTGCTGGCCGAGGCGCGACAAGCGGGGCGGCCTTACAGCGCCGTCCTGTTGGACGTCAACGCCGCGGAGGTTACGAGCAGCCTGCTCGAGCGCTTGCGCGGCGGCGGCGATTCGACGCCGGTGGTGATGTTGTTCCGTCCCTCGACGGTCGCTGCGGGGGTGGAAAAGGCGCAACACTTCGCGGCTACGACCTACCTGGTCAAGCCGGTCAAACGCGCGCAGCTCGCGCAGGCCTTGGCTGGTCTGAATGGCCAGACGCCGGCAGCGGCGCTCGCGGCGCCGGCGGTGGTGAGCGACAGCACGCACAGCGCACGCATCCTGCTGGTCGAAGACAACGACGACAACCGCATGCTGATCAAGGCCTACCTGCGCAATGAGCCCTATGAAATAGTCGAGGCCGAGAATGGCGAGCAGGCGGTCGCGCATTTTCAGGCCGGCGCCTTCGACGTGGTCTTGATGGATGTGCAGATGCCGGTGATGGACGGGTATGCCGCGACCCGCGCCATTCGGGCATGGGAGGTCGCCATGCAGCGTCTGCCTACGCCCGTGATCGCGCTGACCGCCAATGCCGTCAAGGAAGACATGGAGCGCAGCCTGGCTGCCGGCTGCGATGATCATCTGACCAAGCCCATCAAGAAGCGCGTGCTGCTCGATGCACTGCGCGAGCGCCTGGCGCGCGCGGCTTGAGGAGCGCGCACCCGAGCGCGCGTCGCCGTCAGACGACAGGCAAATCCCGGGCGACACCGGTGTGTGTTGCCTGACGACGACACAGTCTTGCGCCGAGCCGGACGGAAAGGCGAGGGCGAACTGGTAAAAGTTCGCAGCAGCCCCGCCAGAAGCTTTGGCATCCTTGCTTTAAGCGGCTGAATTCCCAAGAATTGGCGCCGACACGCCATGGACGGCTAAAGGTCGGACGCCAGCTGCACGCTAAGCTGGCACGTCACTTGCTCCGTTACATGAAAAAAGTGCGCTGAGAGACACGCGGCGATTTACGCCGAAACGAAGGTCTCCACGCCAAGAAGTACGGCACTGGCACAACGACCGAATGGGCACGAGAGCGAAATGCTAAGAATCTTCCGGCACTATGTTCCCCGATCGCTGGTCCTGCTGGGGCTGGCGGAAATCCTCATCCTGTTTGTCTCCATCTATCTCGGCGCCACCTTCCAGTTGGGCAGCACGGCTTTCGCGCACGCCGATCAGTTGCCGCTGTGGAGCCAGGCGCTGGTGTTCGTCGCCGCCATCGTGCTTGGCATGACGGCGATGGGGCTCTACCACCGTGATCAGCACACTCGGCCGAGCGCCGTGATGCTACGGCTGGTCCTGAGCTTCGTGTGCGGCTTCATCGTGATGGGCGCCATTTACCTCCTCATTCCCGACCTCATGGTCGGTGGCGGGATTTTCGCCACGGCACTGGTTTGTTCATTCGTCAGCATCGCCAGTTGCCGTCTGATCTGCGTCGCCGGCGAAGACATCGATCAGCGTCAACGGGTGTTGGTGCTGGGCACCGGCGAGCGGGCGCGCCAGATCGACAATCTGCGGGGCGGCGTGGACCAGGTCTCGGCCGACGTCATCGGCTATGTGGACTTAGGTTGCGACGAGCGACTGGTGGCCGCCGAAAGGATCTTCGCCCTCGGTCAGCGCAGTCTGCGCGCGCTGGCGGAAGAACTGGACGTGCACGAAATCGTGGTGGCCACTGACGACCGCCGCAAAGGCCTGCCGGTCGATGACATTCTCGAGTGCAAGATGTACGGCATCCATATCATGGAGGCGGCCGATTTCTACGAACGCCAGCTCGGCAAGATCCGGATCGATACCCTGCATCCGAGCAACGTCATCTTCGCCGACGGTTTTACCCAGGCGGTGATCCGCAGTGGCGAAAAGCGCGCCATGGACGTGGTCTGCAGCGCCCTGATGCTGGTCGCCACCCTGCCCATCATGGCCCTGACGGCGGCCGCCATTTATTTCGAAAGCGGCGGCCCGGTGCTGTACCGTCAAGAACGCGTGGGCCGTCGCGGCCGCGTCTTTACCCTTTTGAAGTTCCGCAGCATGCGCCAGGACGCCGAGGCCAATGGTGCGGTGTGGGCGCTGGCCAATGACATGCGCGTGACGCGCATCGGCAGCTTCATCCGCAAGACGCGTATCGACGAACTACCGCAGCTCATCAACGTGTTGAAAGGCGATATGAGCTTCGTCGGTCCGCGCCCCGAGCGTCCGCAGTTCGTGGCGGAGCTGTCGAAGTCGATTCCCTACTACGATCTGCGCCACTATGTGAAGCCCGGTATCACCGGCTGGGCGCAGATCCTCTACCCCTACGGCGCCTCCATCAATGACGCCCGCGAGAAGCTGCAGTACGACCTGTACTATCTCAAGAACTACAGCATCTTTCTCGACATCAACATCTTGCTGCAGACGATTCAGGTGATACTCTGGCGCAAGGGTGCACGTTGATTCCATCCGCGCCAGCGACGCTGGCGCATACGCTTCGATGCCGCGTCGCTAATCGCTGGCGGGCTGGTGGGCATCGACTGCACCCGACTGTCTGCGTCCCGGCGCTGCGCGCAATCCCCACGTATTTCTCCATACGCTGCGGTCTCTGGGCGCTGGCGGTGCGCAGGTGCCTTCGCGCACTACATCTTTAACCAACCTGCTAGCGCGTCGATCCAAACGCGGGGGACAGCATGACGACGATTGCCGGGATCGCTGGCTACATCGGCGCGATTGCGTTCCTCGCCCTGTTCGGGCTGCTCACGGTGGCGGCGCGCAGCAAGCCGGTGGGGCGCCGCCTGATGGCGGCCTGCGCGGCCTCGGTGCTGTGGTTTGGCGTGCAGGCGGTGATCTACCAGTTCCAGGCCCGCAGCGGACTGTCGGCCGATCTCGTTCTGCAGCTGGAATTTGTCCGCAACCTCGCCTGGGTGGTGTTCTTTTCCGGCCTGTTGCTCAATCTCGGCGATGCCGCCTATCGCCACACGATTAAATTCGGCGCGACGGTTCTGGCAGTCGCCTGCGCTTTCGGCATAACTCTGCCGGAACTGCTCGACCGCGTCCTGTTCGGCGTCGAGTTCGATCAGCTGCTGGTGCGCAAATGGTTCTTTTGCACGGCCTTGCTGGTGGTGTTGGGCGTGCTGGTTCTCATCGAGCAGGTGTTTCGCAATACTTCGCGTGACTCGCGCTGGGCGCTCAAACATTTGTGTTTCGGTCTCGGCTTCGTGTTTGCCTACGACTTCTACTTGTATGCGGACGCTGTGCTGTTCAACCGTCTGGACAGCGTATTGATGTCGGCGCGCGGCGTGGTCAACGCCTTGGCGGTGCCGATGGTCGCTATTTCGGTTGTGCGCAACCGTCAGTGGGATATCAAGATATTCGTATCGCGCCGCGTGGTGTTCCATGTGGTGGTGCTGATCGCCGCCGGCCTGTATCTGATCCTGATGTCGGCGGCCGGCTACTACATCCAGGCCATCGGCGGTGAATGGGGCAGGGCGCTGACCACCACGTTCTTCAGCGCCGCTATCCTGCTGCTGCTGACGCTGATCTTTTCCACCCAGTTGCGTTCGCGCATCCGCCTGTTCCTCGCCACTCACTTCTACCGCAACAAGTACGAATACGGTGAGGAGTGGTTGAAGTTTACCCAGGCCTTGGCGCGCACCACGCTCGAGCCAGACAGCCTCAACGAGACCATCCTGACCGCGGTCTGCGACATCGTCGACAGTCCGGGCGGCATTCTGTGGCACAAGACCGGCTCGGGCTCGTTCGCGATCGCTGCGCGATACAGCATGTATGGCGACCGTCACGAGGAGTTTGCCGCCGACGATCCGATGCTTGTCGGTATGGCTCGCGATCCGCAGATTTGCGATCTCAGTGACGAGGCCCAGCTCGAGGGCGGGCGGCTGCGTCATGCGCCGCAATGGCTGCTGGACATGTCGCGCATCGCGTTGCTGGTGCCGATAGTCCACGGCGACGAAATGCTGGCCATCCTCGCGCTTTCGACCTCACGCACCAACCAGCGCTTTGACGCGGAAGACTTCAATCTGCTCGGCACGGTGGCGCGCCAGGCGGCCAGTTACCTGGCGTTGGTGCGAGCCACCGACGCCTTGTCCGAGGCGCGCCAGTTCGAGACCTTCAATCGTTTGTCGGCGTTTCTGGTGCACGACCTCAAGAACGTCGTTGCCCAGTTGTCGCTCATCGGCAGCAATGCGCGGCGGCATCGCCACAACCCGGAGTTCATCGAAGACGCCTTCAATACCGTCGATGATGCCACGGCCAAGATGAAGCGCATGCTCGCGAGCCTGCGTCAGCGCCAGTCCGAGGTTGAGAGTGACGAGGTGGTGGAACTCGGTGCACTGCTGGCAACGGCGGTGGCCTCCAAGGCGGAGGCGCGACCCTGTCCGGTGTTCGCGCGTCCCGCCGAGGCATTGCCGGTGCGTGCCAGTCGCGACCATCTGCAGTCGGTGGTCCAGCATTTGCTGCAGAACGCCATCGAGGCGACCGACGCCGACGGGCAGGTGGAAGTGCGGGTCGAACGACATGCGAGTGAAGTTCGGGCCACGATTACCGATACTGGATGTGGCATGGACCGTGACTTCATTCACAATCGCCTGTTTCGGCCTTTCGACACCACCAAGGGCAAGGCCGGCATGGGCATTGGCGCGTATGAGAGCCGCCATCTGATCAGCTCCATGCGCGGTGAATTGCTGGTTGAAAGTGAGCCGGGTCGCGGTACGACCTTCACCATCGTGCTGCCGCTGGCCGAGAATCAAGAACACCCTGAAGCACGAATCGCTACTGGACACTGATGCACAAGCGCAAACTCTTGGTCGTCGACGACGACCCCGGCCTGCAGAAGCAACTCAGGTGGAATTTCGAGGACTACGAGGTCACGGTCGCCGGTGACCGCGAAGCCGCCCTGGCGGCGCTGCGTCAGACCCAGGCGCCAGTGGTGACACTCGACCTGGGCTTGCCACCGGATGCGGCGAACGCCTCGGAGGGCCTGGCGGCGCTGCGTGAAATGCTGGAGTTCGCGCCCAAGACCAAGATAGTGGTGGTCACCGGCAACGACGACCGCGAGGTCGCGGTGCGGGCGGTGGCGCAGGGCGCCTATGATTTCTATGAGAAGCCCATCGATCCTGACGTTCTGCGCCTGATTGTCGAGCGCGCCCATGTGTTGTCGGAACTCGAAGCGGAGAATCAGCGGCTGGCCAGCCAGGTCGCCGCGCCGCTGTCCGGCATCATCGCCGGCAGCACGGCCATGCAGGAGATCTGCCGTCGCATCGAGAAAATCGGCCCTACTGACGCCAGCGTGCTGCTGCTCGGCGAAAGCGGCACCGGCAAAGAAGTGCTGGCGCGCGCGCTGCACGAGCTGAGCCCGCGCCGCGGCAACGATTTCGTCGCCATCAATTGCGCCGCCATCCCCGATACCCTGCTGGAAAGCGAGCTTTTCGGTTACGAGCGCGGCGCCTTCACGGGCGCCACCAAGCAGACCAAGGGCAAGCTCGAATTCGCCAACCACGGCACCCTGTTTCTGGATGAAATCGGCGACCTGCCGTCGTCCCTGCAAGCCAAACTGTTGCGCTTTCTGCAGGAGCGGGTGCTGGAGCGGGTCGGCGGGCGCGAGGAGATCGCCGTCGACACGCGCGTCATTTGCGCGACCCATCAGGACCTGCGCGGCCAGATCCGCGACAACCGCTTTCGCGAGGACTTGTACTACCGCATCAGCGAGGTGTCGGTGCAGATCCCGCCGCTGCGCGACCGCATCGGTGACACCGTCATCATTGCCCGTGCGCTGCTCGGGCGCATGGCCGACATGCACCGTGGCCGCATCAAGGATTTCAGTGATGGCGCGGTCAAGGCCATGCAGGCCTATGCTTGGCCGGGCAACGTGCGTGAACTCGAAAACCGGGTGAAACGGGCGGTGATCATGGCCGACGGCCGCTATATAGAGCCGGCCGACCTGGAACTGGAAGCGGTCGGCGACACGCGCCTGCCGACCTTGAAAGAGTGCCGCGAGGAAGCCGAATCGCTGGCGATTCGGCGCGCGCTGGCGGCGGCCGATGGTCAGGTCAACCGGGCCGCCGAGTTGCTCGGCGTGAGCCGGCCGACGGTCTATCACCTGGTCAAGAAGTACAACATCCCGGTGTAGCGGCGCCCGCCCATCGAGGCACGCCGCCAACGGCCGGCTCCGGGCCAGGGCCTGCGGTCGTTCCAAAACCAAAAAATCGACGAGGCACAAAGCTTTACCTATCGTTTGTTGTAAGTTACTTTATGATCAGCGTGAAACCCGATGGACTGCATCGCGTCGCCGCGGGAACCCTGCGCCGTGCCGGTGCCAATCCAGCGAGGTGGCGGCCAACGGCCGTGCGAAGACGCAGTCACGAACTCGCCTTGAAGACATATAAAGAACTGGGCTGACGACAATGGTGAACACAACTCTGTCAGGCGGACCTCCGTCCGCGCGCCGGCGCCGAGCCGCAGGCGTGTCCGCTCACCTCCGTTGGTCGGCACTGTGCCTCGGTTTGTTGAGCGCGCTGCCGCTGTCTGCGGCCACGCTCGAAGAGGCGGTCCGCCAGGCCTTGACCACCAATCCGCAGTTGACCGGCGCCGCGGCGGCAGTGCGGGCCGCCGGCCACGATGTCCGTGAAGCCCGCGCCGGCTATCTGCCCAGCGTCGATCTCGATACCCGCTTCGGCGAAGAACACAGCAATATCAAGCAGCTCAATCGTCCCAACAATGATGACGACATGTGGCGCCGCGAAAGCGGCATCACGGTCACGCAGATGGTGTGGGACGGCATGGCCACCGCCAGCGAGGTCAAGCGCCGCATCGCGCTGCTGAACAGCGCCGAGAACAGCATGGCCGACACCCAGAACGCCCTGGCCTTCAAGGCCGTCGAGGCCTATGTCGATGTGCTGCGCAACCGTGAACTGGTGGAACTGGCGCGCGCCAATGTCTCCTCGCACCAGGAAGTACTCAAGAACGTCGAAGCAAAAAGCGGCAGCGGCGTCGGCAACAAGGCCGACGTCGAGCAGGCACGCGCGCGCGTGGCCCTGGCCAAGAGCACGCTGACTGCCCGCCAAGGGGGGCTGCACGAAGCCGAGGCGCGTTATGAACGTGTGATAGGCGAGCCGCCGGGCGAGCTCGCCAAGCCCAATGCGGCACCGTCCGGCCTGGTCAAGGAGGGCGAAGTCGACCCCGCCGATCTCGCGGCCGCGACCGACAAGGCGCAGGAAGAAGCGATGGCGCAGCACCCCGCGGTGATGCGCTCCAAGGCTGATATCGATGCGGCCATGGCGACCATCCGCGCCGCGCGCGCCGGTTACCAGCCGCGTCTCGATCTGCAAGGCAGCTTACGTCGCGATAACGATGTCGGCGGTATCAGTGGCAACCGCGACACCGGTAGCCTGATGCTGGTCGCGCGTTGGAATCTGTTCCGTGGCGGCGCGGACATGGCGCAGACCCTGTCGGCGTCGGAACGCAAGACCGAAGCCGACAACCGCCTCGACGATGCATTTCGTTCGGTGGCCGAAAACGTCGCCATCGCCATGGAGAGCCGTGCCACCAGCGAGAGCCGCCTGGCGCATCTTCAGCAGTACGTGGCCGCCAGCGAAGGCACGTTGCAGGCCTACCGAGCGCAGTTCGAGATCAGTCGCCGCACGTTGCTCGACTTGCTCAATGCCGAGGACGAATTGTTCAACGCGCGCTCGAATCTTGCCGCCGGCACTTACGACGACCTGACCAATGTCTATTTCGTCGATGCCAGCAAAGGCATTCTGGCGGGCAAGTTTGGAGTCTCCGGCGGGGCGCCCTGATATCCGTCAGGCATGTGCCATGCAGGCAGTGACAACAACCACGCTGGTCACCTGCACGGCACCCGAGGAATGCCAGGCCGTGCGATGGGCTGGCTTCGCCGAGGTCATGCCGTGACCGTTACCCATTGAGCACAGCATCCACGTGAACAGCGCGCTTGAATCCGCGGTTACCGCCAGCATCGACGACGATCCGCTGCGCGCCTGTCTGCATGTCATCACCCGCCTGCACGGACGACCGGTGTCGATGAGTGCGCTGCTGAGCGGCATGCCCGTCGCGGGCGACCGCTTTGCGCCGGCTGATTTCGTGCGCGCCGCGGCATTTCATGGCTACTCGGCACAGGTCGTGCGGCGTCGCCTCGCAAAGATTTCGGCACTGACTCTGCCGGCAACCCTGTTGTTCAAGGATGGTAGCGCGTGCGTACTGACGGCGCTGCGCAACGATGACAAGGCCGAGGTGGTATTGCCGGAAAGCGGCTTCGGTGCGCGCGAATTGCCGCTGGCCGAACTCGAGGAAAACTACAGTGGCTACGTGATCTTCGCCCAGCCGGAGCTGGACGCCGATCATGGACACGAAGCGGAAGCGCCGTTGGCGCGCAAACGCGCCTGGTTCTGGCGCACGCTCGCGTCTTACGCGCCTTACTACATGGAATCGGTGGTCGCGGGGGTGTTGGTCAACCTGTTGACGGTGGCCGGCTCGCTGTTCGTGATGAATGTCTACGACCGCGTGGTGCCGAACAACGCCATCGAAACCCTGCTGGTGCTCGCCACCGGCACCGCCATCGCGGGCGTCTTTGAATTCACGGCGCGCACCCTGCGTGCCTACTTCCTCGATGTCGCCGGCAAGAAAGCCGATCTGGTGCTGGCCGGCCAGATTTTCGCGCAGGCACTGGGCATACGCATGGCCGCGCGGCCGCCATCGGCCGGCGTGTTCGCCGCACAGCTGCGCGAATTCGAAGCGGTGCGCGACTTCATCACCTCCGTGACCCTGACAGCGGTCATGGATCTACCGTTCGTGGCGTTTTTCATTTTCGTGGTCGGACTGATCGGCGGGCCCCTTTATATCGTGCCGATGCTGGCGGTGCCGGTGGTGCTGCTGGTCGGTCTCATCGCGCAATGGCCGTTGTCGATCGCGACGCGCTCAACGCTGCGCGATTCATCGCAGCGACACGGCCTCTTGATCGAGTCCCTGGAAGGCGCGGAAATGTTGAAGGCGATGCGCGCCGAAGGCCTCATGCTGCGGCGCTACGAGGACTACACCGCGCTGGCCGGCCGCTCGTCCAATCACGCGCGCATGATTTCGACCGTGGTGGTCAACTTCTCGGTGTTTGTGCAGCAGCTCGTCACCATCGGTGTCGTCATCTGGGGTGTGCATCTCATCGGCAAGGGGGATCTGACCATGGGCGCGCTGATCGCCTCCGTCATGATCACCGGCCGCGCGCTCGCGCCCTTGCAGACCGTTGCTTCCTTGATGATGCGCTATCAGCACGCTCGCGCGTCCTACACCACCCTCAACCGCCTCATGAAGCAACCGGTCGAGCGCGCGCCAGGGCAACAGTTCACACGTCGCGATGAGATTCGTGGCGAAGTCGCCATGCAGGGCGTGCAGTTCGTCTATCCCAACACCCAGGCGGCATCCTTGCAGGAAGTCAATTTCTCGATCGCCGCCGGTGAGCATGTCGCGATCCTGGGCAAGGTCGGTTCGGGCAAGAGTACTTTGTTGCGACTGGTGGTCGGCTTGTATCAACCGGCGAAGGGCACGGTGCGCATCGACGGCGTCGACATGGCGCAGTGCGATCCGGCGGATATTCGCGATCACATGGGCTATGTCGCGCAGGATCCGATGCTGTTTCTCGGCACCCTGCGCGACAACATCGCACTCGGCCGGCCGCATGCCGATGACGCGGCGATTCTGCGCGCGGCGCGCATTGCCGGCATCGACGCCATGATCGACAACCACCCGGCCGGTTTGCAGATGAATGTCGGTGAACGCGGCCAGGCCCTGTCGGGTGGCCAGCGCCAGGCGGTGGCCAATGCACGCGCTTTCCTGGTCGAGCCCCGCATTCTGCTGCTGGACGAACCGACCAGTGCCATGGACCACAACGCCGAAATGAAATACATCGCCACCGTCGGCGAGTATGCCCAGGGCCGCACCATGATCCTCGTCACCCACAAGCCGAGCATGTTGGCGATGGTGTCGCGCATCATCGTCATCGATGGTGGCCGCGTCGTGATGGACGGACCGCGCGATGACGTGCTGCGCCAGTTGACGCGTCCCGCCGGCCAGCCGGTCGCGGCCGCCGCGCCGCGCACCTGAAGGCTGATCGATTCATGGCCGCGCGACAGACCAAACAACGGGTGGCCAAGGCCGATGTGCCTTTCCTGCGCGCCGCGCGCGCTGCTCAGGTGGCCGATTCGCATCCATTTGCCGGCAGCAGTCTGCTGTTGCTGGTGTTCTTTCTGCTGGCCGCCTTGCTGTGGGCCGACCACGCCGCGCTCGACGAAGTGACACGTGGCCAGGGCGCGGTCGTTCCGTCCAGCCGCGAACAGGTGATCCAGAGTCTGGAAGGCGGCATCCTCGCGGAGCTCGCGGTACGCGAGGGCGACGTGGTCGAGAAGGGCCAAATATTATTGCGTATCGATGACACCCGCTCCGGTGCGTCATTGCGCGAAGGCGAAGTGAAGAGCCACAGCCTGCGCGCCGAGATCGCGCGTCTGCAGGCCGAGGCTGCTGGCACCACGCCGCGTTTCCCGAGCGATATCGAGCCCGCCATCATTGAACGCGAACGCAAGAATTTCGTGTCGCGGCAAACCGCGGTGGAGGATTCCGCCGCATCACTCAAGCGCAACCTGGAACTGGCGGAAAAGGAATTGGCCATGACCCAGCCGATGGTGGCGCGCGGTGCAGTGTCGGAAGTCGAGGTGCTGCGCCTGCAACGTCAAATCATCGAACTCAAGGGCCAGATTCAGGACCGTCGCAACAGCTTCAAGGCCGAGGCGCGTGGCAAGCAGGCGGAGAAGGAGGCGGAGCTCGGCGGCGTCACGGAATTGCTGACGGCGCGCAAGGATGAAGTGCAGCGCTCGCTGGTGAGGTCGCCCATGCGCGGCACCGTCAAGAACATCAAGGTCACCACCGTCGGCGGTGTGATCGGCCCCGGACAGGACATCATGGAAATTGTACCGGTCGAAGACCGGTTGTTGATCGAGGCCAAGATTCGGCCGGCCGACGTTGCCTTCCTGCACGCGGGCCAGAAGGCGACGGTCAAGCTCACTGCCTACGACTACACCATCTACGGCAGCCTGCACGGTCACCTCGAGCACATAAGCGCCGATACATTGGCGGATGAGAATCCGCCGCACGAGCGTTTTTACAGGGTGTACGTGCGGACCGACACGGCGGTGCTGAACGGCAAGAAGGGACCGTTGCCGGTGATCCCCGGCATGGTCGCGACCGTGGAAGTGCTGACCGGCCACAAGACCGTGCTGGAATATTTGCTCAAGCCAGTCCTCAAGACCCGTGACAATGCCTTACATGAGCGCTGAATACCGGCACTTGCGAGAAGTGGCCCACACTTGGGCTTGCATCCACAATTCCACTGCGGGATTTTGCGAACTCGCGCGCGCGCGATGGTCGCAAAGCTGCCAAGGTGATTGTGGGGTGGTAGTCGGCGCAGCGGAGAGAGGGGGCGCCTGAACGGCGTCGCACGGAGAACTCGATGGAAGTGTTGCTGAAAATCATCGCAGTAGACGGCACGCCGCGCACGGTGGTGGTGAAGCCGGGCGACACCGTCCAGGTCCAGCCCGGCGAAACGGTGATCGTTTCGCCCGAACAGAACATCACCGTTAGCGCCGAGCGACACGGCGAGGCCCTGGTATTGCACACGCCCGCCGGTGATATTGCCCTGCGTGGATTTTATGCGCCGCCGCCCCGGGCGCAGGAACAGGCACAGGCCGAGCAGCCCCCCAGCGCACTCGTATACCAGGATCAGCAAGGCCTGCATGTCGAGGACATGCGTGGCACACAGGCGGTCTCGGGTTCCTTCGAAATTCAGCCCCTGGTCGGCGCCGGGCTAAGCGAAGGCATCGCCTTGCCCGAGCAGTTCATGCTGCCGGGTTATGAACAGCGGTTGGCAGCGTTTCGAGCGGTATTCGCGGAGCCCGATGCCTTCGACCTGGAGTCGGCCGCTCACCGTCCGACGCTCGAGCCGCTCACACCTTCGGCATTGCAAACTGGTCTGCCGGAGCCCATCGCGCCCTACAAACTGACGCTTGAAGAAGACCCGCAAGACCAACCCGATGGCGAATCGGCACGCCCGGTCGACGATCCCTTGGCGCCCGTGGTGGGAGGCGCACCGATTTTGCCGCCTGCGCCGCCACCACCTGACGATAATGTGGCTCCTGTCTTCACGCCGAATTCCCCGGTGTCGATATCCGAAGCCGCCAGTGCCGGGACAAGCTTCGTTGCCGGCGCCGCGACCGATGCTGACGGTGACACGCTGACCTTCAGCATTGCCGGCGGCAATGTTGGCAATGCATTCGCCATCGATGCGTCCACCGGGGTTATCACCGTCGCCAATCCAGCGCGACTCGATTTCGAAACGAGGCCTGCCTACGAACTCAACGTCGCCGTCGACGATGGTCATGGCCATGTGGTCGAGCAGGTCGTATCAGTCACGCTGACGGACGCTAACGACGCGCCTGTGATTGCCAACCAGGCGTTCGCGGTCACCGAGAACAGTGCCAACGGCACGCTGGTGGGGACGGTTGCGGCGAGCGATGCCGACGTCGGCCAGACCTTGACCTATGCGATTACGGGCGGCACGGGCGCCTCGGCTTTTCAGATCGACGCCGCGACGGGTCAACTCCGCGTTGCCGATGCCGCCCAGCTCGACAGGGAAGCGGTCGCAGCGCTGACGGTGGAAGTGTCCGTGACCGATAGCGCGACGCAGTCCGAGACCCGTTCAGCGGTCGTCACGGTGAGCTTGAATGGCATCAACGACTTCGCCCCGGTGTTTACCTCCAACGCGAATTTCAATGCCGCGGAAAACGGCACGGCGGTCGGCACCGTGGTCGCCACCGACGCTGACGCGGGCGCGCCGGCGCTGGTCTATTCACTGGTGGGCGGCGCCGACCAGGCCGTGTTCGCCATCAATGCCAGCACCGGCGTTCTGCGTTTCCTGAGTGCCCCCGATTTCGAATCCCCCACCGATGCCGGCGGCGACAACGTCTACAACGTCGACGTGCAGGTCAGTGACGGCGTCAACACCGCGCTGCAGAACGTCGCGGTCACCGTTACCGATGGCAACGATGCGCCGGTAATCACCTCCGCGGCCACCGCCGCCGCCGCCGAAAACCAGACAGTGGTGACCACGGTCACCGCTACCGATGCCGATGGCGACATACCCACCTTCGCGATTGTCGGTGGGGTCGACGCGGCCCGCTTCAACATCGATGCCAATAGCGGCGCCCTGAGTTTCGTCGCTGCGCCAAACTTCGAAGCGCCGATCGACAGCAACGCCGACAACATCTATGTCGTGCAGGTGCGCGCCAGCGACGGCAACGGCGGCACCATCAACCAGACGCTGAGCGTCACCGTCACCGGCGTCAACGACAACACGCCGGTCATCACCAGCGCGGCTGCTGTCAACTTCGCCGAGAATGGCAGCGGCACCGTGCTGGATGTCAATGCGACCGATGCCGACTTGCCGGCGCAGACGCTGACGTTCTCAATCACCGGCGGCGCGGATGCCGCCAGCTTCGCCATCAACGCCAGCACCGGCGTGGTCACGTTCGTGAGTGCGCCGGACTTCGAAGCGCCGACCGACGCCGACACCAACAACGTCTATCAGTTGCAAGTGACGGCCAGCGATGGCGCGCTGTCCGTCGCGCAGAACATCGCGGTGACGGTCACGGGTGTCAACGATGCAAGCCCGCTGTTCACCTCGGCGACCACCGCCAATTTCGCCGAGAATGCCGTTGGCACCATCTTGACCGTGCAGGCAAGCGATGCCGATCTGCCGGCGCAGACATTGACCTATTCCATCTCCGGCGGTGCTGACGCGGCCAGGTTCGCCATCAATGCGGCCAGCGGCGCGTTGAGCTTCGTAAGCGCGCCCAATGCCGAAGCGCCGACCGATGCCGGCGCCAACAATATCTATGACGTGCAAGTCACGGCGAGTGACGGCGCGCGCACGACCAATCAATCGATTGCCGTGACCGTGACAGGCGTGAACGACAATGCCCCGGTCATCACCAGTGCGGCGACCACCAACTTTGCCGAGAACGGCATCGGCACGGTGATTGACGTCAATGCGACCGATGCCGATGTGCCCGCTGACACGCTGACGTTTTCGATCAGCGGCGGCGTCGATGCCGCTCTGTTCGCGATCGACGGCGCGACCGGCGTGCTGACTTTTGTCACGCCGCCTAATTTCGAGGCGCCGACCGACAGTGGCGCGAACAATGTCTACAACGTGCAGGTGACGGCCAGCGATGGCGTCAACAACGTCAATCAGGCGATTGCCATCACGGTCACGGATATCGGCCCGACCGTGATCGTTTCGCCCGCCACGGCCAATTTTGCCGAAGGCGGAACAGGTACGGCCCTGGATGTCGATGCGGCGTCGGAAGAGACGATTACCTATTCGATCACCGGCGGCGCGGACGCGGCCAAGTTTACGATCGACAGCGCGACGGGTGTGCTGACGTTTGTCGCGGCGCCGGACTTCGAGTCGCCGACGGATGTGGGGGGGAACAACGTCTACAACGTCGATATCCTGGCCAGCACCGCGGCGTCGGGTAATGAGCCCCAGAGCATTGCCATCACGGTGACGGCGGTCAATGACAATGATCCGGTGATCACCAGCGCGTCGACGGCGAACTTTGCCGAGAACGCGACGGGCACGGTGGTCGACGTCAATGCGACCGATGCCGACCTGCCGGCGCAGACGCTGACGTTCTCGATCACGGGGGGCGCGGATGCAGCGAAGTTCGCCATCAACGCCAGCACCGGTATCGTGACTTTCCTAAGCTCGCCGAACTTTGAAGCGCCGACCGATGCGGGCGCGGACAACGTCTACAACCTCACCGTCACGGCCAGCGACGGCACGCGCAGCAGTAACCAGGCGATAGCCATCACGGTGACGCCGGTCAACGAGTTCAGCCCGGTGTTTACCAGTGCGGCGACGGCGAACTTCGCCGAGAACGCGGTGGGTACGGTGTTGACGGTGGTCGCGACCGACGCGGACCAGCCGGCGGCGACACTGAGCTATTCGATTTCAGGGGGCGCGGACGCCGCCAAGTTCGCGATTGACGGTGCGACCGGTGCGCTGACGTTTGTGACTTCGCCGAACTTTGAAGCGCC
>JADLGE010000026.1 GCA_020849475.1 Gammaproteobacteria bacterium
ATCAGGGTGGAGGTGAGCATGAAACCGAGCAGTCTTGAAATCGAAATGGCCTTGAATGAAGCGCAGCGGCTCCGCGAGCAAGGCCACGATGCGCATCATCTGGCCAAGGTGGCCTTGCATCTTGAGGTTCGTGCTCGACTGCTGGAGGACGTGCTCGCGCACGCCAAGCTCTACCTCCATTCGGGCGAGGGCGCGCTCGAACACGCACAACTGGTGCGCGCCATCGAGCGCGCCGACAGCGAACAAGACCCGCACGACATCAAGCCTTGGTGAAGGGCCGGCAGTTCATCGGCCATACTGCTGCTCAGGGCTGGCCATCAACCGCGGGAAGCTGGGACAACTCGCCGAGCCAACCTTGCGCGGAGCGACACCACACCTGGCGGCCGGGCTTCAGCTGGTCGCGCTGGCGAATGGTGCCGACGCGCAGGCCATAGACCTTGGGGCCTTCCCCGGGCGCGGTTGCATACAGCGCCGAACCGCAATGCCCGCAGAACCCCTGCTCGCGCGGGCGTCCGCTCTCGGCAATCTTCACATAGGTCTTGGGCGTGCCGCGCGTCAGCGTGAAGCCGTCCTCCGCGGTGAAGGCCACCACGCGAAAGGCCGACCCCGACAGGATCTGACAATCGCTGCAGTGGCAGATGATGACACGCGCCGGATCGATTTCGGCGCGATATTCGATGCTGCCGCAGTGGCAACTGCCGTCGACTTGCATGGGCTTCACTCCTGAACAGGTGTTGTGATCCATTGTAGGTGCGAATTCATTCGCACATTAGATCCGATGTGAGAATTCCAGAGCTCGGCCGAATGTCAGACTAAAGCCTGACCCACAAGGTACTCACTCTTCTGTGGGGCGGATTTCAGTCTGACATTCACGCACTGGCAGGGCCATGAACCCGGGCACGATGTGCGAATGAATTCGCACCTACGGATGCACAGGCCACCGCACCTCTTCGCCGCTTTCGTCATATTCGGGAAACACCGTCACGCTTACCACCTTGGCGCGCGCGATGCCGAAGGTGAGGTCGAGCACGCGGTCGGTGTAGTACTTCTCATCGCGGCTGATCTCGACGTCCAGATCGAGGTGCGGATATTTCATCAACAGCAGCTTGCCCGACAGGCCCATGGGATTGAAGCCGCGCACCAGGGTGTAGGGATGATAGGAAGTGATGTGTGACAGCCGGAAGTCGTTGTCGGAATCGAAGGACAATTCCAGGCGCAGCATGCGATAGGTCCACACCGACGACAGCTCACCGTCTTCATGGGCGTCCTCGGCCTCGCGGTCCGGCGCGCCGAGCGCGGCCATGATCTCGTCCTGCGTACTGCCGAGCAGCAGTTCATCGACGCCGCGGTGCGGATGCACGTCCATTCAGGGCGCACCGGCCGCCACGATTTCGTCCCGCACCCAGCTCGCCAGCAGGGTGCGCAGCGCGGCCACGAAGGCCAGCGGCTGATCCAGTAGCAGATGATGCTGGGCTTCAGGGATTTCGATGATGGGCGCCTGCGGCCCCATCAATTCCGACATGTAGTCGGCGGTGTCACGACTGACCAGCGCACTGTGCTGACCGAAGATCAGCGCGGCGCGACACTTCAAAGCCTGCAGATGTTCGTGAAAGGGTTCGCCCCAGCGCCGTGCGCTCATGGTGTTGACGTCGAACTTCCAGGTCCAGCCGGCGGCTTCCTCGCGCAGCGAATGGCGGGCAATGAATTCCACCAGGTATTCGTTCTCGCAAGGCTGCGGCGGCAGCAGGCGGAAGCGCTCGAGGCCGAGCCCGAAACTCGGGTAATGACGTTCCAGGCTGCGCGCACGTGACGCGACGGCCGGCGGCGCATCGCCTTCGGGACGACGGATGGGCGTGTCGACGATCACCGCGCCGCCCACTTCATGGCCATAGGCGGCGCCGAAGCGCATGGTCATGTAGCCGCCAAACGAATGGCCGACCACGAACGGCTTGTCGCCGAGTTCGGCGGCGCCCAGCACAGCGCGCATTTCGTCGGCGCGCAGGCTGGCGTTGTATTCGGCGCGCTTGCCACTGTCGCCCATGCCGGACAGGTCGAGCGCCGCGACCCGGTAGTCGCGCGTGAAGAACGGCGCGATGAAGCGCCACCAGTTGGCGTGCGCACCGCCGCCGTGCACCAGCAGCAGGCCGCGCTGATTGGCGCGCGCGTTGTCGCCCGGCCACAGCATGTAATGGATGGGGCAGTCCGCCACCGTCACGTAATGGGAACTCACGGGCTGCGCCAGCGCCCACTCGAACCACGCCGGGGTGGCGCGCGATACGCGCAGATGCGCGGCGGTGAAATCGGGCAGTGGCGGGTGGCTCATGGCGTGTTACTTGATGTCCAGTTTCTTCAGCTTGTACCACAGCGTGCGCTCGCTGACGTCGAGCAGCCGCGCGGCGCGCGCCTTGTTGTCATGGGCCGCGGCGAGTGCGGCCTCGATCAATTGGCGCTCCAGTGCATCGATGCGCGGCTGCAGATGCAGATTGTCGGCGTCCGCCGCGCTGCCGATCACCAGCGGCGCTGACGGGGTGGTGACGCCCAGTTCGCGCGCCAGCACCGTGTCCGGATCGCTGCGCGGCGCCACCAGGGCGACACGCGCCATGAGATTTTCGAGTTCGCGCACGTTGCCCGGCCACGCATGTTTGCGCAAGGCCTCGCGCGCAAAGGATGACAGTTGCGGTGGCTCGCGCCCGAGACCACGCGCCTGCTGTTCGAGAAAGTGCTCGGCCAGCAGCTCGATGTCTTCGCCGCGCGCACGCAGCGGCGGCACGTCGATGCGAAAGCCGTCGAGGCGGTAGAACAAATCCTCGCGCAGGCGCTGTTCGGCGACTGCCAGGCGCGGTTCGCGATTGGTGGCGGCAATCACGCGCAGATCGAGTTCGATGGCGCGGTTGCTGCCGAGTCGTTCAATCACGCTCTCCTGCAATACGCGCAGCAGCCGCGCCTGCAAGGTGGCGGGCATCTCGGTGATCTCGTCCAGGAACAGGGTGCCACCATCGGCCGCTTCGAATTTACCCACGCGCTCGGCGATCGCGCCGGTGAAGGCGCCACGCACATGGCCGAACAATTCGCTTTCGAGAAGATTGTCGGGCACCGCCGCGCAATTGATGGCGACGAACAGGCCCGCGCGCTTCGAGGCCTGGTGGATGGCGCGCGCCACCAGCTCCTTGCCGGTGCCGGTTTCGCCGACGATCAGCACCGGCACGTTGGCGGGCGCCACTTCATCGATGAGCTGGTAGAGCTCGCGCATCACTGCGCTGCGGCCGATGAAATCCTGCCAGCCTTGCGCCAGCGCTTCGCGCAGAAAGCGGTTCTCGCGCTGCATGTGGCCGAGATTGAGCGCACGCCTGACGGCCAGTTCCACCGTCTCCACTTCAAACGGGCGCATGAGATAGTCGACCGCGCCGTAGCGCATGGCGGCCACCGCACTTTCGACCGTGCCGTGGGCGGTGATGACGATGGTCGGCGGCAGCAGGTTGCGCTCGTGCAGGGTGCGCACCAGGGTGATGCCGTCCATCACCGGCATGCGCATGTCGGTGATGATGAGGTCGACCTGTTCGCGCATTACGAGGTCGAGCGCGGCCTGGCCATTGTCGGCGCGCAACACGTCGAGCCCCATGTCATCGAGCATGATCTCGAGCACGCGTTGCATTTTCACTTCGTCATCGACGACCAGCACGGTATGTCGCGGCATCAGTGACTCCCGCGCGGTAGCAGCATGGTGAAACAGGCGCCGCCGAGGTGACCGCTGTCGACACTGATGGTGCCGCCATGGCGGGTGATGATCTCGCGCACCACCGACAGGCCGAGGCCGATGCCGCCGGCGCGGTAACTGACGAAGGGCTCGAAGATTGCGTCGCGTTCGTCGGGCGCGATGCCCGGGCCGTTGTCTTCGACGGTCAACGCCAGGTGCTGGTCGCGCGCGGCGATGGCGATGCGGATGGCGCCGCCGTGTTCCAGCACCTGGCTGGCGTTCAACAGCAGGTTCAACAACACCTGCACCATCTGATCGCGATCGCAGTCGAGCGCCGACGGCACTGCGTCGAGGTCGCTCTCGACCACGATGCCGCGGCTGTCGAATTTGTCATGCAGCATGTCCAGCACCTGGCGCACGATGTCGGCCAGCTGCTGCGGCTGGAAATGCGGCGCGCGCGCCCGCGCGCTGTCGAGCAGGCTCGTGACCAGCTCGTTGATGCGGTCGACCTCGTTGATCATGTAGCTCATCATTTCGTGGGCTCGTGCGTCGAGGCCGCTCTGGCGATTAATCAGTTGCGCCGATGAGCGGATTATACCGAGAGGGGTGCGCACTTCATGGGCGAGCTTGGCGGCCATCTCACCGGCGGCCGCGAGTTTGCTGGCGCGCACCAGCTGGCTGCGTGAAGCGCGCAGTTGGTCGAGCGTGCGATTGAAGGCAAGACTCAGCTCTTCCACTTCGCTGGCGCCGTGAAATACGCGTGGCGGCGTGTCGAGGTCGCGCCCGACTTCACGCGCGTAGGCGGTCAGGCTCTGCAGCGGCCGCGCGGTGCGCGCCGAAATGCGTATCGCCAGCAGCGCGGCGATGGCGGCCGTGACGGTGAGTAACGCCACCAGGCTCCACAGCAGTTTCTGCACCGACGCGAACGCGACTTTCTCGGGCGTCAGGATCAGCAGCGTCCAGCCCAGCGATGGCATGCCCTTGTAGGCGCTCGAGTGAGCGTAGCCGATCAGGAGGCGCGTCAGGGCCAAGGGCGCACCATCGGCGCTCACCACGCCGTGGGCGTCGCCATGCGCGTCCAACAGCGTCAGTGGCGCGTGGTCGCGCGGCAGTCGGGCGCGCAGGCCGCGGGTCGCGGCCAGCGCACGACCGTCGGCATCGAGCAGCAAGGCATCGCGTCCGGTGCCGGCGGTGGCGAGCTCCAGCAGGGCGGTGATCTCGCGCCAGTTGAAGCGTGCGGCGAGGGTGGCGAGCGGGCCATGGCCGAATGCATCCAGCACTTCGCTGGATAAAGTCATCACGCTGTCGCGCGCTTGCGGGTCGGGTCGCGCGATATTGATCATGCCGTCGCTGCCCGGCACCGACATCCAGGTCGGCGGCAAATCCACACGGCTGCCGATCAGCGCCGGCTCACTGGCAGACACCACCCGTCCCTGTTGCAGGCAATAGATACCCGTATACACTCCGGCGTAAGCGGCCGTCACGTCGCCAAGAAAGCTCGCCAGCCGTTTGTCGATATCGCCGACCTTCAACTCCTGCATGAGATCCAGCCGCCGCCAGCCTTGCAGGTCCTTGATGCGCTGGAACAGCATCGCGTCGACCTGCTGCATGACGGTCAGCGCCTGGCTTTCGAGATTGCGCCGGATCTCGTCGCTGAGCGCGGCGCGCGCGCGCGACCACGCGAGTGCGGTCATGAGTGCGGCAAATACGATGCTGAACATGAGCAAGGTCAAGAGCAGGGATTTGCGAATCGTCATGGTGCATTGTCGCACCCGGGAATCGAATTGAAAGCCAGACCAGGTCAGACCATGGTCTGTGAGGACGCCATCACCATGAAGCGAACCACGCACGCGCCGCGCCGCGCCGTCCTCATGCGCGCCGTGGCGCTGTGCGCTCTGTGTCTCGTGCAGCTCCACGCACAGGCCTTCGATGCGCTCGCCGGCGCCAGCTACGAGTTTGGACGTGGCCTGACGCTGCCGGCCCTGAATCTCGAATTGCGCGGCTATACCACCTTGCACGTCGAGGATCTCGAAGGCGAGGCCGCCAACGCGCAGTGGCATGACTTGAGTCTGTTCGCGATCTGGTCGCCGGCGCCCGGCTGGCAGTTGTTCAGCGAAATCGAGGGCGAAGAGCTGCTTGCCGACGATCATCGTGGTCTCAACACCGACGATGCCACGGTCGAGATAGAGCGGCTGTATCTTGACCATGCCGTCAGTTCCCGTGCGACGGTGCGCGCCGGTCGCTTCCTCACTCCCTTCGGGCGCTGGAACCAGATTCACGCCGATCCCCTGGTGTGGACAGTCACGCGGCCGCTGGTGACGGTCATCACGCTGCCCGATCACGTCACCGGCGTGATGGTCTACGGCAGCGTGCCGCTCACCCATGACAGCATTGAATACAGCGCCTATGTCGATGCCAGCAGTGAATTCGATCCGCATCCTGGCCGCGCGCCGTTCGAGGACTACCACCTGCCGGGCCTGTCGAACGACATGGAGCACGCGGTGGGTGGACAGTTGCGCTATCACTTTCTCGATGAGCGCGCGCAGCTCGGGGTGTCCTATGCAAGCTTCGTGGTCGAGCGTGGGCGCGGTCATCACCACGCGGTGGGCTTGGACGGGCTTTACACTTGGCATCGCTACGAGCTGTCCAGCGAGCTGACCTATCGCGCCAATGTCGCACAGCCGGGGCGTGACGATTGGGGCGGATTCGTGCAGTTGGTCGCGCCGCTGGTGCAACAGCTTTACGCCGTCGGCCGCGTCGAGTATTACAGCAGCGGCGTGCTGCTCGAGGATGCGCGCCGCGGCACGGTGGGTCTCACCTGGCGACCATTGCCGGCGTTGAGCTTCAAGTTCGAATACCACGACGGCACCGACAAGGGCCTGCTGCCGGACGGTATCGAACTGTCGTGTGGCGTGCTGTTCTGAACCCGCAGCGGCCTATGACGAACCCCACCATACGCACGGCGTGGCGTCGATGCGCGTGGCTGTGCGGGGCGCTGCTGAGCCTCGCGCTGCCAGCGGCGCAGGCGCTCGACGCCGCGCAGGACATCGTGGTGATAGCTCACTCTGATTTCGATCAGCGGGGAATGACGCCGGCCGAGCTGGCCTTGATCTTCCGCCGCACCGAACTCGTCGATGCGCGCGGGGTGGTGCTGGTGCCGGTCAACCTGCCCGGCACCCATGCGCTGCGCGTGGCCTTTTCCCGCGCTTTGTTCAAGCAGTCGCCCGGCGACATGGAGGCCTATTGGAACGAGCGCTATTTCCATGGTGTGGCGCCGCCGCACGTGGTCACCTCGGTCGAGGCCATGCTGCGTTTCGTGGCGTCCACCGACGGGGCTATCGGCTACGTACCGGCCTGCGCGGTCGACGAGCGGGTCAGGGTGGTGGCGCGCCTGCATCTGCGCGAGGGCGCCGAAGCATTGCGCTGCGAGTAAGGATTCATACCAAACTTGCAGACAGGGTTTGCGCACTCGCCACCCATGGCGCCACTTGGTATCGAAGCTGTTCGATAAAACCCCAGGAATTTCAGTTGCTAAGTCGGCCTGCGTGGGCTGGCCCTCGAATTGCTAAGACGAACGGCGAAGGGCGCGGCGCGCGCTCAGTCCTGCCAGGAATGCCATGCCGTCTTTGTCTGCGCTCCATCATCCGCACTGTGCGCGGCCGCGCTGTCGGTCGCTGCCGGCATGAAGAACTTCACGCGCCTGACGCTTGCCACCACCGACAGCCCGCAGGATTGCCAATTGCTCGGCGCGGTGATGCTGGGCAAAGTCAACCTGCACGCCGCCGAACTCACCGTCACCGTGGCCGACATCGAAGAACTCGACCGCGCCGCCTTGAAAGGGCGTTATGACGTCAGCAAGGTGTCGTGCGCCATCTACAGCCGCATTCAGCGTGACTATGAATTGCTCGATACGGGCGCGGCCCTCGACGATCGTCAGGGACCGCTGGTCATCGCCCGCGATGGCCTGACGCGCGCCACCTTGCGCGGCGCGCGTCTGCTCGCGCCGGGCCCGGCCACTGCCGCCGCGGAGTTGTTCAAGCGCTGGGCGCCGCCGGGCGTGACGCTCGAGCATCGCCGTTCGGAAGAGATCGCGCCGGCGCTGGCCAGCGGTGAATTCGATGGCGCCGTGGTCGCCCATGCCGGACATTGCCAGGGTTTCTCCCAGGGATTGCGCGTGCTGGCCGATCTCGGTGACTGGTGGCGCGCCGAAACCGGTCTGCCGGTGCCGGTCGGTTGTTATGTCATTCGTCGCCATCTGCACGAGCGCTTTGCCGAGCATCTCGAACAGCTGATGCGCTGTGCGCTGCGCCTCGCTGAGAAAGGTGATGAGGAGATCGCCGGCTACGTGCATGCCCATGCCGCGACCATGGACGATGACGCCATTCGTCAATACCTCGCGCTGCATATCAACAGTTTCACGCGCAACCTGGGCCGCCGCGGACGTCAGGCCATCGCTGCCCTGGGCGAGGCGGCCGGCGGCGCGGCATGAAGGCCGGCACGGTCTTTGTCTTCGCCACTGCCGCCGAAGCGCGGCCACTGCTCGATACTTTCGATCACACCCCGCTCACGGACGGCGGCCTCCGGCTTCATCAAATCGACGATGCGCTGCTGCTGATCTGTGGCGCCGGGCCGGCCCTCGCCGGCGCGGCGATAGACGCCCTGGCCCGCACTTGGCAGCCGCGACGCGTGGTGCTCGGGGGCGTGGCGCGACGTCTGCATGCGCGTTTGCCGGTGGGCGCCATCGCGCAGGTAGGCGCCGCCTGTTTCGACCTGCCACAGCGCACCACCTACGTGCCGGTGTCGAACCTGCGGCGTGAGAGCTGGTCGGGGGTGCATGGAGATTGCACGTTACTGACGCGCGCCGCGCCCGTGCAGGACGGAGGCGAGTCCGTGGCGCTGGCGCGCCATGCCGATCTCATCGACCGCGAAGGCGCGGCGGTGGCCAGCGCCTGCGTGCAGCACGGCATCGAGTGCGCGATCTTCAAGGCGGTCGGTGAATATGCCGGCGCCCAGCCGACCACCGCCGGCATGACCACCGAACTCATTACACGCCTCGCGGCCTTCCTGCTTGGCCACTACCGGTGGCTGACGCAGGACCCGCGCACTGACGGCGTGCGGCACGCGGCGCTGACTTAGCCGCGCGCCGCGCCACCCTCTGCAAGCCGGCGAGGCGCGGTTAGACTAGGCCCTCATAGACCATCATCCGGGGAGCCTTCCATGTCCGTCGTCGAGTATTCCGTTCAAGGGCACATCGCCACCGTCACGCTCAATCGTCCCGAAGCGCGTAACGCCATCAATCCCGAAGTCGCGGCGCGCCTTGCCGACGCGTGGCGCGCGGTGCGCGACGACAACAACGTGCGCGTGGCGGTGCTGGCCGGCAAGGGCCCGGTGTTCTGCGCGGGCGCCGATCTCGGGCAACTGGTGCCGCTGATCGCGGGCAACCGCAAAGCTGAAAACGAATGGGACGAGCGCGTGCTCTCCGACCCGAATATTTTCGAAGCGGCGCTGCTGCGCGATTTCGACGTGGTCAAACCCGTGATCGCCGCCATTCAAGGCCACGCCATCGCCGGCGGCATGGAAATCGTGCAGGGCACCGACATTCGCGTCGCCGTGCCGGCCGCGCGCTTCGGTGTGCAGGAAGTGAAATGGGCCATCTTCCCGGCCGGCGGTTCGACCGTGCGCCTGCCGCGGCAGCTGCCCTATGCACGCGCCATGGAATTGCTGCTGACGGGCGATTTGATCAGCGCCGAAGAAGCATTGAATTGCGGCTTCCTCAACTACGTGGTCGACGATCCGATGGCCAAGGCCATGGAGATTGCCAACAAGATTGCCGCCAACGGGCCCATCGCCGTGCAGGCCATCCGTCGCTCGGCGCGTGCCTGTCTCGGCGTACCGGAAGCGCAGGCGCTCAAAATTGAAACCTGCATATCGGCGCCGGTGTTCAAGACCGAGGATGCCAAGGAAGGGCCGGCCTCGTTCATGGAAAAACGCCCGGCCGTGTACAAGGGCAAGTAAGCCATGAAGTCGCCCATCTGCGCGTTGCTCGGCATCGAGTTTCCCTTGCTCGCCTTCAGCCATTGTCGCGACGTGGTGGCGGCGGTGTCGCGCGCAGGTGGCATGGGGGTGTTCGGCGCCGGCGCCCTGCCGCCCGAGCGCCTCGAAGAAGAACTGGCGTGGATAGACGCCCACGTCGACGGCCAACCCTACGGCGTGGATTTGTTGATCCCGGAAAAGATGGCGGGCAAGCACGAAGAGGTGAATGCCCGACAGATGGTCGCGGGCCTGCCGGACAGCCATACCGGCTTCGCCGATGCGGTGTTGGCCAAGCACGGCATCGAGGCCGGCGCTTTCGATGAAGCGCGCGATCGCATGGTGCAGATTGGTCGCAATCTCAGGCCGGCCGGCGCCGCCGATTTACTCGATGTCGCGTTCAAACATCCCATCAAGCTCATTGCCAACGCGCTGGGCGTGCCGCCGCCGCTCATGCTCGAACTCGGCAAGCGCCACGGTGTGCCGGTCGCGGCGCTGGTCGGCGCGCGCGAACATGCCGTCAAGCAGGTCGAAGCGGGCGTCGACATCCTGGTGGTGGCGGGCGGCGAAGCGGGCGGCCACTGTGGTGATGTCTCGACCCTGGTGCTGGTGCCGGAAGTGGTTGCTGCGATCGCGGGTTTGCGTGCGGTGCCGATACTCGCGGCCGGCGGCATCGTCACCGGCCGCCAGATGGCGGCGTGCATGGCGATGGGCGCGGCCGGCGCCTGGACCGCGTCGGTGTGGTTGACGACTCACGAAGCGGAAACCAATCCAGTCGTCAAAGACAAAATGCTGAAAGCCACCTCGCGTGACACCGTGCGCTCGCGCAGCCGCACCGGCAAACCGTCGCGACAGCTGCGTTCGTCGTGGACGCAGGCCTGGGAAGCGCCGGGCGCGCCGTCACCGCTGCCCATGCCTTTGCAGTCCTTGATCAGCGAACCGCCGCTGGCGCGCGTCGACAAGCTTGCCCAAAGCGGCCATGCCGGTGCGCAGGAACTCGCCACCTACTGGGTGGGACAGGGCGTGGGCCTCATGAACGAAGCGAAATCGGTGCGCGCGGTGATGCAGGAATTCCAGGAAGATTTTCTGGCTGCCTACGAGCGGCTGGGGGGATTTCTGGAATAAGTGTTGTAGGTGCGAACTGCCCGATCCCACGCCGGTAGGTGACGAGCGGCGCATACGCGTGCGCGCTTGCCGGGCGTGGCGTGCTTGCATGCCGGCGGCTTGGTGTATGGTAGCGCCCCCCGGTGCAACGGCCGGGTAATCAACGAGGCAAGACGATGGAATTGAGTCCGCGACAGAAACGCCGCGCGGTCATTCGCTGGTTATGGATCCCGCTGTGCGCGATCGTGGTGTGGTACGGCATGCTGGCGCTGGGTCTGGGTCTTCATTCATTCGCCCTCGGATTCTGTCCCAAGGACCAAATACTGTCGGGCTTCTGTTCCGCCTCATGGTTTCCCACGGTCGAGCACGCCATCATCATCGGCTGCGCCGGTTTGACCGGCCTGGCCGAAGTGGTGGTGGCCGCCATCGTCGCCCCCATGCAGCGCGTGCGCGCGGCGGCGGTGGTGTTTGCCATCGGCGTGGCGGTCGCGCTCGGCATGGTGGTCGAAGCCAAGGCCTACGCGGAATTCGCGGCCGCCGTGCTCGGCGGTCTCATCGGCATCTTCATCGCTTCACGGCTCAAGCAGAGCATCGAACTCTAGTGTGCTGTCCCGTGATGAACTTCGATAGTTCGCGCGGCTATCGGGCCGCCAGGCAAGGCGCGCGAAGGAGTAATAGCGGGGCTATTGCGACGACAAGCAACGCCGCATGGCGGTTCGAGAGCAAACGAATTACGAAGATTCATTGCGGGACAGCGCACTAGCGCTGTCGGTCAAGGCTGCCGCGCGGCGGCCGCTACAACCTGCAGTAGGGCGCAGATCGCGCCTGTGTCCAGACAGGAGCGGTCCATGCAAGCCAGCGCGGCGATTTCAAACAGGGAGTCCGACAACGCCATGGCGGCCTTGAGTCAGGAAGAGCTGGCCGCCTGCGCACAGATCCTGGCCTTGGGCATTGCCCAGCACCGCATGAAGTTCGGCGTGATTCCCCTGGAGGTCGCGCCCGCCACCGACAGCGCCGGCGCCGCGCGTTTGCGTGAAGCGGTGCGTTCGAGCTTCGACGAAGCCCTGCGCCTGGTGCGCCAGAAGCAGGCCACTCAAACCCAGCAGGCACAGCACGCCGCCGAGACCGCGGCCCAAAGCGATGCCGCCGCGCAGGCCGCCATCCGCGAGCAGCGTCGGCAGTTGCGCATCAGCGTCAGTGCGGCGGTGCAGCTCGGCCTCCTCGACAGCGACGAGACCTGCAAGGCGACCTTGCGCAACATCTCGTGGGGCGGCGCCTCGGTGCGCTGCGAGGACATCACCCTGCACGCCGGTCAGCGCGTGCGCCTGCAGCTGCCGATAGGCAAGAACGACAAGATCGCGACCATTGCCACGGTGCTGCGCACCACCACCGTCAACGGCACGAGCGAATACGGCCTGCGCTTCGACAGCATGACGGCCGCCGATGAAGAGCGACTGGAAAAAGTGCTCGACATCCTGGTCGCCAATCCCAGCCCCGATGCGCGCCGCAGCGAGGCACGCCTGGTGCAGCGCCTGGAAATCGAATACGGCGACTGCGGTGAGTTCTGCGCGGTGCTGGAAGACATCTCGCCGAGCGGCGTGATGTTGACGGTGCCCGATCCCCTGGAAATCGACCAATCTCTGCTGGTGACCTTGAGCGGCGCCGACACCCATCACAGTCTGAGTCTGCGCGCACGCGTGGTGCATCAGACCCTGGTCGCCGAATGCGGCATCGACATGTACCGCGTCGGCCTGCGCTTCGAACATCCCGGTGATGAGCTGCGCGATCGCGTGGCGGCGGTGCTGCAGCATCTGGCGGTGATGCGACCGGCGGAAAATGCCGATGAGTTCCTGGCCGAGGCGGGCTGACGCTGTCGCCGGCCGCGGCGCGCCTTGCTCAACGTCCGTTCAAGCGCCAGTCGTAATCGAGCGTCGCCTCGAGTTCCATCTCCGCTGGCAGCGCGCGGTAGCGCGCGATGAATTTCTTCACGCCATCCGGCCCTCCGAAATCCTCTTCGAACCAGTCAAAGATTTTTGACACCCGCAGGCGGGTGCCGTCTTCGCGCAGGCCCTTGCCAGGGTTGGCGAGGAAGCGGCGCGCTTGATCATCGAGTTGCGCATCCAGGGTCGCGGCACGATAGGGTTCGTCGCGCAGATCGGGGCAGCTCAGGGATGCGCATACGATGGCGAAATGCACGCGTGGTTCGCCCAGCGCGCGTAGACGACGGTGCTCGATGTCGTCCAATGTCACGCGCTCGCCGCCGACCACGCCCGCTTCGCGCTTCCATACCGGCCACAGGATATTGCCCGCCTCCTTGATGCTTGCGAGTGGTTGATGGTCGACCACCACTTTGATGGCCAGCAAGTTGTAGGCATTGATGTAGAACGCAAGGCGCTGTCGTGCATCGACGAGTTGCGCGAGCGGCGCCTGGGCCAGGGCGGCAAGTGCCGCGGCGTAGTGGGGATCGGCGGCCAGCGCGCGATAGTCGACCAGCTTGAGCGTGATGCCGTGACGTTCGCCATCGTGCACATGGGCGGCCAGCAGCGCCGCGTAGTCCCGCCAGTCGGGCTCGTCCGCGCGCGCCGGGACGAGGCATAGCGCGAGCGCCAGCGCCAGCCACGGGCGCGCCGCAGCGGGGCGACGGACTCTGGTCTGACGGCACTGCGGCATGCTCGATACTGCGCGTGAAGAAACGTACAGGGTGACACGCCGGCGCCCGGCCGGCGAGCGTGGTCAAGGTCACGCTAACCGGTTAGCCTTGTATATTCTTCGTCACGGAACAGAGCTCATGGCCAAGCGCATCCACATGAATGCCTTCACCCAGTGCTGTATCGGCCATCACTCCATCGGACAATGGAAACATCCTTTGGACCGACCGCTGGATGGTTACCGTGATATCCATTACTGGATGGATCTGGCGCGCATTCTCGAAGAAGGTTTTTTCGACACCTTGTTCCTGGCCGATGTGCACGGCACCTACAGCGTCTATCGCGGTTCGCGTGACGCGGCGGTGCGTTACGGCACGCAGTTTCCGAGCAACGATCCGACCTTGATCATCCCCGCCATGGCGGCGGTCACCCAGCATCTCGGTTTCGCCAGCACCTTCAGCACCAGCTACTTTCCGCCCTATCACACCGCCAAGCTGTTCTCGACGCTCGATCACCTGACGCGCGGTCGCGTGGCGTGGAACATCGTTACTTCCTACCTTGCCGACGCCAATGCCAACTTCGGCCTCGGCGAAATGATGGCGCATGACCAGCGATACGATCGCGCCGAGGAATACATGCAAGTGTGTTATCAGCTGTGGGAACACTCCTGGGAAGAAGACGCGATGCAGCGCGACCGCGAGCGCGACATGCTCATCGACCCGGCCAAGGTGCATGAAATCAACTATCGCGGCGAGTACTTCAATGTACCTGGCCCGCACATGTGCGAGCCCTCGCTGCAACGCACGCCGGTGCTTTACCAGGCAGGTCAGTCGGGGCGCGGCGTGGCATTCGCGGCGCGCCATGCCGAAGGCATATTCGCCATCCATCCCAATACCGACGCCTGTCGCGCGGCGGTGCGCGAACTCAGCGCCGCGCTGGCGCTGGAAGGCCGCAGCCGTGACGACATCAAATATTTTCCCGGCGTCACCGTCATTGTCGCGCCCACCGATGCGGAAGCCGAACTCAAGCTCGAGACCTGTCGTCAATACCGCAGCCCGGAAGGCGCGCTGGCCTTGTTCTGCGGCTGGATCGGGGTCGACATCTCCAAGCTCGACTCGGCGCAGTCATTGCGTGACATGCACACCGATTCCATCCAGGGGCTGATCGATTATTTTTCCATCGTCGATCCTGAGCGCGACTGGACCTTGCAGGACGTCGGCGACTATCTTTCGATCGGCAGCGTGATGCCGAAAATCGTCGGCAGCCCGCAAACCGTTGCCAATGAACTCGAACGCTGGATGGACGAGGGCGAGTGTGACGGCTTCAACCTGGTGCCGGTCACGCAGCCGCAGGGTTTCCGCGACTTCGCCGATCTGGTGGTGCCGGAACTGCAGCGCCGTGGCCGCATGCGCAGCGCCTATGACGGCGAGACCTTGCGCGAGTCCTATTTTGGTCGCGGCCAGGCGCGCTTGAACGAGCGGCATGTCGCGCACCGGTGTCTGCCGGAGTGGAAGCGCTAGCCGGGTTTTGAATGTGCGATTGAAATCGCACCCGCGGACCGGCTGTGGGGCGCATCTGGTATCCTGCCGCCTGCCGCGCGATGAGAGCTTGATGGGGGCCGGGCATGGATCACACACAAATCGGAAACAGGCTGCTGTGGGAGACCGTGCAACGTCAGCTCATCACGGAAATCCTGCAGGACTACAGTTACTACGTCGACCGTAACGATCCGCAGGGCCTGGTCACCCAGGTGTTCTGCGAGGACGGCGAATTCGAGCTCGGCGCGCACCACGCGGTGATCGGCCGCGAAGAACTGGCCAGGATGTTCGCCAAGACCCTCGCGCCGTTCCGCGCCACCAGCCATCACGTCTCCAACATCCGTGTGCGCTTCCACGGCGACGACCGTGCTGAATCGAGCGCCTATGTCTATGCCTGGCATATCGCCGCCGACGACGGCCATCGCATCGACCTGTGGGGGCGCTATCACGACCAGCTGCGCCTGACCGCCGACGGCTGGCGCATCGCGGTCAGACGTTTATCGGTGGCCGGCTGTGATGGCTGGCTCAACCCGCCCTTCGACCTCATCGAGCGTCTGCCCAACCCCGACAATCCGCCGTCGCCCAAGGTCACGCGGCGCTGAGACCGGGAAAGCACCGTGCATCGCTTTGAACTACCGCGCCGCGAGACCCGCTGAGCCATGGCCAACGAGCATGTCACGGGCGACGAGACCTATGGACTGGCTGATACGCTGCAATGGCTGGCGGTGCTGTATGCCGACATCAGCGGCAGCAGTCGCATCTACGAGCAGTTTGGCGATGCGGTCGCGCAGCGCGACATCGTGCGCTGCCTGGGGCTCCTGACCGACGTCGCGCAGGCCCATGGCGGGCGCCTCGAACGGACCATCGGCGATGAAGTGATGTGCAGTTTCGTGCTGCCCGAGCGCGCCGCGCAGGCGGCGGTCGCCATGCATGAGAAGCTGCGCGCGGCGAGTGCCGCCCAGGCGTTTGCCGCAGGCACGCTGCGGGTGCGCATCGGTTGGCATTACGGCGTGGCCGAATCCCATGACGGTGAACTCGGCGGTGCCTTGCCGCTGGTCGCGCAGCAGGTCACGGCCCTGGCACGACCCGACGAGATCCTGGCCTCGGACAGCGCAGTGGCCGCGCTCTCCACCGGCTGGCGCGGCGCCGCACAGCGTCTGGACACCATCGAGTCGCGCGTCGACGGTCAGCCTTTGACGCTCTTCCGCCTGCCGTGGGACAAAGACGAGGAGGTCACCCAGTTCCGGCTCGGCAAGACGCCCGCGAGGGTGATCGTTTCCACACGCCTGGTGTTGCGCCATGGCGAGCGTGAATTGGTGCTGGATGGCGAGCATCGGCGCTGTTCCGTCGGCCGTGGCCGCGACAGCGATCTCGCCACCGGCAGCCGCTTCACTTCCAAGCGTCATGCCGAGATCTTGTATCGGCGCGGGCGTTTCTACGTGGTCGACAACAGCATCAACGGCACTTTCATCGCGCCCCAGGGCAGCATGGTGCAGCACCTGCATCACGAAGAAGCGGCGCTGCTCGGCAAGGGGGTGTTGATGTTCGGCAGTCCCGCCAGCAAGGATCCGGCGGCGAGCGTCAGCTACGAGTGCGTGTGATTGAGGGTGATGACGCGTGGCCGCGTCATCACCCATGCGGCGGGTCTCAGGCGGCGCGGGTGCGCGCCGTGTTCCAGCTCCGCAGTTCCGGCACGACCTTCTCGGCGAAGGTCTTCAGGGTGCGCTCGGCAACTTCGAACGGCATGCCGGCAAAACGCGGAATCATGAGAATGTCGTAGTCGCCAATCGCGCGACGACGCTTCTCGAATCCTTCCAGCATCTGCTGCGGCGTGCCCCACACCTGGCCGGCGACATAGCCGTCGGCAACTGCATCGAGGCCCATCGCATTCATGGCGGTGGCGGCGTCGCCGTAGGCTTCATAGCCTTTGGCGTTGTTGAAGTGCTCACCCATCATTTCATAGTGATGCATGACCGACAGCAGGTAGGCGCGGATGTACTTGTGCGCATGTTCGGCGGCGCGGTCGGCATTGGTATCGCAGACCGTGATGTCGGTCATGATCGGCAGCGGCGCGGCTTGGCCATGATGCTTCAGGAACGATGCCGAGTAGGCGTCGATCTCGGCCTTGTGGGTCTCGATGGACTTGTAGGTGAACTGCATCATCTGCGCGCCGAGCTGCGCGGCTTCCTCGACTGAATCGGGCGACATCGCGACCTGCTTGATGCGGCCCTTGAAGGATTTCGGTTTGGGCCGGATGACCGCGCGCGGCTGGTCGAAATACTTGCCGTGATGTTCTTCCATCACGCCGGTTTCGAGCGCGTTGATGATCATCGGCGCCGCTTCGTCGAAACGGCCGCGCGCTTCGTCCATGGAAATGCCGAACTGGTCGTACTCACGGCGCGACAGGCCGCGACCGAGGCCGAGCAGCGCGCGACCCCCGGACAGCTGGTCGAGCATCGCGGCTTTTTCCGCCACGCGCAGCGGCTGCGCGTTCCACGGCACGATGACCGCGCCGGTGGCGAGCTTGATCTGCTTGGTCAGGGCGGCGACATGCGACAGGTAAACGAAGTTGTCGGGGCAGAAGGAGTAGTCCTCGAAGTGGTGTTCGACCACCCATACTTCATCGAGGCCGAGTTGGTCGGCCTGCACGGCGAGCTTGAGCTCTTCGTTGAAGACCTGCTCGTCGCTGCAGTTCTCGTAACCCCAGCTTTGAAAAATCTGTTCCATTCCAATGTTCATGCGATATCTCCCCAGAGACGTTGTGCGTGAGAGGGCGGGCAAAAGGCGTTGGCCGCGGTGGGCGCTCAGGCCGTGGCCAAGCATAACCGCCTCCCCGGGCTTGGGTAATCCCGAAAAAGGCGGCCTGTCAGCGTTTGCGGCGGGCCTTGTCGGGGGTGAATTTGCCGCGCGTGGCAAGCATCGCGTAGGGGTCCAGGGCGGTGTGCAGGCCGTCGTAGAGATGGCGCAGGCCGGCCGGCGTGTGGCGCGCGGTGAGCTCTGCCGCGAGCGCCGGCGAACTCGAATGAAGGCCGTAGCCGGCGCCGAGCAGGTCCTTGATAGCGGCCAGCGCCGCGCCCGCCGCGTCGCCGTCCGCGACAGACTCATCGGGCAATTCGACCGTGAGTGTCAGGTAGCGGCGCGCCAGCTGCACGCTGAGGCGCGGCGCGAATTCCGCCAGGCGCGTCAGCACGGCGTGGTGCAGGGCCTGCACGTCGGCGCCGCTGGCCGGCGCCAGCAGCGTGAACGACAGCGCGCAGGCATCGTGTCCGTCGGCATCGTTGTAGAGCGCCTCGCCGCGCAATTGCCGCAGCCGTGCATCCCAGGCCGCGCCCTGGCCGGCGGCGGGCGCGCTGTCCAAGGCGAGCGCCAGGCGCTGGCCGTGGTGTTCGACCATTTCCGGCACACCGTAGAGCGCGCCGTAGAGTGTCCACGGCGGCGCGCCGCTGCTGCGGCCGGCGTCGTTGCCGAGCCGTGCGAGCAGCGCTGCGTCGCTGCTGTGGGCTGCGATGAGCACATGGCCGCCCAGGCCGCCGTCGAGCATGAGTGGCTGCAGGCGGTCGATGGTGCGGGCCATGCTCGCGAGATCGGGCAAGGCCAGGGCAAACGGCATGAACTTGCGCGGCGCCGGCATCAGCCACAGGCCGAGCCGCGTCACCACGCCGAAGTGGGCGCGCGAGAACAGGCCGTCCAGCGCCGGCCCGAAGCCGTATTTGTAGCGCGCCCCGCAGTCGCTGCCGGGCAGTGCGCCCATGCCGGTGCGCAGCAGCGCGCCGTTGGCCAGCACCGCTTCGATGCCGCACACGGCAGCCTGGTGATCGCCGTAGGGCGTGAGACCTGTGTAACGCGACGCGATGCTGCCGGCCACGGTGTGTGCGCCATTGGTGTCGGCGTCGAGCCACAGTGGCAGATCGCGTTCGCGCACATGCGCGGCAAGCTCGGCATAGGTGACGCCCGCTTCAATCACCGCGAAGGCGCCGCGCCGGTCGACGTCGATGATGCGATTCATGCGGCCGAGGTCGACCAGCACACCGGCTTTGCGCGGATGGCCGCGTTGCGCGCCGTTGCCGGTGGCATTGCCACTACTCCACAGGCCGTGGCCGAGCTCGGCGATCATCGGTGCGAGGCGCTGCAACTGTTCGGCGCTGGCCGGGCGCACCACCGCGCGCGGATGCAGATCCGCACTTAGGTGGGCGCCGAGCAGGCCGCCGTAACAGGCGCCGCTCGGCACAGCGCTGACATGGTCCGCGCCGACCACGGTGGCGAGGCGCGCGTGCAGTTGTGCGGTATCGAGCGGCGGCGTGGTCATTTGCGACGACCACTGTGACGGCCGGGCCACAGCGCCGATTTGCCGGGCGCCAGCACGCCCTGCGCGTCGAGCACGTCCTTGATGGCAGCGCTGGCGTGGGCGAGGGCATCGTCACTCCAGCGATAGCTCGCGGCAGTGTCGTCCATGAAGGCGAGATGGGCGCGCGGACTGCCGTGGCCGAGCGACACGAAGCGCGCGGCCAGCGCACTCACCGCGGCGTGGGCGGCGCGCTGTTGGGCGACCACCTCGCGCTCGAAGATCAGCCGTATTTCGAGGCGCAAAGCCCGTGGCTCGAGCTGAAACTCCGCGCAGTCATCGAAACCGTGGGCGTGGCACAGCTCGCGCGCGGCTTCGCTGGCGCTCTGTGCGACATCGCCATCGAAGGGCAGCACGGCTGTGAAGTCGAGGTGCGCGCCGGCCCCGACCCAGTCAAGGGTCTTGTACTCGTCCATGCTCGGCGCGCCGCCCATGAGCGCCGCGCGACACTTGAACGCCGCGTCGTCCGCGCGCGTGTCGGCAAAGTGGAGGCGTGCGCCGGGCACCGCGCGCAAGGCGTTTTGCAACTCGCGTACGTGAACGTCGAGCAGCGCCTCAGCGCCGTAGAAGGCGCCGTAAAGATTCCAGTAGCCGCGTGCCTGCTCGGCCATGAGGCGGCTGTGGGCTTGCGCGCGCAAAGGTCCGGCGCCGGTCTGGTATTGCGCGCGCGTGGCGCCGTAGGCGGCGGCACGCGGTAGCGTCATGAGGGTGGGGCGCCCTGGCAGCAGGCCTTCGAGGCTGAGGGGCCGCAAGGCGTCGAGCAAGGCCTGCAGGTTTTCCTCGGCGTCGACGGTGACGAGATAAGGTCGATAGCCCGCCGGCGCCGGCATGAGCTGCACGCCGATGCGCGTGACGATGCCGAAGTTGGATTGGTTGAACAGCCCGTCGACCCACGCGCCGTGGCTGTAACGGTAGAGATTGTCGGTCCTGGCCTTGATGCCCGAGGCGGTGTCGACCACCGTGCCGTCGGCCAGCACCACTTGCAGGCCGCACTGGGTGTCGCTGTGCTGCCCATAGGGTGTGTAGCCGACGCCGCGTTCGAGAAAATTACCCAGCGGGCCGCCCCATGGCGAGCCCGTGCTGTCCACCCACAAACGTCCACCGAGCTTGCGCAGGCGCGCGGCCAGATCGAGATAACTCACCCCCGGTTCGACCACCGCATAGGCAGCTCTTTCGTTGACTTCGATGATGCGCTTCATGCGTTTCAAATCGAGCATGAGCGCGCCGGCCTGGCGCGCCGCCGCGCCGCCGTAACCTAGGTTGCGGCCGGTGGAGAGCGGCCACAGCGCGAGTTTGTAACGCCGCGCTATCTCCAGCACTTTTTGAATCTGTTTGAGATTGCCCGGCGCGACCGCCGCCCATGGGCGCGTGTCGCCATGCGGCGCGAGTGCATAGTCATCGCGATAGGCATCGAGCGCCTGGTCGCCAGCGGCAAACACCCAGTCCTTGCCGAGCGCGGTGCGCAGCGCGTCCAAGGCGCGCTTGCCGTTGGCGGCGTCGATGGGCTGCGCCGGCGACGCGCTGGCTTTCACACGCGCTCCACACACCAGGACACGAGATGGCCGCGGCGTGCCGTCGCGCTCGCGGCCTGGCACTGCGTGTCGATGAGCGCCGCCTTCTGCGTGTTTCCCAGTCGCGGCAGCGCCTCGGCCAGCGCGCAAGTCCACAGCGCGCCGGCGGGTGGGAGGTTCGCGACCAGCGCATTCATCGCGTCAGGTTCGCCGCGCAGCTGGTGCCTGCACTGTCCATCGCGAAAATCGTGCACGCCGTGATAGGTGAGCCGGTAGCCGTGCAGCGCGCTCATGCTTGCAACGATGAAGTAACTCGAATCGCGCGTCAGGCCGAACAGGCGCGCCTGTCCGCCTTGCGCCAAGGTTTCAACGAGTTCGATGCTGTCGTTGATTTCCAGCCTGTGCAAGCGGCATTGGCGCGTGAAATGGCGCGTATCCGCGCAATCACCATCGACCACCAGCACGGTCGCGTCATTGTGCCTGTCAGCGGTCTGCGCATGCAGCAGACCAGGCGCGAGGCCCGCGACCATGGAGGATTTGATGAAGCTGCGACGCGAGACCACGGGCCGCTCCTTACAAAGTGCGGGAGATGATTTCCTTCATGATTTCCGACGAGCCGCCGGCGATGCGGCTGACGCGATGCCCTGCCCAGGCGCGCGCAATGGGATATTCCCACATGTAACCGTAACCGCCGTGTAATTGCAGGCACTCGTCCAGCACCTTGCCCAAGGTCTCGGTGACATGCAGCTTGGCCATCGCCGCATCGTTGGCGTCGAGTTGGCCCTGCATGTGCATTTCCAGACAACGGTCGACAAACGTGCGTGCGACCACCGCCTGGGTCTGGCATTCGGCGAGCTTGAAGCGGGTGTTCTGCAAGGCGAACAGCGGCTTGCCGAATGCTTCGCGTTGACGTGTGTAGGCGACGGTGTTGGCGACCGCGGTCTCGAGCGTGGTGATGGAGCGGATGGCGACAATCAGCCGCTCCTGCGCGAGTTCCTGCATGAGATATTTGAACGCGCGGTTCTCATCGCCGAGCAGTCTGTCGGCGGGCAGACGCACGTCGCTGTAGAAGAGCTCGGAGGTGTCCTGCGCATGCCAGCCGACCTTTTCCAGATTGCGTCCGCGCGTGAAGCCGGCATCGCCACGCTCTGCTACCAACAGACTCATGCCCTTGGCGCCGGCATCGGGGTCGGTCTTGGCCACCGTGATCACGAGATCGGCAATCTGGCCGTTGGAGATGAAAGTCTTCTGACCATTCAAGACATAGTCATCGCCCTCACGTACCGCACGCGCACGCATGCCCTGCAGATCGCTGCCGGCGCCGGGCTCGGTCATGGCGATGGCGCCGATGATTTCGCCCGCGCACATGCCGGGCAGCCAGCGCTGCTTTTGCGCCTCCGTGCCGTAATGCAGGATGTAGGGCGCGACGATGCCGGAATGCAGGTGAAAGGCCGGGCCGGTCGCTTCGACCTTGGCCAGTTCTTCGATGACGATGGCGGTGTGCAGGAAATCTCCACCGGGGCCGCCGTATTGTTCCGGCACGAAACTGCACAACAGACCGTTGGCGCCGGCTGAGCGCCATACTTCGCGGCTGACCACGCCGTCTTTTTCCCATTGCGCGTGATGGGGCTGGATTTCAGCTTCGACGAAACGACGCACCGCGTCGCGAAACAATTCGTGATCGGAAGAATAGATGTTGCGTGGAATCATGGTGCTCGCTCGTAATGAAACCGCTTAAGGACATGACCGGATTGATTGCCCGTGGTCGTGCCCGGGCACTATACGACATGGCACGTGGCGCGCGGTCACGGTGAGCCTGGCGCGCCGGGCAGCCGCAGCGAATCGATGATTTGTCGAAATTCGGCAGTCGCGTCGTCAGCGCCGGACTCGGCGTCGGTGGCGGCCAGCAGCAGCGTGGTGTCGTCCACCACCAGCACATGCAAGCGCACGCGGACGTTCACGCCTTGCTCACCGCCTGTCGTTGGCGCGGCGCGCAGTTCGGCGCTGGCCGCGGCGAGGCCTGCGAGGTGCGTTGCGGCGGGCGCTGCGATCAACGCGAAAGCGCCGTGCGCGGTGGCCTGTGCGACGCGCGCCTGCAATACCGTCAGGGCGCTCTGCCCGCGCGTGTTGACGTCGCGTTCGAGATTGACGCCAAACGTCGGGTTGAACGCGTGCTGGGGCGGTGCGCGCTTCAGCAACGCGAACAAGGGCGCGCCGGCGTGCTGGTCGATGGCGCGTTCCAGCGCGTCCTCGTCGTAGCGCACCTGCGCGCCTTCGACGGCGCTCACGCCGCCGCTGACGTAAGTCCAGCCTGCGGGCACGACGACTTCAAATCCAAATCGGCCCGCGCTGTTGTCCTCGCCGCAGCCGAGCACGAAGAGCGCGAGGGTCGCGGTCAGAAGAACGCCGCACAGACGGGTCGCGCGCAGCACCGTAGGAATATCAAGCATGGGTCTGGCTGGTCTCATTCCGGGCCCCTCATCATGCCTCATGGACACGGGCGCTGCAGCCTTGCGGGCCTACCTTGTGTCACGGCGAGCGGCTATGCTGCGGCCTTATTCAGTAGGGAGGTTCTGCGATGAAATTCGGCCAATACGGCGTATTCACTTTCACCGACGCGATGAACGGCGCCGAGCTCACGGAGCTTGCGCAGCGTCTCGAAGCCCTGGGCTATTCGACCCTGTGGTATCCCGAAGCATTCAATTACGAACCTTTCGCCATCGGCGCCTATCTGCTCGGCGCCAGCAAAAAACTGGTGGTGGCGAGTGGCATCGCCAATATCTATGCGCGCGACGCGGCGTCGTCGGTGATGGGCCACAACAGTTTGAACAAACTCTACGGTGAGCGCTTCGTGCTCGGTCTCGGCGTTTCCCATGCACCGCTGGTGTCGGACCTGCGCGGCCACGAATACAAGCAGCCGGTGGCGACCATGCGTGCCTATCTCGACCGCATGGACCAGGCGTGGACTGCTCTCGGTGGTGCGCCGGGCGAAAAGCGTGTGGTGCTGGCCGCGCTCGGTCCGCAAATGTCCAAGCTCGCCGCCGAACGCACGCTCGGCACCTTCCCCTATAACATCACGCCGGCGCAGGTCGATTTGTCCAAGAGCGCGATGGGCGGCAAGGGCGCCATCATCTGTGAGCAGAAGGTGTGCCTGTGCGAAGACCCGACGCTCGCGCGCAAGGCCGCGCGTGCGGCGCTGGCGCCTTACATGGGCTTGCCGAATTATTTCAATAACTGGTTCCGCCTCGGTTTCGACCAGAGCGATCTCAAGGACGGCGGCAGCGACCGCCTGATGGACGCCATGGTGCTGTGGGGTTCGGCGGCCGACATCAAAGCCAAGCTCAAAGCTTATTTCGACAAGGGCGCGGCGCAGGTGGTGGTGCAACCGATACGCGCCGACGGCGAGGTCGGGCCGTGCTGGAAGGCGCTGGAGGCGCTGGCGCCGGGGGCCTGAGTTCAACCTGCGAGATCCGTTGCCGCTTGCCGGCGACGGACCGCTGAAACCAGACGCTGCTTCGCACGGCGGCGGCGTCGCCCGCGCCATCGCCGAGGTCGGGAAAACTGTCAGAGCACACCATGAACGAGCGCGTGAGATACATCGCAGCCGAGCAGCATTTTGCCCGTCACCTCGGCATCGAAGTCGTTTCGATAGAGGTCGATCACGTGGTGTTGCGCCTGCCTTACCGCGAGTATCTCGGCGTCGAGCGCGTCAATGGTGGCGCCATCGCATCCCTGGTCGACCTCGCAGGCACCTGCGCGTGCTGGTCCAATCCGGTGGTCGGCGACGCCGCGCGTGGCGCCACGGTCGGCTTCACCATCAACTATCTCAAGCTGGTGGTGGGCTCGTGTCTGACGGCGAGTGGCCGTGTGCGTCGGCGCGGCGGCAGCCTGTGCGTGGCCGAGGTCAGCGTGGTCAACGAGGCGGGTGAGGAAGTCGCCGTCGCCACCATCAATTACAAGCTTGAACCGCGAGGTGCGCCGAGCTAGCGCCGCGCCACGAACACCGGAAAGTACTCGGCGCGGGCGACGACGGTAATCCAGCGCACCAGCTCTGAAAAAATCGTCGGCTGACGGGCGCCGTCGCTGAGATCGCTCAGTTCGCCCGCCAGGGCCAGCGGCGCGGCGCGTGCGTACAGCGCCGCGCAGCCGAGGTAATGGCCCTGCTGCGCGAGATGGATTCGATTGACCATTTCCAGCGTGCGTTGAAAGAACGCTTCGTTCATGGTCCACACGTAGCGACCATCGACGCGTGCCAGTTGCAGGTCAGTCATGCCTTCCCACAACAACGCATCGACACGGCTGGTGCAGGCGCTGGCGAAACTCACAAAGGCGATGAGGCTGCCGCCGCCGATGCGGTAGATGAGTTCGCGCGTGGCGGTCCACAGTTCATCGATGGTGGCGCGATCGACATGCTTGCCCGTCAATTCGCGATAGGCGCCGGGCAGGCGCCACAGGAGATTCCAGCACAGCGTGATGGCCGTGGTGGTGCCGCCCATGACCAAGGTCGGCGCATTGGCGCCCACCGGGCTTTCGCCATCGTCACGATGGGGCAGCAGCGTACGCAGCGACACATACTCTTCGGCGTCCAGCGAATACTTCAGCGGACATCCCATGCCCTGCGCGCGCAACTCCTTGGCCCAGGTGCTGGTGGCGGCATTCAGCAGTTCGTTCATGACGCGCATCGGCGCCAGAATCGAAAGCGCGAACAAGTCGTTGCCGGCGTGCGCCCGCAGTTCCGGGTCGCGACGCGCCATTTCGAGATCGCGGCGCTGCCCGTCGAATTCGAAGCTCATGCCATGACCATTGGCGTCGTCGGCAATCAACCGTGCGACATGCGGCCAGAACGCTTCGATGTACTCGACGCTGACGTGGCTGGCGACCACCGGCGGTGGAATCGGCGGCTCGGTGTGGGAATGGCGCAGACGCGTGAACATGGCGTTCACCGCATCGAGGATGAGGGCGACTTCGTGGGCGGGGGGTGAGTCGGGATTGGACATGGGGATCGCTTTGGTTGATGAGGCAGATTCTCAGCGCCGCGCTTCAATTGCAGAGCCCAGAATGAAAGAAGGGCCGCAGCTGCGGCCCTCCGTGAGATCGAGTACCCGTGACCCTTGGAAGGGATCGCGATACGTTCCTCTCAATTCGCTTGCGAAGGCAGCCCCGCCGTTGAATCGAGATCCAAGGTGCACGCGGAACCCATATAAATCTCACTAGACATCGGATCACCTCCTTTTTATTTCCATGAACGAGCTTCGAGTATCTTACGAAGCGCGGGCCGAGGTAAAGAGGCGATGCGGCAAGGGAATTATTCAATGCGCGACGGGTCGAGACAGCGCGGTCTGCCGGCCGTCATCGGGAGAATGCGGATGACATTTCAAGTGCGAGCGGTGCTCATGGCGTTGGCAATCTGGGGGCCAGCACAGGCGCAGGCCCAGGTACTGGACAGCGGGCAGATTCAGATGCTGCTCAATCAGGCCCAGGACATCGAAGGGTGCATGAGCGAGCTCGATGCCGCGGCAACCAATGCCTTGCGTGCTCGCAGTGAGCAGGTGACAGGGGAAATCGAGCGTCTGTGCAAGGCCGGCAAGCGCGACGAAGCGCAGGCCCGGGCCCTGGCTTTCGGTCGCGAGATGGCCGATTCGCCGGCCATGCAGAATCTCAAGGACTGTGCCGGGCCGCTTGGCGCGCTGCTGCCGGCGGCGCTGGCAAGCCTCAATGGCGATGCCAGCGACCAGCTGCAGGTGTACGACGTGCACTGAGTCACGCCGATAGCGCACAGCAGTTGTGCCAGCCCGGGCCTTGTCGTCACGAAGCTTGAGCCCCATCTTCTGATTGCCGATAAACAGCGTGTCAGCCTGGGCCTCGAGGACGAACGGCAATGTTGAAGAGTTCTGAAGTCGAGACCAGCGTCGCATTACGGCCGAATCCGGTGCGCGCTGGCGAGTATCGCAAACTCGATAGCGCGGAGCGTCCGCTGCTGCGCGATCACCTGCTGCGCTTGAGTCCGGACGACCGCGCGCTGCGTTTTCTCTCCGAGGTCAGTGTCGAACACATCGAGCAGTACTGCGCCTGCGTCGATGAGCATTACCGAATCGTCATCGGCTATTTCGTCGCGGGTGTCATGCGTGGCGCGGGAGAAATCGTGTTCAATGCCGGCACCCCGTGGCGCGCCAGCTGTGAGGTGGCCTTGTCCGTCGAACGCGACTATCAGAATGGCGGCGTCGGTGCCGAGTTGTTGCGGCGTCTGCTGGTGCTGGCGCGCAACCGCGGCGTCAGTAAAGTCACGATGCTGTGCATGCGTAGTAACCGTCGTATGCAGAAGCTGGCCAGGAAGTTCGAAGGTGAACTGCACTTCGCCGCCGGCGACGTCGAGGGCACGCTCTATCCCCGTTGGCCTGACGCCGCATCGCTGTTCGAAGAATCCTGGGAGCAGGGCTGTGCGATGTTGAACCTGGTGTTCGGTCTCGCGCCCTCCACGCGCCGCAGCGAGCTTGAGACGCCCGTCACGAAAGTGCCTCCCACGTTCAGAAACGATTAAGTCCGCGAACCCTATCTTGCAACCACCCGGCGCGAACCCCGCGCCGGGTTGGACAGTGCCCGCATAGCGGGCCAAGGAGTTCGAAATGCGTACCCATGGCATAAACAAGATTCGCACCGTGAGCGCCTTGGGCGTGGGTGTGGCGTTGATGCTGAGCGCTGCCGGCGCCAGCGCCAGTGGTGGGTATCGCGGTCATGGCCACGGCTATGGTCACGGTTACGGTCACCACGGCTACAACCGCGGCCCGGACGTGAACATCTCTTTCGGTGGCTATGGTGGATACGGCGGCGGCTATGTGGCCTACCCGGCCTACGTGCCCGCGCCGACGGTGGTGTATCGCCAGACCTATGTGGTGCCGACCTACAGCTACCCGCAGCCGGTCTACAGCTACTCGGCGCCGAGCTATAGCTACTCGCAGCCCTACTACGGTGGTGGCTATGTGAGTCGCGGTCCGACCTTCGGCAATGCGGTCGGTGCCGCGGTCGGTGGCCTGGTGGGCTCGCAGATTGGTCACGGCTCCGGCAATGCGGCCGCGACCGCTGCCGGTGCGGTACTCGGCTTCATGCTGGGTGGTCAGTAAGGGAATTGAATCGCTGAACGTCGTGACGACGTGCGGCATCTTCTAACGAAGAGTGGACGGCGCCTGCGGGCGCCGTCGGCTTTTGTAGAGCTTGGTCGCTTAATCAAAGCTTCGTGCAGTCAGCCGCCCTCGATGGCCGGCAAAAAATACACTTCGCTGTCGGGCCTGACCGCTTCCAGGTAAGGGTCCTGAAAGATTTCACCGTCGACCGCAACCGCTGTCCCCGTACGTAGACGTTGCCCGATACCCGGGTAGCGCTGATCCAGGGCTTTGACCAGTGAGCGCACGTCGATGGCATCCACCTCGACGTGCGTTTCACCGTTGGCGAAGGCGCGTGCTGCGTCCAGCGGCAAGACAACCTTCGCCACGGCCGTTCCGACCTCAGCCCTTGGACTGGATCTTCGCCAGCAGCTTGGGCGGCGAGATCGGCAACGAGTCGACGCGCTTGCCAATCGCATGGGACACCGCGTTGGCGACCGCTGCCAGCGGCGGCACGATGGGCACTTCACCGACGCCGCGCACACCGTAGGGATGACCCGGGTTCGGGCATTCCACCAGGATGGCGTCGATCATCGGCAGGTCTGAAGCGACCGGCACGCGGTAATCGAGGAAGCCGGTATTCAGCAGATTGCCTTCCTTGCTGTACACGTATTCCTCGTTCAGCGCCCAGCCTATGCCCTGCGCGGCGCCGCCTTGCAGCTGGCCTTCGACGTAGGACGGATGGATGGCGGTGCCGACGTCCTGGATGGCGGTATAGCGCAGCACCTTGACGTAACCCGTTTCCGGATCGACTTCGACGTCGCAGATATGCGTGCCGAAGCCCGGCCCGGCGCCGGCCGCGTTGATGTTGGCCTTGCCGCTGATCGGGCCGCCGGTCTTGCCGGCCATGCGCGCGATGTCGGCGATGGACAGCGGCTTGTACTTGTCGGTCTCGATGGCGACCGCCATGCCGTCTTTCCATTCGACCTGGTCGATATCGACTTCCCAGATCTTGGCGGCGCGTTGACGCAGCTGCTTGACGACGTCCTGTGCGGCTTCGACCACCGCCTTGCCGGTGGCGAAGGTGACGCGGCTGCCGCCGGTCAGGTCGCTGTAGGGCACCGATTCGGTGTCCGCCACCAACGGCTTGACGCGCGATACGTCGATGCCGAGCACTTCGGCCGTCATCATCGCCATCGAAGCGCGCGAACCGCCGATGTCGGGGTTGCCCTCGACCACGATCACGGTGCCGTCTTCATTGAGTGCCACCGAGGCGCTGGAATTGCCGCCGATGTTGAACCAGAAACCCGACGCGATGCCGCGCCCCTGGTTGGGGCCGAGCGGGGTGTTCCAGTGCTTGGAAGCCTTGGCCGCCAGCAGGGTGTCTTCATAACCGATGGCCAGGAACTTCGGGCCGTAGGGCGCCTTGGTGCCTTCTTTCGCGGCGTTCTTCAAACGCAGCTCCAGCGGGCACATGCCGAGCTTGTCGGCCAGCATGTCCATGGTCGATTCGACGATGAAGGCCGCGACCGGCGCACCCGGTGCGCGATAGGCGGCCGCCTTCGGACGGTTGACCACCACGTCGTAACCGACGGCGCGCATGTTCTTGATGTCGTAAGGGGTGGTGCCGGTCATGCACCCGAGCATCACCGGCGAGCCCGGGAAGGCGCCTGCCTCGTATTCCATTTCGAGGTCGGCGGCGGTGATGGTGCCGTCCTTCTTCGCGCCGATCTTGCAGCGGCCATGGCCGCCCGAGGTCGGGCCGGTGGCACGGAACACTTCGTCGCGGGTCATGACCATCTTGACCGGGCGACCGGACTTCTTGGCCAATGCCACCGCCAGCGGTTCCAGGTAGACCACGGTCTTGCCGCCAAAGCCGCCGCCGATCTCGGCGGGAATGACCTTGATCTTGGAGATGTCCATGCCACACAGCTTGGCGACATAGGCACGCACCATGAACTGGCCCTGGCTGCTGGCCCACACCGTGGCCATGCCGTCGGCACTCATGCTGGCAACGCAGGCATGGGGCTCGATGTAACCCTGGTGCACGGTCTCGGTCGAGAATTCGTGTTCGACGATGACTTCCGCTTCGGCGAAGCCCGCGGCGAGATCGCCAAGCGCGAATTCGCTGCGCGCGGCGACGTTGGACGGCTTCTCCGGCGCCGGCTTCACGCCCTTGGTGATCTGACCTTCGTGCAGCAGCGGCGCTGTCGGGTCCATGGCCTGCTTCCAGGTCATGACCGGCTTCAGTACTTGGTATTCGACTTCGATGAGCTCGGCGGCGCGCGCCGCGATCTCCGGCGTGGTGGCCGCCACGGCTGCGATCGCGTGGCCGTCATACAGCGCCTTCTTGCGCGCGATGACGGTCAGCGACATGTCGTGGAAGCTGACCGTCACTTCGCCGGCGGCGATGTCGCCGGGCCCGAGTTCGGGGAAGTCGGCGGCCGTGATCACGGCTTTCACACCCGGCAGGGCGAGGGCCTTCTTGACGTTGATGGACTTGATCTTGGCGTGCGCGTGCGGGCTGCGCACCACGCGGCCGTGAATCATGTCGGCGACGTTGAGGTCCGCGCCGAAATTGGCCTTGCCGGTGACCTTGTCGACGCCGTCCGGACGCACCGGACGGGTACCGATGACGCGGTACTTGCCTTTGCCTTCGCCCAGCACCTTGTTCTGCTTTTCTTCGTTACCCATGGTTCATGCTCCTCGCATTTCAGCAGCGGCGTTCATGACGGCCTTGATGATTTTGTCGTAGCCCGTGCAGCGGCACAGATTGCCGGCCAGCCAGTAGCGGGCTTCGGTCTCGGTCGGATTGGGATTCTTCTCCAGCAGCGCCTTGGTGGCGACGATGAAGCCCGGCGTGCAGATGCCGCATTGCAGAGCTGCTTCACTCAGGAAGTGCTTCTGGATGGTGTGCAACTGGTCGCCCTCGGCGACGCCTTCGATGGTGTTGATGGTCGCGCCTTGCGCTTCCACGCCCAGCACCAGGCACGAGCACACCAGACGGTCGTTGACCATCACGCTGCAGGCGCCACAGTCACCGGAGCCACAGCCTTCCTTGCTGCCGGTGAGGTTCAGTTCGTCGCGCAGCACGTCCAGCAACGTCTGCTGGGTGTCGCACAGAAATTCAGCCGGGTCGCCATTGATGGTGGCGGAAATGTGATGCTTGCTCATGCGTTCTTCCTCGCGCGTTCGAGAGCGATAAGCGCCGCACGGCGCGCCAATACGCCGGCGACCTTGGTGCGGAATTCAATGGTGCCGCGTTTGTCGTCGATGGGGTCGCAGGCGGCACTGGCGGCAGCGGCCAGCGCATCGAGTGCGGCGTCATCGACCTTGGTGCCAACGAGCGCCTTGGCGGCGGCCTTGACCAGCAGGGGTTTGGGCGCGACCGCACCCAGGGCCACGCGCGCATCGGTGCACACGCCCTTGGCGTCGAGCGTCAGATTGACGGCGGCGCCGACCACGGCGATGTCCATTTCAGTCCGCGGAATGAATCGCAGGTAGGCATCGCCCGAACGCTTGGCGCGCTTGGGCAGGTTGATGCTGACCACGAATTCCGACGGCTTCAAGGAGGTCTTACCCGGGCCGGTGACGATGTCTTCGACCTTGGCTTCGCGCGTGCCCTTGGCACCGGCGATGGTGACGGTGGCGCCGGCAGCGATCATGCCCGGCACGCTGTCGGCGGCCGGCGAGCCGTTGCACAGGTTGCCGCCCAGCGAGGCGCGGCCCTGGATCTGGGTCGAACCGATCAGTTCGAAGCCTTCCAGCACGCCCGGCCAGGTGGCTCGGAAATCGTCGCTCTCGCCCAGTTCGGCGCCGGACACCGCCGCGCCGATACGGTAGCCGCCCTTGTCCTTCTTGACCTTGCGCAGCTCGGGAATGTGCTTGATATCGACCAGCGTGTTGGCGTTCACACGCCCGGCGCGCAGTTGCACCAGCAGATCGGTTCCGCCTGCGAGTACCTTGGCTTTGCCCTTCGCGGCATCGAGTGCCTTGACGGCGGCAGCCACGGTCGCGGGCGCGGCATATTGGATTTCGGCCACGTCTCCCCCTTTGGAGTTCTTAGGTTCGTGAAAGTCTCATTGTCACACGCGAGTGTGACCTCTGTTAGTCGTTGGTGCCTGCATATTTGTCTCGGGCTTCACGCCCCCGGCAAACGCAGTACCCCCTTGGCGATGATATTGCGCTGGATCTCGTTCGAGCCGCCGTAGATGGTGGCCGGCCGCGCGTTGTAGAACTGGCTCATGACGTCCACCTGCGCGCCGTTGAAATCGAGTTTGCCCAGGGTCGCTCCGTGGGCGCCCGCCGCTTCGATCATCAACTCACTGAGCCGGGCGAAGGTCTCGGTCGCCCAGATCTTGAGCAGCGAGACATCCGGTCCCAAGGGCTCGCCGCGTCGCACGATGGCGGCGAAATGCTGGTAGATGCTTTCGAGGTCCAGCACGTCGAGTTTCAAGCGTGTGAGGCGTTCGGCGAAGGCCGCGTCATCGCACAGATTGCAGGCCTCGGCGAGCGCTTCGAGGCGCATCAAGGCGTATTGTGATTGTTTCGGGCTGCCGATGAAAATACGCTCGAAAGTGAGTAGGGCCTTGGCAATCGTCCAGCCTTGGTTCAAGCCGCCGACCAGACAGTTGGCGGGCACGCGCACGTTGTCGAGGAATACCTCGCAGAATTCTTCGTGGCCGGCGATGTTGCGTATCGGGCGGATGGTCACGCCCGGCTGGTCGAGATCGATCAAAAAGAAGCTGATGCCTTCCTGCTGCTTGCCGCTCTTGTTGGTGCGCGCCAGGCAGAACATGTGGGTCGCGTCCTGGGCGAGGGTGGTCCAGGTCTTCTGGCCGTTGATGACGAATTCGTCGCCGTCGGGCAGCGCCTCGGTCTTGAGGCTGGCGAGATCGGAGCCGGCGTTGGGCTCGGAATAGCCCTGGCACCAGATCTCTTCGCCGGCCAGGATCTTCGGCAGATAGCGCGCGCGCTGCTCAGCCGTGCCATGTCGAATCAGCAGCGGCCCGACCATCTGGATGCCCATGTCGGGCGCGCGACCGATGCCCCAGCGTTCCTGCTCCTCGATGAAGATCAGGAGTTTGGACGGCGACAGGCCCATGCCGCCGTGCTCGGCCGGCCACGCCGGCGCCACCCAGCCCTGGCGCGACAGCTTGAGATACCACGGTTTGATTTCGGCCCAGCGCGGACGGCGCGACGGATAGCGCATGTCGGCCGGATATTCCGCTTCGAACCAGCGCCGCACGATGGCGCGGAAGTCCTCGTCGCCGATGCCGTCCCATTGGCCATTGGCCGGCGCGGCGGGCACGTTTGCTGCGTGGCCCGCATCATCTTCGAGGCTGCCGCTGACGAGGCCTGCCAGACGACGGCCGTGGAAGGGGGTGTTGCCGTAGCGCGCCGCCAGCACCAGCGCGCGGTTCAGATACAGTCCGACATCGCATTCATCGGTGTAGCCGATACCGCCATGCAACTGCACCGCTTGGCGCGCGATCATGAGCGCCGCTTCGTTGGCGCGGTACTTGGCACGGCTGGCGGCGCGGGCGCGGGCGCTGTCGTCGCCAGCCGCGTCGAAGTCGCGCAGTGCTTCGTCGACCACCGCCGCGGCCAGGGCCTGCTGGATGTAGAGATCGACCGCGCGATGCTGCAAGGCCTGGAAGCTGCCGATGGGCTTGCCGAACTGCTGGCGGGTGCGCAGGTAGTCGATGGTGATATCAAAAATCTGTTCGGCGAGGCCCACCATGTAGCTGGCGCTCGCCAGGCGCGACAGTTCACGCGCCGCCTTAAGCGCGGCGCTGGCGGCGGCGCCCCGTGCCAGCACGGCGTCGGCGTCGATGACGACGTCGCGGCAGGCGAGGGTGGCTGCCTGCGTGCCATCGGCGAGACTGCGTGCGCTCAATGTCAGACCAGCGACATCGCGCGCGCAGCACACCACCGCCGCTTCGTTATCCAGGGTCACGTTCAACAGGAAGCCGTCGACGTCGGTCGCCAGCGGCAGGTCGGCCACTTCGCCCTTCAATACATAGCCGCCGTTGGCGCTGCGCGCCTCGATACCGCGCGGCGCGCGCGAGGCGAATTCAGCATCTTCGGCCAGCGCGCATACCAGCACCGACGAGCCTTCGATGACTTTGCCCAGCATGGCATGGGCCGTCGCGCTGTCGCAGGCGCTCAGCATGGCCACCGCGCCGACGCCGCTCTCGATCATCGGCTCCGGCGCCAGCACCCGTCCCAATTGGCGACACACCGCGCCCACCGCTTGCGCGCCGAGGCCGAGACCACCGGCGGCTTCCGGCGCGAGGATGCCGGCCCAGCCGAGTTCGCACATCTCGCTCCACAGCTTGCGGTCGAAGGCCGGGCTCGCGCCGCGCAGCGCGCGCAGGCGCGTGACTTCCAGGGAACGGCGACAGAAGTCGGCGGCGCTGTCGCGCAGCATGTCGAGCATCTCAAAAGCCTCGTTGTCAGTGGGCACGGCGGCGTGCGCGGAATTGCTCATGGCGGGAAACTCCAAGATCGGGGGTCGAAACCGGGTAGGTCAGCGATGATAAAGTGCCGGGCAGTACAAAGAAACGCTGCGTGTCCGCGCCGCGCCATAGCCATGCAGGGGAAGTCATGCAGCCACAACTCGTCAAGCTCGACATCGTCGAGGATTTCATCGCCGTCGTGCGGTTCGCCAATCCGCCGGTCAATGCCCACAGCCAGCAATTGCTGGAAGAAACCGCCTACGTGTTCGACACCATAAGCGACCGCGACGACATCCGCGTCGCGATCCTGACCGGCGACGGCAAGACCTTCTGCGCCGGCGCCGACATCAAGGAGCGCGTCGGCACGGTGGCCGAGGCCGGCGGCCATTGGCAGCGCAGCCGCCGCGCGCGCGAGGCCTATCACAGCATCATGGAATGCCGTAAGCCGGTCATCGCCGCCATCAATGGCGTGGCCCTGGGGGGCGGGCTGGCCTTCGTCGCCTCCTGCGACATCCTGGTAGCGGCCGAGACTGCCTGCATCGGCCTGCCGGAAATCGACGTTGGCCTGCTGGGCGGCGGTCGCCATGCGCAGCGTCTTTTCGGTCACTCGCGGCTGCGCCGCATGATGCTGACCGGCATGCGCGTGTACGGCCCGGAACTCTATCGCCTGGGCGTCGTTGAAGCCTCGGTGCCGCTGCCCGAACTCATGGAAACGGCGCTGGTCATCGCGCGCGAAATCGCCGGCAAGAGCCCGCTCGCGATTGGTCTGGCCAAGCATGCGCTCAACAACATCGAAGAGATGACCCTGCGTGACGGCTATCGCTTCGAACAGACCATGACCGGCCAGTTGAGCAAGACCGAAGACTCCAAGGAAGCAATGCGCGCCTTCGTCGAAAAGCGCAAGCCGGTGTTTCGCGGTCAATGAGCGAGGCCTTGAATGCGCTGCTGCGCGCGGTGCCGTCGATAGACGAACTGCTGCGCGCCGACGACTTGAAGAGCTTGTTGGCCGACAGCGGCCACGCGCTGGTGGCCGAGGTCTTGCGCGAGGTGGTGGAGGGCGCGCGTGCCGAAGTGCGGCGCGAGGGCGAAGCGGCGCGCGCACTGCTCAATACCGATGCCTTGCTGCGCGAGACGCACCATCGCGTGACGGCCTTGCTCACGCCGTCCTTGAAGCGCGTATTCAATCTCACCGGCACGGTGCTGCATACCAATCTCGGCCGCGCGCCGCTGCCCGCAGAAGCCATCGCCGCCATGACCGAGGTCGCAGCCGGCGCCAGCAATCTCGAATACGAACTCGGCAGCGGCCGGCGCGGCGATCGCGACGTGCATGTTGAGCCATGGATCTGCCGCCTGACCGGCGCCGAAGCGGCGACCGTGGTCAACAACAATGCGGCGGCGGTGCTGCTGGTGTTGAACACCCTGGCCAAGGGCCGCGAAGTGCTGGTGTCGCGCGGTGAACTAGTAGAGATTGGCGGCGCGTTCCGCATTCCGGATGTGATGGCGCGTGCCGGCGCGCGCATGGTTGAAGTCGGCACCACCAACCGCACCCACCGCGCCGACTTCAGCAACGCCATGGGCGCGCGCACCGCGGTGCTCATGAAGGTGCATGCCAGCAATTACGCCATCAGCGGTTTCACCGCGGCGGTGCCGGAGGGTGAACTGGCAGCGCTGGCGCACGGCGCGGAGTTGCCGTTCGTGGTCGATCTCGGCAGCGGCACGCTGATCGATCTCACGCAATTCGGTCTGCCACGCGAACCGACCGTGGCCAGCACCTTGGCCAGCGGCGCCGATCTCGTGACTTTCAGCGGCGACAAGCTGCTGGGCGGACCGCAGGCCGGCATCATTGCCGGGCGCCGCTCCCTCATCGCGCGCATCAAGCGCAATCCGCTCAAGCGCGCGCTCCGCTGCGACAAGATGACGCTCGCGGCCTTGTCGGCGGTGCTGCATCTTTATGCCGATCCGGCGCGGGCGGTGGCGCGTGTGCCGACCCTGCGCCTGCTGACGCGCAAGGCGGACGACATCAAGGCCGTCGCCGAGCGCGTGGCGCCGGCCATGGCACGCGCGCTCGGCGAACGTGCGGTGGTGGAAGTCAAAGCCTGCCACAGCCAGATAGGCAGCGGCGCCTTGCCGGTCGATTTACTGGCTAGCTTTGCCCTGAGCATTCACATACCCGGCCGTGGCGGTCGTGCGCTCGAACAACTGGCGCGTGCGCTGCGTGCTCGGCCGGTGCCCATCATTGGCCGCATCGCCGACGACGCCCTGCTGCTCGACCTGCGCACCCTCGATGACGAAGCGGGCTTCACGGCGCAGCTCGCGCATTTCGACTGGACGGCAACGCCATGATCATCGCCAGTGCCGGCCACGTCGATCATGGCAAGACCGCGCTGGTGCGCGCGCTGACCGGCGTCGACACCGACGCGCTGCCCGAAGAGAAGGCGCGCGGCCTCACCATTGAACTCGGCTTCGCCTATCACGATCTCGGCGACGGCAGCGCCACCGGTTTCATCGACGTGCCCGGTCACGAACGTTTCATCCGCACCATGGTGGCCGGCGTCAGCGGCATCGACGTGGTGATGTTCGTGATCGCGGCTGACGACGGCCCCATGCCGCAGACCGCCGAGCATCTCGCCATCCTCGAACTGCTGGGTGTGACGCGCGGCGTGGTGGCCTTGAGCAAGATAGACCGCGTGAGTGAAGCGCGCATGGCCGAAGTCACCACGCTCATCCGCACCCTGTTGGCGCCGACCGCGCTGCGCGATTGCACCATCGTGCCGGTGTCGGCACTGCAGAACATCGGCGTCGACGCCCTGCGCGCTGAACTGCTGGCTCTGCAGCGCACGCTGCCGCCGCGTGCGGTGCAAGGCAATTTCCGTCTCGCGGTCGATCGCAGTTTCCTGTTGAAAGGCGCGGGGCGCGTCATCACCGGCACGGTGTTCAGTGGCGATATCGGTGTGGGTGACGCGGTGTCGCATGTGCCGGAGGGCGGTGAGCTGCGCGTGCGCGGCATGCATGTGCACAACCGCGAAGCCAATCGCGCCAGTGCCGGCCAGCGCTGTGCGCTCAACGTGAGTGGCACGGGCCTGCGCGATGTCGAGATTCATCGCGGTGACTGGATGGTGGCCGCGCCCGCCGCGGTGTCCACGCGCCGCATCGATGTCGAAGTGCGGGTGCTGGCCGATGAGCCGCGCGCCCTCGCCAACCGCACGCCGGTGCACGTGCATATCGGCGCCGCCGACATCACCGGGAGGCTGGTGACTGACGACGGCGCGGATATCGCACCCGGCGCCGGTGCACTCGCGCACATCATGCTCGACCATCCGCTGCACACGCTGCGCGGCGACCGCCTCGTGCTGCGCGACCAATCGGCGCGTCGCACCATCGGCGGCGGCGTGGTGGTCGATCCGGCGCCTGACCTGCGCAGCCGCAATCGCGAGGAGCGCCGCGCCTATCTGCACGCGATGGCGATGCCCGATGCGCGAAGCGCGCTGCCGGTGGCGCTGGCTGCTTTGCCGGGTGGCATGGATCTCGCGGCGTTCATGCGCAGCTGGAATCTCGATGCCGGCCAGCGCGCGGCCTTGCTCGATGAGCCCACGCTCAAGCGCTGTGGTTCAGCCGAACTCGCGATTGCCGCGCAGCACTGGCAGCGACTCGAACAGGCCACGCTCGATGCCTTGCAGACCGAGCATCGCACCCATCCCGAGCGCCTCGGCCTCGGCGAGCGTGAGCTTGAGAAGTCCTTGCATGCGCGCCTCCTGCGCGGTGTGTTTGCCGCGCTCATCGATGCCCTGGCCGACGCCGGGCAAGTGGTGCGCGATGGCGCGGTGCTGCGCTTGCCCGGCCATAGCGCGCGCCGCTCGCCGGCCGACGACGCGCTGTGGAAACGCGTGCAACCGCTGTTGGCCGGTGACGCCATGAAAGCGCCGGTGGTGCACGATCTTGCGACCGCGCTCAATCACAACGTGAGCCTGCTCGAGGCCTTTCTCATTCGTGTCGCCAAGCAAGGCCTGGTAGTGAAGGTCAGTGCCAAGCGCTATTTCCTGCCCGAGGCCATGGCGCGCTTCGAACAACTGGTGCGCGAACTCACGACCGGTGGTAATAAATTCACCGCCGCCGATTTTCGCGACCGCGCTGGCGTCGGGCGCAACGCGGTGATCGAAATCCTCGAATACTTCGACCGCATCGGCCTCACCCATCGCAGCGGCGATCAACGCACACTGCTGGACACCAAACGTCGCGCCTGAACCCACGCGCCCATCCATTCACCCACCAAGGTTGCGCCATGAAAACACTCTCACTCGACACTCCGCAGGGCCGCATCGAAGGCCTTTACGACAGCGCCTTCACGGCGGTCGCCGATGCCTTCGTCGCCAACTTCACCGAACGCGATGAAGTCGGCGCCAGCGTCGCGCTGACCCTGGAAGGCCGCAAGGTGGTCGATCTCTGGGGCGGACGTCGCGCGCGCAACGGCGCGCCCTGGGAGCGCGATACCGTCGCCACGGTGTTCTCCGCCACCAAGGGCGCGATGGCCGTGTGCGCGCACATGCTGGCAGACCGCGGCGCGCTCGACCTCGATGAAAAGATCAGTCACTACTGGCCCGAGTTCGCCGTCAACGGTAAAGAAGACGCGCGCGTCGGCATGACCCTCGACCACAGCGTCGGCGTGCCCCATGTGCGCGACGCCGTGCCCGCTGGCGGCTTTTACGATTACGACGCGATGGTCAAACGTGTGGCGGCCGAGCCTGCGTTCTGGGCGCCCGGCACGCGCGTCGGCTATCACGCCATCACCATGGCCTGGACGGTCGGTGAGCTCATCCATCGCGCCGCGCGCAAGCGTCTGGGTCAATTCTTTCAAGATGAAGTGGCGAAACCGCTGGGGCTCGAGTTCTGGATAGGCATGCCGCGTGAGCTGCATGGCCGCATTTCTCCCATGATTCCCGCCACGCCCGACCAGCCGTGGCTGGACTCGCGCTTCGTCAAAGCCGCGCTCGGCGCCGCCGGCACGCCGACGCAGCTTTTCATGCGCGACTTTCTGCTGGTCGACGCCAACAGCGCCGACTGCCATGCCGCCGAGATCGGCTCGGCCAACGGCCTCGCCAATGCACGCGCGCTGGCCGGTCTGTATGCGCCACTCGCCAACGGCGGCAGCATCACCAACACGCGCCTGGTCGGGCCCGACACCCTCACGCGCATGGCGCGCACCAGCATGGCCAGCCACGACGACGCAACTCTGCTCGCGCGCATGAATTTCTCCGAAGGCTTCATGAAGGCGATAGACAATCGCCGCACGCCAGACGTGGTGAACTCGAGTCTCTTGATTGCCGATGGCGCCTTCGGCCACGTCGGCGCCGGCGGCTCACTGGGCTTCGCCGACCCGGCCTGCCGCATGAGCTTCGGCTACGCCATGAACCGCATGGGCACCGGTCTGTTGCTCAACCCACGCGGCCAGTCCCTGGTCGACGCCGCCTACGGCGCGCTCGGCTACCGCTCGAACGCGAGTGGTGCGTGGAGTCACTGAGCAGCGCACCAACGCACGGCGCGCGAGGATGGACCGCGCGCCAACGAATCACTAGCATAGAACGCGGAAGAGCATCGTCTCCCGGTGGGGCGCCCGGACTTCAAATCCGGTGAGGCGCACGCATGTGTGCCTGGCAGGTTCGACTCCTGCCTCTTTCGCCAACCCACAGCTACGCAATCCCCGCGCTGTCTTGTAACCAAATCAGCCTCCGCCGCGAATTATCCATTGCAGATAACATCACGGGCACGCAACACTCGCCGCGCGTGCCTTTCATTGCAGCGGAGCTCGCCATGACATTCCCACGCCTGTTCTCCTTCGTTCTTTCATTGCTGGCCTTGCCGGCGGTCGCCGCTGCGGCGTCCAACGCCACGCCCATGCCCGCCACCGATCACATCAAGACCCTGGTGTTGGGCTCGGGCTGCTTCTGGGGCGCGGAGAAGGGCTATGCGGCCTTGCCGGGCGTGGTCGACGCCGTCTCGGGTTATGCCGATGGGCGCAAAGTCGAAGTCAATTACGAGGCCATCAGCAGCTTTGAGCACAAGCGCGACCCGGACAATTACGCCGAGGTGGTGGAGGTGCGTTACAACAGCGCGGTGCTTTCGACGCGCGCCCTGCTCGAACATTTCTTTGAAGAGCATGACCCGACGCAGAAGAACCGCCAGGGCAACGATGTCGGCACGCAGTACCGCTCGCTCATTCTGTATTCCGATGACGAGCAGCGGGATGCTGCCATGGCGGCGCGCGCGGACTATCAGAAGCTCTTGAGCGCGGCCGGCTATGGCGCCATCGTCACCGACATCAAGCCGCTGGAAAAATTTCACCCGGCCGAGGAGTACCACCAGGATTATCTGGTCAAGAATCCACACGGCTATTGCCCCAATCACGCCACCGGCGTGCGCTTCGCGCCGGAAAAGCCCGGCGAGATTCGCGCCGTCGACAACGCTGCTTTGTTGAAGGGCGAGCACATCGTGGTGCTGGAAGCCGAGCATTGCCCCTATTGCGCGCGCTTCAAGAAGGATGTGACCGACGACTATGCCGGCAGCGTGCCGCTCAGTTTCCGCGACGCCTCTGAGCTTGATGGCCTGACGCTGAAAACGCCGACCTGGGCCACGCCGACGGTGTATTTCCTGAAAGATGGCAAGGAGGTCGCCGGCCACCAGGGCTATATGAATGCCGCTGAATTCTACGCGGCGCTCGGCCAGTTCAAGCTCGGCAAGGGCCAGGCTTACGAGGTGGCTTTCGGCAAGGGTACGGACCGACGCTTCTGCCGGCGCTACGACGAATTCAAGGACACGCCCGACGGGGTGTTCATCGACAAACTGAGCGGTGCGCCGCTGTTCGATACGCGCGATCGTTTCAATTCCGGCACGGGTTGGCTGTCATTCACGCGCTCGGTGGCGGGCGCGACGGTCGATGTCGCCGATCACAGCTATGGCATGGAGCGCATCGAGGTGGTATCCAAGAGCAGCGGCATTCACCTTGGCCATGTGTTCGACGATGGTCCCAACGGCCAGCCGCGCTATTGCATCAATGCCACGGTGCTGGAGTTCAGGCCGCGCGTGAAATGAGCCGGGCGGGGAGGTCGTGAGCGGCGCTGTCATCGGCTATGCTCCGCGCACACCATCACCGCGGCCGACGCCATGACTGATATTCGACTGACCCAGTTCTCCCACGGCGGCGGCTGCGGCTGCAAGATTGCGCCGGCCCTGCTCGCCAACATGCTGTCGGCGGTGCCGCCCGGATTGCTGCCACCGGATCTCATGGTCGGCACCGAGCATTCGGACGACGCCGCGGTCTATCGACTGAACGACAGTCAGGCCATCGTCGCGACCACCGATTTCTTCACGCCGGTGGTCGACGACCCGCATGACTTCGGGCGCATCGCCGCGACCAATGCGCTGTCCGACGTCTACGCGATGGGCGGCACGCCGATACTGGCCTTGGCGATAGTCGGCATGCCCATCGATAAACTGCCGGCGGAAGTCATCGGCCGCATTCTTGAAGGCGGCGCGTCGGTGTGTCGCGCGGCCGGCATTCCCGTCGCCGGCGGTCATTCCATCGATACGCTCGAACCCATCTACGGCTTGGTGGCGCTGGGCGTGGTCGATCCGGCCAAGGTCAAGACCAATGCTGGTGCGCAGGCGGGCGACACTCTGATTCTTTCGAAGCCCTTGGGCGTGGGTGTGTTGTCAGCCGGCTTGAAGAAAGGGCTGCTGAGCGCCGAGCAGTACGCCGAGATGCTGCGCTGGACGACCACCTTGAATCGCGTCGGCGCGCGGCTTGCGGAATTGCCCGGCGTGCATGCGCTGACCGATGTCACGGGTTTTGGCCTGGCCGGGCACCTGCTCGAAATCTGTCGCGCATCGCGCCTCGGCGCTGAAGTGCAAGCCACGCAACTGCCCTTCCTCGAAGCCGCGCTGGCGCTCGCGCAGAGCGGTGTCGCGACCGGCGCTTCAAATCGCAATTGGGCGAGCTATGGCAGCGCCGTGACGCTGGCCGCCGATGCGCCTGCCCATCTGCAAACGCTCATGACGGATCCGCAGACCAGCGGCGGCCTGCTCATCGCTTGTGCACCGCAAGCAGAACAGGAGGTGTTGAAGCTGGTGCGTGAAGTGCAGGGCAATGACGCGTGGGTGGTTGGCCGCATGATGCAAGGCGAGGCGCGCGTTACGTTGCGATGATCGGCGTAGCCGGCGCGAATTCATTCGCACCGGCTTGCCGTGCCAGCGAGGCGGCAGATGCATTCTCAATGTCAGACTTCAGTCTGACATTCGACGGCGCTGCTAGCGGCTGAAAATTAATTCGTCCCTAGCGCATCACCGCGACAATCCATAAAACCGCGCCGCATTCTCCCCCAGCACCAAACGTTGATCCGCCGCCGGTAAGGGCGCGAGCCGTTCGCGCATTTCCCTGACCACACCCATCGACGCGTCGATGTGCGGATAGTCAGACGCCCACACGAAATACTGCGCGCCGACGTGGCGCACCACTTCGGCGGTGATGGTTTCATCCGGATCGGCCGACACCAGGCATTGGCGTTTGAAGTAATCGCTGGGCTTCATGGTCAGCGAAGTGCGCGAGCGCATCACTTCGAATTTATGGTCGAGGCGGTCCAACCATGCCGAGATCCAGTTGGCGCCTGATTCCAACACCGTCACCTTGAGGCGCGGATAACGTTCCAGCACGCCGGTGGTCAGCAGTTCGGTGAAGGCGGCCATCACATCGATGGCGAGAAAGGCGAAATTGAACAGGCCAAAACGCTCGCCGTTGGAGTCATCCAGCGGATCGGCGTAACTGGTGGTCGGCTGGTCGCGCACCACCACGTGAAAGGCCACCGGCAGGCCGAGATCTTCGGCGGTGGCCCAGAACGGCGCAAGCGCCGCGTCGTCGAAGCGGCGACGGCCGCGCGCGAACATGTCGGGCGAAATATAGATGCCGCGACAGCCGGCCGCATGGGCGCGTTTCATCTCGGCCACCGCCAGATTCACGTCCAGCAGGTTGAGATGCATGACGGGCACCAGCCGCTTGGTATCGTGACTGCAGAAATCCACCAGCCAGCGGTTGTAGGCCTCGGTGTAGGCATGCGCGAGGGCAGGGTCGCGCACATGGCCTTCCCAGCAGATGCCGATGGTCGGGTAGAGCAGGGCGACGTCGATACCTTCATCATCCAGCACCGCGAGGCGTGCGGCCGGATCGTGACTGCCGGGCGGGCAGCCGTCCTCGTAGCGCAAGAGACCGGTAGTCAGCAGTTCGTCGGGGTTCATGTCCACACCGCCGAGTCCGGCCAGACGACCGCGCACCGCTTCCAGCACCTGGCCATCGATCAGCAGCACCTCGTGGCCATTGGCATCGTGGTCGATACGAATGGCGCGCTCGCGAAAGCGCGGTGCGGTGTATTTCTGCCAGGTGTCCCGTGGTTCCAGCACATGGCCATCGGCGTCAACGGTGTAGACGCGGGCCGCGTTCGACTCGAGCATGTTGTTCCCCCCGGCGCGAAATGCGCCAAGGGTTAAGGGTAGACGGTGATGCGGGGTGGCGCCTGTCAGTGCGATTTCATTCGCACATCGGTGCCGCGGTCAGGCGCCTCGTTGCAGCTCTGATGTGCGATTGCAATCGCAGCTACGGGGAATCCCCCTGCTTGCGCGTGGGCTCGAACTTGCGCAGATACTTGCTGAGGCTGGCGAGGAGTTCCATGCCGCCGTGGCCGGCGATCAAACGCTCGGCCAAGGTCTGCAATTTTTCTTGATGACTGCGCGCCGCGTAGCGCAACACTTCGAAGGCCTCACCGTCGCTCAAGCCGAAGCGTTCCATGACGATGCCGACCGCGATGCTGACAGCCTTCTTGTCTTCGAAGTCACCCGAGAGCTTCTCCACCGAGCGCATGAGCTTGCTGATTTCGGTGGCGCGCGTCAGCGCGGTGGCGACGGCGGCGGTGAGTTGTTCTATGCCTACCGGCTTGACCAGGTAGGTGATGGCGCCGCTGCGCGCGGCGCGCTCGATGGCTTCGTTCTCGGTCTGGCCGGTGAGATGGATGAATGGGATGCCGTGCTCGGTGGCGAGGCTCTGGCCGAGCTCTATGCCGTCGGCATCGGGCAGGCCGATGTCGATGAGCGCGAGGTCGATGTGTTCATGTTCGATGACGTCGCGCGCGGCGGCGGCGGATTCAGCGCTGGCGGTGTTGTAACCGCAGACCTTGAGCGCCTGGACGAGAAAGCGCAGCAGGCCCGGGTCGTCCTCGACGACGAGAATGGCGTGGGGCTTGTTGCTGTCGTGCTTCATGATTGCATCGCTATTCGGTTTCCGTGACGGTCAGCCGCTCGCGGTCAGGCGCGGCGGCAGGGGGTCGAGCAGCAAACTCTGGCGACTGTAAAAGCGCGAACCACAGCACTCCTTGCCGGCATACAGCGAGAATCGAGAATTGCGAACGACGCAGCGGCTGGGGTGGGGCCGACAGCCCATCATGCCGCTTCGGTCGAGGGCAGGCAAGGACGCACCCGCGTTTGCATCAATTGTTTGTCGCGCTCCGACAGGTGCAGGTGACGCCGTCAATGGCGCCTGGCGATGGGCAGGTCCAGCCAGAACGTGCAGCCCTGGCCTTCGCTGCCCGTCGCGCCGAGGTTGCCGCCCATCGCTTCGGCCAACTGTTTGCTGAGCGCGAGGCCGAGGCCCAGCCCTTCGACGCTGATGCGTTCGGCATCGAGGCGCTGAAAGGGTACGAACAGCTTGCCTATCTGTTCAGCCGAGAGGCCGGGGCCGTTATCGGCCACCGTCACCCGCACGAAGCCCGCCGCGGCGCTACTGTCGAGCGACAGCACCACTTCGCCGTGCGGATGGTTGTACTTGACGGCATTGCCGAGCAGGTTGAGCAGAATCTGGCGCACGCGCGTGCGATCGGCGAGCGCCCAGGTGTCGTCGCTGTCCGGCGGCGTGAAGCGTACTTCGATGTGACGGTGGCGCGCTTCACTTTGCATCATCGCCAGGCACTCGCTGCAGGTGTCGCGCAGGTTCACCTGTTCCTGCGACACCCTGAGCTTGCCGATCTCGATGCGCGTGAGATCGAGCATCTCATCGACGATGTCGAGCAGGTGACGGCCGGCGGTGAGGATTTCGTCGACGCTCTCGCGCTGTTCCTGGCACAGCGGATGGCGCTTGTCGTAATGCATGAGCTGACTGAAACCCAGGATCGCGTTCAAGGGTGTGCGCAGTTCGTGGCTCATCTTCGACAGGAACTCGGACTTGGTGCGATTGGCGCTTTCCGCTTCGTCCTTCAAGCGCTGCAATTCGGCGATGCGCTTGCCGTCGGTGATGTCTTCAATGAAGCCGGCGATGCGATACAGGTGGCCGTGTTCGTCTTCAATGGGAAATGCACGGCCCCGCACCCAGCGCACTTCACTGCTCGATTTGACGATGCGGAATTCGAGATCGGCATGGCCGCTGCGCAGACATTCGCGGAATACCTCGCGCAGGCGCGGCAATTCCTCGGGATGTATTCGCGTCAGCCATAGCGTGGGGTCGGCGTAGGCGCTGTCGAGTGGCAGACCCCAGGTGCTGGCGTAGGCCGGGCTGACATAAATCAGCTTGCCGGTGCCGGCTTCCAGCAACCAGAACACCTGGTTCACATGATCGGTGATCTGACGCAGGCGCAGTTCGCTTTCCTTGGCCTTGAGTTCTATTTCCTTGCGCGCGGTGATGTCCTGCCCGATACCCAACAGGCGCTGGGCGCGGCCCTGGCTGTCGCGCTCCACACTGCCTTGTTCGTGGATATGGCGAATCTCGCCATCACCGCGCACGATGCGATGGTCGAAGTCGTAGCTGGCACAGTTCTCCAGCGCGCTGCCGATGTGGGCCTGCACGGTGTCGCGGTCATCGGGATGCACGCGGTTCAGGAACTCTTCGAAGCTGTTGGCCGAACGCGACACCGGCAGATCAAAGATGCGGCGCAGCTGTTCCGACCACAGCACGCTGTTGTCGAGCAGGTCGATTTGCCAGAAGCCAAGATTGCCGACCAGCTGCGCGCGTTCCAGGCGCCGTGCGTATTCCACCAGTTCGCTATGCTGCCGACGTCTCTCGGTGACGTCGGTGGTGACACCGGCAATCGCCAACGGAATGCCGCGCGCGTCACGTACCGAGCGGCCCTTGTCATGCACCCAGCGTACTTCGCCATTGGGGCGCACGATGCGGTATTCGGTGTCGAGCGGTGCGCCGTGCAGCATGGCGGCAAATTCGCCGGACATGCGCTGCCTGTCCTGGGGGTGGATGGCTTCCAGCCAGCCGACCGCATTGCCGCGTGCCGCGGCAGCCGGGCGGCCGAAGATCAGTTCGAAGCCGGGGCTCACGTAGAACGGCGTGGAATTGTCCAGGGTCAGCAGCCAGAACGAGTCGGTGATGGTCTCGGTGATCTGGCGCAGGCGCATTTCACTCTGCAATAAAGCCTGCTGCGCTTCATGTCTCTCGGTGATGTCGCGCACCAGTCCTGTCATGCGTTGCGGGGTGCCGTCGGCTTCGCGCTCGATGGTCGCCTGGGAGTGCAGCTGCACCTGACGACCGCTGCGCAGCACCACGCGATGCTCGATGTCATAGCGGTCGCGACCAGCGATGGCCGACGCCACCGCGTCGGTCACCAGCTTGACGTCATCGGGATGCAGGAATTCGATGTAGTTGTCGACCGTGAGGGAAGGCTCTTCGCCGTCCAGTTCAAACAGCGCGCGCATTTCCGGCGACCAGTAGATATCGCCGCTGACGAGATCGAGTTCCCACAGGCCGAGTTTGGCGGCGCGCTGCGCCTGGGCCAGGCGCGCGGCATTGCGCTCGATGAGTTTCTGTTGCTCGTGGCGCTCGGTGATGTCGCTGATGACACTGGCGAGGCCGATGGCCCGACCTTCGTCATTGCGCACGAGGTCGGCCTTGTCGTGCACCCAGCAGATTTCGCCACTGGCGCGCACCAGCCGGTATTCGGCGATGAAGCTGCCCCGCTCGAGTGTCTGGGCGAATTCATTGGCCACGCGCGCGCGGTCGTCGGCATGCACCATGTCTATCCAGGTCATCGAGCCCGCGACCATGTCGCGGTTGGAGATGCCGAAGATGCGCTCGTGGGCGGGGCTCGCGTAGATGAGCTGGGTGCGCTTGAGGTTGGTCAGGCAGAACGCTTCGCTGCTGGCGTTGGCTATCTGGTGCAGACGGGTCTCCTGTTCGTGCAGGGCGCGGTTGGTCTCAACCGAATCGGTCACGTCCTGCGCGATGCCGACGAAGCCGCGTTGCACGGCGCCGTCCATGAACGGTGCGTATTCGACACGGTAATAGCGCTCGGCGCCGTCGCTCGGCCGCGTGGCCGGGCCGTTGGGTCCGAAGCTCACGCGTTCACCGGCCATCACGCGCTGCGCTGGCGGCAGCACGCGCCCGGTGATCTCGGGCGTCAGCACATCGGCCATGCGTCGACCCGGAAACCAGTGCTCGGGCTGGCCATACCAGTCAGCGAATTGACGGTTGACGTAGGTGAAACGGGTGTCCATGTCGAAGGCCGCGACCAGCGCCGGGATGGCATTGATCACGGCGCGCAGTTCCTGCTCGGCCTGGCGTAGCGCCTGTTCGGCATGGCGGGTGTCAGTGATGTCTTCAATCAGCGCGATGAAACCGCGCGTGACGCCGGCCACGGTGTCCGGCAGCAGGCGCACGCGCAGCACCCGCTCCGGTTGGCTGAAGCTGTCATTGTGTCGTTGATAGTCGAAGTCGAGACTCTCGCCCTGCAGGGCGCGCTGCATGAGGGGCCCGGTCAAGGCATAGACTTCGCCGACCACGCTTTCGACCTTGTTGCCGATGAAGGCATGGGCCGGCAATCGATACCAGGACAGGAAGCCGGCATTGACATAGCGATAGCGCATGTCGGCGTCGATATAGGTGATCAAGGCCGGCAGGTTGTCGGCCACTGCGCGCATTTCCCATTGCGCGCGCAGCGCTGCGTCTTCCGCCAGGCGCCTCTCGGTGTCGTCGGTGACCAGGGTGTAGATGCCCTGTACGCCCTGCGGGCCATGGTCCGGCACCAGGTAGGTGTCGAGGATGCGCACTTCACGGCCGTCGGGCGACAGGCGTTCAAAGGTGAAGTTGACGGCTTCGCCGTTCATCGCCCGCTGCAACTGCGGCTCGATGCGGCGGAACACTTCATCGCCCATCACTTCGTGCACGGTGCGGCCGACGAACCAATCGCGCGGCTGGCCGTACCAGCGTTCGTAGGCGGAATTGACGAAGCGGTAGCGCCAGTCGGCGTCGTAGTAGGCGATGAACACCGGCACGTTGTCGACGATGTCGCGCAATTGATGCTGGGCGGTCTGCATCGCGCGCTCGACCGAGCGATAGCGGCTGATGTCCTCGACCACCACCAAGATGCCATCCTGTTGGCCGTTGACGATATTGGGCGTGTAGTGCGCACGCATGTCGCGCAACACGCGTGGCTCGCCGGGGGTGTAATGTCCTTCGTATTCGAAGTCGACGGCGGTGCCCGCCAGCGCGCTCTGCAGGTAGGGTTCAATGTTCCGATAGATATCGGCGGGCAGGGTGTCGGCGATGCGGCGGCCGACGAACCAGTCGCGCGGCTTGTGCCACAGCTTTTCGTACTCGGCATTCACCAGCCGGTAGCGAAGATCGGGCCCGACCGACGCAATGAGCAGCGGCGCCGCGTCGACCATCGCGGCGAGGCTGGCATAGGTGTCGGGATTGAAGTCCGGCGGCGAACTCAAGGTCATGGGCAGGGGTTCCGTCGCCTGTCGAAGGAACTGCGGTAAATTACCGGCCGCCGCGGCTACAATCGGCGCGGCGTGCGCAGGTATTATCCGGGGGCGCGGGCTGTCCAGGCAATCGCCATGCGCGCCACACTAGCCGCAGGTGATCGAGTCGAAGCGATGAAGATCCTTTACATCGAGGACAACGCCGCGAATGCGCGCCTGGTGGCCAAGTACCTGGGCTTGAAGAACGATATCGCCCTGCTCGAAGCGGCCACCGCCGAGGAAGGGCTGGTGCTGGCGCGCGCCGAGCGCCCCGATCTCATCCTCATGGATTTGAACCTGCCGCGCATGTCGGGCTCTGACGCGCTGCGGGCGCTGCGCGCCGACAGTGACACGCAGGACATCGTGGTGGTGGCGGTGTCCGCCGACGCGGTGCCCGACAACATCCGCGCGGCGATGGCCAACGGCTTCAACGACTATCTGACCAAGCCGCTGGATTTTCGCCGCTTCGACCGCATCATCGACCGCTATCGTCCGGCCTAGTGGCGCAGCCGGCGCGGCCATTACTGTTGAGGATTTCATGACTACGCGAGATTCCAAATCGGCCGCCGTCGCGGCGGCCCGCGATCTGCTGTGCCGTTGCTATGACGGCGTGCTGGCGACGGTATCGGTTGATGTGCCGGGCTACCCTTTCGGTTCCGTGGTGCCCTATTGCCTTGACCAGCACGGTCGGCCGCTGATCCTCATCGCCTCGATTGCGCAGCACACCAAGAACATCCGCGCCGATGCACGCGTGTCCCTGACGGTGTTCGATCGCGGCGAGCCCGATCTGCAGGCCGCCGGGCGCGTGACGGTGCTCGGCGACGCGCGCCAGCTTCGCGACGAAGAGCGCGAACTGGCCTTGCGCTATTACCGCTATTTCCCGCAGTCCAACGACTACGACCGCACCCACGACTTCGCCTTCCATGCCATTGCGCCGCGCCGCATCCGCTACATCGGCGGCTTTGGCGCCATTCACTGGTTCGAACCCGAGACCATGGTGCTGGCCAATCCCTTCGATGCGGACGCCGAGCGCGGCATCGTCGAGCATATGAATGTCGATCACGCGGCGGCCATTCGACATTACTGCGCGGTGGCCGGTATCGAGATTCCTGAAGGCGTGACGCCGGAACTGGTGGGCTGCGATGCCGAGGGCATCAACCTGAGACTGGATGCACGCATCGCGCGCATCGCTTTCGAAGCGCCGGTGACTACCCTGCCGGCGGTGCGGCAGGCCTTGGTCGCGATGGCCAAGGCCTGAGGATCGCAGAGCCGGCTTTCAGCCGCGGGCCGCGGTGCGCGGCGCCAGCCAGTCGTCGGTGTCGGTTTCGACCGGATGACTGGCCAGCACGCCGCTGGTCTCAATCTCATCCATCGCTTCCCTGGAAAATTCCGCCGCCGGTGCGTCGCCGGCGATGACGAACATCAGCACTGAATACTGGTCGGCCGGGCCGTCGGTGACATTCTCGAAGCGACGGATCATGCCGGGCGGAAACGAAATCACATCGAGTGGATCGAGCTCCACCGACTCCACGCCGCCGCGCTCGTCTTCCCAGCTCGCGCGCCAGCGGCCGGTCATGCAGATGAAGGTCTCGTTGGTGTCGTGATTGTGCATCATCGGGCCCTTGCCCGGCAGTGCTTCGCAGTAGCCAAGATTGAAGCCTTCGCTGATCTTGATCGAGGACATGCGCGCGGCCTTGGCGCCTACCGGCGATGTGACCGCGCCCTGTTCACCGGGCGGCGGCTGAAAGCCGATGACGTTGTACAAGATGCGCATGGAGTCCGGCATATAGCTGTCCGGCAGTCCGCCGTCGAAGCCTTTCAGATCCTTGAAGCGCGCGACACGCTTCAGCATTTGTTCGCGGCTCAGGAATACGCGCGGAATCTGTTCTTCGAATGCCATCAGCTGTTCTCCCCGGTGTGATGCAGACATTGCTTCCATAGCATAGCCATTTGGCGCGTCAGCCCACCATCTACACGAATCGGTGTCATGGCGGGGGCGTGGCGATGGGGCGACCGGCCAGCACGCTGCGATGCTGGGCGATATAGCCCGGCGCCAGGGCTTCGAGGTGCGGCGCCACCTCAGCGTGGGCTTCGGGCAGGCGGTGCCAGGGAATACTGGGCCAGCCGTGGTGCTCGGCGTGGTAGTTCATGTTCCACAGCCAGAAGCGCACGAAGGCATTGCTGGTGACGCTGCGCGTGCGGCGCAGGATGCTGCCGTGGTGGGGCAGGCCGCTGTGTTCGCACATGAGCCACCAGGTTTGCAGAACGTGCGCCAGCCACAGTGCCAGCAGCAGCCAGCCGCCGCCCGGCAGCCACCACAACGCGGCCAGCAGGAACAGCGCCCAGCACGCCACCAACACCCGGCATTCGCGCGCCAGCGCGGCGCGATCTTCGATGTGGGTGGTCCACGCACCATGCAGCGACCATTCGATCTCGGGCCGCGTTGCAAACGGTAGCGCCAGCGCCACCTTCAGACGCAGCATGCCGTCGCCGAGCGCCGCGCGCCACCATTGCGCGCCCGTCGCTGGCCAGCCGGCATAATTGGGAATGGAGGCGATTTCAGGATCGCGCTCGAGGTCGTGGGTGTGACGATGATGCTCGAAGTGAAACGTGCGATAGACCGCCGGCGATACACCAAACAACAGGCCGGTGAGGCGCGCACCGCGGCGATTCCAGGCGCGCGACGCGAAGGCGGTCTCGTGGGTGCATTCGTGAAACGGCGCAAAGATGCCGGCCCACGCCACCGCCAGCAGCAAGGTGGCCGGCAGGGCCAGCAGCGGCTGCGCGGACCAGCGCATGATCAACAGGGCGAGTGTCAGCATTGCGCCCACATGCAGTGTCAGCCGCAAGCCCGAGGCGCTGTCATTGCGAGTCTGCAATGCACGCAGGCGCTCGAGCTCGAGCAGAGGACGATGTTCGAACTGTTCGCGCATGGGCCGCTCCAAAAATGATTGACGGGCATCATAGCAGCGCGCCAGCGCCATCGTGTCCTGCTCGCGCGCGGCAAAATTTTGCCGCCGCGCGTGCATGCTGCATTTACAATGAGCGCTGGAAGCGGTCTCAAAATTAAGCGAGCGCAGTCAGTTCGCGCGTCGCCGGAGCGGAGAAACCGCAGCGTATATAGAAATACGTGAGGATTTCGAACACCGCCGACGCGCGAAATGGCAAGCGCAGCAATTTTGAGACTGCTTCTAGACGTGCGCAGCAGGAGAAGCCCCATGTCAAACACCGCGAATCTCGATGTCGTCCCGCAAGCGCAGGGCTTCGCCGCCGCCGTGCGAGGGCTCGATCTGCGCGCACCGCTGGCGGCCGGCATTGAGCGCGCATTGCTGGACGCGTGGACGCGCTACCCGGTGTTGTACTTTCCTGAGCAAGTGTTGACGCCGGCCTTGCTCGAACAGGTCAGTGGCTACTTCGGGCCGTTTGGCCACGACCCCTATGTGCAGCCCAAGGCCGGCTTCGAGCATGTGATCGAGGTGCGGCGCGACGCGCACGAGACCGCGCCTATCTTCGGCGGCTCATGGCATTCCGACTGGAGCTTCCAGGCCACGCCGCCGAGCGCGACCTTGCTGTACGGCGAGGTGGTGCCGCCGCGCGGCGGCGATACGGTGTTTGCCGACGCCTGTCGCGCCTTCGAAGCGCTGTCGCCGACCATGCAGCAACTGCTGCTGCCGCTCAACGCGGTGCATTCGGCGGCGCCGGCCTATGGCCCCAAGGGCCTGTTCTCGCGCGACGATGCCAGCCGTTCCATGCAGATCATCGTCTCGCCGGAGGCGGACAAGACCGAGCTTCATCCCCTGGTGCGGCGCCATCCCCTGTCGGGCCGCTGCGCGCTGTACATCAATCACGTCTATACCATCGGTATAGAAGGCATGCGTGGTAATGAAAGCCAGGCGCTGCTCGACTTCCTGTTCAAGCACCTGGTGCGTCATGAGTTCATCTATCGGCACCATTGGCAGCCGCGCACGCTGCTGCTGTGGGACAACCGTTGCGTGATCCATTACGCCGATGGTGGTTACGAAGGGCACTCACGCCTCATGTTCCGCACCACCGTGGCGGGCGAACGGCCACAGGCGGCGCGTGCGGTCTGAGCGCGCAGGCCCGCGCCAGGCCCGTCACGGCGTGGTGGTCGCGGTGTGAGACGGTTGCTGCGCCTCCTGTTTCGCGTAGTGCTGCTCGTGGCCGTGCTGTTCGGCAGCGGCTGCGCGATGTTGCCATGGCCGGCCAAACCGGCGGCGGTCGCCACGCCGGCGCCGACGCCCACCATCAAGCTCGTGGTGCGTGGTGTTGGCGATCGACTGGCCACCAATATCCGCGCCCACGTGTCGCTCGCCAGTCGCGCCTGCTCGACGCCCGGCGCCTATCTCGGCGCCTTGGCGCGCCGTGCTGAAGAAGAAAGCCAGGACGCGCTGCGCGCTTACGGTTACTACCACGCCACGGTCAGCACACGCGTTTCCCAGGGCCCCGAGTGCGCGCGCGTGGTCATCGAGGTCCAGCCGGGGCCGCGGGTGGTGGTGGACGCCGTCGAGTTGACGGTGGAAGGCGCGGCGCGCGACGACCGCGGCTTCATGACGCCGCTCGCGAGCCTGCCGCTGACGGTCGGTGCGAGTCTCAACCACGACAAATACACCGCCACCAAGCGCCTCGTCGAAAGCCTCGCCCTCGAGCGTGGCTATCTCGCCGGACGCTTCGTCGAGCACCGCCTGGAAGTCGATGTCGCACGCAATCTCGCGCACGTGCGCCTGCGCTACGACAGCGGTCCGCGTTATCGCGTCGGCACGGTCTCGATAGCGCAACAGCCGCAGGTGGTGCGTGAAGAGCTGGTGCGGCGCTTTCTCGATTACAAGACGGACCAACCCTACGAGGGTGAACTCGTCACGCGCTTCTACGCCGCGCTTGCCGCCAGCCAGTATTTCGACCAGGTCGACATCCGCCCGCGCATAAGCGCCGCGCACGACGGTGAAGTGCCGATAGACATTCGCCTCACACCGCGCAAACGCCACAAGTATTCGGTCGGTGTTGGCGCTTCTACCGACGAGGGCGCGCGCACCCATCTTGCCTACACCAACCGGCGCTTGAACGAGGCCGGCCATCGCCTCAAGGCCGAAGTGCGCGCCTCGCTGCTCGAGCAGAGCATGTCGGGCGAGTACCAGATTCCGCGCGAGCATCCGGCCGACGAATGGCTGAGCCTGCAGGCCGGCGTGAAACGCAAGAACGCCGACAACTTCGAGAGCGACGAAACGCAGATAGGCATTGCCGATACCTTGCGTCGACCTTTCGGCATTCTCGAGACGCGCTTCATCCATCTCGATCACCAGGCCTTCGACATCGGCCACAACAATCGCACCTCGACCTTGCTCATCCCTGGCCTGCGCTGGACCAAGACCACCACCAATGACGCGCTGTATCCGACCCGTGGCTACAGCGCCAGTCTCGAGGTGCGCGGTGGCTCGGGCGCGATGCTGTCGGACGTCAATTTCATCCGTGCGCTCGCCAGCATGCGCCTGGTGCGCGAAGTTGCGCCGCGCTGGCGACTCTTGAGTCGCTTCGATGCCGGCGCGAGCTGGGACGACAATTTCGGCGCGCTGCCGCCGACCGAGAGATTCTTTGCCGGCGGTGACTTGAGCGTGCGCGGCTATGCTTTCGAGGATCTCGGCCCGAAAGATCCCCGTGGCCGTGTGATCGGCGGTCGTTACCTCGGGGTGTTCAGTGCCGAGATCGAACGCAGCGTCGCGCGCCGCTGGGCGGTGGCGAGCTTCGTCGACGGTGGCAATGCGTTTGGCGGCAGCGGGCGTGACACCGGACTCAAGCTCAGCGTCGGCGCGGGCCTGCGCTGGCGCTCGCCCCTGGGGCCGGCGCGCATCGATCTCGCCCATCCGCTCGACGACGACGTGGTGCTGCGCCTGCACGTGCGCATCGGACCGGATCTGTGATGAACGACACCAGCGCAGCACCGTCACCACCGACAGGCCGCTCGCGTGCCGCGCTGCTCCTGCGTGGGTTGGCAGTCGCCACGGTGTTGGCCGTGGTGCTGCTGCTCGGCAGCGCGCGTGGTGTGAGCGTCATGCTGCATGCACTGCTGCCGACGCTGGAATTCTCCGCGCTGGATGGCGACCTGCTGAGCGGTGTGGCGTTGCGTGATGTGCGCATCAATGGCGCGCGTTTCAAATTGAGTGCGGCCATGCTGTCACTCGATTGGCAGGCGTCGCTGCATGGCGGCCTCACGGTCCACGAAGCGCGTGCGCGGGCGTTGGTCATCGAGTTGTCCGACGCGCCAGCGCACGAACCCGCCGCTCTGCCGCGCCTGCCCGTGCCGCTCAGCGTCGAGTCCTTGCAGGTCGACGGCCTGACGCTGGTCGAGGCGCAGCGCCGTCACGAATTTTCGCGGCTGGCCGGCGCCTTGAAGCTAGCGGGAGACGCCTGGGCACTGCGCGAATTCGAACTGGCCGGCGCGGCCTTCGCCGTCAGCGGCCACGCGCGCTATCAAGATGAACAACTGGCGGCGGCCGTGGCCGGCCACATGGGCAGCAATGAGCGGCAAGCGCGTCTCGAATTGAATGTCGGCGGGCGCCTGGAAGCACTCGCCATCGAAGTGCACACGCAGGCGCCGCTGCTGGCGACTGTGCGTGGCCAGTTGAATGCGCGCGCCACGCCGCCACGCTTCAAAGGCGAACTCATCACGGATATCGCGCCCGTCGGGCCGGTGAGCGGCAAAATCGACGGCGATTTCGCGCGTCTCGGCGTTGAACTCGACGCGCCTGTGAATCACGCCGCGGCGGCGCTGCGCGATGCGCAGCTTCGCTTCGACCTGCAGCGCCGCGACAGCGGCCTGCTGGCGAAGCTGCATTGGCGCGTGGGACAGGGGCCGGTGTTGCAGGGCGATGGTGACCTTGAGCTCGACAGTCGCGGTCTGCGCGTGGCGCTGGACAGCGCCGCGCCGGCCGCGAGTCTGCGCGCGCGTGTGCTGTTCGAGGCGGCGGGCGCGGCGCTCGGCGCGCGCTTGCACTGGCAGGATGTGCGCCTGCCCTTGGCATCATCGACCGTCAACACGCGCGGCGCGCTGAAGTTACGCGGCCAACTTTCGCAGCTGTTGGTGAGCGGCGCCGCGCATGCTGACGATGCCGGCCTCGGCGCGCTGTCCGTGGCGCTGCACGGCGTACTGCGGCCGCGTGAATTCGAACTCGGGCAACTCGAGGCGCGGCTCTTGAACGGTCGCGCGCACGCGCGCGGCAGCGTCGACTGGCAAGCGCAGCCGTGCACGCGCCTGTTGTTTGATTTCCGTGGGCTCGACTTCGCGCATTTCGATGCGGCGCTGGCCAGCCGGCTCGATGGCCTGGGGCGCGCCCATGCCTGTCACGCGGCGCAGGGCTGGCAGGGCGGCGTGGCCATTGAACAGCTGGCCGGACGCTGGCGCGGGCAGGCGCTCAACGCGCGCGGCGAATTTGAATACAGCGATGGCGTGAGCGCGCTGCGCAAACTGCGCATGCAGCTCGGCGCCAATAGGCTCGACGCCGATGTTGAACTCGGCGCGCGTTTGAGCGGGCGTTTCGCCGTGCAGGCGCCGCAGCTCGCCGTGCTGTTGCCGTCGTGGGCGGGGCATTTGACGGCCGACGGTGCACTCGGCGGCAGCCGCGAGGCGCCGGCCGTGCGAGCGCATGTGGAGGGCAAGGCGCTCGCACTTGCCGCGTGGCGCGCACAGGCGCTGGCGGCCGATGTCGATGTCGATGCAGCGCGCCTGGCGGCGTCGAGCGTGAAGCTCTCGGTCGACGGTCTCGCGCACGGCCAGCGCGCGCTGGGCGCCTTGCAGCTCGACGGCCGCGGCACGCTCGCTGCGCACACCGTGGCCGCATCTTTGCGCGGCGCTGAGTTGCACGGCGCACTGCATGGGCACGGTGGCTGGGCGGCGTCACGCTGGGCGGGCGAAGTCGAGGCACTCACACTCGGGCATCCACAGCTCGGCGAATGGCGCCTCGCGTCCGCCACGCCGCTGGCTTGGCAGGCGACGGCCATGAGCCTGGGCCCAGCCTGCATGACCCAGCGCGACGCGCGCCTGTGTGTGAAGCTGCCGCAGTGGAATGGGCAGGCGCTCACGGCCGAACTTCAACTCGACGGCGTGCCGGTGTCACTCGCGCAGGCGTGGTTGCCCGACACGCTGGCGCCGCACGGCCGTCTCGCGGCCACCGCGAGCGTGGCCCGCGCCGACGGCGTGTGGCGCGGCGCAGGCGAGGCGCATATCGAGCAAGGCGGCGTGCGCTATCGTGCCGCCGGGCAGGGCAAGCAAGACCTGGCGCTGCGCGATGCCCGCGCCAGTTTCAGCATCGTCGATGAACATCTGCGTGCCAGCGCCGCGCTGCAGCTCGACCAATGGCTGCACGTAGAAGGCAGTCTCGATGCCGGCCTCGCCGCACAGGCGCCGGTGCGTGGCGCCTGGCAGGTCGAGATGCCGGACATCCGCTGGCTGGAAGAATTCTGGCCGGAACTGGCCGGTAGCAGCGGCAGTGCGCAATGGCAGGGCCGCGTGAGCGGCGTGCGCGAGGCGCCGATGATGACGAGCACGCTGCGCATGTCGTCGGGCACGGTGCTGTTGCCGCGCTTCGGCACCGAGTTCAAGAATCTCGTCATCGATGCCAGTGGCAGGCTCGGCGCGCCGCTGGCCCTGCGCGGCAGCGCGCAACTGGGCGCCGGCGCGCTCGACCTCGAGGGTGCGTTCAATGCGCAAGCCGCCGGCGGCGCCCGTGCCGAGCTGCGACTGCGAGGTGAAAACCTGGCCTTGGTGCGGCTGCCGGATATCGAAGCCGATGCCGCGCCCCAGCTCGCGCTGACGCTCGCGCCGGGCGCGGTCGATCTGCACGGGCAAGTGACCTGGTCACGCGTGCAGATTCAAATGCCGGCGCTGCCGGAACGGGCGGTGGTGACGTCCGACGATGTGGTGCTGGTCAATGGCACGCAGGAACTGCCCGCGGCGGTGCGCCCTGCGCGCTGGTTCGTCGACACGCTGGCGGCGGATCTGGATCTCACGCTCGGCGACGAAGTGGCGCTGACGGCGGCCGGACTCGATGCCAGGCTCAACGGCGCGGTGCATTGGCGCAAACCGCGCGGGCAAGAGCGCGGCAGCGGCCGCGGCGGTTTCAATATCGTCGATGGCCACTACAAGGCTTACGGTCAGGATCTCAAGATTCAGCGTGGCGCGCTGATCTTCGATGGCGCCATCGACAACCCGGGGCTGGATGTGCGCGCGATACGCGCCGATCTAACCGAGGTCGTCGCCGGCGTGCGCGTGACCGGCAACCTGCGTGTGCCGAAGTTCGCGCTGTTCGCCGAACCGAGCCTGCCCGATGCCGAAGTGCTGGCCTACCTCGTCACCGGCCATGCGCTGGCCAATGCCTCGTCGGGCGAGGCCGGCGTCATCGCCCGCGCGGCCTTGAGCTTGGGCGCCGATCGCGCGGCGCTCGTCACCAGCCAGTTGAGCAATGTGTTTGCGCTGGATGAATTCGGCATCAATCCCGGCAAGACCGCCCGCACTTCGTCCATCGTGGCCGGCAAACGCCTGACGCCCAAGCTCACGGTGCGCTCGGAGTTCAATCCCTTCGAACGCGTGTGGACCTTCTTTCTGAACTACAAGCTGTCGCCGCGCTGGAGCGTCGAGGCCCAGACCGGCGCCGGCCAGGGCGCGGATGTCATCTACAGCGTCGAGCGCGACACCTTGAGCGGCGCCGAGCCGCTCACGCAAAGCCCGGCACCGCGTCCTTCATCGCCTTGAGTGGCGCCTGGTCCAGGGCGCGCTGGAAAGCGGGGCGAGCGGCCAGCCGTGCGTAGTAGCCGGCCAGCGTCGGCAGTCCGTCCAGGCCCAGCAATTCGCGCGCGAGATGCACGCTGTAGCCGACCGCCGTGTCGACCGCGCTGAAGCCACTGGCGAGCAGAAAGTCGCGCCCCTCGAGCCCCTGTTCGAGCACTTCCAGCGCCTTGCGCAGGCGCCGCGCTTCGAGCTTGATGACCACCATCGAGCGATCGGCGGGCGCCACGAACACCTGCTGCTGCACCAAGGATGCGCCATGCACGGCGATGGTCTCGGCGAAGTGCAGCCATTGCAGCCAGGCGTTGCGCTCCGCGTGGCCGGGCGCGCGATGCAGGGCGCCGGCGCTGTCGTAGCGTTCGCACAGGTATTGGCAGATGGCGCCCGATTCAATCAGGGTGACGTCGCCATCGACCAGGCAGGGCACGCGGCCGAGCGGCGATATCGCCAGGTATTCGGGCGTACGCAGCGCGGCCATCGAGAAGCCCAGCGTCACGAGCTCGAATTCGAGCGAGAGTTCGTGGAGCAGCCATACGCTGCGCATGGAGCGCGCGCCGGCGCAGTGATAGAGCTTGCGCATGTTCGATTCCTTGATGGTGGGTACTCGCGCGGGGCCGCGCGGGCTCGCCTCGTTATAGCATGCGCGCTGCATCCACTATGCGGAGAACGACATGGGAACACGACTGGCAGGCAAGACGGCACTCATCACCGGCGGCAGCCGCGGCATCGGCCGCGCCATCGCCGAGGCCTTCGCGGCCGAGGGCTGTGCGCTGGTGCTGAATGCGCGCGATGGCGCGCGTCTCGCCGACACGGCCGCCGAGGTGGCGGCCGCCCACGGCGTCAGGGTCACGCCGCTCGCCTGCGACATCACGCGCCGCGAGGATGTGTTCGCGATGGTGGCGGCGGCCGAGGCCGTCGCGCCGCTCGACATCCTGGTCAACAACGCCGGCATTCATATCGCCGCGCCCTTCATTGGTTACAGCTTCGAAGACTTCCAGCGCATCATGGAAAGCAATGTCTACAGCGTGTTCCATGTCACCCAGGCGGTGCTGCCGGCGATGATGGCGCGCCGCCGTGGGCGGGTCATCAACCTGGCGTCCAGCGCCGGCAAGTGGGGCTCGCGCAATCAAAGCGCTTACAACGCTTCCAAGCACGCCGTCGTCGGCCTGACCCGCTGCCTGGGCCTGGAAATGGCGCCCCACAACGTACTGGTCAATGCCATCTGTCCATGGGTGGTCGAGACCGATATGCTGCGCGACTTCATGAGCGGCCACGCGGCGGCCTTGGGCAGTGAGGCCGAGGTTGTGATGGAGCGTCTCAAGGCTTCGGTGCCGCTGCAGCGCTGGATTGCGCCAGCCGAGGTCGCGGGGCTGGCGCTGTACCTGGCGTCCGACGAAGCGAGTTACATCAACGGCCAGGCGTGGGCGATCGACGGCGGCTATACGATGATTTGATGGCCGTGATGGGATGGTGATTGTGTGACGGTGGACCGTCGAGGTGAAGGGTTCTTGATGAAGGATGACAGCAACAAATGACGCGCTTTCCGCAGGTCGAAGTACGGGCCTCCCATGGCGGTCATGGTGTATTCGTGTTGGAGCCGGTGACGGCCGGCGCGCGCATTCTGGAGTTCGTCGGGCCGCGCGTCGGACGTGACGAAGTGGAGCGCGCGGCCGCGGCCGGTGTGGGCGACGGTTTTCTGCAGATAGGCGAGGACGAGTTCTATGCCCTGTCCGGCGGGCCTGATGATTTCGTCAATCACTCCTGCGCGCCCAACACCCACATTCATTGCGTTGCCGGTCAGTACTTTCTGATCGCCAGTCGCGACATCGCGTCTGGCGACGAGCTCTACTTCGATTACGGCGTTACGCAGATAGCGTTTCCGTTCCGCTTCCACTGCCTGTGCGGCGCGGCGAACTGCCGCGGGCCGATAGGCAATTACGACGAGATACCCGCCGCTCTCATGAATGAATACCGAGCCCTCGGCATGGTGCCGCCACATGTGGAGGCGGCCCTCGCCAGCGACGCCTGAGGAGCGAAGGGCGACCGTCGGCGCCGACGCATCGCCCTGCCCGGACAGGCAATAACGATGACGTGGGCGCGACGGTCATTGGATGAAGGCGGACTACTGCGATCTTCTGTGGGTCAGACTTCAGTCTGACTTCCAAGTCAGTGGCAATTTCTCAATGTCAGACTGAAGTCCGACCCACAAAAAAAGTGCGAATCCGTACTTGCTCAATGCCCCAGCATCCACGGCCGCGAGGCAGCAGGCTTATGCTGATGGGCATGCCCGCAGCCCGGTCCGTGCGTATGGGGGCTGGACACCTTGTGCATGCGCGGCTCGTGTGCGGCGCGTTCGTTGCGCTCATGGGCGATGCGCGTTTCGCGACCGACGGCGGCGAGGCGCGGCGCGGCCACGCGGCGTTTGGAACTCGCGCCGCAGTCGGGGCAGGGCGCGTGGAGGTCGCGTGCGGCAATCGCACGCTGCAGCGAGAAGTCGCTGCCGCAGTCACACTGGTAATCATAGAAAGGCATGGCTCATTTCCTGCTTTGGTGGCGATGACACGCCGGGTCGGCGTGCCATCACCACTGTTCAAGCTCAGCTCGCGCGCGCGAGATCGATGCCGCCGAAGCTCTGCACCGTCGGACCGCTGGCATTGGGGCGGATGTCGAAATCGAAAATGCCGGTAGGCAGCCACAAGGTGGCGCAGGCATTGGGAATGTCGACGATGCCGCTGATATGGCCCTCCACCGGCGCGGTGCCGAGAATCGCGTAGGCCTGTTCGCCCGTGTAACCGAACTTCTTCATGTACTCGATGGCATTGAGACAGGCGCGCCGATAGGCAACATGCGCATCGAGATAATGCTGGGTGCCCGCTTCGTCGACCGAGATGCCTTCGAAGATCAGGTAGTCGTTGTAGCGCGGCTCAAGCGGGCTCGGCTTGAAGATCGGATTGGTCACGCCGTATTTCTGCATGCCGCCCTTGATGACTTCGACATGGAGTTCTATCCAGCCGGCCATTTCAATTGCGCCGCAGAACGTGATCTCACCATCGCCCTGGGAGAAGTGCAGATCGCCCATCGACAGGCCGCCGCCCTTCACATACACGGGGAAATACACCTTGGAGCCACGCGACAGGTTCTTGATGTCGCAGTTGCCGCCGTGTTCGCGCGGTGGCACGGTGCGCGCACCGACGGCGGCCGCTTCGGCAGCCGCACCGCCGGTCATCTTGCCCATCAAGGCGGTGTCGGCGTAGGGCAGGGCGGCGAGCGCCGGCACGCGGGTCGGATCGGTGGCGAACAGCGCCGCTTCGCGTGCGTTCCAGGTCTTGAGCAGATCGTGCGAGGGCAGGCAGCCAATCAAGCCAGGATGCATGATGCCGGCGAAGCTCACGCCCGGGATATGCCGCGACTTGGCGAAGATGCCCTCGAAATTCCAGCATGCCTTGCGCGCATCGGGGTAGTGGTCGGTCAGGAAACCGCCGCCGTTCTGCTTGTCGAACAGTCCGGTGAAACCCCAGTCGGAAGTCGGCAGCGTGCCGATGTCGAGAATGTCGACCACCAGCAGGTCGCCGGGCTCGGCGCCTTCCACACCGATGGGCCCCGACAGGTAATGGACCTTGGTCAGGTCGACATCGCGCACGTCGTTGGCCGAGTCATCGTCCTTGATCTGCGCGCCGGTCCAGTCGACACACTCGACGCGGAACGAGGCGCCGGGTTTCACCATTGCCACCATCGGAATATCGGGATGCCAGCGATTGTGCAGGGTGCCGCCCTGGTCGGCGGGCGCTTTCAAGGGATCGGCGGGGATCAATACTTCGAGCATGGGGTTTCTCCTTGCGTGATGAACGATGAGAGTGATTACACCGACAGGTAACGACCCAAGGTCGCGGCGTCGGCGTTGGCGCGGGTCATTTCGTCGACGATGTGTCCACGTTCGATGACCAGCAGGCGATCAGCGATTTCGAGCGCGAAACTCAAGACCTGCTCGGAGACCACGATGGTCAGGCCGCGCAGCTTCTTGATCTCGATGAGCAGGCGCGCGAGATCCTTGATGATGGAGGGCTGTATGCCCTCGGTCGGCTCATCCAGCAGCAGCACCTTGGGATTGGTCACCAGCGCGCGTGCAATCACGAGCTGCTGCTGCTGACCACCGGACAGATTGCCCGCTTTGCGGTTGGCCATGTCGCGCAGAATGGGAAAGAGACTGAAGATCTCCTCCGGGATGTTGTCCTTGCGGTTGCGCAGGCCGGTCAGCACGTTTTCCATGACCGTCAGGGCCGGAAACACCATGCGCCCTTGTGGCACGTAGGCCAGTCCATGGGCGACGCGCTGGTGACTCGGCATGCTCGCGAGATCGGTGCCGGCGAGCTTAAGGGAGCCGGCGCGACTCGGCAAAATGCCAATCAGCGATTTGAACAAGGTGCTCTTGCCCATGCCGTTGCGGCCCATCACGGCCAGGATCTCGCCTTCGCCGGCCTCGAAGCCGACTTGGTGCACCACTTCGCTTTCGCCGTAGCTGACGGTGAAATCGCGTACTTCCAACATGTGTCCTCCCACGCCGCGGCGCGGCTCAATGGCCGAGATAGACTTCGATCACGCGCGGGTCGGCCTGCACGTGGTCCATGCTGCCTTCGGCCAGCATTTTTCCCTGGTGCAATACCGTCACGCGGTGCGCGATGCGTTTGACGAACTCCATGTCGTGCTCGATGACGATCACGGAGCGGTTGCTGGAGATGCGCGTCAGGAGTTCAGCGGTCTTCTCGCGTTCGCTGACGCTCATGCCGGCGACAGGTTCATCGAGCATCAGGAGCTCAGGGTCCTGCATGAGCAGCATGCCGATCTCGAGCCACTGCTTCTGGCCGTGACTCAGGAGCTCCGCGGCGTCGTCGAGGCGCTCGTCGAGGTAAATGAGCTCAGCCACTTCTTTAACGCGTTCCATGACGGCGGCGTCGCGACGGAAGAACAGGCTGCCGAACACCGTGCGGCCGCGTGGATAAGAGACCTCGAGGTTTTCCAGCACCGTGAGGTTTTCGTAGATGGACGGCGTCTGGAACTTGCGGCCTATGCCGCGCCGGACGCGCTCGTATTCCGGCATGCGCGTCAGTTCCATGTCCTTGAATTTGATCGAGCCTGCCGTCGCGCGGGTGCGGCCGCAGATCAAATCGAGCAGGGTGGTCTTGCCGGCGCCGTTGGGGCCGATCACCACGCGTAGCTCGTTCTGCTCGACGTAGAGGTTGAGATCGTTGACCGCCTTGAAGCCGTCGAACGACACCGACAGGTTGTCGACCGCGAGCACAATGCGTGCGCTGCTCATGCCGCACCTCCTTTGACACGCAGCGCGGTGGGCGCTGCCGGTTCATCTTCAGGGGGCGCCGGCGTGCGTGGCGCGCCGCGCGCCGTCATTTGGCCGGCCTTGCGTGCCTGCCACTTCTGCCACGCGCCGCGCACGCTATCGGCGAGGCCGGCGAGACCGTTGGGGAACAGCATCACCACCGCGATGAACAGGCCACCCATGAGGAACAGCCACAACTGTGGAAAGCTTTCCGAGAAATAGGACTTGCCGAAATTGACGGCGAGGCTGCCGTAAACCGCGCCGACCAAGGACAGACGCCCGCCGACCGCGGTGAAGATCACCATCTCGATGGACGGCACGATGCCGACGAAGGACGGCGACATGAAGCCGACCTGCAGGGTGAACATCGCGCCGCCGACCGCCGACAGCACCGCCGCCAGGGTGAAGATGAAAACCTTGAACGCAGCGACGTCGTAGCCCGAGAAGCGCACGCGCTCCTCCTTGTCGCGCAGCGCCAGCAACAGCTTGCCGAACTTGGTTTTGAGCAGCACCTGGCCGAGCGCCACGCTGGCCAGCAGCAGGCCGGCGTTCAGGAAATACAGCACGTACTTGGCGTGGTCGGTGCGGATGTCCCAGCCGTTAAGCGTCTTGAGATCGGTGATGCCGTTGACGCCGCCGGTGTAACCCTGCTGGCCGATGATGAGAATGCTCAGCATGGCGGCGAAGGCCTGCGTCATGATCGCGAAGTACACACCGCCGACGCGGCGCTTGAACATCGCCACGCCGATGACGAAGGCCATGAGGCCCGGCACCAGCACGATGGCCAGCAGCGTGAAGGCCAGGCTGTGGAAGGGTTCCCACAGCGCCGGCAGCGCGGTGATCTGATTCCAGTCCATGAAATCGGGAATGCCGGGCGTGGACTGAATCTTGGTGCTCTCGGGGTCCGAGGCTTCGAGCTTCAGGAACATTGCCATGGCGTAGCCGCCGAGGCCGAAGAACACGCCCTGGCCGAGACTCAGGATGCCGCCATAGCCCCAGCACAGCACCAGGCCAATCGCGACGAAGGCGTAGGTCAGATACTTGCCGACCAGGTTCAGGCGAAACAGATCCAGGCACAGCGGCAGCACCGCGAGGATGAATAGCGCGAGAGCGGCAAGGGGTATCCAGGCGCGCCAGGCCGGCGCGCCCGCCGCGGATGCTGTGCTCGGTGTGATGATGTTCATGGATGTAATCCTCAAATGGTCCGCGGCCGTCACATCACTTGCGCACACGCAGTCGGAACAGACCTTCCGGGCGCAGCAGCAGGATGCCGATGATGGTGGCGAGGGTGATGACCTTGGCGATCGAGCCGGTCATGAAGAATTCGAGCGTCGAGTTGGTCTGGGCGATGGAGAACGCCGAGGCGATGGTGCCAAGCAGACTCTGCGCGCCCCCGAATACCACCACCAGGAAGGTGTCGACGATATACAGCGAGCCACTGGTCGGACCGGTGGAGCCGATGGTGGTGAAGGCCGCGCCAGCCACACCGGCGATGCCGCAGCCGAGTGCAAAAGTAAGACGATCGATTTTGGCCGTGTCGATGCCGACCGCGCCGGCCATGGCGCGATTCTGGGTAGTGGCGCGCACGCGCAGGCCCCAGCGCGAATAGAACATGATGGCGGCGACGGCCGAAGTCAGTGCCAAGGTCAGGGCCATGACGAACAGGCCGTTGAGCGGAATGTCGAGGCCTTCCTTCGGCGAGTAGGAACCCATCAGCCACGCCGGCAGCGTGGCGCTGACTTCCTTGGGGCCAAAGGTCGAGCGGAAGGTTTGCTGCATGATCAGCGACAGGCCCCAGGTCGCGAGCAGTGAATCGAGCGGCCGCTTATACAGATGCCGGATCATCAGCCACTCGACGAGATAACCGATGACGAAGGCCACGCCGAAGCCAACGATGATGGCGGCGATGAAGTAATAGCTTTCAAACCATGGAGCGTAGGTGCTGGACAGCACCGACAGGAGATAAGTGGTGTAGGCGCCGATGGTGAGGAACTCACCGTGCGCCATGTTGATGACGCCCATCTGGCCGAAGATGATCGCGAGCCCCAGTGCCATCAGCAGCAAGACGCTGAAGTAGGAGAGGCCGTTGAAGCCCTGCATGATGAGGACCGAACCGAATTCCGAAAATGACATGCCGTCCATCGTCTGTGCTCCGCGCTGGCGCCGTGGGGTCTCACGCAGGCCGCTGCGCGGCCCATGGGTTTGCATTGAACAGTGAGTGGTCGGCCGCGTTCATCCGTGAACGGGGCCGACCGAGCCGTGCTTACTGGTAACCCTTCGGGACGGGGTTGGGTTCGATGAGATCGGACTCGTAGATGACCTTGTACTGGCCGTCCGCCAGCGCTTCGCCGATGCGCAGCTTGCTCCACAGGTGATGGTTCTCATGCACCTTCACATAGCCTTCCGGCGCGGTCTTGAGCTCGATGCCCGGTGAGGCGGCGGCAATCTTGTCGATGTCGAAGCTGCCGGCCTTCTCGACCGCGGCTTTCCACAGCCAGGGGCCCAGGTAAGCGGCCTGGGTGACGTCGCCGATCACGGCCTTGTCGCCATACTTGGCCTTGAAGGCGGCCACGAACTTCTTGTTGTTGTCGTTATCGAGACTCTGGAAGTACTTCATGGCGGCGTAGAAACCGACCATGTTCTCGCCGCCTATCCCTAGGATTTCATCTTCGGTGACCGAGATGGTGAGGATGGTCTGCTTGTCGGAGGTCACCCCGGCGGCCTTCAGCTGCTTCCACCACGCGACGTTGCTGCCACCGACGATGATCGAATAGACCGCGTCGGGCTTCTTGAGCTTGATCTTGTTGATGAGCGAGCCGAACTGGGTGTGGCCGAGGGGGAAGTAATCTTCACCGACCACTTCGCCCTTGAGCACGTTCTCGATGTGCTTGCGCGCAATCTTGTTCGAGGTGCGCGGCCAGATGTAATCCGAGCCGACCAGATAGAACTTCTTCGCGCCCTTGGTCTTGGCCAGCCAGTCGAGGCCGGCGATGATCTGCTGGGTGGCTTCCTGGCCGGTGTAGATGACGTTCTTCGACTGTTCCAGACCTTCGTAGAAAGTCGGGTAATAGAGCATGCCGTTTTCTTTCTCGAACACCGGCAGCACCGCCTTGCGCGAGGCCGAGGTCCAGCAGCCAAACACCGCCGCGACCTTGTCGTTGACCAACAGCTTGCGCGCCTTCTCGGCGAAGGTCGGCCAGTCGCTGGCGCCGTCTTCCTGGATGATTTCAATCTTGCGGCCGAGGATGCCGCCCATTTCGTTGATCTGATCGATGGCCAGTCTCTCGGCCTGAATCGAGCCGGTTTCGCTGATGGCCATGGTGCCGGTCGCGGAATGCAACTGGCCGACCTTGACCACGCTGTCAGTGACGGCGAGGCCGGTGGTGTTGACTTCCGCGGTGGTGGTGCCGGCGTTGACCAGTAATGGCACGCTGGCCATCACGCCAAACAGCAGCGTTCGTAAGCTCCGTGAGATTGCACGCAGGTTGGATGGTGCGTTGAGAACTGTAGGTTTCATTGAATGCCTCCGAGTCGGTGAAGAATCGCTGGACCGCGATGTGCGCTGGTCGTGGTGCGATTAAGCGATTCGGTGTTGCAACGCACAATACGCACTTTGTCGTACGCGCATGGGCGCTTGCGCGGCGCCGATGAAATTGGAACCGAGTCAGTGCAACGCGGTGTGGTTCGGCACCCATGCGGTGCACCGCGCCCGTGGGCCGCGAGCGCGACTGAAGGGAATCACTGCGCGGTTGCGTCAATTGCGAGAAATCCGCGCATTCGAAATGCGTGGCATGGCCCTTGCTCATGCACTCAGGAGACGCCGAAAAGCCGCGTTGTGATTTGCAGGAGCACCGTTGCGGTGCGCTTGTGTAACGGTGGCCATTGCAAGACCACGTGCGTGTGGCCCGTGCCACTGACGAATTTGAATCGAATGAGCGAATCTGCTGCCACCCAGCGCATCCTGCGCGTGCGCCGTGACTACAACTCGTGGGTCGCGACTGAAACCATGGAGGACTACGCGTTGCGCTTCGCGCCGCGTAGTTTCCGCAAGTGGTCGGAGGCGCGTGTCGCCGCCACTGCGCTCGGTTCAATTTCGTTTCTTGCCCTGGAGGCGATCGGCGGCGCGGTGATGGTGAGCTATGGCTTTACCAACGCAGTCTGCGCCATTGTCGCGGTTGCGCTGGTCATCTTCCTGACCGGCCTGCCTATCAGTTACTACGCGGCGCGCTTCAATGTCGACATCGATCTCCTGGCGCGCGGCGCCGGCTTCGGCTATCTCGGGTCGACCATCACCTCGCTGATCTACGCGTCGTTCACTTTCATTTTCTTCGCCATCGAGGCCGCCATCATGGCCTTGATGTTCCAGCTGTATTTCGACTGGCCGCTGGCGTTTGGCTATCTCGCGAGTTCGCTCGCCATCATTCCGTTCGTTCTGCACGGCATCACGCGACTGTCGAAGCTGCAGCTGTGGACCTTCGTGCCGTGGGTGGTGTTGGCGGTGCTGCCCTTCGCCTGCGTGTTGCACAAAGATCCCTCGCTGTTCCAGGCCTGGACCACCTTCGGCGGCTATTCACCGGGCGGCACGCAGTTCGATCCCTTGCTGTTCGGCGCCGCGACCACGGTGTGCTTTTCGCTGATCGCGCAGATTGGTGAGCAGGTCGACTTCCTGCGCTTCATGCCCGAGCGCGGTGAACACAACCGCAGACGCTGGTGGGCGGCCGTGATCTGCGCGGGGCCCGGCTGGGTGGTGCCGGGCCTGCTCAAGCAATTGGCCGGCACATTTTTGGCGTTCCTGGTTATTCAACAGCAATTGCCGCCCTATCGCGCCGAGGATCCGACCCTCATGTACGTGGTGGGCTTTTCCTACGTATTCGACTCGCCCAAGCTGGCGCTGGCGGCGGCCACCGTGTTCGTGCTGCTGTCGCAGCTCAAGATCAACGTCACCAACGCCTATGCCGGCTCGCTGGCCTGGAGCAATTTCTTTTCGCGCCTGACCCACAGTCATCCCGGACGGGTGGTGTGGCTGGTGTTCAATGTCGCCATTGCACTGCTGCTGATGGAGGTGGGTCTCTACCAGGCGCTGGAGCAGGTGTTGAGTGTCTATTCCTGCATCGCCATCGCCTGGATAGGCGCGCTGGTCGCGGACCTGGTGGTCAACAAGCCGCTGGGCCTGAGCCCGCCCTATATCGAGTTCAAGCGCGCGCACCTGCATAACATCAACCCGGTGGGCGTGGTCTCTACCCTGGTCGGTTCGCTGGTGTCGATAGTGGCTTTCAGCGGTGCGTTTGGCACGATGGCCCAGGCGTTTGCCTCGTTCATCGCGTTGGTGACGGCCTTCGTGCTGGCGCCGTGCATCGCTTTCGCCACCGGCGGCCGTTACTACATCGCGCGCCCGCCTGCAGAGGGCATGCATGGCGCGGCGACCCATGTCTGTTGCATCTGTGAAAACGAATTCGAAGGCGAGGACATGGCCCATTGTCCGGTTTATGCCGGACCGATCTGTTCTCTGTGCTGTTCGATAGACGCGCGCTGCGGCGATGCGTGCAAGAAGCCGTCTTTACATCTCGCGACTTCACGCCCGCACTGGTTGGCGCGTCTCGATCCGCGCCTGCGCGATTTCTCCCTGACCTTCGCCTTGCTGGCGACGATAGTCTCGGCATTGCTGGCGACGGTCTACTTCCATCTCTACATGCAGGGTCTACCGACCGCCGGCCCCGAGCGTCTGCAATTGATGGAGGCCTCGCTCATCAAGATCTGGGCGGGCCTGCTGGTGGCGGTCGGCGTGGTTGCGTGGTTGCTGGTGCTGACGCGCGAGAGCCGCCGTGTCGCGCAGGAGGAATCCGCGCGCCAGACCACGCTGCTCTTGCAGGAGATTGCCGACCACCAGGCCACCGATCGCGCCTTGCAGCACGCCAAGGAAGTGGCGGAAGCGGCCAGCCTTGCCAAGAGTCGATTTTTGACCGGCATGAGCCATGAGCTGCGCACGCCTCTGAACAGCATCATCGGCTACGCGCAGATTGCCGAACGCGATGCCGAGTTGCCGGCGCGTTATCGCGGTCAACTCGAAGTCATGCGCCGCGCCAGCGAGCATTTGCTGCGACTCGCCGATGACATCCTCGACATTGCGCGCATCGAGGCCGGCAAGCTGGTGTTGTCCAGTCGCGAGACGGATTTTCCGGTGCTGCTCAATCAACTCATCGACATGTTCCGCCCGCAGGCGGCCGAGAAGGGCTTGAGTTTCGACTTCGTGGTGGAAGGCGAACTGCCGGCCGGCGTGCGCTGCGACGACAAGCGGCTGGCGCAGATCCTCATCAATCTTTTATCCAACGCGCTCAAGTTCACACGCAGCGGCCAGGTCACGCTGGCGGTCGACTGTCGACGTGAGACCACCAGCTTCCTGGTCGCGGACACCGGCCCGGGCATTGCCGCGCAGGATCTCGAGCGCATGTTTCAGCCCTTCGAGCGCGGCGGTGGTGCAGCGCCGGGCGTGGGCCTCGGCCTCACCATCGCGCGCCTTCTGACCGGCCTCATGGGCGGTGAACTGACCGCCGACAGCGAACCCGGGCGCGGCAGCAGTTTTCGTGTGCGGCTGTTGCTGCCCAAGCTGCGCGCGGTGCGACAGACCGACAACGGTCGCCCGCCCATCGTCGGCTATCGCGGCGCGCGTCGGCGACTGCTGGTGGCCGACGACCAGGGCGCCCATCGCCTGGTGTTGAGCGGCATGCTTGAACCTCTGGGTTTCGAAATCGCACAGGCGGTCGATGGCGCGGATGCCTTGGCACAGGTGCACAAGGCGCGCTTCGACGCGCTGCTGCTCGACCTTGCGATGGGTGAACCGGGCGGCCTCGAACTGACGCGACGCCTGCGTGCCGAAGATTGGCGGCGGCCGATTCTGATCGTGTCAGCCGATGGTTTCGAGGAAACGCGCGAGGCCTGCTTCGCGGCCGGCGCCAGCGCCTTCCTGCTGAAACCGGTGCACTACGAAGAGCTCATCACCCAGCTCGAACACCACCTGGCGCTGCGCTGGCTGCACGGTCGGGTGTCGGCGGAAGTCTGGCAGAACGGTGGCCGTCGCATGCCGGCCTTGCCGGCGGACCTGCATGCGCGGCTCGCGCAGGCGGCACGCATCGGTCACATCCGCGCGGTGCTCGCGGTCATCGATGAAATCGAAGCCCTGGACGACAGCCACGCGCCGCTGGTCGGCGAATTGCGACGTCTGGCCAAGGAATTCCTGTTCACCGAAATGCTTGCCTTCATCGGCGCCGGAGAAGTCCATGAACATGCCGACGGATGACCGTCACCAGGTGATGATTGTCGATGACACGCCGGCCAATCTCGCCTTTCTGTCCGACGCCCTGGCGGATGCCGGCTACGAAGTGCTGGTGGCCTTGAGCGGCCACACGGCGCTGCGCCAGCTGGAACTGGTGCGGCCCGACGTGATCCTGCTCGACGCCGTGATGCCTGGCATGGACGGCTTTGAAACCTGCGACCGTCTGAAGTCGCGCGACGCTACGCGCGACATTCCGGTGATTTTCATGACCGCGCTGGCCGACACCGCCGACGTGGTGCGCGGCTTCGAGCATGGCGCGGTCGATTATGTGACCAAGCCGGTGCGCGAAGCAGAGATTCTGGCGCGCATCGCCACCCATATCGGGCGCTCGCGCGAACTACGCCGCGCGCAGGGCACGGTTGAAGCGTGGCCACGTCCCAGTCTGACCGTCGCTACGGATGGCACCATCACCACCGCCAGTTCGCGGGCGCGCACGCGCCTCGCGGCGCTCGCCATCGAGCAGCGCTTGCCGGCGGTGTGTGTGGCGTGGCTGAGCGGGCAGGTGCAAGGGCAGGGCGACACCGCGCCCTTCACCCTCAGCGAAGGCGCCGGCGCGTTGACCATGGAATTCTGTGGCGCGGTGGATGCCGGAGAATACCTGCTGCTGCTCGACCACGCCGAGGCCGCGTCGGCCACGCGCCTCATCGACAGCCACGGCCTGACCGCGCGCGAAGCGCAGGTCATGGAGTGGGTGACGGCCGGCAAGACCAATCGCGACATCGCCGCCATCCTCGACATCAGCCCCCGCACGGTGACCAAGCACCTGGAAAGAATCTTCGTGAAGCTCGGGGTGGAGACGCGCACGGCGGCGGTCAACCGGGTGCTGGCCGGCGTTCGGTGACGCTCGCGGGTGCATGACTGTGTGGGCCGGACTTCAGTCTGACATTCAGCCGCTCCCCATCGAGTGTCAGACTGAAGCCTGACCCACGGCCAAGAGAGTTGCCTGTTCAATCCCAGCTCATGGTCTCAAGATAATCCCTGAGCTGCCCGGCGGTCTTGAACTTGCACAGGATCAGCGAGCGCTTGAGCCCGCAGCAGATGGCCTTCACCTCGGCGCGCTGCTGCGCATAGCGGCGCGCGCCGCCCAGCACGTCGTAGAACATGCGCACGAGATCGAGTACGTCGCCCTGGATGTTCTCATGCTTGGGCGCGCCCCATGGGTACATGTCGATGAGCTTGATCTGATAGCCGAGACCATGGCGGCGCACGATCACGTTTTCGGTATGCAGATCGCCGTGATATTCGCGCGCCATGTGGATGTCGGCGATGCCGGTGGCGAGCGCGTGCAAAAGATGCAGCGCTTCGAAGGGTTGCAGCACATGGCCGCTCTGGCGCTTGACCCAGTGCTCGAGCAGTTCACCTTCGACGAATTCCGACACCAGCACCGTCACGCGCTGGCCGGCGAACTCCATCACGTCCTGGGTGTAGTACTGAATCAGCACCGAGCAATGGCGCAGCTTGTGCAGCTTCAGCGCGTAGCGCCGCGCCGCGGCGTTGCGGCGGTTGCGATGGGGGAAAAACAGTTTGGCGGCGCGTTCGATGCCGGTGCCGACCTCGACAATCTTGTAGACCTCGCCTTCCCAGCCGCGGCCCAGCAACGCGACCACGCGGTACTTGCCGGCAATCACGTAACCCGGCTCGAAGTCGAAGCTGTCGATGCGTGACGCACCGGTCATGGTCGTGAGGTCCCTAAAGAATGGCCGGCATTGTAGGCAGGGCGCAGCGCGGGCGTACAGCCGGCTCAGGACGCCGTGACACCCCACACGTCGCGCAGCCAAGCGGGGGCTGCGCCGAGTGCCGGGCGATAGCCATTCACATCGAAGTGACCATTGACCGTGGCGGTGGTGAGGGTGATCGGGCGACCGGCGGCGGCGAGGCTGGCGACGCGCGCCTCGAGTGCGGCCAGTGGGAAAAGCTCGTCATTGGCGCTGTGAAACGCATGCACGGGCAGCGTGCAGTCGAACTCGCTATTCGGGTAGCCGGCCACCGGCAGCGCCGCCGAAAAGCGCGCGGGATAGTGTTCGATGAAATGCCAGGTGCCGATGGCGCCCATGCTGTAACCGCCGATCACGGTGCGTGCGGGGTCGATGCCGTAAGCCGCCGTCGCGCCGCCCAGCAGGGCCATCACAAAGGCTTCATTTTCTTCGGTGTGCCACTGGCCATTGATGGCTTCGGGGGCGATGCATACCGGCGCCAGTTCGCGCAGCGCGGGCTCGAACAGGTATTCGAGCAATGGGCGGCCGTAATAGCGCGTCGGGCTGCCGGCATAGTGCAGGATCAGCACCAGGGCCCTGCGACCATCGGGCGCCGCGCCGACCGGCACCGACACGGTGTAGCGCACCGCGCGGCCGCCATCCTGCTGAACTTCGATGTCGTGGATGCCGGCGCTGTCAGGGAATTGCATGGCTTACGGGTCTCCGCTGGGAAGGCGGCAATATAGAGCGCGTGCGCGCCGTATGCACTCGCCGTCGGCGCCTCGCCGCGCGGCGTGTGTCCGTGCCAGAATGCGGCTTACTTTCAATCGAGCAAGGCGCCGCCATGAGACTCAGCACCGACAGAATTCTGACCTCCCACGTCGGCAGTCTGCCGCGTCCCGATTCGATGAGCGATCTGTTGCTGCGCAAGGAATTCGGCGAGGACATCGATGCCGATGTGTTCCAGGCCGAGGTGCTGGCCTCGGTCAAGCAGGCGGTCGCGCGCCAGGTCGAGGCCGGCGTCGATATCGTCAGCGACGGCGAGATGAGCAAGATTGGCTACGCCACCTACATCAAGGACCGCTGCACGGGATTTTCCGGCGACAGCCCGCGCAATCCGCCGGCCGATCTCGCACGCTACCCGGCCTTCATGCAGCGCACCGCGCAGCAGGGCCAGGCGCCGAATATCCTCCGGCCTTGCTGCACCGGAGAAATCGAAGTGCGCGACCGCAGCGCGCTGGAAATGGATCTCACCAATTTTCGCGAAGCGCTGGACGGCGCCGACGTGGTCGAAGGCTTCCTCAATGCCGCCTCGCCGGGCGTGATCGGCGCCTTCCTGCCCAACCAGCACTATCCGAGCGAACGCGCCTATCTCGAAGCGCTGGCCCGCGTGCTGCGCGAGGAATACGAGGCCATCAACCAGGCCGGTTTCGTGGTGCAGATCGACTGCCCCGATCTCGCCATGGCGCGTCACACCCAGTACAAGGATTTGAGCGACGCCGAATTCATCCGTCACGCCGAACTGCATGTCGAAGTCTTGAACCACGCGCTCGAACGCGTGCCGGCGCAGGCCGCGCGCCTGCACCTGTGCTGGGGCAATTACGATGGCCCCCACGATTTCGACATTCCCCTCGCCAAGATCATGCGCGTGCTGCACAAGGTCAAACCGCAGGTCATCTCGTTTGAATCGGCCAACCCGCGGCACGCCCACGAGTGGCGGGTGTGGGAAGAAATCGCGCCGCCGGAAGACAAGGTGCTGATGCCGGGCGTGATCGACACCACCTGCAATTTCATCGAGCACCCGGAATACGTGGCAGAGCGCATCTGCCGCTTTGCCGACATCGTCGGGCGCGAGCGCGTGATCGCCGGCACCGACTGCGGCTTTGGCACGTTTGCCAAATACGGCCGTGTCGACCCGGACATCGCCTATGCCAAGTTGAAGACCCTGTCCGAAGGCGCGGCGCTGGCTACGCGGCGGCTGTGGTGAAAAACGTCTGCTCGCCTGTAGGTGCGAATCCATTTGCACATTCAAAGGCGCACCTCGGCGTGATGCATCGGTTCGAATGTGCGAATGACCGCACCAGCAGGGTATTCGAATTTTGAATAGTGAAGATGTAATAACCGGTGTCGCCGTCGAATTACACGGCGACGGCCGCTACCGCTTTGAATGGGATGACAGGTTCAGCACTGCGCCTTTGACCATCTACGCTGGCGCAACCCCGGGCACCATCCAACGCGACCGACCTCTGCTGCGCGATGCGCAACCCGGCGCCACGCTCGCCGCGTCACGGCCGGGTCTGCGCGAATACTTTCTGTTGCAACGGAAAGACGGCAGCGGTCTCATCGTCGCGCAGCGCAACGTGCCCATGAGCGGCTGCGTGAATTTCCGTGATCTCGGCGGCTATGCCAATGCCGACGGCCGCCGCGTGCAGTGGGGCCGCTTGTTCCGCTCCGGGCACATGGCCAATCTCGGCGCCGACAGCGTCGCGCAGTTCAATGAACTCGGCATTCGTACGGTGTGTGATTTTCGCACCAGCGAAGAGCGCGCCAGCGAATCGCGCGGTCTGCCCGGCGAGCCGCGCCTGGAAGTACTTGAGATCACGCCCGGCATCGGCGACCGCTACTACTTCAATCGCCTGTTCGCCAGCACCCAGGACCCGCAGCGGGTGGTCGACGCCATGCACGAGATGATGCGCGTGCTGGTGCTGACGGCCGCGCCGCGCTACCAGCGCCTGTTCGAAGTCTTGATGGAGTGCGGGCCCGGGGCGGTGCTCATCAACTGCTCGGCCGGCAAGGAGCGCACCGGCGTGGCGTCCGCCCTGCTGTTGACCGCGCTCGGCGTGCCGCGCACGACCATCCTGAAGGACTTCCTTTTGTCGCAGCGTTATTTCCCCTATGAACAGGAGATTCCGCGCGTCATCACCAAGTACGACGTCAAGGGGCCGCTGGAAGTGGCGCGGCCGCTGATCATGCCGCTGTTGGAAACCCGCGAAAGCTATTTACAATCCGCGTTCGCCGCCATCGATGAACATTACGGCTCGGGCGAAGGGATGCTTGAGACCCTCTACGGTCTCGGTCCCGCGCAGCTCGCGCGTCTGCGCGCCCAGTACACGTCCTAGTCGCGACAAACTTGAGAGAAGGGGAGTACGCATGACCAAACTCTTGGTCGATACCGACAAATACGGCTACCAGTCGGAGTTCGCGGTGGTCGAGGCCTATAACAGCGCGGTCAAGGACCTCATGCGCCAACGCTTCGCCGCCGCCGGCAAGCCGTGGCGCGAGTTCGTGTTCGGCCCCGATGCCGCCGTCGTGACCAAGGCCGACATGGAAGCCATCGAGGCGCGCCTGCTGGACCTCGGTTATCGCTTCACGCCCTCGGCGATGTCGTCGGCCATCGAGCGCCCGGAAGCCTACAAGGACGCCGGCCTCAACAATCCCGATTTCAGCTTCGAACACGAAGGCGCGCCGACCGCGGCGGCCGATGCCGAAGGCCGCGAGCTGCGCGGCGCCGGCGACAACGTCGTGACCTACGAGAAGAACATGAGCGGCATCGCGCGCTACGTGCGCACCAGCGACAAGGTGCTGGAATACCTGACCAACGGTGTGCCGGCCGACACCATCGCGATTGTCGATGACTCCGGTGGCACCTTGACGGCGCCGGTGCTGGAAAAATTCAAGGGCGTGCTGTGCGCCGGCGGCACCACCCGTTCGCATCTCGCCATCCTCACCCGTGAGTACGGCATTCCCTGCCTCATGAATTCGCGCCTGTCCGGCATCAAGGACGGCGACCGCGTCGAAATCGAAATCTCGGCGCGCGCCAAGACCGGCGAGGACTATGCCCACGGCGTCGATGCCTCGGCGCGCGTGTGGCGCCTCACCCGCGGCTGATGCCGCGCGACGACTCAACCAGGAATCCATGACGATGTCCGGCAACAAGCTCACCTACGCCCAGCTGCTCGAAACCAACAACCTCATTCAGCAGAACGCCGACGAGACCTACTGGCTGTGCGCCACGCGCACCGTGCAGGAATCGAAGATCTTCCCGGTCTCGGCCTACATTCTGTTTTCCTATCTCAACTGCTTCTACCGCTACCCGGTGCTGCTGAAGAAGCTTGAAGAACATATGTCGGCCGAGGAAATCGGCGACCGCGCGCGCAACAGCGGCATCAAGATAGTGGCCTGGACCATTCCCTGCTTCTATCTGCTCGGCCGCGAGATGCTGATCAACTGGGGCGTGATCAAACCGACCGACGCGGTCGACGACGTGATCTACGTGATGGATTTCTGGAAGCGCTTCCAGCTGTCCTGGCATCGCAACAACGGCAACCTGACCAACCGCATGGCCAATCACCGCGGTCAGATCCTGCCGGAGCAGCGTCTGCAGGTGTATCACGCCGATGCCTTCGAGTGCCGCATCGGCGACGAGCTGCACACCGCCGCGCAGAACTTCATGGCGACCATCGCGCAGTACGGCTTCCTGGTGTCCTGCGAATGCCGCGTCACCACCCACAACCATGGGCCCTACAAGATTTCCGACACGCGCGAGATGCTGGTGCGTGAGTTCCGCGAACTGTCGGAGTATGACTACCCGTGGCTGGACGGCGTGGGCAAGGACATTCCCTACAACAATCTTACCGTGAACATGGTGCTGGAAGGCATTAACATCAACCTGCTGGACGACTGGGGCTCGTTTGAATCCGAGCCGGAGATGAAGCCCGAGCACATCGTGGCCGTCGGTCTCTATACCCAGGACAACCTGACCCATGTGCCGATGCCTGTCGGCATGGGCAGCCGCGAAGAGCTGACCGCGACCTTCAACGATTTAAATGCGCGCATCAAGGCCGCGACCGCCAAGCTGTGGGAACAGATGGCGGGCTGGACGCGTGATCAGCAGCTCGACGCCGGCGCACTGGTGTACTTCGCCATCGCCAAGGAAATGGCCCACATCGCCGGCTGCTACGAGGCCGAAGACTGGATGATGATCGATGAGCGCACCGAGCGTTTCCGTCCGCTGCTGAACGATGAATACGGCAACCTGTTCCTGGGCGAACTGGTGGGCTACATCTCGACGCCGAGTCAGCGCATGCATGACTACTACATGATGCAGCACACCGATCTGCCGCGCCGCGCACTGTCCTATTTTCCGTACTCGATGCTGAACGACACTGACTACGCGCCGACCGTCGGACCGATGCGGCCGGGCGTCAGCAACCTGCCGCCCAAGGTCGACAGGTACCGGACCTCGCAAGGCGTGATGAGCCAGGAAGAGTACAACCGCGCGAGCCGCGAATTCGTGCCCGACCCCTGCAACGACAAGTTCCGCCTGCTGTGCACGGACTGGGTGAAATATCACTACGACACGCCGCTCGCGGATGAATTGTTCAAGCTCGAACAGCAGCATTCCCGGCTGTTGAAGGGCAAGGGCGCGGGGCTGACGCGCGCCGACATTGAAGCACTGCGGGCCAAGGGCTGAGGGGAACACACACATGGCAACCGAACTCCACCGCGTGATGCATGGCGTCGCCATTCGCAAGCATGGCGATGCCAAGGCCGTCGCTGCACTGGCCGGCCTGCCGGTCGCTCGCGTCGAAACCGTACTGACGGGCGCCGTGGCCGGCGGCCGCGTCGCCGAAGTCGATGGGCGTTACATGCTGACGCCCTGCGGCCAGATGATGCTGGCCGGCGAATATTCGCGCTTCAACGACGCCTTGCGCGCGAATGGCGACTTCGTCGCCGCCTACCAGCGCTTCGAAGTCATCAACAAGGATTTGAAGCAGCTCATCACCGACTGGCAGACCATGGACGTCGGCGGCAAGCGCGTCGCCAACGATCATTCGAACAAAGAATACGACGAGCGTGTGATCGGCAAACTCGGTGACCTGCATGAGCGCTTCGATCCGATATTGAAGAAGCTCTGCGCCGGCGAGCCGCGTCTGAAGGTCTACAGCGACAAGCTTGGGCAGGCACTGGAAAAGGCCGAGGACGGCGATGCCGCCTGGGTGTCGGACGCCAAGCTCGACAGCTATCACACCGTGTGGTTCGAACTGCACGAAGACCTGTTACGCATCCTGGGCCACGTCCGCGAGGAGTAAGCACGCGGCGACGCGGTAGTTCACCATGGCACACATACAATTTCTCGATGAAACCATGCGCGACGGGCAGCAAAGCCTGTGGGGCATGCGCATGACGGCTGGCATGGCATTGCCGGTCACACCCTTGATCGACCGCGTCGGTTACCGCGTGGTCGATTTGACCGGCTCTTCGCAGTTCGAAGTGCTGATTCGCGAATGTCGCGAGAATCCCTGGGACGGGCTCGATCTTCTGGTGCAGTCCATGCCGCGCTCCAAGCTGCGCGCCGGCATGCGTTCCAATGCGGCGGTGACGTTCAGCGTCACGCCCGATGCCTTGATGGACGCCTGGATACGGCAGTTGAACGAGCACGGCTGCCGGTCGTTCTGGATCTACGACGTCCTGTTCAACATCGACAAGATGCATCGCCTGGCAAAAATCGCCAAGGCCTATGGCTCCGAAGTGTCGGGCACGGTGATGTACACCCTCAGCCCGGTGCATTCGGACGAATACTTCGCCGACAAGGCCGCGCAGATCGCGGCCTCGCCCGACATCGACACCATCCTTCTGTATGACACCGCCGGCGTGCTCGATGCCGAACGCATCAAGACCCTGGTGCCGGCCATCGTCGCGCGCATCGGCGGGCGGCCGTTGGAACTGCATTCCAACAACCGCCTCGGCCAGTCAGTGCAGGCCTATCTCGCTGGCATCGAGTGCGGCGTGAACATCCTGCACACCAGCACCCGGCCGCTGGCCAATGGTCCGGCCGTGCCGTCCATCGAAGTGATGGCGCGCAATGTCGCGCGGCGCGGCCATACCCATGACATCGATACGAACCTGCTCGGTCCGATTGCCGATCACTTCGAGAAAGTGGGCAAGGCGGCCGGTTACCTCGTCAACCAGTTCGCCGAATACGACGTGCTGTCGGTCGATCATCAGATTCCGGGCGGCATGGTCGGCACGCTGCGTGCGCAGCTCGCCAAGCACAATATGTCGGACAAGCTCGAAGAAGTGTTCGAGGAGACCGCCGTCGTGCGTCGTGAGCTGGGTTACCCCGGCATGGCGACGCCCTTCAGTCAGCTGGTCGGCATCCAGGCGGTGCTCAACATCGTCACCGGCAAGCGTTACAGCGTGGTGCCGGACGAGGTTCTGCAATACGCGGCCGGCTACTACGGCCAGACCGTCGCGCCCATCGAGCCCGATGTGCTCGACCGCATCATGGCTTCGCCGCGCGCCAAGGACATTCTTGCCGAGCCGCCCGAACAGCCCAGCATTGAAGAACTGCGCAAGCGCTACGGCGCCAGCAATGACGACGAGCTGATACTGAAAGCACTGGTGCCGGAAGCCGATCTCGAACGCATGCGCGCCGCCGGGCCGGTCAAGACCAGCTATCCCTTGCTGTCGAGCCCGGAACTCGATCAGGTCGCACGCCTGATGAAGCTCGCGACCTCGCCCGTGGTGGAGGTCGCGTCGGCGGGGTTCGAGTTGAGTCTCAGGCGTAGAGGCTGATCTACCTTGCGCTGTTCCTTTGTGGGGCAGACTGAAGTCTGACTCACAAAGAATGTCCGCCCAACCTACAGAATTGAAGAGGAATCACCATGGGTCGTCTACAGGGCAAAATCGCGATGGTCACCGGCGCGGGCGCCGGCATCGGCCGTGCCTGCATGCGCATGTTCGCCAAGGAAGGCGCGACGGTGTTCGGCGTGTCGCGCACGCAGGCCAATCTCGATGAGAGCCTCAAGCAGGTCACCGATGCTGGCGGCACGGGCAGCGTGTTCAGCGCCGATCTGTCTGACCCTGCGCAGGTCGAAGCGGCGGTGAATGCCTGCGTCAAGCAATACGGGCGCATCGATATCCTGCTCAATGCCGCCGGCGTCGGCTATAGCCACAAGCTCGTGAGTGAAGGCTCGATGGATCCCATCGACACCACGCCCATCGACAAGTGGCGCGAGATAATGGCCATCAACCTCGACAGCGTGTTCTACGTGAGCCGCCTGGTGGTGCGGCAAATGAAGCAGCAGAAGTCGGGCTCGATAGTGAATGTCGCCAGCATTTTCGGCATGGGCGGCGCGCCCGACGCACACACCTATACCGCCACCAAGGGCGCCATCATCAATCTCACCCGTTCCATGGCGGTGGCCTATGTCGACGACGGCATACGCTGCAACGTGGTGGCGCCGGGCTTCGTGAAAACCCAGATGGTGGAGATGGTGCTCGGGCAGTTGTTCTCGCCGGACAATCCCAAGCTGATCGCGCCCATGGGGCGGCCGGCGACGGTCGAAGAAGTGGGGTATGCGTGTCTGTATCTGGCGTCCGACGAGGCGTCCTATTGCACCGGCACGGTGTTGTGCGTCGATGGCGGGTCGACGGGGAGGGCGTAATTCGAATTCGACGGCGTGGATAAGGACCATTGTGGGTCAGACTGAAGTCTGACCCACACATATTTGCCGCATTCCTGCCCATACGGCAGGCCGCGACTCAAAACGTGAAATACAGCCCCATCTCGAACAGGTGAAAGGTCTCGTCATCACCGACGCCCTGCACCGCGGCCTCGCCGGGAAACATCACGCCGTAGGCGGCGCTCAGTAAAACATACTTGCTGATGGTCCAGTCGGTGTAGAGATTGAGCTCATCACCGAAATGTCGGTTGCTGACCGGCACGCCGCGATAATTGTTTTCCACCAATGAAAAGCGCCCGCCGATCAGGCCGACGGTCACATCGGCGCGTGGATTGGTGGCGAGATGCACGAGGTGATTGCGCTGATTGTTGTTGAACAGCAGCCAGCCGCCGGTCACTTCGCCCTGGAACCAGGTGCCCCAGCTGCGTTTGTCGAAGCCGTAGAACAAGGGGTCGAAATCGCGCCGTGTGTGGTCGTGGGGATGGGCGTCACCGGAGAACCACGCGTAGCGGTAGGAGAGGCGCGGCTGCCAGGGCAGATGCTCGAAGTGATAGACGGCCTCGGCGTACCAGGCGCTGGCGTCGATGCGGCCAAAGCGTCCATCACCGAACTGACGCGTGGCCTCGCCCCACCAGCCAAGCTGCGGCAGTGCTTCGAGGCGTACGTCGTTGATGCGCGCGCTCAGCACGTTCATGCCCTCGCGTACACCGAACAGGCGCGGTGTATCGGTGTCGAGAATATGCAGGTAGAGCAGCCCGGCATGGCCACCGCGCGTGAGTTGAAATTCGAAGTTGCCGCCGGCCAGCGCCGGCTCGTCGCTGTCGGGGTCGGCTTCGAGAAAGAACAGGTCGCTGTGCCATTGCCGATAATCGAGACGCGCCACGAGGCTGCGCTGGAATGCCTGGCGCGGCACCAGCCACACACCGCCGTCATGACGCAGATCGAAATTGCCATCGTCGATGAGAAAGCCATCGCCGATGTCGAGGGTCTGGCGACCGAGGGAGAGGTCGATGACCAGCTGTTCCGCGTCGTTGCTGGCGAGATCCGAGCGCCAGCCCAAAAGCGCGGTCTCGATGTCGACGCCGCCATCGCCGGCGCGTGTAAAGGCCGCCGCGTCGCCATCGAAGAAGGTCTGCGCGCCGACCACCGAGACATCGCCATACCAGCCGTCGCGGCTGGTGAAGCCGAGGTAGGGTTGGATGTCGATTTCAGCCCAGCTCGGGTCGCCGTGGCGTTCGCGGGTCAGGAAGTCGACCTGGCCCAGGCCCAGGTTGGCATTGAGCATGGTGACGGCGGCGAAGCCGGCGCGTACACCGGCCTTGATATCCACACCCGGAACGGCCTCGAACTGGACCTCTGCGTGGCTGACGGCGGTGTGGAGCACAAGCAGCAGCAGGAGCCAGCGTTGCGACAGTTTGTGGGTCGCGGAGCTGGTACGGCGCGGAGGTTTCATCACTGAATCGCCTGACGGTGTTCGGTGATTATTCCGCGCCGCGCCTCGCGGCGTCACCTGCCGGAAAGTGTGGCCAGCGGCGAGGCCCTCAGGCCAGCGTCGGCACCGTCAGGCCGAAGTAGAGCTTGTAGAGCAGGAAGCTCCAGCAGGCGCCGCCGCACAAGATGATGAGTACGGTGGACAGCCGTTCGTGTTGTTGGCTCGACATGGTGAGGCTCCTCGGGTGTCTGTCAGTGGCAGACACTCTAGGCGCCGCGCGGGCCGGCGAAACTCCGCTTCTTGCGCGACTATTCATCGCGCGGGAAGCGTCTTTCATTACAAGGTATCGAGCGGGATCTTGAGATAGGAAATGCCGTTGGCCTCTGCCGGCGGCTTGTGACCGGCACGCATGTTGATCTGCACCGACGGCAGGATCAAGACCGGCACGGCCAGCGTCGCATCGCGTGCGCTGCGCAGTTTCACGAACTCCGCCTGGTCGATGCCTTCGTGCACATGCACGTTGTGCTTGCGCTCGTCGCGCACGGTGGTCTGCCACAGGTGATGATCGCGCGTCGGCGTCAGATAGTCGTGGCACATGAAAAGATGGGTGTCGTCCGGCAGGCTCAGAATTTTGTGGATGGAGCGATAAAGCTCGGCCGCGTCGCCGCCCGGGAAGTCGCAACGCGCCGTGCCGTAGTCGGGCATGAACAGAGTGTCGCCCACGAAGCAGGCGTCGCCAATGAGAAAGCTTACGCAGGCCGGCGTGTGTCCGGGGGTGTGTATGACGCGTGCTTCGAGTGCGCCGATGGCGAAGGTCTCGCCGTCTTTCAGCAGATGATCGAACTGCGAGCCGTCGGTGGCGAAGCGCTCGTCTTCGTTGAACAGACGCTTGAAGCCGGCTTGCACGCGCGTGATGTGTTCACCGATGGCGACCTTGCCGCCGACCTTGGACTTCAGATACTGCGCGGCGCTGAGATGATCCGCATGGGCGTGGGTTTCGAGGATCCAGTCGACGGTGAGCCGCTCGGCGGCAATCCAGGCGAGCAGGGCATCGGCCGAGTGGGTGCTGGTGCGGCCCGATTTCGGGTCGTAGTCCAGCACCGGGTCGATGATCGCGCAGTGATCGCCGGTCGGTTCGGCAACGACATAGCTTATGGTGTAGGTGGCCGGGTCGAAGATTCCGTGTACGCGTGCTTGCATGTCATGTTCCTTGCAATGGACTGTAAGCTGAGCATAGGCTGCGGCTGTGCTTGACTCCTATATGTGGATATACGTATATATATACTTATGCATGTAAAAGACATGGAAGCGGTGGCGACACGCGTAAGCGAACTCATGAAATCGCTGTCGCACAAGAGCCGGCTTCTGACCCTGTGCCAGCTGGTGGACGGCGAAAAGGCGGTGGGTGAACTGGCGCTGGCGCTGGACTTGAGTCAGCCGGCGATGTCGCAGCAGCTTGCCGTGCTGCGCCGCGAAGGACTGGTCAGCACCCGTCGCGAAGGACAGACCGTGTACTACGGCCTGCCGGACGGCGAGGTCCGCAAGCTGCTGAAGTTTTTGTACAAGACCTATTGCGGGTGACGCGGCGCGTATTCTTTGTGGGTCAGACTTCAGTCTGACATTCAGACCATGACCGTGCGCCAAGCCAGAATTTCAATGTCAGACTGTAGTCTGACCCACGGAACAATCCTGCCATCGGCTTCACAAGGCCACCCGTCGCAATCTCAGCGCATTGCCGATCACCGACACCGAACTCAGGCTCATGGCCAGCGCCGCTACCATGGGTGACAGCAGCCAGCCGGTGAAGGGATAGAGCACGCCGGCGGCCAGTGGCACGCCGAGCGCGTTGTAGGCGAACGCGAACATGAGGTTCTGACGCATGTTCCTGAGCGTCGCCTGCGCGCAAGCACGGGCGGTGGCGATACCGCGCAGGTCGCCCTTGACCAGGGTCACGGCGGCGCTCTGCATGGCGACATCGGTGCCGGTGCCCATGGCGATACCGACTTCGGCGCGCGCCAGCGCGGGCGCGTCGTTGATGCCGTCGCCGGCCATCGCCACCTTGCGGCCGCTGGCCTGCAGGCGCTCGACGAGCGCGAGCTTGTCGGCGGGCTGTTGCGCGGCATGCACGTCGGTGATGCCGAGTTCAGCGGCGACGCGCGCGGCGCTGGCGGCGCTGTCGCCGGTCGCCATCACGATGCGGATGCCGGCCGCACGCAGCGCCGCGAGCGCCTCACGGGTGGTGGGTTTGACGGTGTCGGCCAGGGCCAGCAGGCCGGCCAGGCGGCCGTCGCGCGCGAAATGGATGAGGGTCGCGCCATCGGCCGCGAGGTCTTGCGCTTCCGCGTGCAGGGCATCGGTGGCGATGCCGAGTTGCGCCATCAAGGCGTGGTTGCCGAGCGCCACCACCGCCTCGCCAATGCGGCCCTGCACGCCGAGGCCCGGCACGGCGATGAAGTCGGCCACGTTCTCCAGATGCAGATGTTGCGCGTTGGCGGCCGTCACCAAGGCGCGCGCCAGCGGATGTTCGCTGTGCTGGTCGAGACTCGCCGCGCCCGCCAGCACGCTGGCCTGGTCGAAGCCCGGCAGGGCCAGCACCGCGGTCAGTGCCGGCTGACCGGCGGTCAAGGTGCCGGTCTTGTCGACGACCAGCGTATCGACGCCGTGCAAGGCCTCGATGGCGGCGGCGTCGCGGAACAGCACGCCGGCCTGCGCGGCGCGGCCGGTGGCGACCATCACCGACATCGGCGTCGCCAGTCCCAATGCGCAGGGGCAGGCGATGATCAAGACCGCCACCGCGTTGACCAGGCCATGCACCCAGCTCGGTTCGGGACCGAACAGTCCCCACACCAGCAAAGTGGCGAGCGCACAGGCGACCACGCCGGCCACGAACCAGCCGGCGACGGTGTCCGCCAGGCGCTGCAGTGGCGCCTTTGAGCGCTGCGCCTGCGCCACCAGCTGCACGATGCGCGCAAGCAGGGTGTCGTTGCCTATCCTGTCGGCGCGCAAAGTGAAACTGCCGGTGGTGTTCTGGGTCGCGCCGATGACTCGATCTCCGGCGCGCTTGCTGACCGGCAAAGGTTCACCGGTCAGCATCGCTTCGTCGACTGCGCTGTGACCGTCGAGCACCACGCCGTCGGTCGGCACCTGTTCGCCCGGCCGCACGCGCAGCGTATCGCCGACCAGCACATCAGCCAGCGCAATATCGACTTCACGACCGTCGGGCGCGATGCGATGCGCTGTCTGCGGCGTGAGGCGCAGCAAGGCCTTGATCGCATCGGCGGTCGCGGCACGCGCTTTCAATTCCATGATCTGGCCGAGCAGGGTCAGCGATACGATCACTGTCGCCGACTCGAAATACACCGGCAGGCCGCCCATCGCCGCATGATGAAAAGCCGCCGGCAGCGCGCCCGGCGCCAGCGTCGCCACCACGCTGTAGGCAAACGCGGCGCTCACGCCGAGCGCGATCAAAGTCCACATGTTGGGACTGCGATGGCGCAAGGATGCGAGGCCGCGCTCGAACACCGGCGCGCCGGCCCACAGCACCACCGGCAAGGCCAGCACCAGTTCCAGCAGCGCGAGGGCGCGCGGCGTCAGTGACGTGATGAGATGGCCGCCCATGCCCAAGGCCATGACCGTCACGCTCAGGGGCAGGGTCCGCCAGAAGCGATGACGGAAATCCGTCAGCTCGGGGTTGTCGCCTTCATCGAGGCTCGGCATCTCCGCTTCCAGCGCCATGCCGCACAGCGGACAGGTGCCGGCATGGTCTTGTCGCACTTCGGGATGCATGGGGCAGGTATAGATGCTGCCGGGCGGCGCGGCTTCGAGCGTGGCCGTCTGGGGCTGCAGGTAGCGCTCGGGGTCGGCGGCGAATTTTGTCTTGCAACCTGCGCTGCAGAAACGATAGCTCTGGCCGTGGTGCGAGTGATGATGAGGCGCGTCTTCGCGCACCGTCATGCCGCACACCGGATCTTTGTCCTGCGCGATGGTGGGCGGCGCCAGGTAGCGGGCCGGGTCGGCGGCGAACTTGCCGCGACAGCCCGCGCAGCAGAAGTGATAAAGCGTGCCCTGGTGTTCGAATTCGTGGGGCGAGGTCGCGCGCACGGTCATGCCGCACACCGGGTCGCGCCAGCTCGGTTCGCTGTCGGCGCTCGTGTGACAGCAGGCGCCGTGGGTGTCAGTCATGGCAACTCAGTCCTCGGCAGGTGTTCGCGGTGATGCTCAATTGGTGGCGCCGCCGACCACCGCATAGCCCTGCGCGCGCCAGCGCAACATGCCACCGGCGAGATTGGCGGCGTCGTTGCGCCCGGCGCGACGCAGAATGACGATGGCCTGCGCCGAGCGTCCGCCGGCGCGACACACCGCCACCAGCGGTTTGTCGTTGTTGATTTCATCCACGCGCTGCGCGAGTTCGCCAAGCGGGATCAACTGCGCGCCGGCGATGTGACCGAGCGGGCCGTTGAATTCTTCCGGCTCGCGTACATCCAGCACATGCACGGCATCGCGATGCTCTTCCAGCCAGCGCGCATCGAGTTCCCACAGTCCGGCGAAGGTGTAAGTGAGCGGCGCCCAATGGGGCTCGGTATCGGGCGCCGTGCCGTTCTCGGGGCAGCCGCTGCGCAGGTTGGCGGGCAAGGCCTGGTCGATTTTCTTGGGATGGGGCAGGCCGAGATTGTTCATGTAGCCGACGAAATCCGATTCGCTGATCTGGCCGCCGAAGCGCGGATTGAAACGCTTTTCTTCGGCCACGCTGGTGACCGTCAGGCCGTTGTAATCGTGGGCCGGGTAGAGGCGGGTGGCGTCGGGCAGGGAAAAGATCTGGGTGCGTATGGAGTGATAGAGCCGCGAGGCGCTGCCCTGCTGAAAGTCGGTGCGACCGCAGCCGCGAATCAGTAGCGCGTCGCCGGTGAAGGCCATGCTTTCGTCATCGAGCACGTAGGTCAGGCAGCCATCGGTGTGGCCGGGGGTTTCGCGCACTTCGACATGGCGCTGGCCGAAGGCGACCTTGTCGCCATGCTTGAGCAGTTGATCGGCGCCCTCGACACCGGCCTTGGCGGCGATCGCGATGCGCGCACCGGTGCGCTGCTTGAGCAGCCACGCGGCCGTCACATGGTCGGCATGGCAATGGGTGTCGAGCACCGCTTCCAGTTGCAGACCCAGTTCGCCCAACAGCGCCAGATCGCGTCGCGCCTGTTCGAACACCGGATCGATGAGGATGGCTTTGCGCGTCTCGTCGTCGGCCAGCAGGTAGGTGTAGGTCGAAGATTCCTGATCGAACAACTGGCGAAAGATGAGCATGGTGGACTACCTGCAGACTTGAGATGACATGGCCGGCTATTGTGGGCCGACGATGGGCCGCGCGAAAGCGCATTGCCGTGTTCGGGATCAAGTTCATGCCCTTACCCGACGCGGGACGATGGCTATAATCCGACCATGAATACCTCATCCATTGGCGCCCGACTTCGACGTTGTTTGCTGTGCATGGCGCTGCTGCTGAGCCTGCCTGTGATGGCTGAGCCCGCGCCCGACGCCAGCGCGCCGGTGGTCGGCGAAGTGGTCGCCGCGCGCGGCGACGAAGTCTTGCAGCGCGCCGGCGGCACACAGTTGGAAATATTGGCGGTTGGCCAGATTCTCAAGGGCGGCGACACCATCAAGACCGGCCCTTACGGCGGCGCCGCCATTCTCTTCAACGACGACACCCAGGTGCGCATCCACCGCAATTCCACGTTCAAGGTGGAGTCGGTGCGCAATAACGACGGCGTGGACGAGAGCCGCTTCGCGCTGCTCAGCGGCGCGGCCTGGTCACGCGCCAAGGCCCTGTTCCGCACCGTCACGGCCGGCGTGCAACGCGGGCGACGCTCGATCGTGACCGTGCGCACGCCGAGCGCGACCTTGGGCATTCGCGGCACCGATTGGCATTTGAGCGTTGACGCGCAGGGGCGCACCACCGCCACCGTGTTGTCCGGTGAAGTGGAACTCGGCAACGAACTCGGCACGGTGTCGTTGACGCGTGGCGAAGTGGGCACGGCCGAGCACGGCCAGGCGCCTTCCAAGCGCGCCGTGGTCGACTTGCGCGACCGGCCGTTGATCGTGCTGCAGACCGGCCCGGAATGGCTGGAGACGCTGCAAGTGAAGGCGGGCGGGAGTGCCGCTGACGGGCCCATCGCCGAGGCCGAAAGCGCGCTTGATCGCGGCGACTATGCGGCCGTCGATGCGCTCCTGAAAGGCGATGTGTCGACGCCGCGCGCGGCGCTGGTGAGCGCCATGGTGGCCTTGCATCGCCGCGATTACGCGCGCGCCGAGCAGGCGCTGGCGGTGGCGGCGACCGACAGCGATGCGCGCCGCGTGGCGCTGGCCAGGCTCGCGGGCATCGGTGTGCTGGTCGAACAGCGTCGTTTCGGCGACGCCGATGCGGCCATGGCGGCGCTTGCGCAAAGCGCCGATGCCTTGCCCGACACCCACCTGGTGCGCGCCTGGCTGCTGTCGTTTGCCGGCGATCATCAAGCCGCCATCGAAGTGGCGCGCGCCGGCGCCACGCGTTTCAGCGCGGACTCACGCTTCGAAACCCTGCTCGCCCATCTCTATTTCCTGACCGACGCGCGTGACGACATGCAGGCGGCGGTGGCGCGCGCCGTGGCGCTGAACCCGAATGATCACCTCGCCTGGTACGAGCAGGGTCTCTATCACCATTACAGCGAGCCCGATGCAGCGCGCGCGCTGGCCGCCTATACGCGCAGTGTGGAACTGCGTCCGAGCTTTGCGCCGGGCTATGAAAAGCGTGGCCTGGTGAACAACGATCTCGGTGACTACCGCGCCGCGGTGCGCGATCTGAAAGCGGCGCTGGCGGCCGACCCCGGCAGCGCTTCGGCGCATGCGAATTTCGGCCTGGTGGCGGCCTATCTCGGGCGCTTGAGTGAAGCGCGCAGCCATCTCGAACAGGCGCAAGCCTTGAATGCCGACGAGGCTTACGCAGGCCTCGGACTCGCCTACCTCGACCTCTTGCACGGCGCCGCGCCCGCCGCGGTCGACAAGACCCTGAAGGCGCTGGTCGCCAATCCCGAACTGCCGGGCATCGATTGGTTCCTGGCGGCCGCCACCTACCAGTCCGGTGACTATCCGCGCACCCGCCAGGCCCTGGACACTGCCCGCCATCGCGACCCGGATGACCCGATACCCGATCTCATCGGCTCAGTCACGGCAGTCGATCATTTTGAAGCCGGCGAAGCAATCCGCCAGGCGCGCAGCGGCTTCGACAAGACCTTGCGCGCGAAATCCTTCGCCGTCGACACGCTTGCCAACGCGCGCGGCGGCAGCGCCACGCTCGGCCAGGCCTATTCGAACCTCGGGCTCGACGAGTGGGGCGGCTATTACTCGATGCTGGCTTTTGACCCTTACGAAGCCGGCGGCTATTTCTATCTTTCACAGGCCAACCAGTTCGCGTCCGAACGCGCACGCCTCGGCGCCAATCTGCAAGGCCTGTTGCTGGACCCGACCGCGGTGTCGTTTCCGACGCGTTACTACGAGCCGTTCCGCCAGCAGCGCCATGACGTCACGCTGGACAGCACGCTCGGCTACAACGACGGTGGCTTCACCTATGCAGCCGGCGGTGTCGTGCAGGGTCTCGTGCGCCGCCCCGATCCGATTGCCTATTACATCGCAGGCAGTCATGAACACGATGACGGCAATCGCGATGACAACGGCACCGGGCATGAAAGCCTGCAGGTGCAGCTCGGCACCAGTGTGCTCGATCAGACTCACAACCTGCTGTTCAACCTGACCGCCCAGCATTTCGATCAGCAACTGCCCGGCGCCGCCAGTGACGGCGACCCCGACGACGCGCAGATGAATCAATTCCTGTTCGCCGATCTCGGCTACCAGTACCGCGTCAATTATCACAACCGCATCATGGCGCGGGTCGCGGGCGGCTACGAGAATTCACGCTTCAGCAATGGCAGCCCGTTGGGTCGCGGGCTCAGCAGCCGCGATTATTCCCTGCTGCGCACCTTCGGCATCAACACCACGCGCGGTCTGTATGGCCAGGGTCTGTTCGACGTCACCGATCTCGCCATTGCCAACATCAACCAGCCGCCGAACTTCCCGGTGCTGTTCACCGGCCCGCTCAGCAATGCGCTGTGCGGTGTGCTGTTCAGCGTCAGCTGCCCGCGCACTGATGACAGCAGCGCCGCGGCGCTGGATGACGACGCCACCCTCAATGACACGACCAATACTTCGAAGCTGCTGTTTCAACTGCGACAGATGTTCGACACGGGCCCGCTGGAGCTCACCTACGGCGCAAGTTATGGTCGCTTCGACGAGCACACGGTGCTCAATGCCATCACGCCGCGCCTGTTCGGCATCGGCAACCTGTTCGGTGCGGGTGTGGATGTGCCGAGTTGCCCTTTCATCGGCGTCAACAATCCGCCCGCGCAATGTGCGTTCCTGTGGACCGACCCGGTGCGCCAGCGCCTCACGCAAAACCAGGTTGCGACTTCGCTCGAGGTGTTCGGCCAGGGGCGCTGGAAGGTAACGAGCGAGCTGTGGCTCGAGGGTGGTGTGTTCTATCGCGACATCGACCTCGGTGCCAACGACAAGCACCAGTTCGACCCGCGCATCGGTCTCGCCTGGCGCGTCACGCCCCATCATTGGTTGCGCGTGTCATCGCAAAGTGCGCTCATCGACACCCTGCGCACGCAGGACACCCTCGCGCCGGTAGGCATCCTCGGCGCCGTGGTGCCCGATGCCTATTTCGCCGCTACCGACACCTTGGCCGCCACCTGGTATCACCAGCTGCGCTGGGACGCGGAGTGGAGTTCGCGCGTGTACACCTTCGTGCAAGTCGACCGTCAGGACGTCGAGGATTTCGCACTCGGCTTCGTGCCGGATTCGCGCTTCACGATTTTCGGTCACCTCGCGGACGGGCGTCTCGACACCGTGAGCTTCGGCGCCAACGTCTGGCTGGCCGAACGCATCGGCTGGTCAGCGAGCTACAAGCATTTGTGGAGCGACAACCGCTCGAGCGGCGCCGATCACGGCCGCGACCTGCCGCTCATCCCCGAACAGGAATTCCATACCGGCCTCATGTGGGTGCATCCCAAGGCGGTGACCGTCGGCGTGAGCGGCAATTACACCGGCGAACGCGCCGCCAATCTCAATAACAGCCGCAAGCTCGGTGGCTACTGGACGGCCGGCGCCTTCGCCAACTGGCAACCCTTCAACAAGCATCTGTCGCTGACCTTGTCGGCCGACAATCTGTTCGACGCGGATTACGAATTGGCCGAGGGCTTTACCGGCGTGGGCACGACGGTGCTGATGTCGGCGGAGTATCGGTTTTGATGGTGCGGGTGATGGCGTGACGCCAACGTTGTAGGTGCGAATTCATTCGCACCTACAAAGGCAACGAGACGCCGCTCCTTTTCAGGCCGCCGCCAATTTCGCTCGCTGCTGCCTGGTCGCTTCCGCGTCCACCGCCAGCGATTCATCCTCGACCTTGCCTGTCAGCACCACGCCATACACATCGCGCGCGCGTTCGAGGGTTTCCCAGCGTTCGAGCACATCGGCCAGCACGCGTGCCGGATCGCGGTCCAGCGGTGAGCCGTAGCCGCCGCCGCCGCAGTCCACACCGCGTACGAATTCGCCGGGCTGCAGGCGGCATTCGACCACGCCTGGCAGCTTGTCTTCGCTGCCGTCGGCGCGCACATGCCAGGTCTGCGCCGCGGGTCCGGCATGACCACCGCGTACGCCTTGCGGCGGATTGACCTGGCCGTCGCAGGACACCACCACCGTCATCGCGTCCTTGCGCGGACCGTAGATTACTTCGCCGCCCGGCGCGCCGCGGAAACGTCCGGCGCCGCCGCCACCCTGCACCACGCGCAGCGACTTGATGGTGATCGGATATTTCGATTCATCCACTTCCACGCTGCCGCGATACATGAGGCCGGCCGCCACCGGCAGACCGTAGTTCAGCCAGCCGTCGGTGCTCGGCGTGCCGGGCCCGCCGTTCACCACCAGCCATTCCTGGTTGATGTAGGGGCTGCCGCCCACGCGCCAGTCCTTGCCCGAGATCACGCCGGCGCCGGCGCCCATGCCGAGCGCGCCTTCGGCGAGGCCGTGGCCATCACCGATGGTGGCGAACGCCGCCTGGGTGATGTTGACGATGCGGTCGCCGATGTTGGTGGTCGCCATCGAGCATGAGTGGGGGAATTGCGGAATGCCGATGATGCAGCCTTCGCGCAGTTTCACCGACACGCGCGAGAAGCTGCCGCCGTTGTGCGGTACGTCCTGATCGATGCAATTGAACACGCCGGCCATGGCGTTGCTGGTGGCGCAGGCCACCGACTGGTTCAAGCCAAAGTCCTTGTTGTCTTCGTTGTGGGTGAGATCCACTTCGATGGTGCCGTTGATGGCATCGACGTTGACGTCGACGCGTATCGCCAGCCCATCGGGCAGCACCGGCGGCTGCGGATCGTAATAGCCGACATTGGTCAGGCGGCCATTCGGCAGCTTCTTGATCGCTTCGACCATGCGCCGTTCGGAATAGGCAAACCAGTCACGCACGAACTGACGGATGGTGTCCATGCCATAGCGGCGCACGAGTTCGGTCAGGCGCCGCTCACCGATGCGCGCGGCGCCGACGGTGGCGAGGTAGTCGCCATACCACTGCTCCGGCACGCGGATGCGACGCCGGCACATGCGGATGATGTCTTCGACGTCCTTGTAATCCTTCTGCACGCGCACGCAGGGAAATATCAGCGCGCCTTCCTCGTACACGTCGCGCGCATAGGCGTGATAGGTGCTGGGAATGGAATTGCCGCAATCGGCCTGGTGCGCTTTGGCGCAGGTCGTGAACAGGTGTTCGCCGTCGACGATCACGGGGCACATGATCATGTGGTCGGCGGCATGGGTGTTGCCGAGGTAGGGATCGTTGTGCAGGAAGGCATCGCCCGGCGTCAGATCCTTGTGCAGGTCGCACATCGATTGTGACTGCAGCGACGAGCCGAAGATGTGCACCGGCAAGCCTTCACCGGGGCACAGCAGCTGGTTGTCGGCCGTGACTATCGCGCAGGAAAAATCGCGCACCACCGCCAGCACCGCCGAGCGCGCCGTGCGCAACAGGGTGTTGGACATCTCGCGCACGATGGCATTGAGACGATTGGCGAGCACTGCCATCAGCACCGGGTCCATGGTGTAGGCCGGCGCCTGGTCTGTCGTGGTCTGGTTCACAGGCTGGTCTCCTTGGGCGGGGTCAGGATGTAACGGCCTCCGGCGCTGACGCGCGCGCTGGCGCCGGGATTGACCACCAGGGTCGAGGTGGGCTCTTCGATGATGGCGGGGCCGTCGATGACGGCGCCGACCGGCAGGCGGTCGCCGAGATAGATGGGCGTTTCAACCGCGCCACCGCGCCCGAAGTAGGCCGGGCGACGGCGGTCGGCATCGGCCTTGCTTTGGCCTGCCGCGCGGCTCGGCTCCAGCGACGGCGCATTGACGCTGGCGATGAGACGGCCGCGCCAGTTGAGGCATTCGACCGCCTGGCCGATGTCGGTGATGGCGAACACGCGCTCATGCACGCGATGGAATTCTTCCACCAGCGCATTCACATCGTTGCCATCCTTGAAGCGCGCGGCAGCGACTTCAATTTCGAGTTCCCACACCTGGAAGCGATAGCGCGCTTCGACGAAGTAACGCTTCTTCACATCGGTGATGCCGCGTTCACGCAGGCGTCCGGCGAACACTTCGAGACTCGCGTCGATGCTGGCCAGAGCGGCGTTCACGCCCTCGAAATCGAATTGATCGGTGGATGTCAGGCGCGCCGCGCCGGCCTCGGTGATGATGTCCGAGAACTGCATGCCGGAGGCGCTCAACGCGCCCGCGGTGCGCGGCACCAGCACCGTCGAGCAGCCGAGCTCGGCGGCGATGGGCATGGCGCCGAGACCACCGGCGCCGCCGCCGGCGACCAGGATTGAATCGGCCGGGTTGATGCCCTCGTTGATGGTCAGTTCCTTGATCGCCTGGATCATGTTTTCGTTGGCGACCGTCAGAATGGCGAAAGCCGCGCGTTCGACAGTTTCGCCGAGACTCAGCGCTACGGGTTCGATGGCGCGCCGCGCCGCCGCTTCGTCGAGCTGCATGCGGCCGCCGAGGAAATGCGCCGGGTCGATGTAGCCGAGCACCACCGAAGCATCGGTCACCGTGGCCTGCGTGCCGCCACGGCCATAGCAGGCCGGGCCCGGTTCCGAGCCTGCCGACTGCGGACCGACGCGCAGCAGGCCGCCGCTGTCGACCCACGCAATCGAACCGCCGCCGGCGCCGATGGAATGCACCGCCACCGAGGCCATGCCGAGGTTGTCGCCGACCCATTGCGGCCCGAGCCAGGTATCGCGTGAGTATTCGACCGCGCCATCGCGCACCAGGCTGACGTCGAAGGTGGTGCCGCCGGCGTCGCACACGATGATGTCACGCGTGAGATTTTCCGCCGCCGCGTAAGCGAGGCCCGCGATGGGCGCCATGGCCGGGCCGGACTTCACCAGGTAGATGGGCTTCTGCACCACGTCGCCGAGATGCATGACGCCGCCGAAAGAAGTGCTGACCAGGATGTCGTTCTGGTAGCCGGCGTCACGCAAATCCTTTTCCAGCGTCAGGAGGTATTCCTGCATGAGTGGCTTCAAGGACGCGTCGATGGCGGTCGACGAAGCGCGCCGGTATTCACGCAGAATCGGATTCAACTGGTGCGAAAGCGTGTAGGGCACACCCGGCAGCACTTCCTCGATCATCTGGCCGACGCGCAGCTCGTGGGCGGGGTTGGCTATGGACCACAGCAGACACACTGCCACCGCTTCCACGCCGCGCGCTTGCAGACCTTGCAGCAGCGCGCGCACCGCCGCTTCATCGAGGGGCTTTTCGACGCCGCCTTCGGCATTGATGCGCTCCGGAATTTCGAAGGTCAGACGGCGCGGCACATAGGGCGCCGGGTATTCCATCCTCAAGTTGTGCGGTTCGGACTTGCCGCCTTCTTTCAGGAGCAGGATGTCGGGAAAGCCCTCGGTGCTCAAAAACGCGGTGCGCGCGGTCTTGCGCTCGACGATGCCGTTGGTGCCGCGCGTGGTGCCGTAGAGGAACATCGCGGTATCGGCGAGCAGCGCCGGCACCGACAGACCGAGTTCTTCGGCGGCGACGGCGAGGCCGGCGGCAATACTGGCGAACGCGCGCTTTTTGTCGGTCAAGGCTTTGCCGATGGTGAAGTGGCCGGAGTCATCGGTCACGACCACGTCGGTGAACGTGCCCCCCGTGTCGACGGAGATGCGATATGGCATGGGTCTTGAGTCCCTGAGTGCTGGTGGTTGAAATGATGTAGCGCTGAAGCTAAGGGCGGTGCGCGGCGTCGTCAACCGCGCTGCCGCGCATCGTGCATCCGTGGCCTGCGTTCAGCCCGCCAAGGCCTGCAGGGGCTGCACGTAGGCCAGCCCCAAGGCTTGCGCTACCGCCGCGCAGGTCACCTGGCCAGCATGGATGTTGAGCCCGTTGGCGAGGCCCGCGTCATCGCCAAGCGCACGCTTGACGCCCTTGTCGGCGAGCGCCAGCACGTAGGGCAGGGTGGCGTTGTTCAAGGCGAAGGTCGAGGTGCGCGGCACCGCGCCCGGCATGTTGGCCACGCAGTAATGCACCACGCCGGATTCGACGAAAGTCGGGTTCTGGTGGGTGGTGGGGTGCGAGGTCTCGAAGCAGCCGCCCTGGTCGATGGCAACGTCCACCACCACCGCGCCGCGCTTCATGTGTTCGAGCATGGCGCGGGTCAGGAGTTTGGGCGCGGCGGCGCCCGGGATGAGCACCGCGCCGATGACGAGGTCGGCGTCGCGGACCGCCTGCTCAATATGCTCGAGCGTCGAGTACACGCACTTGACGCGGCCCTGGTATTTATCAGTCAGGTGACGCAGGCGATCGAGGGATTTATCGAACAAGGTCACGTCGGCGCCGAGGCCGACCGCCATCTGCGCGGCATGGTCGCCGACCACCCCACCACCGATGATCACGACCTTGGCCGGCGCCACGCCCGGCACGCCGCCGAGCAGGATGCCGAGGCCGCCTTGTGCCATTTCAAGACAATGGGCGCCGGCCTGTACCGCAAGGCGTCCCGCCACTTCACTCATCGGCGCCAGCAGCGGCAGGCCGCCGTGTCTGTCGGTGACGGTTTCATAGGCAATGGCAGTGACGCCGCAAGCGATGAGACCGCGCGCCTGTGGCGCATCGGGCGCGAGATGCAGATAAGTGAAGAGCAGCTGGCCGGCGCGCATGCGGGCGATCTCCTGCGGCTGCGGTTCCTTGACCTTGACCACCATGTCGGCGCGCGCGAAGACTTCATCGGCGGTGCCGACCTCGGCGCCCGCCGCGCGATAGTCGGCGTCATGCATGCCGATGCCGGCGCCAGCCTCTGATTCCACCAGCACGCGGTGGCCACGGTGCACCAGCTCGCGCACGCTGCCCGGCGTCAGGCCGACGCGGTATTCATGGTTTTTTATTTCTTTCGGGACGCCGATGAGCATGAAGGTTCTCCTGTCGATGCCGGCGGGAGATGCCCGCGCGCGTGCTGTGGGTCAGACTTCAGTCTGACATTCAAAATGTCAGACTGAAGTCTGACCCACAATAAGGGAGACCTGTAGTACACTCGCGCCCGGACACGAATCAATGGTGAACGTGTCGGTCCCCTCGCAGCACAGCTCTGTAAACCCCGCCAGGCCCGGAAGGGAGCAACGGTAGCAGTCACTGTGGGTGCCGGGGTGTGGCTGGCACGTTCGCCGCCTTATTCTCTTGTGACCGGCTTCGACGGTCATGCGCACCTGCCCGGTGCCGACCCCGCGTTTTAGTGAAGAGTAACGCCACATGAGCTACCAGGTCCTCGCACGCAAGTGGAGGCCGCGCAACTTTGCCGAGGTGATTGGGCAGGCGCACGTGCTCAAGGCCTTGATCAACGCGCTGGACACCGGTCGCCTGCATCATGCTTACCTGTTCACCGGCACGCGCGGCGTGGGCAAGACCACCCTCGCGCGGGTGCTGGCCAAGGCCCTGAACTGCGAGACCGGCGTCAGCAGCACACCCTGCGGCGTGTGCAGCGCCTGCACCGCCATCGACCAGGGCCGTTTCGTCGATCTCATCGAAGTCGACGCCGCCTCGCGCACCAAGGTCGACGAGACCCGCGAACTGCTGGACAACGTGCAGTACGCGCCGACCCATGCGCGTTACAAGGTGTACCTCATCGACGAAGTGCACATGTTCTCCAATCACTCCTTCAACGCGCTGTTGAAGACCCTCGAAGAACCACCTGCCCACGTCAAATTCCTGCTCGCGACCACCGATCCGAAAAAGCTGCCGGTCACGATTCTGTCGCGCTGTCTGCAGTTCAACCTGACGCGCATGCCGGCCGGTCTCCTGGCCCAGCATCTCGCCACCGTACTGCAGGCCGAAGGCATCGCCTTCGAGGACAGCGCGCTCACGCTGATTGCACAGTCGGCCGGCGGCAGCGTGCGTGATTCCCTGAGCCTTCTCGATCAGGCCATCGCCCACGGCGCCGGCAAGGTCGACACCAATGAAGTGGTGATGATGCTCGGCACGGTCGACCAGGACCGCGTCGTGAAGATTCTGTCGATGGTCGCCGAGGGCGATGCCCATGCCGTGATCGCCGCCGCGCGCGAACTCGCGAGCTATGTGCCGGACTACGGCCAGGTGCTGGCGGAAATGGCTTCGCTGCTGAGACGGGTGGCGGTGGTGCAGGTGCTGGGTGGCACGGCTGGGGATCTGGAAGGCGACGCGCGGGTGGTGGCGCTGGCCGCCAGCTTGCCGGCAGACGAAGTACAGCTCCTGTACCAGATAGCGCTGACCGGACGCCGCGATCTGGCCATGAGCCCCGACGCCGAAGCGGCGTTTGAAATGACTTTGTTGCGCATGCTGGCGTTTCGCCCGGCGGGGGTGGTGAGCATGCCCGCCAACAGTGCGCCACGCAGCGCGCCCCTCGTACGTGCTCCCGCGCCGGCGCCGGCGTTAAGTCGCGCCAGCGAAATCCCGGCCAGTGCGCCGCCGGCGGCCGTGAGTGCGCCGCTGGTGATGGCCGCGGCGCCGCCGGCCG